>CAZAPM010000004.1:133061-142469 GCA_964487475.1 uncultured Planctomycetales bacterium
CTTATACTGCCAGGAATTGATGTAGGTGGGGAAATTAAGCACGTATCCGTCGAGAAGCATCTGCTTGACCAGCGCGATCCCGCTGTCCTGGTTGGTGCTGGCCACGTACCCGTAACGGTCGAACCGGCGGGATATCGCCGCACGCCACACCGCAGGATCAAGGCTCCAGGCCCGGTAATCCGCGTCATAGGGGAACTCCTGCCACGAAGCGATGCCGTTCTTGATGCCGATATCGAAGCACCAGTAATACCAGCTTCCGCTGTCCGCGCCGCCGTTTACCATATTATAGGTCCACTTGGGGCTTAACCGCAGCGCATCGGACCCGCTCTTGGCATCATACCCGTTGGCCTTCGCCAGCATGTAGGTCATGGTGTAATACGTCCCCGAGAACGATCCGCACGAACCGATCGAACCCTGGCTGCGGATAGGAGGAAAATACGGCAGCACGCTGTTATCTACCGACGGAGGGATCACCTCCAGCGCGGAATCCACGCCCGTCTCCGCGATCGCCCCGGCAAGACCGGCTTCGGTCGCGAGCTCCAGGCCGTCCTCCACCTTCGCCTCCTCGGGAAGCAAAGGCATACCCCTGAACCGACGGTGCTCGTTCACGCGCTCCAAACCCAGCGCGTTAAGCTTCACTTTCTTCACCCGGTGGTGCGTTCTCTCGATCACCTTGATCTCATCGGCGGTCAATTCAGGAAGGCCGGTCTTATGCGCATCCTGATCGGAAGGCAACTGCTGTGAGAACGAAATGGAAAGAGGAAATAAAGCCGTTACCAGAACACTTGCCAGTGCCGCGATCGCTTTTTTGAGTATCATATATCCCTCCTGTGATGTCCGTCTCGGATAAAATGACGCCAAGAAGAAAACTCTCTCACAAGGAATATGCCATATAAAATAGAAATGTCAATGATTGGTAGAATATCGGGGGAGGAAAAATATCTTATTTCTTTTTGTTGCAGGGAGTTACGTTATATAGCAGTAGAAAGGCAGTTAGCGGGTACCGGCGCCCTGACACTCTTTTTCCATGATCTCCCCGGCTTCCTGCATCCTGAACTCTCTTGTGCCGGTCACATGGCATTCACGGGGAACCGCCTCGACGGAATAACCGTCATCCTTCAGATCAAGGGTGATCGAGTATCCGGGAGAGCTGTCGAATGACCCGGGCAGATATTCGCGCAGGTCATCCCCGCTCGAAGGATACCGGCCGTTATTCGCGGAGACGTAGGTTTCTACCGCGGTCGAGACCGTGCGCAGGGAAGACTTGGCTGCCGCCTCGTTCGCCGAGATGCGCGCGCGCAGGAGATTGGGGATGGCGATCGCCGCCATCAACGCGATCACCGGGATCACCAGGATCCCGACACTTCCCAGCACGATCCCCGCAATGGCCAACCCCTCGCCTTTATATGTTTCTTTGTGCTTATTGATCTTGACCAATGCCACGATCCCCAGCACGACGGCCACAAGGCTGCACAGTATTCCCAGAAGCGGGATGATGAAAAGGCATCCCAATACCAGGCTGGCGACTGCGATCCCAAGGGTCTTCCTTTGCGTTTCGGTCATGATACTTCCCTTTCCCTGTCCGTTTTCCGTGCTATACTATAGGTATGGATGAACTCTGGCAGTTCATGGTCCCGCTGAAACCCCGGGTAGAAGAGCTCCTGCGCCTGCAATTCAATTTCGACAACCCCGTCTACGGCCTGGCCCTGCTCACCGCGCTGATCATTCTTTCCAGGAAGTGGGGCCTGAAAAAAGCCTTTTCCTACTGCCTGCTCACCGCCTCGGTGCTCTATCTATCCACCCGGATCTCCGCCACCCTCAACGTTCCCATCGAAGGCTCGGGGGTAACGTACGCCGACGTCATCCGGGGCGCCGGGCTCTTCATCCTGGTGGTAGTCACGATCTACTATTTCTTCATCCGCAACGAATAACCGGCCTTACCCAATCCCCTCAACGCCACAGTTCACTGCATACGTCCAGGATCTTTTTCGCCCGGCACAGGTACGTATACCCGCTGGAGATGCACCGCTCATACCCGGCGCGGGCGATCTGCCTGCGCTCGGCATCGTGCGTGATGTAATACGCGGCCTTCTCCCTCAGCTCCTGCAACGTGGAAAAATACACCGCCTCTTTATCCTCGGCGAAGAACTCGCAAGACTCGGGGCTGCGCTCGGCCAGGACGAAGGTCCCGCACGCCGGCGCTTCGAAGGTGCGCATGTTATGGCACCCCTTATTCTGCTGGCGGAGGATGTTCAGGGAGATACCGCTGGCGCTGAACACCTTGCACATCTCCTCCCCGTAGAGCGGACGCTTGCGCCATTTCTTCCTCAAACGGGATTCTTTACACCGGCTCTTCCAGTACGACTCTCCCCATACCGCCAGATCGAACTCCACCAGCTCCTTAAGCCAGTATTCCCGTTCCTCGTCCCAGTTCCCGATGAACACCAGCTCGTTCTTGTATTTGTCATACTCCGGTCCCTCGAGGGCCACGGGATGATGCGTATCCGCATCGAAACCGAACGGCAGGTACTCCACCCGCTGCGCTCCCGCCTGCTTGAGCTGCTCCATGAGAAAACGGCCCCAGATGAAATACACATCATACAGGTATATGGACCTGCGGATCCATTCGTTGCTGGAGCCGAAATGTTTGACGTTGAAGGGATTATCCGTATTGAAACAGGCGAACACGGTGTCGGGCAGCGCGTTCTTTATCGCCATCAACAGGTAGGGATTGAAGAACCATCCCTTGAGCACGAGGATCAGGTCGGGCTTCTTCTCCAAAGCGACCCGGTAGAACTCTTTTTGCAGGAATACCGAAAAAGTCTTGAAGAAGACCCTTTTGGTGACCTTGGTCTTCAACAGCGCCAGCTGCTGGTTGTAGATCGCCTCATCGTCGAACACATCCGCGTGCGAGGCTAGGCCGCTTACCGCTTTTACCAGGGGAAAACGCTGACTGCCGCTGATGAGTATCCTGCCCGAGCTCTGCATGACGCTAATTACCCCTCAATATCATCTTGCCTGCCGCCCGCAGCGGCGCGATCCTGCCGGCATACCGCAGAAAAGGATAGAATGCATTACCCGCAACGGATCCGAACCGCCGGCGGAGGAAGGCCTTGAGCCGGGTATCTTCGGTCAGCTGCTTTGCCCGTTTGTAGGCGGCAAGGAGTTCCTTATCGCTCGCATCAGAGATGTTCAGGAACACCTCGTCCAGGCACCCGTGGTAGAACGCATGGTCGAAATGCGCCATGTCCGGCCCCTGCTGCTTCTGCTGCAGCACCTCCCAAAGCCGCGTTCCCGGAAAAGGGGTGGTGACGCTGAACATCACGCTCTCGATATCCAGGGATTCCGCAAAACGGATGGTCTCCTCCATCGTCTCCTTCGTATCCCCGGGCAAACCCAGCATGAAATATCCCGTGGAATAGATGCCCGCTTCCTTAGCCCAACGCACGGCACTGCGCACCTGCTCCAGGGTGATCCCCTTGGTCTGCGAGATTATCCTCTGGTTGCCGCTTTCTATCCCGAAAAATACCCTGCTGCACCCGGCGGACTTCATCTCCTTGAGCAGCTCGGGGCTGACCAGATGCACCCGGCTTAAGCACTCCCACTCGATACGCAGACCCCGGGCGCGAAGCGCAGCGCAAAATTCCCGCACCCGCTGCTGATCGAAAGTGAAAAGGTCGTCGATGAACCAGAAGGAACTGATCCCGGACCCCTGCACCACCCCTTCGATCTCCCGGAGGATGTTCTCGACGCTGCGCTTCCGGTAACGGTTGCCGAAGATCCCCTTGTAACAATAAGAACAGGAGAACGGGCATCCGCGGGAGGAAAGGATCGTGGCCATGGGATTGCCGGTGACGGAAACCGCATTGCGGTACTCCTCCTGGGGGGCGAATAATATACGGGAAGGGAACGGCAGCGTATCCAGCTCCTCCAGCAGCGGACGCGGCCCGTTGCACACGGCCGCGCCCTGCGCGTCCCGCATCCCCACCCCCGGGATCGAGCGGCACTCTGCGTTGCGTTCGATCGCCTCGCAAAGCTCCGGCAGCACATGCTCCCCCTCCCCCTGCACCACGAAATCCACCCCGGGATTCTCCCGCAGCACCTCCTGGGGGAACAACGAAGGGTGCGGCCCGCCGACAATGACCGGGACCTGCGGCAGGGTTTCCTTGAGCGCGCGGATGAACTCCTTGGCGCTGGCGTAGGCGTTCGTGGTAATGCTCACCCCAACCGCCTGCGGAGAGAACTCGCGCACCGCCGCCAGCTGCCGGGAAAGTGATTGTGCGGGAAAAAGGGTGAAATCGAAGATCCTGACGTCATGGCCCCGGGATTCCAGCATGGCGGAGAGATAACCCAGCCCAAGCGGAGGATACCCGTTCCTCATGACCCAATAGGGAGAGATCAGCGCGATTCGCATGCTGTAGGGATTCTATCAAAAAGCAAATGGCGCTTCAAGACAAATATCTCCGGTAAAAACAGGCCTGGCGCACCGCACATGTTCCGCGTGCAATGCGCCAGGTGCGTATACGTCCTCAACGCCTGACTTCGGTGTACTCCCAGTGCCCTCCATACTCCTTCTTGTAACTGACGAAATGGCCGGCCTCGATCACTTCACCCCGGTGAGGGTCATAGGTGCGCTTCTCGGGGACCCAGACCTTCTCCCAGCGGTACTCCGGCACCCACACCCGGGTGGTATACACCACGTAATGCCGTACCGGCGTCCTGTATCCCCGCCCCCTGCCGTAGCCCCGGTCATGATCATACTCCCGGTCCCGGCCATGATCGCGGCCCCGGTCGTTGCGGTTGATCCCGGTCATGGAGCCGATCAGGTCCACCCTGCCTCCGGTAAGGATGCGCATTCCCTCGATACCGGTGAGCACCTTGCCCGCCACATCCCAATCGCTTGCCCAGGCGGCATTTCCGCCGCCTAAGAGCACAAACCCCGCCACTACCAATGCCAGCAGTTTCTTCATCTCCACCCTCCTTGTGGGGCGTATGGTACTTCGCCCTTTGCTACTTAGACACAGGGAGGGTCAAAAAAGTTCCCGTCCGGTCACTTCGCCAGGTTCTTGCGCACGAACATCTCTTTTTGGATCTCATCGTAAAGCTTCTGGAAGAATGCCGGGTCGTCCACGATGGTGGAATTCTCCTGGGTACCGTATTGGGAGCTCGCTTTGACCTTCTTTACCAGCGTGATCCTCTCTTTGACGGTATTCGAGCCGAACTGTTCCAGGGTCGCGGTGATCTCGAAATTCTCCATGCCGAACCACACCTGCCTGATCCCCGTCTCCCCGTGGATGACGCCCGACTGATGGTCGGAATCCTTGATGATGTAGCCGTTATCCTGGAACACCTGGAGGGTGGCCTTATAGGCGTCCTCAAACAGCCCTTCCAGATCCCTGGACTCGATACCCCTGCGCTGCATGGGCGTCAGAGGAGTGGCGCATCCGGACAGAAAAAACACCAGGGCGAGGATCGATACGGTCTTCTTCATGAGTATCTCCTTAAAACGAGGATGAACGGTAACTGAAATCGTTGACCACGTTCGTATCGTCGAAATCGATCATCAAAGTGAAGGTCCGGGAGGAAGTCGAGGTCCGGCTTCCCGCGCCTCCGACGATAAGCAGCGTGCCGTAGACGTCCGATGTCCCGGTCTCAACGGAAACCTTGTCGTACGTCCATACTTCGTTGCCGCTTTTATTCCTGGTCACGATATTAGGCGGACCGAAGATCTCCAGGATATCGTTCTGGGTGGTCTGCCCCTTGATGATCTTGCTCTTCGCCATGCCGGGGGTCAGGTTGCTCTTCTGCGCCGGCTGCACGCTCGCACAACCGGACACCAATAACACTCCCGCCAGGATCAACACCATGCGTTTGCTCATATGCGCTCCCCTTCCGGAATAGATCTTACGCACATTACGATAGACACCCTTTTACCATACTGCAAGGGCAAATCAATTGCTCCTGCCGACTAACCCCTGACAAAACTGAAAACCCCGCTCCTCAGGCCTAACCCCGAGATGACCCACCCCGAAGGGTCATGACCGCCCAGACCACGAAACGGATGACCAGCAGCACCAGATAAAGACCCGCCAGCTTCAGCACGAAGGGGACGGCCAGGAACGCGCTGAAGCGCCTGGACAGGAACACCTGCAGGGAATTGATACGCACGGTGCTTTTTACGGGAGATCTGATGTTCGCTGCCCGGACGAATTCTTTGACTCTCTTCTCCACGAGCTTCGGAGAAGGATCATAGGCTTCCTCCAGGAGCTTACGGTAATCGGAATCATTGCTGAACTCGGGAGTCACCGTGATGACCACCGCCTCCCCGCTGGCGAACTCGAGCCTGTACTTAGGCAGCGCCACAGGCACGCTTCTTAACAGGAACAGGGAAAGATACACCGCGAGGGACAACCCCAGCACGATCAAACCTTCGATGGCGACCACCCTCTTGACCTTCTGGAGAACCATATCCCTCTCTCCTGCGCACTAAAGCCGTATCAGCTCGTAGGTAAGCGCCCCCAACCCGAGGTGCTCGGCATACTCCAACTGGAGATTCCCGTCATATTCGGGGTGGTGCTCCTTGAAGATATCCTTGCCGCAGGCGCGGTTGACCAGGTCGAAACAGGCCTTATCGATGCTCACCGGATCGAGAGACGCGAAGATCCCTACGTCCGGCGCGATCCTCTCGTTATGCAGCGTCCAGCAGTCGCACTCTTTGTTGATCCGGGTGGCGAAGTTGAAATATGCGCACCGGCCGGCTTTCGGCGCCAACAGGGCAAACGCATATTCCATCATCTTTTCCTGGACGTGCGTGCCGGCGCCCCAGTCCACCTGCATCGCCATGGTCGGGCAGGCCGCGATACAACTGGCGCACCCGATGCACTTCTTCTTATCGATGGCGGCCTTGCCGGAGCGGACCGCAACCGCATGCACGGGACAGATCCCCACGCACTCACCGCACCCTATACAAGTCTCGACGGTAACGGAGGGGGGAGCATCGCAGTGCTGAAAGAGCTTCCCGGCCCGGCTGGCGCAGCCCATCCCTACGTTCTTCAGCGCTCCGCCGAAAGAAGTGAGGATATGCCCTTTGAAATGGGTGACCACCGCCAGGGAATCAGCCTCGGCGTAGAGCCGGCAATGCTTTGCCGTCTGCACGTGCTTCTTGTGCACGGGGATATCGATGAGCTCCTCCGGACGGGAATCGTCGGGGATCACCACCGGCGCGCCTGCTCCGTCGGGCGTGAACCCGTGCTCGAGCGCCAACTGATGATGATCGCGGGAATCGAGCCTGCGGCCCTTATATAACGTATTGGCGTCCGAAAGAAACGGGGTTGCCCCCCGGGCCGTGATCCCGTCGCATATCCTGCGGGCGTACGCCGGCCGGACGTAGCCGTCCGTGCCCTCCTCCCCGAAATGGATCTTGACCGCGGTGCGGTCCTTCGGCCTGACGGCTTCCAACACCCTGCTTTCCCGAATCAGCAGATCGAGCTTCGCGCACACCGCCGGCTGCCCTTCGGATTCCGCCGCCGCGATGAAGTATACCTTGCTTCCCATATCCTCCCCCTGCCGGGCGCCAGAGGATTAACCCCCGGGACGGTTCATTCCTGCGTATCTCGTTTTTCCCGCTGCTTCCAATAATCGTCTTCCCAGCGTTTCTTCTCCGCCTCATGACGCTTGATGTGCGGACGCATCATCTCTTCGCATGCCCTGCGATCCGCTGCGTCCTGGTCTTTTTTCACTGTCTCCCTATCCGTTTTCTTTTTGGACAGGTAAGACAGTATCGCGACCGCCGCAAAGACCGCTCCCAACACCAGAAGAATACCCATCGTCTCTCCCTTTTACCTAATTATACCACTCTCTTGCATTCCGGGGAAAGCTTTCGTTGCGGAAAGGATCACCGCCTGTACACCATATCCCGGAACATCCGGTAATAACGGTTTACGAGAAAGGGCTTGATGAAAGGTGTCTTTAATACGGTATGCGTGAAAGGGGACATGGTCTTGAAACGGGTGTCAATCCATCCTTTTTTTTCGCACAGCGACCTCAGGGCCGTCCCCTTATACGGGGTGAAGATCATCGCCTGCAGGTCATCCGGCCGTATCCTTCTGTTCAGCGCTACGGTCATGCGGATATCGCGGCCCGTCTCATAGGGCACCCCGACCATATTATGCGTGAACAGCCGCACGCCGTGCTTCTTGACCAGGGCGGCTTTTTCGATGATCATGGCGTCCGGGATGTTGCGCTTGAGGACCTCTTTCCTGATCCGCTCATTGCCGCACTCGATCGCCATGTTCACCTGAACGCATCCTGACGCGGCGAGCAGTCCGATAAGTTCCTCGTCCATGATATCGAAACGGGAATTGCACTGGAAGCGCAATCCGAGTTTTCGGAATCCGGCGAGGAAAGAAGCGAGCCATTTCCGGTCCCAGGTAAAGAGATCGTCCAGGAAAAAGACCTCCTTCTTATCGGGGAACTGCGCACGCAGCTGCCTGATCAGCGCGATACTGTAGCGCACGCCGTGATGCCGCACGCGCATACCAGGATACATGGCATGATACATCCCGTTGCAGCAATACGGGCAGTCGAAGAGGCAGCCGCGGGTAAGGACGACCGGAATGGCGAAATACGTCTTGAGGAAATGGCTGAACCCGCGGTAATCGGGAAAAGGCAGCGTATCCAGATCCTTCACCGCCGGCCGCACCGGGTTCGTATAGACCCGGCCGCCCTTCTTCACCCAGAAGTTCCTGATCCCGGTATGATCCCTGCCTTGCGCGAGAGCCTGGAGCAGTTCGCACGCCGCCTGCTCCCCCTCCCCGACGCACACCGCATGCACACCCTCGAGCGCGATGCACTCCTCTGGCGCGACGGTCGCATGGATGCCTCCGACCACGACCGGCACCCGGGAATGCGCATGCAGGAATCCCGTGACCTGCGCGCAAAGATCGAACGTCTCGTTGGTAAAAGAAATGAGGACTATCTCGGCCCGGGACCTGGCCAGCAGGGTGATGAGCAAAAGCGGGTCAAAGTCGGAGAGTGTAAAAAGGCGGATCGAATGGCCGCGGGCGCTTAGGGAAGACGCGAGGTACGCCAGCCCGACATTGAAGATATCCCCTCGGGCCAGGTTCAACAGAAGGGCGCGCATGGGGCGGGAACGAGCTACCTGGTGAACACCACGGATGACGTCTCGCTGCCCGGCCGCAGTTCGTTCCAAGAACCCGCCAGCCTTCCCTTTTCCACCTTCAGGTCGAAAAGGATGGCGTCATCATCGACTATACCCGTAATCGGCACCACGAACCTCAGCTGATCTCCGGTATGCACAGCCTGGAGGATCTCGAACCGCATACCCTTCGTGACGTCGTTTCCCCCGGTCGCGCCTAACACCGCAAAAGTCCCCCTGATCCTGCCCCC
>CAZAPM010000005.1:0-26988 GCA_964487475.1 uncultured Planctomycetales bacterium
GTGGTCAACGCCGATGAGGCGACCTTCCACAGCATGGCATTCTTTGACGGCGTCAACGTGGTCCCCGAGCCGGTGAGCACATCCCTGTTTCTCGTCGGTGGCGCAGCGATGTGGCTGCGCAGAAAACGCGCCGCCATCCGCGGCAAATAAGGCAGGATACTTCAGCGGGCCTGAAACACGTACACCGTATACGGGCCGAATCGTTTTGTCCCGTACGCTGTCTCTGCCGGCAGCACGAAGCGGTTTTTCCCGTCATCGATCAACACGTCGATCTCTCCCCGGTCCAGCGCCTCTTGCAGCTGCGCCGCAGGCACGGCGAGCCATCCCGGAATGAACTCCTTCTCCTCATAAACAGTAAGGAAATACGCGGGCTCCGGGGTCCTCACTTGACGGTAATACCACAAAAGCAGATCGTTAAAGAATACGGCTTTTTTCTCGGCCAGGGCAAAGACCGCCGGCTCAAGGGGGCTGTGTGCGCTCCGGGCATCGGTGCGTATCCCTGCGAGGGAATAGAGGTGCGCCAGCCTTTTGTTGACATCAGCCAGGGATGAAGCGGCGTTTTCCTTGCGTAATGCCAGGTATTCGCCGTTCGGAGTGAAGAGCAAGTGCATGCTTTCGGGAATGCCGATACGCGTCCCCGAGGGGAACACGGAGTGCACCCATCCAATACATTCCGACGCCGGCGTGCTGCGGTGCAGCGCGGAAACTTCACGCACCGTCCCCCAGGCAGTCACAAGGATAACGCACAGCGCGCATCCAGCCGTTACCACTCGTAATCTCTGCCGCCGCCACAGCCATTCCACGGATGCTCCCGCAAAAATACACAGGAACAGGCCGATGGGGAAGGCATAACGCGGAAGCGGGTTGCGGGAAACAAGGAAGGGCAGGGAGAGCAGGAGGAATGAGGAGGCCAGGATCATCGCGGTCCTTCTGCCGAAGATCTTGAACGCAGCCGCGATCCCGCCTAAGGAAAATATCCATGCCAGCGGATGCGCGAATGCGGGCAGGATCACGGTGAAAAGTTTCTGGAGCGTGTCGTATTTCCCCTGGTAAAAGGTCGCCGTGGTCCCTACGCTGTTACGCAAAAACGCCAGGGGCGAGGTCCAGATGAAGGGGACGATCGCCAACTGCATGAGCAGCAACCCGCCGATACAATATCCGCTGAACCTCCAGCCTACCGCGATCAGCGCGACCAGGATAAAAGGGGCATAGAGGAGTTTTCCGGCGACGGCGAGGGAGATCAGTGCACCGGCTGCGGCGGCCCGGCGCGCGGACCAGGTATTGGTATTCGCCACCAGCATGAGGCTCAAGAGGAAAAAAGCGGCTGCCGCGGCATCGGGCATGAGGCTGACGGAGTAAACATACAGGAAGGGGGAGGCAAGCATCAGCGCTGCCGCGCACCAGGCTCCGGCGCGAAGACCGTTCCTGAGGAACAGCCAGGCTGCGGCCAGAGGGCCAAAGGCCGAGATCAGCATGATCAGCGCCCTGCCGATCATAAGGTGCCGGTCCGGGGAGATCACCGCCTGGGCGATATAGGAAGACAGGGCGTGCAGCAGGATCGGCGGCTGGCGGTGCAGCACTGCTCCCAGCGCATCCGGCTGGGTGAAGAGGAAATCCGCGGAGTAAAGGCCAAGCAGGGGGATTCCGTAGACGCCCAGCGCGGAGAACGTGATCCCGGCCGGAGCAAGCCCGGCGAATAATCCCAGCACGCAGGTCAGGACCTCGTATTCCAGCGGTTCGTAATACCGCAGCGCCGGAGGAAATATCACGGCAGGCAGGCGGGAGAGTATCCCGATCGCGAATATGATAACCAGGAGTAATGTATCGCGTGTGCGCATATTTTACCACCTCCAATATACTATAGAATGACCCGTTTGTCCACGCCCCTGCCAATACAAATGCCGCGAAAATATGCTATAATGGCGGCATGCGAAAATTACCCGGTCCTTTCGTGCTGATCCTTGCGGCGTTGTTATGCCTGCTTGCGGCATTCGGGAAAGGGGTGACCCTGCCCGAGGACAGGTACGATGCGGATGAGCTGCTGTATATCTATTACGCGGGTTTGTTCGACGCATTTTTCATCTCCCGCGATATGGGGAATATCGTTTGGCATTCCGGGGTCAAGTACCTGGCGCTTCCGGTAGGGGCGTATGTGCTGGGAGCGATGGTGTACGTGAGCCCGCAGCGGGATATGCTCAAGGCTCCGCAACGGATCTATGCTTTTTCTTCCCCCGACGGGGTGCCCCGTCCCATCGCCGAATCCCTTACCGAACTCGCGCAGCATCCCTTTCCATACGCGCGCGAGATGATCGACGTTCTCCGTCAGCGGATGTTGGGCTTCCGCGCCGCCAGCCTGTTTTTCGTATGCCTGCTCGGGTTCCTGCTCGGCGGGTATCTCTGCGCTCTTTGCGCAGCAGGTGTCTTTTTTCAGGACAGCCTGTTCCTGTGGTTCAGCAGCGTGGTGTTGTTGGAATCACTCTGGTTGTCGTTGCATCTGCTGAACATGCTGCTGATCCTCATGTGCCTTGTGCGTTGGCAAGGGGGTTGTGCCCGTGGAACGGTGTGGAAATACGCAGCCGCGGTGGGCGTGGTCACGGGGCTGCTTTCGGGAACGAAGATTCACGGCGCGCTCGATCTGGTCACGTGGTGTATCCTGGCCTGCGGGATTGTGGTGTTGCGGGGACGTGACAGCAGGGGGCTGCGCAGGGAAGCCGTGACTGCGGCGGTTGCCACGATGCTTATCTTCGCGGTTTCGTTCTTCGTGTTTGCGGTGTTCAATCCGCTTTTTTATACGGAGGATCCTTTGACGGTCCTGCGGGGGATCGTGCGCGCGCGTTTCGATCTGTTCAACGCACAGGCAGCGGGCGATGTGTTTTCCGACCTGACTACTCCTTGGAAGCGGCTCTTTTTCGTCGTACACCGTTTCCTGGTCGTCGAGCTTGATCCCCCGGAGATCATGGCTGCTGTTTTTGGGGGTGGCTTCATGGCGTGGCGCGCCGGGAGCGGGCTCTTCCGCGGCAGGGAGCTAGGAGTGGAAGCCCTGCTTTTGACCGCGTTCACGGTAGAGATCGCGGCAATACTTCTCTTCATGAGGTACGCCGGGGTGCGTTACCTGGTGGTATTGACTCCGTATCTGGGCCTTTTTCAGGGGTATGGCTGGTATTGTATCATCACGCGTTTCTTCGGGATGGTGCGCGCAAGGGTGAGGTACCGATGATCGGCCGTGTGCTGGGATTCTATCGGGTCCGGGAATGGTATTATCACGTGGGGTTGGGGGTTCTGGGGGTTTTGTTCGTGGGGGGAGGAGAGCAGTTCCTGCCGCGGGCGGGGTTGGGGATTGCGGCCGGAGTGTTCGGGTTGGCGCAAGGGTATGCGTTCAACCGGCTGTGCGACAGTGATCCACGATCGTGGAGCGCGAAGGGGTGGGCAGGGTTGCTGCTGCCGTTGGTCCTCTGCGCCGTCCTTATCGCGGTATGGTATCCTGCCGCAGGGTTTTTGCTTGGCATGATCGTGGTGTTTAACGCGCTGTATTCCTTCCCTTCCTTCAATGCGAAAAGGAGTACCTGGGCGAGCGCGGTGATCCATGTGTTCCTTTTCGGGGGGATATTCTGTTTGTCGGGGGCTATCGCTAAAGGCGCGTGTACGGCATCTTTGCTGGTGATGGGGGCGTTCCTGGGAGGGTTTCTGGTCCCCGCACAGCTTTTGCATGAGCTGGCCCATGCACGTGCGGATGGGCGATGGGAATTGTGTCAGGGCAGAAGCCGTCTCTATCTATGGGTGGTGGCGTGCTCCGTTATGGCACTGGCCGCAGCGGCGTTTCCCCTCGCGCAGTATCTCAGTCTGCCGCCTCTTTTTCCTGCAGCGGGAGTGCTTTGGGTGTGGTTCCTCGTCCCGTTTCTTCGTTCAAGGATATGGAAGGAGTATTCGGCTGAATACGCGGAAGAATTGCGGGCACGTTTTCGGGAAGCCGGAATGCTTTTCGGGGTAGTGTACGCTGTCGCGTTTCTTCAGTATTCCCTGTCCATCGCGCGGTAGTGTACCGCTTCCGCGATGTGCGCCGCCTGAATGACCTGTCGGCCTGCCAGATCGGCGATAGTCCTGGCGACCTTGAGTATCTTGTCGTACGCCCGCAATGAGAGCCGCAACTCCTGCATCGCGGTGTGCAGAAGCTCCTCCGCTTCCTTTTCCATGGCGCAGTATTTCTTGATGTGCCTGGCCGCCATCTGCGCATTGCAGAACACCCCTTCGTGTTTCAGTCTGGTACGCTGTATCATCCGGGCGTGTTCCACCCGCGTTTTGATGGCGGAGGAAGGCTCCGGCTCCAGACCGGCGCTTAATTCGGCGCAGCGGATGGCGGGAAGCTCCAGGTGAATATCTATCCGGTCGGTAAGCGGGCCCGAGATGCGGCTGCGGTACGCCTGTACTTTGCTTGCGGTGCACCGGCAGGAGCGTCCGGTGTGAGAATAGTATCCGCACGGGCAGGGGTTCATGGCGCATACCAGCATGAATGAGGCGGGGAACATCGTGGCCCGGGATGCCCGGCACACGCAGATGCGCCCCTCTTCCATGGGCTGGCGCAGCGCTTCCAGGGTTTCCCTTTTGAACTCCGGCAGCTCGTCCAAAAAAAGCACTCCGTGGTGCGCCAGGCTTATCTCTCCGGGCTGGGGGATCGCGCCGCCACCGGTCAGGGAAAAGAGTGAGGCGCCGTGGTGCGGGCTGCGAAACGGCCTGGTCTTGATGAGCGCACCGGAAAATATCTCCTTGCCGCACACGGAGTAGACCTTGGTTAACTCAAAGGATTCTTCCGTGGTCAAGTCCGGCATGATGGTGGGGATGCGCCTGGCCAGCATGCTTTTCCCGCTGCCCGGAGGCCCGATCATGAGTACGTTGTGCCCTCCGGCTACCGCCACTTCCAGCCCTCTTTTCGCGGCGTACTGGCCTTTCACCTCCGTGAAATCGACCGGGTAGCATTGCGGATCCGGGAATATCCCGGCATCCCGGCGCGCGGCCTGAATGCATGATCGCTGCGGGTCCATGATGATCTGCGCCGCTTCCTTCAAATCCTTTGCCGGCAGGGGAATGACCTCTTCGACCAGCGCCGCTTCAGCGGCATTGGCTGCAGGCATGATGATACGGTGTTGTCTGGTCGCCGCCAGGTTCAGGCATATCGGAAGCACTCCTTTGGCCGCGCAAAGCGCTCCGTCCAAAGAGAGCTCCCCTAAGGCGTAGAGGTCCGCTATCCCGGATAAGGGGATCTGCTCGCTTGCCGCCAGTATCGCCAGGGCAATGGGCAGGTCGAAGAGCGCCCCGCTTTTTTTGAGCTCGGAGGGGGTGAGGCTTATGGTGATCCGGTCGAAAGGCCATTCGAACCCGCAGTTTTTGATGGCGGATTTGACCCGCTCCTTGCTCTCTTTAAGCGCGGTATCCGCCAGCCCAACAAGAGATATGGCCGGAAGCCCCCGGCTTATGTCCACTTCCACTTCGACCGGTATCACTTCGATCCCCCAGGTAAGCATGCTTCTGATCTTTGCCAGCATCGTTCCTCCTTTGTTCGGTCTTTCCGCGCGTCCCGCATATGCTTAGACGCGCCAGCGCATCGAATCTCACGGTGACAGGCGCAAAATTATTGCCCCATGACGCCGGTTGTGCCAAATCCAGTCAAATAAGGGGCTTTTGTGCCAGTGAAAAAGAATAATTCTTGCTTTTTCATTTGGATATTCTATAATATACCCTTACAAAGTAGGTGTTTATGAAAGATAGAAATAAACTGATCCTGGTAATAGTCACGGCATTGGTGTTGTTTTTTGGCATCAGGTACCTGCTGCTTGAGAGGGAGACCATCAAGTTGCGGGGTTCCCTGCGCCAATCTCACCAGCGGGCAGTCCTCCTGGAGGAAGAAAAACAGGAGGTGGAGCGGCTTTTGGCCCAGGAAAAGCAGCTGCGTGCCGAAGTCGAGGAAAAGAACGAGCTGATCCGTGCGACCCTGAAAGCGGGGATGCGCAAGATCTACTCCCAGCATGCGTCCTTGAGCCAGGTACGCAGCCAGGCCCAGCAGTTGGAGTCCGAGATCGCCATGCTGCGGGCGGAAAATTCCGGTTTGCGTGCCCAGCAGGAGGACATCCGCAAGAGATTGGCGGAGGTCAGCCGGGAGTACGAATCCTACCGCCGCAATATCGTTTCCTTTGCCGCGGTCAAGGAGACATTTACCGACTGGACGGATAAGGCAGTGAAGATAGTCCAGGCGATCACCGAGCGTCCGCACTCCCCCGATACCGAGTTCGGCAACGGGGGCTTTATCGTCAAGAACGGCCGGTCCACGCAGTTGCAAAGAGTCAAAATCGAAGTAAACCCTGCCTCACTCGAATAATGACCGAGATCTTCATCGACATCTGGCGCAATAAGATATTTATGACCACGATCCTCGCCTGGATCGTGGCGCAGAGCATCAAAGTCTTCATGGGAGTGATCCGGCTGCGGAAATTCGACTTCCGCTGGTTCGTGGGGACCGGGGGTATGCCCTCCAGCCATGCGGCAGGAGCTTCCTGCCTGGCGGCCGCAGTCGGCTACAAGTACGGGTTCAGCGAAGTGCACTTTGCCCTGGCCGCGGCATTCGCCCTGGTGGTGATGTTCGACGCCCAGGGAGTACGCCGGGCAGCCGGCCGGCAGGCCAAGCTGCTCAACAAGATCACCGAGGATATTTACTGGCAGGGAAAGATACAGGATGACCGTTTGCGCGAGCTGATCGGGCATACGCCGGTCGAGGTCATCATGGGCGGGTTGCTGGGGATTCTGATCGCGGTGCTGGCGCGTTAAGCGTGCGCATCGCGTCAAGGAGGCGGCAGTGGATAGAAGGATAATCGTAGTAATCGCGGTGGCAGTGGTGGTAGTCGGCGCGGGCCTGGCCATGATGCTCTTTAAGGATAACGCGGCGTTCCTGGGACGGGGAGAAGGCGGGGCGACCGCCACGGCGCTCCTGGCGCAGGCGAAGGATGCGGAAGCGAAGGGAAGCATGGCGGATGCGAAAGCCGCGTACCAGAAGCTGGTGACGGATTTTCCGAACTCGAACGAGGTCATGACCTGGCAGAAGAAGCTCGAGGATCTCAATATCCGCATCCTGTTCTCCCCGCAGCTGACCCCCAAGAGCGTCCAGTATGAGGTCAAGCCCGGGGATACCCTCACCAAGATCGCAAAGATGCACAACACCACGGTCGAGCTGATCAAGCGCAGCAATAATCTTAGCGACGACCGGATCGTCCCCGGAAAGAAACTCAAGGTATGGACCGCCCCGTTCTCGATCTTCGTGGATAAATCGCAGAACATCCTCATCCTCAAGAGCGAGGAGGAAGTGGTCAAGTCATATATCGTGACCACCGGGCTTAACAACTGCACGCCCGTGGGCACCTTCAAGATAGTCAATAAGCTTCCCAACCCGACCTGGTTCAAAGCCGGGGCGGTGGTCCCTCCGGATTCCCCGGAGAACGTGCTGGGTACCCGCTGGATGGGGTTTGACCTGGCCGGATACGGGATCCATGGCACGATCGAGGCCAACATGCTGGGCAAGCAGGCGTCCCAGGGATGCGTGCGCATGGCCAACCAGGACGTGGAGGAGCTCTACACCATCGTTCCCACCGGCACGGTCGTGACCGTCGTCGATTAATACCGAGGTATCCGCATGATCGGGCTTGATTTCGAAAAACCAATCCTGGAACTGGAAAAGAAGATAGAGGAGCTGCGCCATTTCAGCACTGAGAAGAAGGTGGACCTTTCCTCCGAGGTCAAGAAGCTCGAGGAGAAGCTGGGGGGCTTGCGCCGGGATATCTACGGGAATCTAAGCCCCTGGCAGCGGGTACAGCTGGCGCGGCATCCGCACCGGCCCTATACCATGGATTATATCGGCCTGATGATGACCGATTTCGTCGAACTGCACGGGGACCGCAGTTTCGCGGATGATAAAGCGTTGATCACCGGCCTGGCCACGATCGACGGCACCCGGGTGGTGGTGATGGGGCACCAGAAAGGCCGCGACACCAAGGAGAACCTGAAACGCAACTTCGGATGCGCGCACCCCGAGGGATACCGCAAAGCGCTGCGCATCATGCAGCTGGCGGAGAAGTTCGGCTTGCCTATCGTGGTGTGCATCGATACGCCCGGCGCATATCCCGGGATCGACGCCGAGGAGCGCGGACAGGCCCAGGCGATCGCCCTGAACTTGAGGGAGATGGTGCAGATCGCCGTGCCGATCGTGGCTACGGTCATCGGCGAGGGCGGATCCGGCGGCGCCCTGGGGATCGGGGTGGCGGATAAGGTGGCGGTGCTGGAAAACGCGTATTACTCCGTGATCTCGCCCGAAGGATGCGCCGCGATCCTCTGGAAGAGCGGAGCGAAGGCTCCCGAAGCCGCCGAAGTGCTCAAGCTTACAGGGCCTGATTTAAAGAAATTCGGGATCATTGACGAGGTGATCCCCGAACCGCTGGGAGGAGCGCATCGCGATCCGGCCAAGACCGCCGCGGCGCTCAAGGAGTTCGTCAAAAAGAGCCTCAAGGAATTGCGGGGGCTCTCCACGGACGACCTGCTGGCGGCACGATATAATAAATTCCGGAGCATCGGCAAGTTCGCATGATCGAGCAGGAGCTGGTCTTCCTGGGGCTCTTGCAAGAGAGCCCGCAGCACGGGTATCAGATCAAAAAGAAGATCCGGGAGATACTCCCGCTCTTCTCCGGCCTGGACATCAAATCCATATACTATCCCCTTTCCGTCCTGGAGAAGAAGGGCCTGCTGGTCAAGCGCTCCTTACGCCAGGGTAACCGTCCCAAACGTTACGAGTACGAACTTACCGCTCAGGGGAAAGCCCGCTTCCTGGAGCTGCTCGATCAAAGCCTCCTCAGTTTCAAGCGCCCCCAGTTCACCCTCGACTTAAGCCTGTATTTTCTGCCGTACTTAAGCCCTGATACCGTCAGGCGCCGCCTGCGCGGACGGATGCGGCTTTTGCAGCAGCTGGCCGCCAGCATGAAGCGGATGGCGGAAGTTTCCCCGGCCAAAGGGCACCGGGCGCTGGGGTTGATCCTCGAGCATAATTTCCGGATGGTGGAGGCGGAGCGTAAGTTTTTGGCAGAGCTCACCCAATCCATATAAGGAAGGCCATGAGAAAGCTGATCAGAAAAACGGTCATCATACTCGCGCTGCTTCTCCTCTGCGCGGCGGCCTTCCGGATGACGGCGGGATTCTGGGCCCGGCAGGCGGCGGGCCTTTTGCTGGTGCCCGATGTGTTGCGTAAAGCGGATTGTATCGTCATGCTGCAGGGGGACCTCTACCCCCGGGCCAAGAAAGCCGCCGAGCTTTATGCGCAGGGGTATGCGCCGGCGATCGTGGTCTCCCCTTTGAAGGAGCGGGAGAAGGAGCTTAGGGAATATTATTATTTCGAGCACGTGCTGACCGGCGCGGCGGATGTAGACTCGAGCGTGCTGCTGGAGAAAGCCCTGGGGTACTTCGGCAAGGATATGCAGGGCGTGTACCTGACGGGGATCGAAGGGACCTCGACCTTCGACGAGGCCAGGGCGACCAGGGAGTTGATGCAGCGCAAAGGCTTTGCCTCCATGATCCTGGTGACGAACACCTATCATATGCGCCGCGCCCTCTGGATCTTCCGCCGCGTGTTCAGGGGCTCCGGGATCGCCATCTATCCGGTCACCGCCCCGCATCCCGTCTTCGACCCCGGCCGCTGGTGGCATAAAGAGGCGGATGCGGATATGATCTTCCGCGAGTATCTGGCGTTCGCGCATAATTTCATATATCATTTCGTCCTGGGCAAAGAACGCACCGCGTTCGATTCCTGAAAGACCCCCTCCCGCTATTTTTCCCTTGACTATTCCGCAGCCGCAGCATATAATTAATTATGATGATAGTTAACATAGTTAAATATAAAGGGGGATTACGATGAGCCCTGGAGCGATCGAGGATTTTGCCGATAAGCTGGTAGAGGTGATGCCGGTGGTGATGCGGGAGCTTGCCCGCCGCCAGGTGCGCGAGATCTACGAAGGCAAGATCACCCTTCCCCAGGTGCTGGTGCTGGATTATCTGCACAGCCGTACCGGGGCCAAGATGAAGGACCTGGCGGCAGAGCTTAAGGTAAGCACCGCCGCCATGACCGGGATCATCGACCGTATGGTGCGGGATAAATATGTGGCGCGGTCGTTCGACGAACGCGACCGCAGGATCATCATCATCACCCCTACCCCGAAGGGCAGGGCGCTTTGCCAGAAGATAAGGCTGGAAAGGAAAGCGCTGGTGATGCAGATATTCGCGGGGATATCCCCGGAGGACAGGGCGCATTACCTTAATGTACTGCAGCAGATCAGGAAGTACCTGCTGGAAACGCTTCAGGGATGAACATGACGAAACGGATCGCGGTGTGGATTTTTTTCTGGTGTATGCTTCTCGGCGCATTGCCGGCGCAGGCCCAGGAGGTCTCTCTTTCCCTGGACGAGGCGCTGGCCTTAGGCATGCGTCAGAACCAGAGCGTAAAACTTTCCCTTGATGAAGTGCTCCGCGCCCGGGCGGCGCTGGGGGAAGCCTCTTCCGAGCGGCTCCCTTCGGTAAATGCCGCAGGCAGCCTTACGCATACCATGGGCCTCTATGACAAGGATGTGCGGTCGATAAAGACCGATATCGGGGTCTCGCAGGTGCTTTTTGCCGGAGGCAGGATCATCAATACCATTTCCTTCGCGGAGCAGGGGGTGGTGATCGCCCAGGCCGTGCTGGAAGGCGCGAAGCTGGAGGCGGCCCTGCAGATACGTAAGGCGTTCTTCGCCTGCCTGCTGGCGGAGAAGCTCGAAGCGGTGAACAAACATATCCTCTCCAACGCCCAGGCCCACTTCGCCGCGGTCAAGGCGCGTTATGATGCGGGCCAGGCCTCCCGTTCCGATCTTTTGCGTGTCGAACAATCGCTTGCGTCCGTGCAGCAGGCATATGAGGCGTCGCGCAACCAGCGTATCCAGGCGCAGGCGTTCTTGCAGACGGTCCTGGCATTGCAGCCGGGGGTACTTATAGTGCCGAAGGGAGAGCTTTCCTATCAGCCGCAGGAAGTCGCCTTCGATGAAGCGCTGCTGGCGGCCATGCGCAGCCGGCCGGAGATCCGCCGGTACGAAGCGCTGGAGAAGCAGGCTAAGGCTTCCGTCGGGATCGCCAAGTCCGGGAGCCGGCCGACGGTTTCGGCGGCCTGGGATTATTACAGCAGCTCGACCCCGGCCTTAGCCACCAGCTCGGCGCGGGCGTGGAACGATCATCAAATCGCGGGGATCACGGTCAGCTGGCCGGTATTTGACGGATGGGCGGCCAAGCGGCGGGTCGAGCAGGCGCTCTCCGAGGTTTCCCAGGCGCAGACGCTGCGGGAGAAGGCCGCGCTGGATATCGCCCTGGATGTGAAGACGGCGTATCTGGGGTTGCGCGATGCGGTCGAAGCCATCAAAGCTTCCGAAGCGGAGGTGGCGCTGTACCGGGACGCGCAGCAGGTCAGCAGCAGGAGATTCCAGGCCGGAGAGATGAGCGTGCTGGAGGCGGACGATGCCCAGCTGCGTTTCGAGATCGCGGTGTTCAACGGGGATCAGGCATTATACGAATATTCGGTCGCGAAAGCGGCATTCGAGAAAGCGACGGGAGGATTGCGATGAAGAGGCGTAACGGCAAGGCGTGGGCGGCGATCCTGCTTCTGGCGGGTGCGGCGAGCATCGGCGCGGGATGCAAGGAGAAAAAGGCCGTGCTCAACGAAGAGGAGAAGATCCCGGTGAGGGCGCAGAAGGTGCAGCTGCGCGATATCGCCGAAGCGGTCGAGTATGTGGGGGATATCCGCGGCGTGGACGAGGCCAAGGTATACCCTAAGGTAAGCGGTAAGGTGATGGAGAAGGTCAAGGAGGAGGGCGCGAAGGTGGCCAAGGGCGATACGCTCATGTATCTTGACCGGGATGAAGTGGGTATGCAGTACGCCAAAGCGCCGGTGGAGAGCCCTCTTTCGGGTATCGTGGGCCGCCTGTACGTGGACATAGGCTCGAACGTGTCCGCGCAAAGCGCCGTGGCGCTGGTGATGGACATGTCCAAGGCCAAGATTTTGCTGGAGGTCCCGGAGATACACCTGCCCAGGGTGGCGGTAGGGCAGAAGGCTTCGATCCGCGTCGATGCGTATCCGGGCGAGGTGTTCGAAGGCACGGTGACCCAGGTCAGCCCGGTGGTAAGCCTGGAGAACCGGGCGGCGCCCGTAGAGATCCTGCTGGATAACGCGGACGGCCGGCTCAGATCGGGGATGTTCGCACACGTGGCGCTCATCCTGCAGATCCACACCGGTGTTCCTGTTGTGCCGAAAGAAGCGGTGCTGGGAAAGAACTCGGAGCGGTTCGTATATGTGGTCAGGTCCGGCAAGGCGAAGATGGCCCCGGTCAGGATCGGCGTGCGGGAGGGCCCGCAGTACGAGATCAAGAGCGGGCTCGCGGCCGGGGATATGGTCGTGGTGGTCGGCCAGCAGCGGTTGCGCGAAGGCGTCTCCGTGCTGGTGGAGCAGGAGTAAGGGAGGCCTATGAACTTACCCGCATTCGGAGTACGCAAGCCGGTCACCAACCTGATGATCTTCTGCGCCATCATCATTTTGGCGCTGTATACCACCACCCGTATCGGCATCGACAGTATGCCTAAGATCGAGCCGCCGATCATCACCGTCATCTCCGCGTATCCGGGTGCGAGCCCCGAGGACGTCGAGCAGAAGGTCACCGAGCCGCTGGAGAACCAGCTCGCGACCACCCCGGGGATCGAGAAGATCACCTCCACCTCTTCCGAAGGGCTTTCCCTCATCACCATCAAGCTGAAGTGGGGGGTGAGCATCGATGCCGCGTCCAACGACGTGCGGGACCGCATCGACCTGGCCAAGCGGTTCCTGCCGGATATCCCCGATGAGATGGACAACCCCTTTATCTACAAATTCAATACTTCCAATATCCCGATCCTCTTTTTGGGGATCACCGCGGATGAGTCATATGCCGGGCTTTATGACCTGATCGATAACAAGGTGGCGGATGCGCTGCGCCAGATGCCGGGGGTCGGCACCGTGGAGCTGATCGGCGCGCTGGAGCGGCAGATCAACGTGTTCCTTGACCGGCAAAGGCTGGAAGGCTACGGCCTTTCGGTGCTGGATATCGAGCGGACCCTGGCGCAGGAGAATATCTCCCAGCCGGTAGGGAAGCTCAAGACCGGTTTAAGCGACTATCTGGTCAGGCTCCCGGGAGAATTCTCCTCTCCGGAGGAGATCAATACCGTGATCCTGGGCACGCGCGACGGAAAATTCGTGTACCTTAAGGACGTGGCCACGATCGAGGACAGTTTCAAGGAGCAGACCCTGCATGTGCGCATCAACCGCAAGCCGGGGCTGCTGCTGATGATCCAGAAGCAGACCGACAGCAACACGGTCGAAGTGGCTAAGCAGGTCAAAGCCAAACTGGCCTCGCTGGAGGTGGCGCTTCCCTCGGACGTGAAGATGTTCACGATCTTCGATACGTCCCAGGACATCATCGATTCCCTCGATACTTTGGGTCAGACCGTATGGCTGGGGATCCTGCTGGTCATGGTGGTGGTGTGGTTCTTTCTGCGCCGGTTCCTGCCCAGCTTTATCATCGCGCTGACCATCCCCTTCTCGCTGATGATCTCTTTCATCTATATCTTTCTGGCGGGAAAGACCGTCAATACCATCAGCCTTTCTTCCCTGGCCATCGCCACCGGCATGGTGGTGGATAATGCCATCGTGGTGGTGGACAATATCTTCCGCAAGCTTGAGCGCGGCAATCGCCCGGCGGAAGCAGCGATCTTCGGGACTCAGGAGATGTTCCTTTCCATCGCCGCTTCCACGGCGACGACCGTGGTGGTGTTCATGCCCATGCTTTTCCTCCCCGGGATCGTCGGCGTCATCTTCGGGGAATTGGCGGTGATCGTGACCGCGACATTGGTCGGGTCGCTTTTCACCGCGGCGACGTTCACCCCGATGGTTTGTTCCAAGTGGATGACCTCGGCGCGGGTTTCCGGACAGAAACATCCTTTATTCAAGAAGTTTTATGATTTTGCGGAAGGAGTGTTCGTTTCCTGGGAATCCGCGTATTCGCGGGCGCTGGGCTGGTGCCTGGGCCATAAGAAGATGGTGCTGGGTAGTTTCGGCGTGGCTTTTCTCGCGACCATGGCCATGGTGCCGCTGGTGGGTAACGAGTTCTTCCCGGAGGAGGACACGGGAGATGTGCGCCTTACCATCCATATGCCTTTGGGCACCCGCCTGGAGGAGAGCGATAAGGTGGCGCGCCGTATCGAAGAGATGATGGTCAAGGAGATCCCCGAGGCCAAGTTCTTCTTCGCCCGTACCGGAGAGGTCCCCGGCCGCAGCCGGGCCAGCGGTCAGGCCGCAGGGACCAATATCGTCACCGGGGGGGCCAAGCTCGTGCCTAAGAATGAACGCACCCGTTCCGACAAGATGATCGCGCAGGCGATGCGCGACAGGGTCAAGGTGATCCCCGGAGTGATGAAGATCGATATCTCCACCGGAAATCCCATCGGCAGGATGATCACCGGAACCGGAGGCAAGGCGATCACGGTCGAGGTGCTGGGGGATTCCTTTGAGGAAACCGGCGCGGCGGCGGAGCGGATCAAAGCGGTCATGCAGCGGATCCCCGGGGCTGTGGATGCGTCGATCTCCCGGGAGCTCAACCGCCCGGAGCTTAAGATCCAGGTGGACAGGGAAAAGGCCGCGAACCTGGGCCTGACCATGCACACCATCGCCTCGAGCCTGAACGCGTATATCCAGGGTTCGACCGCGACGAAGTACCGGGAGAAGGGGGAGACGTACGATATTTACGTCCGCCTCGCGGAATCTTCCCGGCAGAAGATAGAGGACCTGGAGAATCTCACCCTGGTATCCCCGCTTACCCAGGCGCAGGTGCGGCTTTCCAATATCGCCCGGATATACGAGGAAGCCGGGCCGCTGGAGATCGAGCGCCAGAACCGCGCCCGGGCGCTGTATGTGGAATGCAATACCTTCAACCGCTCTTCCGGCAAGGTGGTGGAGGATCTCAAGGCCGAACTTTCCAAGATGGCGTTCCCTCAGGATGTCCTGGTCAATTTCGGAGGGGAGGCGGAGGAGCAGAAAAAAGCGTTCCGGGACTTAGGGCTCCTGCTGCTGCTGGGGGTCGTCCTGGTCTACATGATCATGGCCGCGCAGTTCGAGTCGCTGGCAGATCCTTTCATCATCATGTTCGCGATCCCCTTCACCTTCATCGGCGTAATCATTTCCTTCGTGCTTACCCGCACGACGTTGAGCATCGTCAGTTACTTAGGTATCATCATGCTCATGGGTATCGTGGTCAATAACGCCATCGTGCTGGTCAGTTATATCATCATTCTGCGCGGCCGGGGGCATTCCATGTACGAAGCCGTGACCATGGCCGGCAAGGACCGCCTGCGTCCGATCCTCATGACCACCATTACCACGCTGGCCGGGTTGTTGCCCATGGCCATATCCACGGGTGTGGGGTCCGAGAGCTGGCAGCCGCTGGGGATCACCATGATCGGCGGGCTTACCGTATCGACCCTGATCACGCTGTTGTTCGTGCCGACCATGTATGCGGTCTTCCACCGTAGGCAGGAGGCGAAGGTATGATGAAAATGGTGATGGTGGTATATAACGAGGCTATGGACCTGGAAGTGATGGAGGTGCTGCAGGGGTGCGCCATGAAGAATTTCACCAAGGTCATGGGCGTATACGGCCGCGGGACGCACTCCGGCACTCATATGGGCAACGATATCTGGCCTGGCCGCAACAATATCCTGTACGTGGCGTGCGCTCCGGAGCAGGCGCGGAAGTTGCTGGGATGCGTCGCGGCGCTGAAAAAGACCCTCGGGCATGAGGGGATCAAGGCGTTCCTGATGCCGGTTGAGGAGTCGGTGTAATAAACTGTTGAACTCTCCCCGGTTTAGGGTTACAATAAGCCATTGAAAGAGGAGGGTGCGCAGATGCAGGTAAGTATCGTGGTCTTATCTCTCGGCAAGCGTCATGCGGAAGCAGTCACTCTGCAGGGGGTGCTGACACAGTGGGGATGCATCATCAGGACCCGTTTAGGGATCCACGGAGCCGTGGGCAGCAGCTGTTCCGATCGCGGCCTGATCATCCTGGAAGTGGTGTCGACCGCCGCCCAGAAAGCGAAGTTCCTCAAGGATTTGCGGCGCGTGCCGGCGCTGAAGGTTAAATCAGTCGATCTGTAAGCAATACACAAAAGGAAGGCGTCTATGGTCGAAAGGTCTGAATTCAAAGGTAAGCCCATCCTGGTCCTGAAGCGGGACGAGGAGGATAAGTATCCGTTCTCATTCGGCCTTTCCAAGGCGCGCCTTATCATCGAGCACTTCGAGGACGTCAAGAAGTTCGTTGAGGAGTACAAGGAAGAAAAGTAGTTTTCCGCCGGAGCGTGTGGGTTGAAAAGGCGGTCCGGATATGGTATTATTGTTATGAAAGAGATCTTCCTTGGGGCAAGGGGGAAATTACCAGCGGGCAGGCAATGCCCGGGAAACCCACATAAATAATTTCTCCCCTTGCTTCTTTTTTTGTGCGGAAAGCACAACACCCAGCATACCTTATAGCTGGGGTGTAGGTGCGGAAAGCACATCCCAGCTATGCATGAAAACAAAACCTTACTCGAGCGGATACTGTACAAATACGAATACGTCGGCTACGTCGAGAAGGACGGCAACGTACTGAAGAAGTATAAGAAGGTCAAGCGTTTCCCCATGCTCGGACGGGGGATCAAGATAGTATTGTACCTGCTTTTCGGCGCCGCACTGGTGTATATCGCCCAATTACTTTCCAGTATCACGCTTTTCAACAAATAATACCGGGAGAATACCGATGATAAAACACCTGTTGGGAGCATTCTGTATCGCAGCGTTCAGTATCGCACAAGGAGGAGTGAGCATGGCACAGGAAGGCAATATCGCAGTGCTGGAAACGACCCAGGGGACTATCGAGATCGCGCTCAAGCCCGAAGTGGCGCCCAAGGCGGTCGAGAATTTCCAGGGGCTGATCAAGAACGGATATTATGAAGAGGTCATTTTTCACCGCGTGATCAAGGATTTCATGATCCAGGGCGGGGACCCGACGGGTACCGGCCGCGGGGGCGAGTCGGTGTGGGGTAAACCTTTCGAGGATGAATGCACTCCCCAGGTCACGTTCAGCAAGCCCGGCCTCCTGGCCATGGCGAATGCCGGCCCGCGCACGAACGGCAGCCAGTTCTTTATCACGACCGTTCCCTGCCCGTGGCTCAACGGTAAACATACCATCTTCGGCGAAGTGGTCAAGGGCATGGAAGTGGTGACGCAGATCGAGAACGTCCCGGTCGGCCCGGGCGACCGTCCGCGCACCGACGTGAAGATCCTGCGCGCCTATCTGAAATAGCGCCGCGGGATGCGTTTTTCTATCGAGTACGCCAAGGAGCTCAATACTGCCCAGCTTGCCGCCGTGCAGTCGACCGAAGGTCCGCATCTGGTGATCGCGGGCGCGGGAAGCGGCAAGACGCGGGTGCTGGTATACCGTGTCGCCTATCTGGTGGAGAAGGGGGTGGACCCGCAGGATATCCTCCTCCTTACCTTTACCCGCAAAGCCTCGCAGGAGATGCTGCGCCGCGCCAGCCTGCTGCTGGATGAGAGGTGCCAGCGGGTTTCCGGAGGCACGTTCCACTCCTTTGCCAACGCCATCCTGCGCAAATACGCGCCCCTGCTGGGGTTCTCCAGTTCCTTCACCATCCTCGACCAGTCCGATGCCGAGGATACCGTCAATCTGATCCGCACCCAGCTGGGCTACCACAAGCAGGACAAACGTTTCCCCCGCAAGGCCGCCATCCTGGAGGTGATCTCGAAAAGCGTGAACCGCTCCCTGGACCTGGCCAAAGTGATCTACGACGAATATCCCCAGTTCATGGAGTGGGATTCCGAGATCGCCCGCATCCGTAACGATTACCAGGCCTACAAGAAGAACAAATCCCTGATGGATTACGACGACCTCCTGGTCTACCTCAAGGAGTTGCTGGTGACCCGGCCCGAGGTGCGCACCGCGCTTTCCCGCCGGTACCGCTACATCATGGTCGACGAGTACCAGGATACCAATAAGCTGCAGGCGTACATCGTATGCCTGCTTTCCAGCGAGCACAAGAACGTCATGGTGGTCGGGGACGATTCGCAGAGCATCTATTCTTTCCGCGGGGCGAATTTCAAGAACATCATCGATTTCCCCAATCTTTTCCCCGGCGCCAAGGTGATCATGCTGGAGGAGAATTACCGCTCCCTGCAGCCGATCCTCAACCTCACCAACGAGGTGATCCATTATTCGAAGGAGAAGTTCGATAAGAACCTTTTTACCCGCCGGACCGGAGGCACGCTGCCGGTGTTCGTGGATGCGGCGGACGAGCATGCCCAGTCCCGGTATGTGGCGGATAAGATCCTGGAACTGCGGGAGAGCGGGGTGGAGCTGAAGGATGTGGCGGTGCTGTTCCGTTCGGGGTGGCATTCGAACGACCTGGAAGTCGAGCTGGCCTCCCGTAATATCCCCTTTGTGAAGTACGGCGGCCAGAAATTCGTGGCGGCGTCGCATATCAAGGACGCGATGTCCTATTTGCGCATCATTTATAACATGTACGATGAGGTCAGCTGGCTGCGGTTGCTGCTTCTGCTGCGGGGAATTGGTCCAAAGACCGCGGAGAGGGTGCTCCAGGGAGTAGTGGCGGCCAAGCAGGGGCTGGAGTATAAGGATGCGCTCCTGTTCAAGCACGAGGATTTGAAGAGCCTCATGGAGGTGTTGCGTTCGGTGGATCCCTCGGCCATGGCGCCGGCTGCCATGCTCGAGCTTTTCCTTAAGCATTACGGGCCGCTCCTGCGGGAGAAGTATGATGATTACCATAAGCGTATCAATGACTTGGAGTCTCTTTTGCGCATCGCCGAGCGGTATACTTCCCTGACCGAATTCCTGACCGACATGGCGCTTGAGCCTCCGGAGCGAAGCATTATCGAGGCAGGCACCCTGGACCGGGACGATTCCCCGGTGACCCTTTCCACGATCCATTCCGCCAAAGGGTTGGAGTGGCACACGGTATTCCTGCTGTATGCGGCAGAGGGGCATTTGCCCTCCTACCTGTCTCTGGAAAGCGAGGAAGGGATCGAGGAGGAGCGTCGCTTGTTCTACGTCGCCACCACCCGGGCAAAGGAAAACCTTTATATGCTCAAACCTCACCTGGAGCGCTCCCCCCGCGGCTATATGCATGAGGGCGGGTCGGTCTTTACCCAGGCTTCCCGTTTTCTGACCGAGGGCGGGATCATGCAGGGGATGGTGCACATCGAGTCCGAAGGCAGGGATGCGTTCGACGAGGTGGATGAAGAGGATGTGACCGGTGAGCGAGGGGCCCGCGGTACAAGCGACACCTACCTGCGCCTGATGAAGGAGTATTTCGAGGGCGAAGAGGGATAAAGCAATTTTCTTGACACGAAAAAAGAACGATAGTATAATCAATTAGTTAAATTTAACCATATTTTTGCTGAGTGGGAATTTCTTGCCATGCAATGGGATAAGCACACACAACATACTTTCGAGACCTTCATTTCTCGCATCCCGATCTTCCATCGCGCGATCACCAAGGAAACCGTGAGAACGAAGGCTGAAGAGCTGGCCGAAGCGAGAAAAGCGGCCTTGGTCGAGGAAAAGGATGTGGTGGATGCGTTTTTTGCGGACGTTCCTTCGCCTTTTTACAGCATGATGATCCGACTGATGGAACAGACAGGCATCGATTACCGCAAATACGGCTACCCCAGAGCCTCCCGGAAATAACCGTCCCTACGTATGAAAATTGCCGTCATTGGTGCAGGAGCGATAGGGAATCTTGTGGCCGGCTACCTTGCGCATAAGGGAGCGGACGTGGTGCTGGTGGGGCGGCCCGGCTCGGCCGAGGCGATCCGTTCGCACGGGCTGCGCATTACCGGAGTGCGGGGGGAGTTGCAGGTGCGGGTAAGCATCGGGGAGCGCCTGTCCCTGGCGCCGGAGATCGCCGTGCTGGCGACGAAGACGCAGGATATCGAAGAGGCGCTGCGCTCCAATCAGGGGTATCTGCAGGAGAGCCTGATGCTGACTACGCAAAACGGGGTGCGCGCGGATGCCATTGCCGCGCGGTTCGTGCCGCGGGAGCGTATCGTATCGAGCATAGTGATGTTCGGGGCGACGTACCTTGAGCCCGGGCATGTGGTGCATAATTTCGAGGGGAACTGGATCATGGGCAAAGGGTTTCCCTCGACCCCGGATACTCTGGTGCAGCAGGCGTCCCTTATGGCGTCCGCGGCGTTTTCGGTGGAGGTGACTCCGCAGCTTTCCGGGATGAAGTACCTTAAAATATTCGTCAACGCCAACAATTGCATTCCCGCGATCCTCGGCACCAGTATGCAGGAAGCCTTCGCCGATGCCGGGGTCAGCCGGGTGAGTGTCGCGATCTGGAGGGAAGGGCTGGAGGTGGTGCGCGCGGCAGGGATCACGCTTCACTCCATGCCTCATTTCCCGGTGGAGAATGTCACCAAGCTTTGCGCGATCCCGCTGGATGAGGCGGCCAGGGTGTTCTCCGGATTGATGGGAAAATTGAGCCGGGAGCCGCTCTACGGCTCCATCCTGCAGAGCATCAAGCGCGGCCGCGCCTCGGAGATCGAGTATATCAACGGCGAGTTCGTGCGGCTGGCGCAGGCGCACGGGAAAGAGGCGCCGCTTAACGCGAAGCTGGTGGCGATGGTGCATGAGGTGGAGAAGCGCGAGCAGTTCCTTTCCCGCGAGGCGTTTCTGGAGCAGGTGCAGGGGCTCTGCGCATAAGAGAGGGCGGTCATGGTAGATACTCCATTCCCCAAGTTGAAGCTTACCGTGAATGCGGTGCACGGTCATTGTTACCACGGGTATAAGATCGGCGACGAGATCATCCTGGAGGATTTTACCCACGCGCCCAAGCATTTCTGCTTAGGATTGGCGCATGCGCTGTTTCCCGTGATCTACGGGCTTTCCTTCGGGGCGCAGTATCCTTTCCGGGATAACCAGCGGTCGCTGCTCGTCACCTGTCCCGACGGAGGGAAACTCGAGTTCAAGGCCGAGATCCTGGATAAGGAGGGGGCGGTCCAGCACATCCCGAAGGACCCGCAGTGGAAGGGGCCCCGTCCTAAGAAGATGCGCCTTAAGGTGGTCCAGGCCAAAGGGCATTGCGCGTTCAAGTATAAAGTGGGGGACACCTGGGAGACCACGGGTCTGCAGTGCATCCCGGGTTTTTGCGGCGCGGCGTTCCATACGGCGTTCCCGGCGCTTTTCGCGCTTAACTTCGGCGCGAAGTTTTTCTTTATGGAGGATCCTAACGGAGTCAATACGGTGACCTGCCCGGACGGAGGCAACATCATCTTCGAGGTTTCCCGGGTCGAAGAAACGGCGCAGGAGAAGAAGGATACGACGGGTTGATATGAAGAAAAGAAGAGTGGTGATCACGGGGATAGGGGTTATCTCTCCCAACGGTATCGGTAAGGATAAGGCCTGGGCAGGGATGTCCGGGGGAAAGTCGGGGATCAGGCGGGTGGACGGCTTCGACGTGAGCGTGTTCAATACCAAGATCGCGGCGGAAGTGAGGGATTTCGACCCCTTCGCGTTAGGTTTGACGCATCAGGAGGCCATGCGCATGGACCGCTACGTGCAGTTCGGGGTGGTAGCCGGGGACATGGCGATCAAGGACAGCCGCCTGGATTTCTCCAGGGTCGATCCGCAGCGGGTGGGGGTGTGCCTGGCCAACGCCATCTGCGGCACCAAATATATGGAGGAGGAGTTCGCGCTGGTCACCAACGACGGCAAAGAGCCCATCGATCCGGCCAAGGTGCGTCCCGACCTGTATGACGCGGCCATGTTCAATACTCCTTCCATCGAGATCTCCGCGCGGTATAAGCTCAAGGGAGTGTGCAACACTATCTCCACCGGCTGCACTGCCGGGACCGATTCCTTAGGCTACGGGTTGGAAACGATCCAGGACGGTTTGCAGGATGTCATGGTCTGCGGCGCGGCCGAAGCGCCCCTGACGCCTATCACCTTCGGGGCGTTCGACGTGGTCAATGTCCTTTCCGTGCACAACGCCGAGCCCCAGAAAGCGTCCCGTCCTTTTGACAATAAACGCGACGGGTTCGTCCTTTCCGAAGGGTCGGGGATACTGATCCTGGAGGAGCTGGAGCATGCCTTGAAGCGCAATGCGCATATTTATTGCGAGGTATTAGGCTTCGGCACCAGCTGCAACGCGTTCCATATGACCGACCTTCCGGCGGACGGCGGGGCCATGGCCAGCTGCATCAGGCTTGGTCTGAAGGATGCGGACATCAAGCCGACGGAGATCGACTATATTCAGGCGCACGGCTCTTCCACGAGAATGAACGATATCTTCGAGACTGCGGCCTACAAGATGGTGTTTGGGGACCATGCGTATAAGATCCCCGTAAGTTCGTTCAAGTCTATGATTGGCCATCCCCTGGCGGCAGCCAATGCCGTTGAAATGACCATTGCCTGTATGATGTTCGAGAAGGACATTATCCCTCCGACGATCAATCAGGAGGAAAAGGACCCCTTGTGCGACCTGGATTACGTCCCGAACGTGGCTCGGCAGCAGAAGCTTAATACCATCATCAAGACCAGCAGCGGGTTTTCCGGGATTCATTCATCCTTAATCATGAGGCGTTTCAATGGATAAGATCGCGATCACCGGTATCGGAGTGGTCTCACCCTCCGGCATAGGCAAAAGGCAGTTCTGGGCGAACATCAAGTCCGGGCGTTCTTTCATCAAGGAGATCACCCGTTTCGACGCTTCCCGCTACCCTTCGCGTATCGCCGGGCAGATCGACGACCTGGAGAAGTATTCGCACGTCTCCGAAAGGCTCCTGAAGAAGATCGACGCGTTCTCGCACATGGCGCTGATCGCCTCCGAGATGGCGCTGCAGGATGCGGGGATCGACATCAAGCAGGAGGACCCGAACCTGGTGGGGATATTCCTCGGCAATGCCATCGGCGGGTGGCTGTATGCGGAGACCGAGCTGCGCGACCTTTATCTCGAAGGCCGCGAAGGGGTTTCCCCGTATATGGCGTCCGCCTGGTTCCCGGCCGCGCCCCAGGGGCAGGTGTCTATCTATTACGGGATCAAGGGATTTTCCAAGACGGTGGTTGCCGACCGGGCCAGCTCGCAGGAAGCGCTGGCGTATGCCAGGAAGACCCTGGCCAAGGGCAAGCTCAATATGATCCTTTCCGGAGGGATGGAGGCGCCGGTTTCTCCCTACGGGTTGCTTTGCTGCAACACTTACGGGTGCCTTTGCGAGGATAACCGCGTTCCCCAGGAAGCGTACCGTCCGTATGACCGCGCCCGCAAGGGAGTGGTGATCGGCGAGGGCGCCGGGATCGTGGTGCTGGAGAGTTCCGGCCGGGCCAAGGCCCGCGGCAAGCAGCCGTTGGCGTATATCACCGGACACGGTTCCACCTGCGACGGGTATGACCGGATCGGCTGCGATCCTTCGGGTGTGCAGCTGGCGCGCGCCATTACGCTGGCGCTCGCGGATGCCGGCCGCAAGCCCCACGAGATCGATTATGTGAGCCTCGACGGCATGGCGGTCGAGGGATGGGACAAGAGCGAGATCTCCGCCGTCACGCAGGTCTTCGGCGAGCACGCGAAACGGATGTTCGCCAGCTGTCCCAAGACCATGTTCGGGAACCTTCTGGGTGCTGCCTCGGCGCTGGACCTGATCACCGCGGTCCTGGCCATGGAGCATGAGATGGTCCCCCCGACGCTTAATCTGACCGACCCGGATATCGACGGGTTGAAGTACGTTACCGGCAAGGCCCAGGAGCATCCCGTAAAAAAGGCGCTGCTTATCTCCCGGGGCCGCGGCGGCATTAATTCGGTGTTAGTGGTAGAGAAACCTTAACACTTGGCCTGATCGGAAAGGCCAGTGTTTCGCTTTCTGCGAAAGGAGCTGTAATGAAGATACTTTTTGTGATGCCGAAGGTGGGAGCATGGGCGACCCACGGGAAACATGTGGCCCCTAACCAGCTGTACGCGCACTGGGCGGCGTATGTGCGTGAAAAAGGGTACGAGGACCTCGAGGTGCTTGACTGCAAGGCGCTGGAGATGGCCGACGACCAGATGGTGGAGACGGTCAAATCCAAGAAGCCCGATGTGGTGGTGATGGGGGAACAGCTGCACTCCTACGGCGGATACGCGGTGGTGGCGCATTTTAACGATGCCGCCCGCAAGATCAAATCCTCCTTCCCTTCGGTCAAGATCATCTTCGGCGGATTGTGGTACTCCGCGATGCCTACCGAAACGCTGGAGGCGAACCCGGCCGTGGATTACATCGTCATGGGTGAAGAGGAGTCGTTTTACGAGCTGATCGATGCCATCGCCAGGAAGCAGGACCTGACCAAGGTGGCCGGGGTGACGGTGCGCGTGGACGGCAAGATTTCCATGGGGCCGTACAAGCCGCTGCTGCAGGACCTGGATTCCCTGCCGCTTCCGGCGTACGATCTTTTCCCGATGGAGAAGTACGTGGGGCATACCCACTGGAAGCCCTTCGTGGATATGGTCTCCTCCCGCGGATGCCCTTCGGCATGTACCTTCTGCTACGAGTGGGACCAGTATGACCCGCGTAACCCGTCCGATTTCCTGAAGTGGCGCGCCAAGAGCCCGGAGCGGGTCATCGAAGAGCTCAACGTGCTGCATAAAAAATACGGGGTCAAAGTGGTGGTGCTGCAGGACGATAATTTCAACGTCAATCCCGAGCGGGTGAAGAAGTTCTGCGAGCTTAAGAAAGCGGCGAACAATCCCATCAAGTGGGTGTCCCTCGGCCGCGCCGTGGACTGGATCAACTGCGAGCCGATCCTGCCCCTGATGAAGGAGACCGGCCTGTTTACCGGCGTCTTCGGGATCGAAGTGACCACTCCCGAGGAGCTCAAGAAGATCGCCAAGGGTATTACCATCGACCAGATCAAAAAGACCGTGGAGATCCTGCGCAAGCAGAACATCGCGGTGGTGGCGGATATCATGATGGGCTTTGAGTACGACACGGAAGCCATCATCAAGCAGCGCTACGAGTTTACCGATATGGTCGATCCGGATATCCTCTGGGTAGGCTACGTGACGCCGGCGCCGAATTCTCCCATGTGGAGGATAGGGATGCAGCGCAAGTGGATCGATCCCAAGAAGATCGATTTCACCCGGTGGGATTTCCTGCATCCGGTGATGCCGACGGACCATCTGACCGTGGAGGACCTGGGCCGTCTGGGTTCCTGGTGCATGCGCGAATTCTTCTCCAAGCCCGGACGTATCAACCGGATCATGGAGAGCGATTTCGATATCCTGGCCAAGCTTTGTTTCCAGGATGTCATGGCCGGGGTCGGCAAGTGGGAAGCCGGCGCCACCAAAGGCGAAGTTCATATCTGAGACGTAGGGACGGTTCTCTTTTACGGTTAGAACCGTCCCCTGTTACCGAGAATAAAAAGGGACGGTTCTGTATTTGATCGGAGAACCGTCCCTAAAAGGAGAGAAGATGGATACGAAAACGAAGATAAAGGAAGTACTGGTGAAGTTGCTGAAGGTCAGGCCCGAAGAGCTCAAGGACGGCGTCTCGCTGCAGGATTGCATCGGGGTCGATTCGACGGAAATGGTGGAATCGGTGATCGCCCTGGAAAAAGAGTTCGGCACCAAGCTTTCCCCAAAGGATATCACCAAGTTCTGTTCCATCGATGACATCGAAAAGGTGATCAGCAGTAAACTGTCCGTAAAATGAGACTGGTAGACCTGTCGCTGCCCATTGACGAAAAAGCGTTCGAGGTCCACCGGGTAGAGATCGAACGTGTCAGCCACAAGGCGGGGGTGGAGAAGTTCAACCGCGTCATCATGGGCAAGACCTTCAAGGGCAAGGTGCAGCATCTCCTCGGCCAGCGGATCCTGAAACCTTCGGATCTCCCGGACGAGGAGTTTCTGTCTCTGGAGGTGGTGCATGCGCCGGTGCATGTCGGCACCCATCTGGATTACTCCTTCCATTACGGCTCCCGCTCCGAAGGCCGGGCTTCCCGGACCGCGGAGGAGATACCCCTGGAATGGTGTTACTGCGACGGGGTCAAGCTGGATTTCACCCATAAGAAGTCGGGTGAGGTGATCGCTGCCGCGGATATCGAGGCCGCCTTGAAGAAGATCGGATATGCGCTTAAGCCCAAGGATATCGTGCTGCTGCATACCGGGGCGGATAAATTTTACGGCTCTCCCAAGTATTTTGTCGAGTATCCGGGGGTGGACGTCTCGGCGATCGAGTATCTCCTCGACCGGGGGATCAAGATCTTCGGCACGGACACGATGGGGATCGACCGGCCCTATAAGTACATGCTGGCGGAGTTCCTGAAGACCCGCGACATATCGCGTTTTTATCCGTCCCATTTTTTCGGGAGGAAGAGGGAGTTCATCCACATCGAACGGCTGGCGCGGCTCGAACAGCTGCCGCCCACCGGGTATAAGATCATTTGTTTCCCTGTCCGGATCAAACAGACTGGCGCTGCCTGGGCGAGGGTAGTGGCAGAGTTCGCAGGAGGCTGACATGGCGGAAAAGGCGGTTATTCAGGATCTAGAGAAGATGATGGAATTCCCTCGCGAAGGGGTGTTCAGCAAGGTGCTGGTCAAGACCCCTACTTCCAACCATACCCTGATGTGCCTGGCCAAGGGCAGCGACATCTCGGAGCATACTTCGACCCGGGAAGCGGCGGTGACGGTGCTCAAGGGGAAGGGTACCTTCTGGCTGGGGAGGAAGAAGATCCCCATGAAGCAGGGAACGTTCATTTTCATGCCGAAGAACGCGCCGCACGCGCTTTCTGCGAGCGAGAACCTCGCGTTCATTTTAAGCCTGAGCGGAAGG
>CAZAPM010000005.1:27088-77709 GCA_964487475.1 uncultured Planctomycetales bacterium
ATGGGACATACCTGCAATTCCATCGTCATCAACGCGCCATATGAAAAGGTGTTCGACATTTCCAACGACATCCCCCGCTGGGTCGAGCTTTTCGGCGGTGAGTATAAAAAGGCCGAAGTGGTGGAGAAGAAGGATAACAAGATCACGTTCCGGCTGACCGACGACGAGGGCAAATCCTGGGTCTCCTGGCGTCTGCTCTTCAAGGATAAGTATTTCGCCTATGCCGAGCGGCATGACCCCAAATTCCCTTTCAAGTTCATGAAGATCGTCTGGCTGTACACTCCCCGTCCCGAAGGCACCGAGTTGACCTGGATCCAGCATTTCGAGATGGACGACAAGGCGAAGTTCAACGATGCCCAGGTGGAAGGGTTCATCAACGGGCATTCCAAGGACAACCTGAAGATCTTTAAGGATATCATCGAGCAGGAAACCGAATAGGTGAGGCGTACGACCTTCGTACTGCTCTGTCTTGAAGGAGGGGTGCTTTCCTTCAGCGTGGCGGCCACGGCCGCCCTGGTGCCTTCGATCGCCCGGGAGTTCGCTCTTTCGCAGTTTCTGGTGGGCGCGGCGGTGTGGCTGTATATGCTTCCCTACGGGATCTCGGCGCTGCTCTACGGGCCGCTGATCCGCCGTTGCGATGCCAAGACCGTCGAATTATGGTGTTTCGCGCTTTTTCTCGCGGCGAACGTCCTTTGCGGCCTGGCGCCTTCGATCGAGGTGTTCCTCGCGGGACGCTTCCTGATGGGGGTTTTCGGAGCTTCCGTGATCCCGCTTGCGGTCATCCTGATCGCGCAGGAAAGCGCAGCGCAGGAGCGCGGCAAACAGGTGGGGATATTCTTCGGCGCGACCTTTACCGCTTCTTTGGCGGGATTGCTCTTAAGCGGATTGCTGCCCTGGCGGTGGAATTATCTCCTCCCCGCGGTTTTCGGGGTATTGGTGTGGATCCACATCGCCATGTATATGCCGCGTTTCCCGGTCCAGGCAGGGGATAAGGCCAGCAGGTATCTGCATGCCTTCGGCGAACGGGCGTTCCAGAGGGTATTCGCATACATCTTCCTCGTGAGCTTGATCTATCACGGGGTGCAGCAGTGGCTGGGGGTGTATTTCTCGACACGGTTCGGGTGGCCGCAGCTGACCATCAGCCTGCTGGTGACCCTGACCAGTTTGAGCGGGATATTCGGCGAGGTGCTGGGAGGCTTCATGGCGGACTGGCACGGCCGGCGCAGGACGATCGCGCTGGGCGCGGGATTGATGGCGGTCAGCGCGTTTTTGCTGGTCTTCCGGATGCCGGTGTGGTGTTTCGCGCTGGTCATGCTGGCCTGGGGCGCGGGCTGGACCTTCAACCATGCCGGGGTATCGACGGTTTTGACGGATATGCCGCAGAAGCACCTGCATGAAGCGGCGAGCCTTAACAGCAGCGTGCGTTTCCTTGCCGGAGGGTTAGGCGCGGCGTGTGCCGGATTGCTGCTGCAGCGGAGTTTTGAGACAGGATTTTTCGTGTTGGGCGCGTTGTTGCTGGCGCTCGTATGGTTAAGCGGGAAGTTCTTTCCCGCGAGCCGGACCACCTAAGGGAGAGGGAAATATGGAGACGGTATTGAAAGGCAAGGCGGCGATCGTGACCGGGGCCAGCCGCGGCATAGGAAAGGCCCTGGCATCGACCGTGGCCAGTATGGGAGCGAATGTGGCCATTGCGGCAAGGCAGGAGGGCCCGTTAAAGGAGGCCGCGGAGGAGATCGCCAAAAAGTATAAGGTAGAGGTCTTGCCCGTAGTGTGCGACGTCACCAAACTCGAAGACCTGGAGAACCTGGTCAACCAGACTAAGGCCAAGTTCGGCAAGATCGATATACTCATCAATAACGCCGGGGTTTCCAGCCAGTATCCCTTCCCGCACCAGCCGATCGAGGAGATCGAGAAGCTCGCGCTGACCAATTACCTGGGGTATGTCCGCCTGATCCGATTGGTGATCAACGATATGATCGCGCGTAAATCCGGCGCCATCATCAATATGGTCTCGGGCTCGACCTTAGTTGACCCCGTTCCAAAAAATTTCGTGGTGTACAGCTCGTTGAAAGTCGGGCTGCGCGCGTTCTGCAAGGGGCTTTTCTGGGAACAGCGCGACAACGGGATCAAGATCACCTCGCTTCTGCCCGGGGTCACCGATACCGATCTGACGGGCAAGCTCAAGGATATCACCAACGATACTTCCCGCCTCATGACCACCGAGGCGATCGAGAACGCGGTGCGTTTCGCCCTGACCGTGCCGGCGAACGTCTGCCCGCTGGAGATCTCCGTCATCAATCAGCAGACGCCCTGGACCGCGCCCATCATCCCGTACAAGCAGGCGCATCCGGATAAATGAGCATGAACGCACAGGATAAGAAGAACATCCAGAAACGGTACCTGATCTGGTTCTATAAGTCGGCCAAAGAAGCCTTCGATAAGGTCGAGCGCAAGTTCACCCAGGCGGAGGTGGACCTGGAAGTGCTCGCCCGCCTGAAGCGTTTTGACCGAAGCGGCAGGCTGCGCAAGGAGCTCGCCGGATTCGAGGAGTATATCGACAAGAAGCTTTCCGCCGGCAAGGAGCTGAAATTCGCCGGCCGGGGTACCTTGAAGAACGAGTATATCTTCCTGGCGGCAAAACTCGATGCGGTGGAGAAGGTCATCGCGAAGCGTTTCGGCCCCGGGGAGCTTTCCCGGATCAAGCGGATGTACGAGCAGGAGATGACCTCCCGTATTTTACGGAGCACCGAGCATTAGCCTATGATCATCGACGCGCATTCTCACTGGCTTCCGGCACAGATCATTGAGAACGCCCATTTCTATCATAAGGGATGGGGGGATATAGAAGCACAGGTCAAGATGATGCGGGAGTCGGGTATCGACAAGGCGGTGTTATCCTATCCTACCTCTGATGCACATCATAAGCTCGGTACGCAGGGAGAGGTGGCGCGGATATTCAACGATGCGGTCGCCAACATCCTGCGCAAGTATCCCGATACGTTCATCGGCGCGGCGGTGATGCCGGTGGGGGATGCGGCAGTGATGCTCGACGAGGCTAAGCGCGCTACGGAAAAGATGGGGTTCCGGGCGATCTCCCTGGCCACGAGCTATGACGGGGTGTATCTGGATGACGCGCAGTTCACCCCGCTTTTCAAGTTCTGCCGTCAGATGCGCCTGCCGGTGTTCGTGCATGCGCAGATCGTTAATCCCATCGGATCGGACAGGGTCAAGGACCCTTTGCTTACCCCGGTCATCGAATATGTGTTTGAAACTACCATGTGCGTGGGCCGGCTCCTCATGTCGGATATCCTGCGGGAATCCGAAGGCCTTAATTTCGTGTTCGGGTATTTCGGCGGAGTGACCCCGTTTCTGGCGCACCGGTATGACGCGACCTACCGGATGCTGCGGGGGATCAATTTCGTGAAGGACCTGCAGGCGGATCCGACGCAGTTCCTGAAGCGTATTTATGTCGATACCAGCGGGGATACTACCCGCGCCAACCTGGAGGCGGCGCTCGCGCTTTTCGGGCCGGAGCATATCCTCTGGGGCAGCGACTGGCCGGCGAAGAAGGACGGCGCCGGTTCGATGGATGCGATCAGGGGCCTGGCGATCCCGGAGGAGGGAAAGGCCGGGATATTGGGGGAGAATGCGTTGCGGCTGTTCCAGGGTGGTCAAGAATGAGGAATAATGCTTTTTTGCGCGTCTCGGTGCTGGTGGCGGTTATTGCAGGTGCGTTGGCAGGTGTCCCGCGTTCGGGAGGGTGCGCACCGGAACCTTATAAGGAATGGTCGGGTAGCGATTCCATGTTCGGGGGATTTGGGTACGATTCCAGGAAGAGCAGGATCGAAGAAGGATGGTTTTCCGGCAGGGTGGGGCATCACGAGAAAGAGATGGCTGCGTTTAAGGCAGGGCAGGAGCTGTCGGGTCCCGTAAAGAATGATTTCCACTGGGTGTTGCAGGTTCTGTTGAAAAAACCGTCTCGGATCGATTCTATCACCGTGTTCCCGGGCACGCGCGGGCAAAATCATCAGACAGGGCAGCTGTTCTGCAAAGGTCAGGGGTGGAGCACGGCGAAGGGGACGGAAAATGAGTGCGGAGCGGTACTGGACCCGTTGCTGGTTTTTTTCAAAGGATCGCAGCTCAATGCCGGATATGATCAGACGCTTGGCGAGTACCCTGCGGATAAGCTGTTGACCTTCGATCTCTTCGGCCCGGCCCGCACCGATGCTTTTGAGGGAGGCGGAATAAGGGTTGAGCTGAGTGACGGGTCTCATCTGATCTCCGGCTTTGGCGATGAACTTACGAGCCCGCGCGTGAAACATTGCACCATTGCGACCGTTCCTCCCCCCTGGAATGCGGGGCAGTGGGGAGGGAAGGCATATGTACCGGTTCCGGATAAATTGCAATGGAAGGCTACCTTGCAGCTGGGGAGGCCGCTACAGATCCGCTCCATGTCGATTGAGCCATATACTATTAAGGTATCGTATAAAGGTGTAGAGTTGGATGCAAAAGATATGCGTTCCCTGGGAGAGCTACCCGTTGGCGGACACACCTTTGATATATTCAGCGCGGGGCCGATCAAGGAGTCCCAGGGAGGGGATTTCGTGGTCGAATTTGTTGACGGGGAAAAGTACCGTGTTGCTTTTGAGAAATCTGTCCCGGGTCTCCGATTGCATATTGATCTTTGTTGTGATAGGTCTCCTTGCGTGGAACAGGGTACCGCGAAAGTTCCCGAGAAGTTCAGTATTTCCTTTTGTCGGCACTATAAGCCAGTTTCCGATAAACGGGATTATTTATATGTCGTGGGTGTTCTCACAGGAGAGTTTGATATTAAGAAGCGCCAGTTGGTGCTCACGCGCAGCGAGTCTTACGGGAAACTGCGTATTCGGGGTGCGGCAAAAAAGTTTACGATCCCTCTTTCCGAAGATGGGAGCGCCAAAGGAGAGATACTCTATACCCATAAGGATGAGTTTTTCGGCGAGTCGATTTCGGGCACGATCTCTCTTGATCTGCAGGTACGGGAAGACGGCCGGCTGGTGATCCGGGATGCAGCGGTTTCCGATTCGTTCGACCGCAGGTTCTTTTTCCCGAGGAAGGGAACCGCGGTTAAAACGCATGGCGAGTTGTTCTCTCTTCAGGGGGGACATGGAGACGGATTGAGTTCTGTGACATACGATAATACGGGATTTTTCTTTGACGGGATCGATGACGGAAAGGTGATCATCTCAGCTGCCCCGTATGAGTCGGAATACGGGGGTGGCGGATGCAGCGAGGAGGATGATACGCCAGTCGCCGTTCTCGACTTGAATGAAGCGGGTCTGGCGACCTATGTGCACCAGGGGCATTCCTTCGAATTCAAGCTTATCGCAGAGCCGCATACCCGCGAGAAATTTTTCGTTCAATGGAAATGTTTAGATACAGAAGGCTTGAGAGTCGAGCTCGTCGACCCGGATAAGTAAGGGAGGGATCATGGCGCAATGTCCGTCGTGCAATCAGAAAGTCCCGTTCGGGATCCTGCGGTTTGATTTTGCCAAGAACGCGGGCAAGTCCCGGTATCACCGCGAGTACGCGTGCCCGTTCTGCAAGCAGCTCTTCAGTATCACCGTCGCATCGAGGATCGCGGCGGAAGTGCTGGTGATCGCGGGCAGCATCGGCATATTCGTGGCCGCAGATAAGTTCTTCGGGAACGAAACTTTGGGGGTCCTGGCGGCGGTCGTCTACGCAATTGTGCTGGCGATAATCTGGTGGATCGGGTTCGCCCAGACCTATAGGCCGTAAGGGTATTATTGCGTGATGCGATGAAAAAAGCATTTCTTTCGTTGTTCCTGTGCGCCGTATGGTGCTCCTGCGGGTGGGCGGGGGTACGGGAGACCGCAGATGCGCTGATATACGTTCCGGATTCCCTGGACCATAGCAGGAAACATCCCGTAGTGGTCGCGCTTTCGCCTTCCGCCGATGCGCACGGCATGATCGAGGCCTGGAAAGGGATCTCCGAACGGTATCAGTGGCCGGTGCTGGCAGCCAGGAACTATTCCAACGGCGGGGATATGATGCAGATGCTTAAGGTGGTCGCCCGAAGCGTCCGGGCTGCGGCGGAGTATCTGCCTATCGACGGAACGAGGGTCATCGCGACCGGTATTTCGGGCGGAGGGATGGGCGCGCACGCCTTCGCGTTCCAGTATCCGGAGATGACCGGGGCCGTGGTGGTCAACACCGGGATGATGCACGAGTATTATTTTTCCCCGGCGCAGGCGCCCCGTTATCCCCGGGGCAAACTCGCGGTGTTTTTGGCCAGTCCGGAGGATTTCCGGTACGGGGAGATGAAGCGGGACCGGTCGTTCTTGACGGGACGCCAGTGGACGACGAAATGGATCGAATTTGCGGGAGGGCATACCATGGCGCCCGATACCGCGTACGAAGAAGCAGCCCAGTGGATCGCTGAGCGCATATAATAAGGAGACCGAGATGCAGATGCAGAAGGAAGTTCATTTGACGGGCAAGGATCTGGTAGGAATGGTGCAGCTTCGTCCGCAGGACGTGGGACAGTATGCGATCGTCCCCGGGCCGAAGGACAGGCTGGAAGTGCTGTTGAAGAAGATACAGGATCCGGTACGCAATTTCTCCTTCATGGAATATACGATGTATACCGGCACGTACCAGGGGATCAAGGTCACCGGGATCAACGGCGGCCGTTTTTCGACGGATACTTCGATCACCTCCGAGGTCATCTGCAACGCCGGGATCAAGAACGTCATCCGTATCGGTTCCTGCGGCGCCATGGACGAGAAGATCAAGGTGGGAGACCTGGTCCTGGTGGATACCGTGATCCGCGGCGACGGGGTAACGCCCTATTACGTGAAACCCGACTTTAAGACCGTGGCGGACAAGCAGATCACCGACACCCTTTTCGAGGTGGCCCAGGGGATGGGGCTTACCGTGCACCGGGGCACGGCCTGGACTACAGATGCGCTGCTTAAGGAGACCCGCGAGATAGTCGAAGCTAAGCGCAAGGAGGGCGCCATTGCGGTGGATATGGTCTCCTCGACGCTGTTGACCATCGCGCAGCTGTACAACGTCAAAGCCGGATCGATCCTGGCGGTCAGCGACAACCTGATCACCGGTGAGATGGGGTTCATGAACCCGCTTTATTACATGGCGGAAACCAACCTCATTACAATCGCCTTGGAAACCGTCAAGCGCCTGAACGCATGAAGCCGTTTTCCCCGCTCTTCTGGCCGATACGATACCAGCAGGGAGTGATCTCCATTCTCGACGAGACGCTTCTGCCGCATCAGGTGGTCTATATCGAAGCTCCCGATCACGCGGCAGCGTGCCGGGCGATCCGGGAGATGAAGACGCGCGCCGTGGGCCAGGTGCTGCTGGTGATGTATATTTTCATCCAGCTGATCGACCGGCATCAGGGCAATGTCCCCTCCGAGCTGCTGGAAAAAGTGGCGCAGGAGATCAACGCCACCCGGCCGACGCTTTCCTTTAAGTATCTTACCGATATGGTCCTGGGGTGGGCCAGGCAGGGGGCTCCTCTGTCCCAGGCCATCAACGGGTTCCTGGAAGGGCTTAAACACGCCCGCCTGGCGCAGGCGAAAGAAGCGGCCGCGCTGCTTAAGGACGGGGATGCCGTCCTTACGCATTGTAACATCAGCGGGCTGATGCCGGTGATCGCGGGATTTGCCGCGGAGCAGGGGAAGGCGGTCAGGTTTTTTGCGACCGAGACCCGGCCGTACCTGCAGGGGTCGCGGCTCACCGCCTGGGAATTGCACGAAGCGGGTTTTGACGTGACGGTGATCGCGGACGGGATGGCAGCACAGGTCATGGCCGAAGGAAAGATCTCCAAGGTCATCGTCGGGGCGGATCATCTGGCGCAAAACGGTGATATCGCCAACAAGATCGGCACGCTGCAGATCGCCCTGGCAGCCAGGCATTTCGGGATCCCTTTTTACGTGATCTGTCCGCCTGCGTCCAGGGCGCAAAGCGGCAAGGATATCGCCATCGAGGTCCGTCCGGAGGATGAATTGCTTGTGATCAACGGGGTGCGTACCACCTCCGCGGGGGTCAAGGGTTATTATCCGGCGTTCGACGTGACGCCGGCCGAGTTAATCACCGGGCATATCAAGCTGGGGGTGCGTTGATGGCTGATCAACTGCAGGCGTGCAAGGAAGCGATCAAGATCACGGGGAAAAGGCTCTACTCCTCGGGCCTGGCCGTGGCCCGTTCGGGGAATATCAGCTGCCGCCTGGACGACGCGCAGGTCCTCATCACCGCCACCGGCACGTACCTGGGGGAGCTTTCCGACCAGGATATCGTGCGGGTCGATCTCGCCGCCGGCCTTTGCCTGGATGCGAAAAAGCCGAGCTCCGAACTTCCCCTGCATTCCCTCGTCTACAAGAATTTCCCGGCGAAGGTCGTGGTGCACTGCCATCCGCCCCTGGCCAACGGTTATTTTTCGGTCAATGATTCCCTGGAGGCCTGCACGTTCGAGACCAGATTCTATTTAGGCAGGGTTCCGGTGGTGGCGCAGGAGACGCCGACGGTTACTCGACCGGAGGCAGTGATCGATGCGCTCAAGGCCAACAGCCTGGTAGTGCTCAAGCACCACGGCGCGGTCGCCATGGGAGAGACCTTTGACGAGGCTATGGCGCTGGTCGAAGCGCTCGAGGAAGCGGTCAAATCCGCCTGCGTGGCGCGCCTTTTCTCCGTAGGGGGTCAGCTTTCCGCTCCGGCAAATGCTGCCGGGTCTTTCTCCGGGGCCCGGACGGGTTCCGGATCCGGAGGGATGAAGATGTTCTCTCCGGAGCATATCCAGGCGATCGTGGACCTGGTCAACCAGGATGAGCTGATCGCCCGGAAAGGCAGCGAGCTCGACCTGACCGTGCAGCTGGCGATTTGTCTCGACGGAAGCGACGATAAGTACAAGTTCAATTTTGAAAAGGGCAAGATCGTGCGCCTGGACCGGGACGCCGATGCGCCTTTTGTCATCTCTGCTCCGGCCGCGGTGTGGGAGCAGGTATTCTTAGGAAAGCTGGATTCTTTTGTCGCGGTCACTCAGGGAAAGATGAGCCTCAAGGGCCAGTTGGGGCAGCTTTCCAAGTGGTACGTGCCCTTCACCAGGCTTTTCGAGCTTTTCAAGCAGGTCCCCATACGGTAACACATGAAAACATCCTACCCCGCGTATATCGACGGAGCGTTCGTGGAGGGAGTCTCTTTGCGCCGCGCGCTCGATCCGGCAACGGGTGAGCCGGTCGCGGATGCCGCCTGGCTTTCTCGTGAACAGCTGCTTCAGGCGCTGGCAGGCGCACGCCGCGCCGCGGATGAAGGCCCCTGGCGCGCAATCTCATTGAGAGAGCGCAAGGAGTTCCTGCTGCGCATCAGCCGCGGGATACTGGAGCGGGCAGGGGAGCTCGCGATGCTCGAGACCCTCAATACCGGCAAGCCGCTGAAGGAATCCACCTTCATGGATATCCCTTCCGCTGCCAAAACCTTCGAGCATTTCGCCCTTCATCTCGAGGAGTACCTGCAGGAGGAATCTCTGCGGCCGGTGGCGCACGCCCAAGGCACGCTAATCCGCCAGCCGCGGGGAGTGGCCCTTCTGATCGTCCCCTGGAATTATCCTTTGATCATCGCTTCCTGGAAGATGGCATCCGCGCTGGCAGCCGGCAATACGGTGATCCTCAAGCCCTCCAGCCTTACCCCCCTGACCGCGCTTGCGTTAGCGGAGATCGTTCACTCCTGCGGCCTGCCTCCGGGTGTCGTGCAGGTCGTCAATGCTTCCGGAGAGGATGTTCAGGAGTGCCTGTGTGCGGACGCGCGGGTGGACATGATCTCTTTTACCGGCGGGAACGAAGTCGGACGTAAGATCATCGCCTCCAGCGCGCCGCAGGTCAAAAAACTGGTGATGGAACTGGGAGGGAAATCCGCGTCCTTAGTCCTGGCGGATGCCGATCTCGAGCTGGCGGTCAACGGCTCCCTTTGTTCGATCTTCCTTAATCAGGGGCAGATGTGCACGGCGATGTCCCGTATCTTCGTGCAGGAGAAGGTGTATGAGCCTTTCCTGAAAGATTTTGCCGCGAAAGCTTCCCGGATCGTGCTGGGGAAAGGGATCGACGCGCAGACCCAGATGGGCCCGCTGATCTCGCGGGAGCAGAGGGAGAGGGTCCAGGCGTTCGTGGCTCAGGCCCAAAAAGAAGGGGCGAAGGTGGTTTGCGGAGGATGCGTTCCGCGATCGCCGGAACTGGCAAAGGGGTTTTTCTTCGAGCCTACGGTCCTCTCGGGGGTGACGTCCCAAATGCAGGCGTTCCGGGAGGAGGTGTTCGGCCCGGTGGTGTGCGTGGGGAAGTTCTCGACGATAGAAGAAGGTATTGCCCTGGCGAACGCCTCGGAGTTCGGATTGGCCAGTTGCGTGTGGAGCGCGAACACGCATGCCGCGGAGGAGATCGGCCGGCGCATCGATGCCGGCCTGACGTGGATCAACACCTACGGGATGTTCTATGACGCGCTTTCCTACGGAGGGTTCAAGCAAAGCGGCTTCGGCTATGAGCTTGGCCGCGCAGGGTTCCTCGAGTATACCCGCCTTAAAACGATCGTCACCGACCGTACCGAGGGCGCCAAGCCTTTGGTCAACTACTGGTACGGATTCTAGCGCGATTCCAGGCTTTTGATCCCGTATAACTGGAGCAGGTCATTGACGTTGGTGGTTTTGACGTCAAACCCTCCCGCGTCCGATGAGGGCAGCAGGATGATGCGTTTGCCCTGAAGCGCTTCCGCGAGCTTGAGCTTGACCATGGTGCGCCCGCCGCTGTTGGTCAGGGCGTCGACCATCTTTTCGATACCCTTGGCTTCGGCCTGTCCTTCCGTCTCGATGGCTTTCGCGATCATGCCCTGCTGGGCGAAATAGGCATCGGCCTCGATCTTGGCTTTGGCGAACTCTCCGTCGGCATCCGCGGTCATCTTGTTGACCTCTCCCTGCGCCTGTTGCATGCGCTGCAGGTACTCCTCCACCGTGGCTTTCACTTCAGATTTGAAGCGTTCCGCCATCTGGTCCGCGATCTTTTTCTCCTCGATGGCTTTCTGGTAGGAGGGGTTGAACCGGTAATCCTTCGGCAGGACATTTTCTACGATCACCCCGTAGGGGTTGAGGAGTTCGTTGAGCACGTTCTTGACCGCCTCGGCTTTTTCGGTGCGCTTGTTGGCGACATAGAAATCCTCGGTCTTCAGTGCGCCGAAGAGTTCCCGGGTGACGTTGCGGCTGATGGGGCGTACCAGCTTTTCCTCAAGCTCGGGGCTGCTCTGGGCCAGCGTTTGCAGGATGACCGGCGCTTTTTCCGGAAGGATGCGGTAGGCTAAAATGACATCCAGGGCGATATCGTTGCCGTCGATGGTCTTGAACACCAGGTCGTCCCTTCCCAGTCGTGAGCCGCGGTTGTTGGCGGTCATCTCCATATTCTGCAGCTTGGTGTCGAAGGTGTACCATTCGTTGATGACGGGAGGAAAGAAGTAGGTGGCGCCGGGAGCGTAGATCTTCTGCTCGATCCCGGATTTCGCGAGCGGGGACCATTTGATCACCCGCACTCCCACTTCCGTGGACCTGGTGCTGTGGGGGAAGAACGCCAGCATGACCACGAGTCCGACGAGGAGGATGCCGCCGATCCCTCCGAAGATGGCTTTGAGTTTGTTCATGGCTTATTCCTTTCCCTGGTCGATGCCGAACATGCGCAATGAGTTCTCGAGATTGAGCGGGTTGATCCCGTATTGTCCGCTCGAAGGCAGCACGATCACCTCCAGCCCCCGGTACACTTCCGCCATGCTCAATCCCACCAGCTTGTCGGACCCCTTGCGCTGATATGCCTGATTGATGAGTTCGGTCTTTTGCGCTTCCGCCAGCTTGACCATGAGGTTCGCTTCGGCGTTCTTGGTGCGCACGTAGAGGTCTTTTTCCGCCATCTTCCTGGTGACGTAGGCGTGGCCTTCCTGGAGCTTGACCTTGACGTTGGCCTCGCCCTCCTGGCGCACTTTCTTCACCAGCGCTTCCTCTCCCGAGGCTTTGGCTTTGGACTGGTTGGTGAACACCATCTGGTCTTTAAGTTTCTTCTCTTCGATGTTGCGCTGGATCTCGTCGCTGTAGACGAAATACCGCACCAGCACATGATCGATCTCGATGCCTTTGGGGTTGAGCTCGGCATTGAGCAGCTTCTTCGCCAGCTCGGATTTTTCCACCCGCAGCGGGGAATTGTAGAACTCTTCGGTGGTCAGCTCTCCCAGGGATTCCTTGAGCTTCGGCTCCACCTTGGGGATGATCCCGTTATCCTCGAAGAGACGGCCCGGGCCTAAGGTGGTGATGACCTTATAAGGGTCGGTGATGTGAAAGAGGATGCTTACGTCGACGGTAACGAAGAACCCGTCCGAGGTCTGGATGTAAGCGGCTTTTGCCCGGCGGGCGTGTTTGGCCGCGGATTCGGAGTAGTTGGTCAGTTCGAAGACCTGCAGGTCCTTGGGGAAGCGGTGCATGACCTCCATGCCGAAAGGCATCAGGATGTGCAGGCCGGTCTGATAGACGGTGGGGTGGATCCCGGTCTTCAACCCGATGTTGACCTGCTTGATCCCGTATTCGTTGGGTTTGATGTAGACGAGGAAGGAGGATAAAAAGAACGCCAGCAGCAGTATCGGTACCAACGGCAGAAGCACGGATGAAACGAAATTCCTGACCGAGGAAGACAGCGCTTCTCCGGCTTTTTCGGCAGCGGAATCCCAATCGTTCCTGGGCATAGAGCCTCCTTGCGTAGAAGACGCAACACCGGCCACTCTGATGAGGCCGGGTGTGGATTCGTATCTATTGTCGAAATTGATTATAGGGGGGGAAAGCATTCCCGGTCAAGCTGGAATTAATGTCTTGACAGTGCCCGTTGGGTGCGGGTACAATTCAGCATATGGATGTCATTTCACTGCTTACACAAAGAGCGAAGGAATCTGCCGATAAGCCGGCGTTCGTTTCCCGGGAGGGGGTGCTGACCTTTGCCCATCTTCGGGACAGGGTCTTCTCCGCCTGCGAGGGGCTGCGGGAACTCGGGGTCAAAAAGGGCGACCGGGTCGCGTTGTACCTTCCGACGTGGACCGAGTATGTCATCAGCTACCTGGCGGTCTGGTGTTGCCAGGCTACGGCCGTGCCCCTGGATTTCATGTTGACCTCCGACGAGCTTGAGTCCTGCATCAGGCATTGCGAAGCCTCCGTGCTCATCGCCAAGCCCAAGGCCTCGGTTTCCCTGTCCGAGCTTAAGTCCCGTTGCGCCAGCCTTACCGCGGTGGTTTCCTGCGAGCACGGGGCGGAAGAGGAGCGGGGGCTGGTGTTCTCCCGGCTGCTGGAGCATGCTCCGGCGCGCCTGCAGGGGGCGGCGGATCCGAAGGCTACCGCCATAATCTTCTATACTTCCGGCACCACCGGCAAGCCCAAGGGGGTGCTTATCAACTACCGGCAATTGAGCGCCCCTCCGGAGGCGATGAAGCATTTCGTGGATTTGACGGAGAAGGACGTGACGGTCTGCGCGCTGCCCTTTTCCCATCTGGGCGGGCTTATCTATATCCAGAACTGCCTTTCTTTCGGGATGACCGTGGTGCTGATGGAGCGGTTCATCCCCCTGGAATTCCTTAAGCTGGTCTCCCAGCACCGGGCCACGTGTTTCTGGATCGTGCCTTCCATGTATTACGCCATGCTGCAGCTCAAGGAGTTCGAGACCTTCGACCTTTCCTCCCTGCGTTGGATCGTCACCTTCGGGGCTTCCAATTCACCCGATGCGCTGCGCCGGTTCCAGCAGTATTGTCCTCAGGCGCATCTTCTGAACGGATGGGGGTTGACGGAGACCAATGCGCCTACTACCGTCATCCCGCTGGGCTCGAAGAAGATCGAAAGCGTAGGCCGTCCTGCGCCCTGGGTCGAGGTCAAAGTGTTCGGTGACGACGGGGGGGAAGTTCCCGTCTCCGGCGTGGGGGAAGTGGCGGTACGCGGCTGGGTGGTGACCGAAGGGTATTATAAGGACCCGGCGTTGACCTCCGAAACGATCCGCAAAGGATGGTTCTATACCGGGGACCTGGGCCGGTTCGATGCCGAAGGGGACCTTTACATCGTCGGCAGAAAAAAGGAGATGATCAAGGTCGCCGGGGAGATCGTCTTCGAGCCGGAGGTGGAGGCGGCCATTCACCGCCATCCTGACGTGGCGGAAGCCGCCGTCGTCGGGGTGCCGGATAAGATGCGCGGCGAGGTGCCGAAGGCCTTTGTCGCCTGCAAGGAGGGCAAGTCCCTTTCCGAGGAGGACCTGCGCGCGTTCCTGCGCCAGTCCCTCGCGCATTTCAAGGTCCCGCATTATTTTGTGTTCCTGCCGTCATTGCCTAAGAACCGCACCGGCAAAGTGGATAAAGCGCAGCTGCGCGCAGGGTAGGCGCGGCATGAAACGAGGCGCGGTCCGGGAAAGCCTGCGGGTAAGCACCTGGGACGGGATGTTCGCCTCCTGTACCGCCGGCCTGACCAGTGATTATATCGCTCCTTATGCCCTGGCGCTGGGAGCTTCCACCAGTCAGATCGGGGTATTGACCGCGGTTCCCAGCCTGGCCGCGTCTTCGCTGCAGCTTGCCTCCGCGCACCTTTCCGAGAAGATCGGAAGCCGCAAGAAGGTCGTGCTGTTCTTTGTCCTGCTGCATGCGCTGTTCGGTATCCCCATACTCCTGGTGCCGTATGTTTCTCCGGCCGGCATGGCGGTCCCGCTGCTGATCGGGCTGGTCACGCTTTTCGCCACCTGCAATGCCTGCGCGTCCCCGGCCTGGGCCGGGCTGATGTCGGAGTATATCCCCCGTTCGATGCGGGGGAAGTTCTTCGGCTGGAGAAGCCGGATCATGGTCCTGGTCACGGTGGGAGCTTCCCTCGTCTCGGGGATGATCCTGCATTTTTCGCGGCAGCGGGTGCTGCGCGGGTTCGCCGTGATCTTCCTGCTGGCGGTTGTCTGCCGCGTGATTTCCTGGTACTTCCTCACCCGGATGTATGAGCCGGCATACCGGGTGCGCCGGGAAGCGTATTTCAGTTTTTACGATTTTATCCGGAGGGCCAGAGGGTCGAATTTCGCGCGGTTCGTGCTTTTTTCCGCGGCGTTCATCTTTTGCGTCAACCTGGCCTCCCCGTTCTTTTCCGTCTTCATGCTGCGGGACCTTAAGTTCAACTACCTGACCTTTACGTTGATCACGCTGACCGCGACCCTGGCGCAGGTGGTGGCCATGTCCCGCTGGGGGATGCATGCGGATAAAGTAGGCAACGTCAAGGTGATCCGGGTCACTTCCGTGCTGATCGCCAGCCTTCCTTTATGGTGGGTGATCAGCCAGCATCCGCTGATGCTTTTTTTCGCCCAGGTGCTTTCCGGGTTCGCCTGGGCCGGGTTCAATCTGTGCGCCACCAATTTCATCTACGACGCGGTGACCCCTCAGAAACGGGTGCGGTGCATCGCCTATTACAATCTGTTCATCGGCCTGGCGACCTTTGCCGGAGCGTTGACCGGGGGCATGCTGGCGGCGCATCTGCCCGACCTTTTCGGATACCGCCTGCTTTCGCTTTTCGTGCTGGCAGGGATGTGCCGGTACGCGGTGGCCAGGATATTCCTGACGAGGATCCGCGAAGTGCGCAGCGCCCAGGAGATCTCCAGCCGGGACCTGTTCTACAGCGTGATCGGGATCAGGCCCTTTTTGAACTATGCGCCCATATCGCGGCAGGAACCGGAGGAGGAATGAGCAAGATCGAGCTTTTCGGGGTGCTGCTGCCCGAACTGGAAACACAGGTCGTGGAGTGGGGGTATAAGAAATTCTTCGCCCGGACGATCCTGGAGTGGATCTATCAAAAAGGCGTGTATGATTTTGCGCGCATGAGCAGCCTTCCGGAGACCCTGCGGCAGGTCCTGCGGGAGAACTGCCGGATCGCCCTGCCGGACCGGGTAAAGGTCTCCCGCTCCCAGGACGGGACCGCCAAGATGCTTTTCGCGCTGGAGGACGGGCAGGCGATCGAGGCGGTGAGCATCCCGGCCAAAGGCAGGCATACGGGGTGTATTTCCAGCCAGGTGGGATGCAAGTTCGGGTGCTCGTTTTGCGCCAGCGGCATTTCGGGGTTCGTGAGGAATCTTTCGGCCGGGGAGATCGTGGCCGAGGTCATGGGCCTGCAGCGTCAGGCCGGTGAGAGGCTGACGCATCTGGTGTTCATGGGTACCGGAGAGCCGCTGGACAATTATGCGCAGGTGCTCAAGGCCATCCGCATCCTTAATGCTCCCTACGGCGCGGGTATCGGCGCGCGCCGGATCACTATCTCCACCTGCGGGGTGGTGCCGGGGATCCTGGCGCTGGCCAAGGAAGGGCTGCAGGTCGAGCTTTCCGTTTCCCTGCACGCCTCGGACGACGAGACCCGTTCCCGGCTGCTCCCGGTCAACAGGAAGTATCCGTTGACGCACCTGCTGGATGCATGCGCGTATTACAGCGAGGCCACCAACCGGCAGGTGACGTTCGAGTATATTCTGATCCAGGGAGTCAATGCGGATTTGCGCAGTGCGAAGAATTTGAGTATACTGTTGAAGAAGCTGCGGCTGCCCAAGGTGAACCTGATCCCGGCAAATCCCGTGCCGCAGCTGCATATCCACCCGCCGTCGGCAAAAGAGGTGCGCGGCTTTATCGGCGAACTGGAAGCCGCCCGCATCCCGGTCACGGTGCGCCGTTCCCGGGGAGCGGATATCGATGCCGCCTGCGGGCAGCTGAGGCTTTCCTATGAGAAAAAAGAGCGGTCTGCATAAGTACTTCGTGCTCCTGGCGGTGTGCGCCCTGCTGGTGGCGGCGGTGCAGGCGCTGGTATCCTTCCGGCCGCTGCCCGTCAAGAACCTCGGCGCATCCGGCCGCACCATCGTGTGTTTCGGCGACAGCCTGACCTTCGGCTACGGAGTGGAGGAAGGGGAGAGTTATCCCGCGAGGCTGGCCGCGCTTACCGGCACGGAGGTGATCAACTCCGGGATCGACGGGAATACCTCTTTGGACGCTTTGGGCAGGATCGAGGAGGACGTGCTGCGTCATGATCCGAAACTGGTGATCATCGGTTTCGGGGGGAACGATTTTTTAAAGCAGGTGCCGCGGGACCAGTCCGTGTCCAATATCCGCGCCATGATCGCGCGGGTGCAGGAGAAGGGGGCTATGGTGGCGGTGCTGGATGTGAGCGCGGGGTTCTTCCTCAAGGACTACCGGGTGGCCTACGAGCAGCTGGCGCGGGAAAGCGGCGCCATTTTCATTCCGGATGCCTTCCACGGCATCCTGACCAATCCCTCATTGAAAAGCGACTTCGTGCATCCGAACGCCAGGGGGTATCAGCTGGTGGCCCAGCGGGTGTACCGCAGCATCGTGCATTACCTTTACGGAGCACCCCAGGCCGCGCGCACGAGCCCTGCCGCCGCTCCTTCGTCCTAATCGATCCGTTTGTCCTTGACGTAACTGCTGGTGTCTTTGGTCTTGGCGTAGGACTTGAGCTCCGCGCCGATCTCGCCGATCTGGGCCACATGTTCGATCTTGCGCGATTCGTTGGTCACGACGCCGATCGAGATGGAGAGCAGGCCGAAGCGCTGTTCGTGGCCCTTGCGGTCGAATCCGACGATATATCCGTTCTTGCGGTCGGTCTCGTTGTAGAACTCCGGCGCGGTGGCGTCGAAATCCTCGATGACCTTCTGGCAGAGGAGGTCGGAAACTTCCGGCGTGGTGACGATCACGTAATCGTCCCCGCCGATGTGCCCGATAAAATCGTCGGGGTTCCCGGTCTTCTGCACCTGGCGGATGAGGATACGCGCGGTCTCCCGGATCACCTCATCCCCGTGTTTGAACCCGTATTTGTCATTGTAGGATTTGAATTTGTTGAGATCGATGTAGCAGACCGCGAAGAGGAGCTTGTTCTCGATGCGGCGGGTGATCTCGTTCATGATCGAGACGTTGCCGGGAAGCCGGGTCAAGGGATTGGCTTCCAGGTCGCGCTGGGTGCGCCGCAGGATCATGCGGATGCGGGCCAGCAGTTCCTTGGGCTCGAAAGGCTTGACCACGTAATCATCGGCTCCCGCGTCGATGCCCCCTACCCGGTCGTTGATGTCCCCCTTGCCGGTGACCATGATCACGGGCAGATGCTGCAGCAGCAGGTCCTTTTTCACCCGGCGGCATACTTCTCTTCCGTCGATCTTCGGCATCTTGTAGTCGACCAGCACCAGGTCCAGGGGCTTGCTGTTGATGATCTTCAGTGCCGCTTCCCCGTCCTCGGCCTCGAGCACTTCGTAATTCTCCTCCGAAAGGGTCAATGAAAGTACATCCCGGATATCGGGGTCGTCGTCAACGATGAGTATACGTGCTGCCATACGGTCTCCTTGTTACTCCGGAAGCGGCAAAACGAAGCTGAAGGTCGAGCCTTCTCCCGGCGCGCTTGTCACCCAGATGTTCCCGCGGTGCGCTTCGATGATGTGTTTGACCAGGGACAAGCCCAGTCCCGAGCCTTTCACCTGTTCGTTGATCTGGTTTTCCACCCGGTAGAATTCCTCGAATATCTTACTCGCGTCTTCCGGTGGGATGCCGCATCCGGTATCCCTGATGTCGATCCGGATTGATCTCGATTCGTGCAGGGAGGATGAAACGGTGATCTTGCCCTGCGCCGGCGTGAATTTGAGGGCGTTGCCGATGATGTTGATGAATACCCGGCTGATCTGGCTCTTGTCCGCCATGATCGAAGGCAGGTTGTCGGCAAGCTCCAGCCCCAGGGCGATCTGTTTTTCCTTGAACTGTACCCAGAGCAGGTCCAGTACCCCGGCCAGCACTTCCTTGATGTCGACCGGCTCGGTCTTCATGATCACCCGTCCGGATTCGATACGGGCGATATCCAGCAGGTCGTTGACCAGGTGGGTGAGTTCGTCGCTGTGGCGGTTGATCTTGTCCAGGCGCAGCCGTACCCCTTCGGGCAGCTCTCCCAGTTTGTCCGAGAGCAGGAGGGAGGCGTAGCCTTTGATGGAGGTCAGGGGGGTGCGCAGCTCGTGGGAGACCGCGGAGATGAATTCGGTCTTCCGGTTGCTGATGTTCTTCACTTCCTCCAGCGCCAGGGTCAGGTCCCGGGTCCTTTCCTCCACCTTGCGCTCCAATTCCTGCTGGTATCTCCAGGTTTTCTCGAAGAGGCGGGCGTTCTCCAGCGCCTGCCCGAGCTGATTGGAGAGGATGGTGATCAATTCTTCGTCCCCCTCGGTCATGACCGATTCGGGGTGGCTGGTGCCGGCGAAGAATATGCCTTTGCTGCCTTCCTTCGGCAGCACCGGCGAACAGATGAAGGAGTGCGTTTGGAAGACCTCCTTGAATTCGTAGAGCAGGGCGGTGTTCTCCTCCGGACGCAGGGAAGAGAAATTCTTCTCCTTGTCCAGCAGCCCCAGGAAGGTCTGCTGTTCCTGCAGCAGGTATTTCTCCAGAAGCACCGCCTCATTCTCCTCGAACCCGATGGAGAGCTTGACGGAAGGAATCCTGCGGTCCTCTTCCCAGAGGATGCAGAAGGCTTTTTCGAAACCCATCTCCCGCAGCTGGGATGAGTCGAGGCGGGCGAAGACCTGGGATTCCTCGAGCGTGGTACTGATGGCACGGGAGAGCTTCTGCAGCGCGAAGAGGGAGGTGATCTTGCGGTCGAGCTCTTCCTGGGTCTTATGCAGTTCGATGTCGGTGCGCATGATCAGCTTCGCCTGCTCGTCCATCTCTTCCAGGGAATGGTTGAGCTTATCGATCAGGAGTTGCTGCTGCTGGATGCGCTCCATCTTGAAGGCCAGATAAATGGAGAGGGCAAAGGTGATCAGGATGCTCACCGGCCCGATCATCAGTGCCAGCCGTTCGATGGTAAGGACGTTTTCTAAGCTGAGCATATCCATCCGTTATGTCCCCAGCGCCAGGAGACAGATGCTTTGGTTGTGAAAATAGGTCTTTCCCTTGAAATCGATGGATTTCAAAGGGGCCTGCTCGCCGTAGGAGCACATCCCGAATATGGGGATATCCTCCCCGAACCCTTTTTTAATCAGGTCGAGTTCCTTCTGGATCGACCGGCCCAGCAGTTTGAGCCGGGAAACGGATTCCAGTACTATTATGCACTGTGCGTGCGTTCCTGCAAGTCCTAGTTTTGCCTCTTCGACGGCGTCTTCGGTGGCGGCAAAGGTGGATTCGCGGGTCCCGATCATGAAGCGGAGCATCCCGCCTTCCGGGACGTTGCCCTGGAAGACCAGGGATCCGTTGTCCTCGATGGCGAGGATGTTGCGGATCAGGTACTCCCGTTCGCTGGGCTGATAGATACCTACCGGATACAGGATGGATATCCTTTTGGCGTTCTGTTTGAGCTGGGGGAGGCTGCAGCGGAAGTATTCTTCGTATACGTTGCTCGCGGAGGTGCCGTCGATCTCGTAGACCCGGTTGCCTACGGCGCGGGTGACGGTGCGCGGCTTGCCCAATGGTTTGAGCCCGTGTTTGATCCCTACCCCGAAACGGAGTTTGCCCCCCCAGGAAACGGCGCAGGCCGCGTCATTGGAAACTTCGTCGTTGAAATAGACGTAACTCTGGCGGCCGGAGAGGTCGTCCGAAGAAGAGCCTCCGATGATGGGAAAGCTCGTGCCCATCCGCTCCTGAAGCCCGCTTAAGAGCGCGGGGCTTTCCTCGCTCAGCCCTTCGCACAGCAGCAGCGCGAAATCGCGGCGGATATCCTTCAGTTCGGTAAGCAGGGCATCCCCCAGTATCTCTCCCGCTTTCAAACCTCCGTTGACCCGGATGTTCTTGACCATGCCCGGGCAGCAGTGCGCTTTGAGCGGCAGGCCTATCAGCAGCAGCGCCACCCCCTGGCGCATGAATCCGGAAGGGGTGATGGCGGCTGCGGTGCTGCATCCCAGAAGAGGCACGGGAGCGAGCAGTTCATGCAGGGCGCGCAGGGTTTTCTGATGGGCGTATTCAATGGTGGTGAAACACAGCGCCAGATCGATGGAATGGTCCAGGAAAGGGGCTTTGGCCTGGGCCACCGCTTCTTTTACCGCGAGCAGGTAGTCCCGTTTTGAGCTGGCACCTATACCGAAAAGGAAGCGTTCAGACATGGTTTTCCCCAGTATATCTTCTTGCGATAGCAGGGTCAATATAATTGTTGACGAACCGCGGGAGTTTGATTAGAATAGCTCCCACGGCCCCATCGTCTAGCCTGGTCTAGGACGAATGGTTCTCAGCCATTAAACACCGGTTCAAATCCGGTTGGGGCTACCAAATTCCTTCCCTTTTCAGGAGAGAGGATTGTCCGAAAAACCGAGGGTTATCTCGTATGGCAGGCTCCAGGCGGGCCTGCCATTTCTCTTTCTGCTTACCGCGTTCCTCTGTAATTTCCGCCGTTTCTTCTTTGACGACGAGATCTTTACCGTCAGGCTTACCGGGCTTTCCTGGGATGAGCTTTTCCGGCAGCTGGTCCAGACCGAGGTCCATCCGCCCTTGAGCTATGCGGTGTATAAGCTTTGGTTCGGTCTTTGGCAGCCGGGAGTGGAGTCCGGACAGGTGCTTTCCCTGTTTTTGGCGGCGTTCGCCCTGTGGTGGTATGTGCGCACCTGGGCCCGGCTTTTCCCTTCCATCGGCTGGAGGTTCGTGTTTGTGGCGGTGCATCCGCTCCTGATACTTTGGGCCGGATCGGTGCGTTATTATTCCCTGCTGTATCTTTGTGTGAGCGCCTCGATGTGGTTTGCCGTGCAGCTGGCGCAGGGATCGCGCAGGTGCCGGGAGTGGGCGTGGTTTACGGCGGTCAGTATCGCGGGGATGTATACGGAAGCGATCTATGCCGCGGTGCTCATCCCGCAGCTGGCGCTTATCGCCTGGGCCGGCCGCGGCAAGGCACGCGGGCAGGCACAATCCGGTCCGTCGTTCGCCTTCCTCTGGTGCTGCGCGGTCGGGGTGATCGCGCTGGCCTTTTCCCCCTGGATGGATGAGACCTTCATCCATTATCAGGCGAACCTCGGCCGTTTCTCCCGGTTTCCTTATATATATACCCTGGGATACATGTTCTTTGCGTCCTTCCTGGGCCAGTCGATCCACCCTTTTAACTGGCCGGTCGTGATCCCTGCCGTAACGGTGTTTGCCGGGCTTACCTGTGCGGGGCTGGTGCGTGTGTTCCGGCAGCAGCGCCGGGAGGCGTGGATCTGGGCGTTGCTGTGCGCAGGAACGCTGCTGTTCGCTTCGCTCGTGCGGCTTACCACCTGCAGGCACTGGCTGTTCCTGCCGGGCCTGGTGCTGATCCCGGCCCTGTACGGCCTGGCGCAGATCCGGCGCAGGGGCGTGCGCATCGCCTGCACGGTGCTGGTAGCGGCAGTGTCGCTTACCGGCACGACGAACGTCGTCCTTAAGCGGGAACTGCATAAGTCGGGGGTGAGCGATCCCCTCGGGGAGATCCTGTCCATGGTGGAATATTCTGTCCGCGAAGAGCCTTCGAGCGCGGTATTCTCGTATTACCGGTCCCTGGATTATTATCTGCAGCGCGCTCCTTTCTGCGAAGGCAGGTTCCTGCAGCTGTACGGTCCGTTTGACACGGCCCGCAGGAACGTTGAGGCGGCGCTGCGGGATGCTCCGGCGCAGGTGGTGTATATCTGGAGTTATGAGGGAGGGGATCCGGAAAGGGAGGCCATCGAAGGGATGGTCCGCCGCGCGCTGGCCGAAAAGGGGTACCGGATATTCCGAGAGGAGAAGATATCCGCCCATGACCTGGCGCGCTGGGCTGCGCGGTATATGTCTCCCGCATTTCACAATCCCCGCGGTTACCGTTTCATAATAGAGGTATACCGCCTTGGGGTTCCCGAGGGAGGATGAGGGGGAATTTAAAATTTCTCTTGCTTTTTCCATCCGGGTGTGTTAATACAATAAATTAACACAACCATTTACCGGCTATCTACTTATGCGCACATCGACTATACATACCCCAGGGCAGTGAACACGCAGTCACGCTCTGGGTTTTTTTGTCGGCATCATTCAAGGAGGCCATATGGCGAGAGGTAAAGCGTTATTGATCGCGGGAGCTTGTGCGGCGTTGCTTTGGGGGTGCGGCAATATCCCTTTTTTATCCGGAGGTAAAAGCGGTTCCGGGAAGAAAACGGTCACGCCTCCGCGCGGCGAGAAAGTGGTGGCGATAGTCGGGGGGAATTACATTACCGCTTCCGACCTGAATAAAGAGGTGGAGACCTTCAATTCGATGATCGAGGAACAGGCCAAAAGAACGCAGACCAAGGCCGAGCTGATCGATACCCAGGAAGAGAAGGTCGCATACCTTAAAGAAATGATGGTCCCCCGTTACATGTATTATGAGGAAGCCCTGGCCTTAGGGTTGGACAAGGACCCCGATCTTAAGAAGACCATCGATATGTTCAAGATCAACGTGCTGGGAGACCAGGTGCTGCAGCAGGAGATCAAAAGGGCCGAGGTGACGGATAGGGACGTCGAAGAGTTCCTCTCCCAGAACAAGGACCATCCCTTCCTGAACAGCCCGGAAGCCCGCAGGGTGTATGAGATCGTCGTCGGAAGCGAGGCGCAGGCGAAGATGGTGCTCTCCGAACTGTACCGGGATGCGGATTTCTCCGATCTGGCCAGGCAGTACTCCACCTCCGCTTCCAAGGATAAGGGCGGGGATCTGGGGATGATCCCCTTGCCGCGTTCGGAGGACGAGGTCACGCTGGACCGCTCGTATTATGAGCAGGCATTTTCGTTGGAGCGGGGCAAGTTCACTCCGTATTTCAAGGATTCCCGGGGCAAGTTCGTGATCCTCAAGGTCACGGATATCAAGCCGGGAGCGCCTCTTCCCAGAAGCGAGATCGAACAGCAGGTCCGGGAAGGGCTCGCCGGTAAAAAACAGATGGAAGCGAAAAAAGCGCTCGAGGATAGCATAAAAAACCGTATCGAGGTGAAGTACTTCGAGGAAAAGGTGGAATAATTATGCCCGTACAAATGCCCAAGAAGTTCATTCCGCTTATCATCGCTGCGGTCGCCGGCTTGATCGCGGTCGTGCTGGTCAACAGCTGGATGCAGCAGCAGTCCGAGCTCGCCAAGCAGGATGCGGCCAACCGTTCCAAGAATATGGTGCCCGTGGTCAGGGCGACGCAGGATATCCCGGCCAACACCGAGATCAAGGAATCGATGGTCAAGGTGGAGCAGGTCGCGAAGTCCCAGGCGCAGCCCAAGGTCGCCGGTTCCCTCGGCGGGGTGGTGGGTATGGTCACGCTCGCGCCTTTCTCCAAAGGCGAGCAGGTAATCCTTAATAAGATCAGCCGCACGTCGGAGCAGGAGACGCTTTCTTCGCGGGTCCCGGCCGGCAAGCGCGCGATCACGATACAGGTGGATACGACTTCTTCCGTGGGCGGGCTCATCCGTCCCGGCGATCATGTGGATGTGGTGGGTATGGTGCCGTTGCCGCAGATGGGACCCGACGGGAAACCCGTGCAGCAGATGACCACCATGCCGCTCTTCCAGGACGTGCTGGTGCTGGCGGTGGGGCAGGAATTCGAAAAGGTGGCGGCTCCGCGCGGCAAGGAAGTGACCAGGACGACCACGGCTTCTTCTACTATTACCTTTGCGCTTTCCCCGCAGGAGGCGAATCTGGTGGCATTCCTGCAGGACCAGGGCAAGATCCGCCTGATCCTCCGTTCTCCGGGAGACCGGACCGTGCAGCAGGCTGCGCCGGCAAGCTGGGAGATGGTGTTCCGTACCGTGATGCCGCAGATGTTCCAGCAGCAGGAAAATGAAGTCGAGGCGGCGGGTTCCCGGCGTACCGTGGAAATTTACCGAGGCTTACAAAAAGAAGTAAAACCTCTTGAATAAATAGCTACGCAAAGGAGACCTATGAGCAAGGGTAAAAAATTCTGCATTTTCTCCGTGGTGAGCATGCTGGCCTGCGCCGCATTCCTTTCGTTCTCGGAAGGGTCCGACGACGGCGTGATCCGCATCGTGGTCAATGATACCAAGCTGATCCCGGTAAGCATGCCTACGCGCGTGGCTATCGGCAATCCCGCGGTCGCCGATGTGGCATCCGTGAGCACTTCCGAGATCGCGATCAGCGGCAAAGCCCCGGGTAAGACCACCCTGGTGTACTGGGATAATTTCGGCGAGCAATCCGCAGAGGTCAAGGTCTTGAGCGAGGACGTCATCGAGAACAAACGTAAAGTTGACAGCCTGCTCGGGAACCTCGGATTGGTCGAAGTGTACACCAGGCCCGACGAGGATTCCGGTAAAGTGCTGATCTTGGGACGGGTGCGCCTGGCCAAGGATAAGGAGCGCCTGCTTCTGGCGCTGGGAGGCCTGAAGGATAAGATCATCGACCTTTCCGAGGTCAAGGAAGAGCAGTCGGTGGTGGAGATAGACGTGCAGGTCCTGGAGCTTAACAAGGATGCGACCAACACCCTCGGCATCTCCTGGCCCGGGCAGCTGGGCCTGGTGGAAACGGACCTTTCTCCCGCCATGACCGCCGCCGGCGCGAAATGGTCGACGCTTTTCAAGGTGCTTACCGGGAACCGGGGGATCTATTCCACCGAAGATAACTCGGTGACCGTGCAGCCTTTCCATGTGAAACTCGACGCCTTGGTCCAGGAGGGAAAAGCGCGTATCCTTTCCCGTCCGCGCCTGGCGTGCCAGAGCGGCAAGGAAGCGCAGTTGCTGGTAGGCGGCGAGAAGCCGACGTTCACCACCTCTACAACCGAGGGCGGCAGCACCTCCAGCACCATCGAGTATAAGGAATACGGCATCAAACTGAAGATGAATCCCGTGGTATCCGAAGATAACCGTATCAAGCTTAACCTTTCGGTGGAAGTAAGCGACGTCGGCGATGCCGAGACTATCGGCGATCCCAACGCCCCTACGGCCAAGGCGTATCCTTTGACCAAGCGGACCGCCTCTACCGAATTGTTCCTCAATGACGGCCAGACCATGGCTATCGGAGGGTTGATCAAGCAGAAGTCGGAAGAGGACCTGCGCAAGTTCCCCTGGCTTTCCGACGTGCCGGTGCTGGGGATGTTCTTCCGCCAGCGGATCACCAAAACGGGCGGCGGGACGGGTACGCGCGGGGACACCGAGCTTTTCATCACCCTTACCCCCACCGTGGTCAGCAAGGATATCGCAAGGCCTACCCCCGATATGAAGAAGGAAGTGGCGCAGAAGGTCCGTACCAGGCTTCCCGAGCCGGTACTCGCTCCGAAAGTCGCCAATTACGCCAAGGCGGTGCAGACCAAGATAGTCCGTCAGGCATCGTATCCGGCTTCGGCGAAAGAGGCGGGGTGGGAAGGCGTGGTCCGGCTTGGCCTTAAGCTCGCCGCAAACGGCGATCTGCTCGGCCTTAAAGTGAACCAGTCTTCAGGATATAAGGTGCTCGATGAAGCGGCGCTTTCGGTGGCCAGGAGCCTGGCGCCTTATCCGCCGTTCCCCCCGCAGATCGACGCTCCGGAGTTGACCGTCGAGGTGCCGATCGTGTATCAGTCGAACTAGTATGCCCGCGAAAACAATCGTAATATTCAGCACCAAGGGCGGGGTCGGAAAGACCTTGGTGGCGACCAATCTCGCAGTCTCCTTGGGTGCGTTGCTGCGCAAAAAGGTCCTGTTGCTCGACCTTGACCTGCAGGCAGCCCAGGACATGTCGCGCGGGCTCGATCTTTTGCCTTCCCGGTCCCTCTTCAGTTTTGCGGAGGGGCTGCAGGCGGGCGCGGTGCAGCGGCCGATCAAAGACCGTGTCGAGCATGTGGATAAATTCGGCATCGATTTTCTTCCCGCAGTGCTCAAACCGGGGCATATCGCCCGCCTCGACAGCGCCAAGATCGAGCAGAGCCTTGACGTTTTGGAAAAAGAATACGATTTCATCATCATAGACGCGGGACGGGCGTTCTCCGAACAGTTCTTTTCCTGCGTCAACCACGCTAACCTTATCCTTCTGGTAGCGACTCCCGATATCCTCTCCGTATACCAGACCAAGTGGGCTCTGGATATCCTGCAGACCCTGCATGTGCCCCTGCCCCTGGTCAAGATCGTCCTCAACCGCGCGCAAAGTATCGGCGGGGTAAGCTGGCAGGAGGTGCGGGCCGCGATCCCCTGCGAGATCATCTGTCGTATCCCCTCCGAAGGCAAGGTCTCCGGAATGGCGTTGAACCGTTCGGTCCCGGTGGTGCTCGATGCGCCGGGCTCCAAGATGAGCTTGAGCCTCAAACAGTTGTCAGACGACCTGGTAGGGCGGCAGGACTTATTCCTGGAGCGGCAGCACATCGATGTGCATGCGTTGGACGATTCCCAGGGGGTCTACTCCAAGGAGTTTGAGTTCTGGAAGCGTTTCAAGATCTCCCAGGAAGAATTGGCCGCGGAGGCGGCGGCGGATAAAGAGTTCGACGAGATCATCGAATTGAAGCGCCGCATCCATCAGAAGCTCATCGATAAGCTCGATCTTAAGCATATCGAGATCGATATGACCGATTCCGTGAAAGCGGCCCAGGTCCGGGAGAAGACCGAAAAGGTGGTCATCAATTCATTGGCGGAGGAAACAGGGGTGTTCCTGGCTTCTCCGGAAGTGCGCAAAAGGCTGGTCAAGGAGATCGTGGACGAGGCCCTCGGCCTCGGACCGCTGGAAGACCTGATGGCCGACCATGATATCTCCGATATCATGGTCAATAACCGCAACCAGATCTATGTGGAACGCCACGGCAAGCTCGAGCTTTCTCCCAAGAGGTTCCTTTCCAACGAGCAGGTGCGACAGGTGATCGAGCGGATCATCGCGCCCTTAGGCCGGCGTATCGATGAATCCATGCCCATGGTCGACGCGCGCCTTCCCGACGGGTCCCGTGTCAACGCGATCATTCCTCCGTTGTCATTGACCGGCCCGACCCTGACCATCAGGAAATTCGGCCGTGAGCGGCTGCAGATGGAGGATATGCTGCGCATCGGTTCCCTGACCAGGCATATGGCGGAGTTCATCCAGGCCTGCGTGCTTTCCCGCAAGAACATGGTGGTTTCCGGAGGCACCGGTTCGGGAAAGACCACGGTCTTGAACGTGCTTTCCGCGTACATCCCCGCAGGCGAGCGTATCGTGACCATCGAAGACGCCGCGGAGCTGCGCTTGAAGCAGGAGCACTGGGTGAGGCTCGAATCCAAGCCCCCGAACATCGAGGGCAAGGGCGCGATCACCGCCCGGGACCTGTTCCGCAACTCCCTGCGTATGCGGCCGGATCGCATCATCATCGGGGAGTGCCGCGGCGCGGAGACCCTGGACATGTTGCAGGCCATGAATACCGGTCACGACGGCTCCATGACCACGATCCATGCCAACTCGACCCAGGACGTTATCTCCCGTATGGACTCCATGATCCTGATGTCCGGCGTCGAACTTCCGGTGCGCGCCATCCGCGAGATGATCGCATCGGCCGTCAATATTATCGTCCACACCGCCAGGTTGTCAGACGGAACGCGTAAGGTCATGCAGATCTCCGAGATCATCGGCATCAGGGAGGACCTGCATATCGAGACGCGGGACGTCTTCATCTTCAAGCGTTCCGGGATCGATGCCGAAGGCAAGGTCCTGGGAGAATACCAGCCTACCGGGTACCTGCCTTCGTTCCTGACCGACCTGCGGCTGCGGGGCATTCCTATCTCTGACGATATCTTCAAGCCCGCTGCATGAGGATCAGAAACCTCACCAAAAATACGATACTTGCGGAAGACGCTGAAATAGCGGCGAGTTTTTCCCAGCGTACCAGGGGGCTGTTAGGGAGGGATTCCTTGCCGCTGGGCAAGGGTATGCACATCTTAAGGTGCAACAGTGTGCACACTTTCTTCATGCGTTTTTCGATCGACGTAGTGTTCCTTTCCGCGCACGGCAAGGTCCTTAAGACCTTCGTTGCGTTAAAACCATTCCGCATTACCCTGCCGTTGTTCAGGGCCTCGAGCGTGATCGAACTTCCTGCCGGGACAGTCCTTAATTCGAACACTGAAATAGACGACACAATCGCCATAGAATAATATTACCAGATTGACATTATATTACCGGATGGTATACTAATAATGTCCAAACTGGAGATTTCATGGGAATAATCTATAAGCTCACGCCGGAAGTAGTCTCCTACATAATCGATCAGAAACGGGATAATCAGAAGATCAGCTGCCGCAGCCTGGTGGCAGTGGTCAAGGACCGTTTCGGGATCGTCGTTTCCAAATCCAGTATCAATTCCATCTTCAAGAGCGCGAACTTGAGCCAGCCTGTGGGAAGGCCGAGGAGGATGCGCCGGGGATCGATCGAGTCTGCCGGGATGGGCGGGTTATTGCTCAAGGCTGCGGATTCCCTGGTAGGCGGCTTGGATCTGCTGGCCGAGGAGATATCTGCAGGAAAGAGCCTCTCCCGGGAGGGGGTCAGGAGCGCCCTGGATACGCTCCTGTTGCGCCCTTTCATCGACGATCATCTGCTGGGCAGGGTAACGGCTTCCTTTTCCGTGCACAAGGCCGTTCCCGCAGGTCCTTCGACGGGTGAGGCGGCCCAGGAGGATGTTTTTGATCCCGCCCTCGTCTCTCTGTCTCCCTCACAGATAAAGAAGTTCAGGGAGGCGGTATCCTGCCGCGTGAAGATCGTCTCTATCGGCCTTCCTGACGGCGCCAAGGTGTATTTTGACGGGCAGTGTCATACTTTGCGGGGGAATGCCCATGTCCCCGCGGTGTTCGGTGTTCCTTTCGCATACGCCAAGCGCGAGGTTTCGGGATTCTTTATGGGGAAGACCCCGCTGGTGTTCCTTATGGCTCCCGGGTATGAGTCCCCCAGTAAGGAGTTTCTGGGTTTTATAAAAGCTATTGCGACTCAGCATGGCGCTCCTGTTAACGTCGATTTTCTTACTGAAGCCGGGGAATTCAATTATGGGAAATTCAATATAAATAATAGGTCTAATTTTATCTTTGGACTTTGGCCATGGCAATTTGGACAAAATATAGACGTTAAATTGTCCAAAGAGACATCAAAAATAGAAATCAGCCATTTAAATAAGGAATATTATTTGTCTGAGGGAGCTGTTACATTCTCGTTCTTGGAAAAGGGGGATAAGCTGGGGTTTAGGGTGTGCGCTTTGAGGGAGACCCCGGCCGGGGAACCGAAGATCACTTTGGTTACGAACTTTGATTTTAAGAATGTGGCGGGTGTGGATGTCGCCAGTATATTCTTCGGTAAATGGCCTGGTTTGGATGATTCCTTCAGGGATTACACGCGCATAATGGAAGGTTATGCTTCTGGCAAGGACCCTATGGGATCAAGTGAACCGTATCCATTTGTCAATAATGAGGATACATCAAAAGCTCTTTCTGGTATCATTTCCGAGTATAGGCTGTTCCTTGACTGGTACCTTAAGCGCTGGCTGGGGGGTGCTGAGTTGAGTGGTTTGACGTATGAGCGTATGTGTGAAACAGTGTATGCGGCAGAGGGGACGTACCGGTTGGGAGTCCGCGAGCTTACCGCATATTTTTCCGTCGGAGTGAACAACGAATGGTGTGGGGGGCTGGAAAAACTTTGCCGGTCGCTTAACACCAGTAAAGTGGTGTGGGGCGGTCAAAAAAATGTCCGGTTCCTCCTCCAGAAACCGCTTTCAAAAGAGGGGTCCTGAGCCTTGCAACCCAGCGCCAGTAATGATATATTTAGTATGCAACTGGTAGCAGCGGCAGCGAAAAGGCAAGGCCTTCTGGAGGGAGGGCTACGCAAAGCCACGGGACGGGGTGCAGATTGATTTTCAGTCTGCAGGCGTCAGCCGGGTTGTCGAAAGCCGAAGGAGTGAAGCAGGGATCTTCGGTTTTTTTATTTGAAAGGGGCTTTGCGTGAAAAGGAGGAGTCAGATGATGAGGTCAAAAAAGGGACAGAGCACGCTGGAATACATTATCATTTTCACGGTGATAGTGGGCGCAGTGTGGTTCGCGGCAAATACGCTGATCAAGGGCAGGGTCACCAACATGCTTGACCATGCGAGCGGACAGGCGGAAAAAGCGGTCGAGCACATCAATTTTGAATGATCCCAAGGCACGATAAGGAGGTGAGTAGCATGCGAGTATTCAGGGGGATAAGAGGGCAAAGCACTGCGGAGTATGTGATCGTGCTGGGGTTGATCGTGGCCGCGGTGGTGGCCATGCAGACGTACATCAAGCGCGGGTTCAACGCCAGGATCAAGAATGCCGTGGATTACACCGATGACGGCGGCACGGGTGAGAATATCTTCACCACCAGGCAGTATGAGCCGTATTACATGAAGTCGGACTTCGAAAGAAGCCGTGAGAGCACCGAAGGGGATTCAATGGCCGAGGACGGCGCCGTGGCGAGAACGGTTGAAGAGGAGACCAGCAGCACGGGATATCAGGAACAGACCGCGGTGGTCGAATAATTCTATTTGTAAGGGGGTGATCATATGTTTCTCCGTGTAGGCAAGAAGGGGCAGTCAACGCTTGAATATGCAATCCTTATCGGCGTAGTCGTAGCCGGTCTGATCGCGATGCAGGTGTACCTGAAAAGAGGTATTCAGGGCGGGCTCAGGGAATCCGCGGATACCGCCGGAAAGCAGTTCTCTCCGGGGCATACTACGAACGAGTATACCACTACCAGTACCACGTCCTCCAAGGAGACCGTCATGGGAGGGGTGACCCGGACCGAGATCACCGACCAGCAGGTGGAGCGCGAGGGTTCGGAAGAGGTCGCGACCCAGGGTAACGAGAACTGGTGGCCTGAATAATCCGTGTCTTCCCCAGGCATCTGCGTGTGCCTGGGGACGGATCCCGGGGGTTCAACGGCATCAAAGGAGGGTAAATGTCTTCGGCGTTAGGTGTATACTTCGCGGTGTTCGCAGGAGTGTTCGGGGTGGTCTGGTTCGTCTTCCCGGCGCTGCAGGAGCGCATGGAACAGTGGCAGCGCGGGCGCATGAACAGAATGACCCCCCGTCTGGATAAGATGTTTTTGGATATACCTATACAAAAGCTTTTGCTCCTCGATCTGGGTATCCCTCTTGCTTGCGGCGCAGCGGGTTTCATGATGACCCGGAGCCTGGTGATGAGCGTGGCTTCGGCTGCGGTGGGGCTTTTGATCCCCATGATCATCATCAAACAGCTGGAAGCGGCCCGGCGCAGGAAATTCGCATCCCAGCTGGTGGACGGCTTAATGATCCTTTCCAGTTCTCTGAAAGCGGGCTTGAGCCTGATGCAGGCGTTCGAATCCCTGGTCGAGGAGATGTCGGCGCCGATCAGCCAGGAGTTCAGCCTGGTGGTCAGGCAGATGCAGATGGGCGTTTCCCTGGAAGAGGCGATCAATAACCTCAAAAAGCGGATGAAGGTGGAGGAGCTGGATATGGTGGTGACCGCCATGCTGGTGGCGAGGGAGACCGGCGGCGACCTTACCACGACCTTTACCCGGGTCATTTATACCATTCAGGAGCGCAATAAGCTCATCGGCCGGGTGAACGCGCTGTGTATCCAGGGGAAGCTGCAGGGTATCATCATGTCGGCCCTGCCGGTGGTGTTCGGCATCTTCGTCTATAAAGTTACTCCGGACTTTTTCGATATTTTTCTCAAGGATAATTTCGGCAGGATGCTTTTCGGGTATGCGATCATCTCCGAGATCCTGGGAGTGATCTTCATCGCAAAATTCAGCAAGGTCGACGTATAGAAGGAGCAGAACATGCCTGTGGCGATCGCGTTATTGTTCGGAGTGACGGTATATTTCCTCCTGCAGTTCTTTAAGCCGGAGTTGTTCCGCGATGCGGACTCCAGTCTGCCGGACAGTTATTTCGAGGATAAAGCCAGGCAGGAGGCCCAGGGAGAAGCCCTGTTGCGCGGGGAGACCAGGAGCTGGGTGCCGCTTTCGACACGGTTCAAAGATGCCGAGGCCAAGATCCCTTTTTCCTTGAGCGGTCTGAAACGCAAACTGCTTAAAGCCGGATCTCCCATGGGGGTGCTGGAATTCCTCGCGTTCAAGGTGGTGGCGATAGTCGGGCTGGCGGTGATAGGCGGCGCCTTTGCCGGAAACTCTCCAAGGGAAGGTATCATCCTGGCAGGCGCGCTGGTAGGTTTCGTGCTCCCCGAGATGTGGCTTAACGGAAAGATAAAGAAACGCCAGGCGAGCATCCGCCGTGACCTTCCCAACATCATCGATTTGCTTAACCTTTGCGTGAGCGGCGGCCTGGATTTTATGCTGGCGGTCAACCGCGTGGTGCGGGATCTAAAGCCCTGCGAGTTAACGCGTGAACTGGCGGAGGTGTACCGGGAAACGCAGATGGGAAAGAGCCGGCGCGATTCTTTGAAGAATTTCGCCTGGCGCATCGATATGCCGGAGACGTATTCCTTTGTGCGCACCCTGGTGCAGGCGGACCGCATGGGTACGCCTATGTCAGAGGCGCTCAATGTGCAGGCCGAGGAGATGCGGGTGCGCCGTTTCCAGAACGGGGAATCGATGGCGCTCAAGGCGCCCATCAAGCTGCTTTTTCCGCTGTTCGTGTTCATTTTGCCGGTGGTCTTGATCATCGTCGGCGCCCCGATCATCATCCAGTTCACCAGGGGCGGGGTCAATTTCGGGTTTTAACGGAGGAGTGTAAAGAAGCGATGAGACGCATACGTTCTGAAAGAGGGCAGAGCACCGCGGAGTATTTCATCATGATGGCGGTGGTGCTGGCCGCGGTCCTGGTGGCGGGCGTGCTGGGACGGGTGCGCAGCTCCATGGGGACGTTCTTCGATGCTGCCGCCGGAGCGATCACGGGTTCTGCCGCGCCGAGCCTCGATGCAGCGCCTCCGTGCCGGGTCATAAAGGAGTGAGGGCAACAGGGATGAGAGGAACGGGCATGTATACGAAGAGAAGCCGGGCGCAGACCATGATCGAATACGCGATGCTGGTGATGATCATCACCACCGCGTTGATCGCCATGTTCACGTATATGCGCCGGTCGGTGAACGCCAAGCTCAAGCAGGTGCAGCTCGAGCTGGATGAGTCCAAACGTTGATGAGGCGACCCATGCGCAGCCGCGGGCAGACGATGGTGGAATATACGGTGCTGATCGGGGTCGTGACCGTGGCGTTGATCGCGATGACGGTATACATGAAGCGCGCGCTGCAGGGCAACGTGCGCGACCAGGCGGACCAGGTCTCCGACGGGCAGTTCTATTCTCCGGGAGCGACCACGGGGAGTACGGTGGTGACGGTGAAGTCGCTCGAGAGCTCCCTCTCCGAAGAGAACACCAGTATTTCGGATGCGGTGCTGGAGCAGGAGACCAGGAAGGACGAGCAGGTTGCGGCATTCGACCAGGAGCCGAGACGATGGTAAACGGACGGGGGAGAGGGGCCGGGGGATTCAGTTTTGCCGAATATGTGTTCCTGCTGGCGGCGGTGTCCGCGATCTTCATCGGGATGAACACCTACGTTAAGCGCGGCGCCCAGGCTAAGATCAAGGGGCTGACCGATCATTTCATCGGCGCCGAGCAGGCGTCGGATTACTCCACCAGCGATGTCACCAGCGAGACCAGGACCGAGGAGTCTACCACCGCCAATCAACGGCTTTTAAAGGGCGGAGGGATCCAGGTGGCGATGCTCGACCGCCGGTATATCGAGTCGAACAGCACCGCCCTCGATACCGACCCTACGTTCATCCCCTCTTCCAGTGCGGCGTTCGTCACCAAGGACCGCAGCGAGATCACTATTCCCGAATACGGGAACAATACCACCAGTACGGAAGAGCTCATGAAAGACGATTGGTCGGATAAATCCGAGCTGCAGGGGCTGGAGAACAAGTATGACACCCTGATTCGCGAAGCGAGCGATCTTATGGATGCTGCGAATAGTACCGCATCCCGCGGCCGCGACCTTATCCGGCAGGCGAACAATATTGATTGCAATGACGATGATGATTGCGAGGATGCGCAGGATGATATTCGGGCATCCGGGAATACACTTTTGACAAATTCCACGGCTTTGCTTTCACAGGCGGAGGAGAAGCTGGCGGCAGCGCAGGAATTGGAGTCGGAGATCGACACTGTTCGCGCCAGACTGAACGTTACGGCGTCGAATACCTCCTCAGGCGAAGAGGAAGAACTGGTGTCAAGGATCGAAGATGCGCAGGAGTGGCGCAGACTTTTGGTCAACGGAACGGATATACTGGGGGATTGACGATGAACGTGCGGACGGGGCGATATAGGGAGCGTGCCGAGAGAGGACAGGCATTCGCAGAGGTGGCGATCATGGCCAGCCTCATGCTGCTGGTATTCGGCGTCCTTATCGCCTACATCCAGAGGTTCAATGACCAGCAATACGCGCAGATGACGGCGTTTCGCAATGCGCTCCGTCAAGCCTCCGTGTACGGGACGGATGAGGGATCGGGCGCAGGGGCATCGATCCAGTATACCCTTATCGAGAACCGCCGCCATGCGGATGTCTCCAGCGGTTTTCAAAAACGCAGCCCCCAGACCTTCAGCGCCAGCGCCAACGTGTTCTGGGCGATCCCCGAGACGAATTCCAATGCCACCAGCCTTATCGGCTATAAGATAAACGAGGAAGAGTTCATCAAGGATTATGATACCCTTTCTTCCAAAGCCGGAGAGGGAGAGAATTTCCAGACCGGTCAGATCATTACTTCTTCCGACGTGGAGTTCAACGAGACCATGGAGAAGACCGAAACCCCGCAGCAGATCCGTACCGTGCAGAATTCCCGGCTGGAGGAGACGGTGACGACGGTAATTCCTTATGAGATCGTGACGAACGACACTGCGGAGGATGTGGTCAGTAGCGGGACTTTGATCAGCGTGACCCAGGGCTTATACCGGGACGCAGACGGCCAGTATAAATATCACAGTGATTCGGTGGGGACGGTAGTGGAAAGGGGGAGGTCATGGACCACTTCCTTCTGATGCCCTATCCACGCGCGCGCAAAGGGCAGAGCCTCCTGGAGTCTCTGATGGCATTGATCGTAGGGATCATCCTTTTGGGCGGGATCGTGCAGATTTGGGTCTGGGGCAATACCCAGATCGTGAACCGGCAGCGGGAGTACGAGCGGACCAGGGTGACCGCGGGGGTGTCGGGCGATTATAATTCTTACAACAGCGCCTGGCCTCCGAATAGAGGGACTTTGGATAGTCTTACGGAAGAGGAAGTGCTGGTTGATTTTCCCGGAGGAGGCAAGTAACCATGTTCACCTTCTTTCATCTTCGCAAGCTGCAGTATGAGAAGGGCCAGGTGCTGCCCTTTTTCATCATGTTCGTGGCGCTCCTGGTGATCATGGCTATGGTCAGCGTCAACTTAGGGAAGGTGGCGTTCATCAAGACTGACGCGTCCAACGGCGCGGATGCCGGCGCTATTGCCGCCGGCTCGATGATGGCGAATTATTTTAACTCTGCCGCCAAGGCCAACGAAGAGATGCAGGTGGCCTGGCAGGAATTCTACATTTCCCTGGCCATCGAGACCGGGATCGCTCTCGCTGCCGCGATCGCCGCATATGCGATTGTGTCGCAGACGGTAATCACTTCGGCTGCATCCAAATCCGTTGCCCCGAACTCCCCCATTACTGCATACGTGATCGGAGTGAAGGATTGCGCGTTGACCGGTAAAGCACTGGTGCTTTTGGAGACCTTGGCGACCACCATATGGGGTATGATCATCGCCGTTACCGCGTTCCATGTGGCGCAACTCTATTACTATAAGTCTATCCGTAAGATGTTGCGGGAAGGTCGGGAGGTTTCGATTAAAACCGGTCATCAGTTCGTGTTTTTGAACAGTGGGATCGGATCGAAGTTGACGGAAGAACAAAGAGATACGCTCGATAGCTTTATGGATGGGCTGGAACATGAGGCGTCTTATACCTTTGACTGGCGGGATGGGCAGGACAGGGATCATGCGGTGACTTCTCGAATTAGTATTGGAGAGGTGGATGATTTTGAGTTAAAGGTATGCGTGTTGCCTTTGGCAGCTGAGTTGGGGGTGCTGGGTGCGGCCCTGGTGATCGCCTATATGGCGAAGACTTTCGTCAGCGAATCCCTCAAGGCATATTGCATCCAAAAGCTTCCTTACGCTCCGGATCAGGTGTGCAAGGAATGCTGTGAAAAAGGCGGTTGGGCAGCGATTGTCTGTTGCCCGTGTCATGTGGTATTGTTGGCGCTGGGCATCGCGGGAGATGTGCTCGGCAACATTTCCGACATGTATACCATTTCCGGGATGACCCCCGTATTTTACCTGCTTCCCACGGCTCTTGCTGGGGCCGCGCCGGCCTATACGGTGGATGACAGCTGGGCTTCGAATGGTTTTACTTTCATCATTTGCTGGATCGATGACGTCGATCACGACCGGCTCGCCCGGGCAGAGGCCTGGCAGTCCCATGGCGGGGCGGACCTGGGGTTATGGCAGACCGGATATCCGAACCGCGCTTCGCAGGGAGGCACGATATACAGCTATGGCGTGTCGAAGTTCGACGGCGGCTCCATCGGTGATTTCGAATTTACCTTTGATGCGCAGCTGGTGGAAACGGATAACAGGCCAGGGGAATACGATCCTTGTCCCTTTGCCGTAGCCAGAGTCAGGCAGCTAGAGCAGCAGATCCAGGAGCTCGGGGAAGCGGGGGGCGATTATTTGTCGAACCGTGCCGAAGGCTTAGGAGAGCAAGCGGATCATTTGAGCCAGGCCGTGGGTGGCAGTAACGTTACCACCGTACCTGACTCCGTCAACAGCACTTCTGGCTCAAAGACCGGGCTGATCACGGACCTTAACGAAGGTTCGGATGATTTGAATACTACGGTGCAGTATAATTCCGAAACCGCCGAGGCTAAACAGGAGAAGATCGACAATATCAAGAGCGCGTATCCCCATTGTGCTTATAATTAACCATAAGGAGCGGATATGTTGGATGTAATGGGACGAAAAGCGGTGATGTGTGTCGGGGCATTTCTGGTAAGCTCGAACCTGGTGGCGTATGCGTTCGCGCAGACCGTGCAGCCTCCTGCCGGCAGCGAGAGGATAAAGGAACAGGAGCGGATGATGGTTGGCGCGCCTATGCGCATGTTTTACTACAAGACGTCCCGGGATAAGAATTCGGTGTTGCAGTATTACCGTTCGCAGCTGCAGAAACAGGGTTGGAAGGAATTCCGGCCGATGGATGTGCTCAAAGAGCTTCCGCTTCCTGAGAGCGTGGATTTGAAGATAGACGAATCAATGGTTACTTTCGCGGATCAGAACGTGATGTTCTCCAAGGGAGAGGAAATGGTAGTGCTTAATTTTCTGCCCGGGGAGTTTACCAAGGACAAAAAGACGTATTTCACGATCGCCGAGGGGGCGCCTTTGAGCGACGAAGCTCAGGCGAAGGTTGCTGCCGGCGGAGACGTGTACGTTCCCGAGTTGTTGGCGACGCCGAAGGAAATGCCGATCGCGGAGTATCCTTCAGCCAAGTTGATCTCGCTGCAGGAGAGTCCGTTGCTTTCTACCGCAGTGTATCATACGCAGGATGCTCCTCAAGGAGTGTTGGATTATTACCGGGAAAAAGCACAGGCGGAGGGGTGGACACTGTTGGAAGACGTTCCCATGCACGAGGTGTCCCAGGGTACGCTTCCCGAAGGGGTCGCAGGGGAAGATTGTCCTTCTTGCTCCCATGCGCAGACGCTTCAAGCGGTCGCGCAGTCAAAGATGCAGATGGAGCTCGGAGAGCTGGTATATACGAATTCGCGCAAACAGCAGTTACGGATCGGGGTATCGGCTGTGGAATCTAATGCCCAGGGGCTTCCTTCTCCCCTGAAGTTTACAACCGTGGTGGTGGTTTATGGCCAGGAAAAATAAGGCTCAGACTTTTGTCGAGTATGCGATGCTCATCGGCGTGCTCGTCGCAGTGATGGTGGGCATGCGGGTGTATTTCACCCGTTCCGTGCAGGCGAAGTATCGCGTGGCCGGGGATTCGTTCGCTGCAGGCGAGCAGTTCGAGCCGGGGGTGACGGTGGTCGAGAACCTGGATGTGGCCAATCCTCTTCCTGGAGCGGTAACGGTGGAAAGGGGCGATCCCGCGAAGATCCTGGCCGAGAAGATCGCGGACCTGAGATACGAACTGTACGAAAAACCTTATGAGGATTTAAATATCTATGAGCTTACCGAAGCAGAACGCACTATGATCGGGCTTTCTGCGGATTCAGGCAGCGAGGATGTGTTTGGGTTGGTCGGCTACCGTGATGTGTTGCGTGTGAGGGCTTCCGAGGTTGATACGTTGGCGGAGTATCTGAAGACCAGCCTGGAGGCGGCAACGCCGGAAGGCCGGTCGGGAACCTTGACGGAGAACATCGAGCAGTTGAGGAAGTCGGCCGATAATCTTCGGCTTCAGGCGACGGATACGCACGCAGAGATCGTGAGGAAAGAAGCGGAACTCGCGGAACTCGAGCGGCAGTTGAGCGCGTTGGCCGGTCAATAGGACGGTATCAGCGGATAGAGAGGTAACTATGCGTTACACAGGGACAGACAGGTTGAGGGGAAAGCTCCTGAGGACGGGTCTGTCTTTTGTGTTTTTGGGCAGCATGCTTTTTGCCGATGTTCCCGATGCCTTGGCGTATCGCAGTAGCGCCGGGGGGGGCGACCATGCGGAAGTGGACTGGGGAGAGATCGGCATGAGCGCAGGTATCAGCATCGGCGGCGCGGTGCTCGGCGCCGTAGCCGGGAGTGCTTGGTCGTCTGCAAAGGGCGCGACGGATGCCACCACCAAGATTGGCAGGACCGCGCAGACCGTGGGGAACCTGTTTACGAGCACGGATCATATCTCGAAGGGTTTTACTTCGATGCTGAAGTACGAAAAGATATTCAGTACCGTGGCCAAGGGCTATACCGCTTATATGGCGACTACACAGGTCAGCCGGGCACTGGGAGCTGCGGGAGCGTATTACGGCTGGGAAGCCGATGATACCTACCTTTTTACCTCTATTGCCAATGCCGGTGTAACGGGTTTTCTTAATCCTTCTGCGTCTTTGGGGGATGCCGGATCAGTGGCTTCGACGGATTTCACCAATCGGATGGCTGGGATGCTGGTAGGCGGCGCCAGCGGTGCGGCTTCCGGAGCTACCATTATAGGTATTGATGGGGATAAGATCAGAAAAGGAGAAAACCCTGGTATTGGCGCGCAGATCGCGGGGACTGCATCGGGAATTGCCGCTACGGAGATTGGTAGGGCAATCGTAGATCCCAGCACCTATAAGATCACCGAGCAAAAATACGAGATTAAGACCAAGCCTGTGCTTCAGCCGGACGGCACCTTCCGTGATGTGGAGTATGTGTATCGCGCCGGGGAATCCACTCCTCTGATGGATCGCGCCCATTACGCGGACCAGACCGGGGTTACCGCCACCAATAAAAATCTGGATTATATGGGCGCCAGTTTAGGAGCGGGTGTTTTGGACGAAGGGGCAACTGCCCGCGTGGTGACCAGCGACGGTTCTGCCGGCGCGGTGCTACGGACCGGTTTAAGCGACACACAGCTTCTCATTCAGGATCATACTTTCCCGGGAGATTCCGCGAAGACTTTTTATGGGCCTAACATGGAGCTTTCCTATGGCGGGGATGTTTCTTTGGTCAAGCCCACGTTCGGGCAGGTGCTGGGTCGTATCACAGTCGGGGCGTTGAAGAATACTCTTGACCAGTGGCCGACCGTCGCCGGAACCGCCGCCGCATTATACGCCACCGAAGATATGGATCCTAATTGGAAACCCCTGGTCTATACGGTTGTGTCATCGACCACCTCGCCGATACTCGACAGCGCGGCTACCGTTTGGAGGCTTAAGCCTTCCTTGTGGGGCACCAAGGACAGCAATCTTGATACCATGCTGGGTAAGAGGCCTGCGCTTATGGAGCAGCGGCAAATGATGGCTGACCGGGCACTTCGCGTCAAGATCAGCCGGGAACTGAAAGACCTCGATCTTTCCGATACGGTTAACGTGGGGGACCTGAAAAAGAAGCTGTCTGATCTTGAACCGACGAGCCGGGATAAAATACAGAAAATGTCCGATTCCGAGATCCTCGCGCTTGCAGCCTCAAAGCACCTTTTTAGCGCCGATGCCTTGATCCCGCAGACATTCAAGGGAATGTTCTCCGCCTCTGAGAAAAACGAGATATTGAGTAATTTTATCGGGAGGATGGGGAGCGCGGCAACTGTGGGCGATGCCTTCAACGACAAGGTGGCGAAAGAGAACATATATGATTCCCTTACGGGGGTTTTCTCTCGCCGAAAGGCGGATGGCGGCGTACAGAGCTGGGATCTCTATAAAGAGGCTGGAGGAACACGTCTGGGAGTTTTTGGTATCGCCGGTGAGAATATCCTGAGATACGATCTGCCCGTGGCCACCCTGTCCGGGTTGATCAATGTCGGATTTAACCATGCGTTGATCGCGGCGGGAGCGGATAAGGACGTGATGGATACGCAGGTAGGTACCTTGATGGGGCTTACCGCTGCGAGCATTGCCAGGGGCACGGTCGGATGGGCGTATAAGAATTACCTTGATAAAAGGGAGCTGAAATCGATTCAGGGCGGCCAGTATGATCAGATGGTTACCTCTACGCTGAATTACCGGGATCCCGCGGAAATCGTCATCGCCCGTTTCGAGGGCGACCTGCCCATGCCTCAAAAAACAATTCTCACCAGCTCGGTGTATAAAGATGATAAGGGCGTTGAGCTTGGAGAAAAGGACATCCAGGAGCGCTTTAACAGGGCACAACAGGAGCTGAAGGGATACGGTATCAATATTCCCAATGAAGAGATCGATCTGAGCAAGACGGATGTGGAAAGCGCGCGCCTTAAGGTCGTTTCATATGTTAACGCGTATAACCGTAATCTAGAGCTTCTTAAAAAAGCGCCTGGCACGGGAGAGAGCGGTGACAGCATGCTGGTTCCTTTGAAGAACGAGTTTGTGGAAGGCGCCAATGTAAAGCCTTTGGATATGGCTACGGCGAGCGCTCTCCTGGCCCCGCTGCAGAATGTCATAGAGCTCAATACCATCAGGCCGGCAGCGGAGGGGGAGGCAGGGCCCATTCATATATATGCACAGAATTCGGCCTTTGCGAATGTTGATTATGTCGTGAGCCATATGGACCAGGACGGTAAAGTGATCAGCACGCGGCGGGTGGATAATCTCGGGGAGCGTGGGCTTTCAATGTCCGATACGCTTTTTACGGTAAAGGACGGAAAACTTGCCGAGCAAAAATATTTCATGCTTAATGGTGTGCCGGTGGATCAACAGAATGTCCGTGTGGATGTGGTATCTGAGAGGGTTCCTCTTTCTGCGGCGATCTTCGGAAATTTACAACAGGGTATCTTTGAGATGGGTTGGCAGACCCTGGCAATGGGGCTTCCTGCAACAAAGGGCGGGAAAATGAGCTCATATGCCTGGAATTCCTATCGTTCCTATCTTAATAGTGTGGCTATTAGCGCATCACGGCAGGGATTCTTCAAGACCATGAGGGAGCAGAATATTGATGTGATGAAGGGGTCGGAGACCTCCAGCAGCGGTATTATCGAAAATTTTGGAGTATCCATTATCGGCAACACTCCATTCGTGAACAAGGCGGTGGCTATAGCGCCGTATGTACCTGTAGCGGGATACAAGGGGATGCCATATTCGGAGTTGGTGATCGTAGAGACTGGTATGAACCGGGCTAGAGAAACATTCTATCCGAATTGGCCGTATAATGCAATACGGGCAATTCCCAGCGATCAATTTGCCAGATATTTGAGATTCAATTTAAGAGCCTCGCAAATTAATCCTGCCGAGACAGCATATCAGACCGATGATCGCGATTTAGTTACAAGGCCGCCTTCAAGATAAGTCCAATCTGCATTATTTGTCCAATCTGAGCGTTTTTGTTCTGAAAGCGCTCTCTTTTTCATTCTTTTATCTCTTGAAACGATATGATAAATCGGTCATAGTTTAAGTACGAAAGGTAAACTCATCGAAAGGTGGGGGCACAAAGCCACGGGTCCTCACGAAATGGTTTTTTGTGTTTTGGGGATAGCCGGGTTGCCACTATATGCTTCTAAGGGCAGAGTAGTGATGACCGGCTCTTTTTTTTGAGGTGCCCCATGAAAATTATGAAAAAAGAAATGTTTCTGATCGCAGTTATCTGTATGGCGGCCGTATTGTTTGCAACCACGGCGATTGCTTTTGACGCCATTACTTCAGGAGAGTTTGGCAAGGTGGACGGGGATATGGGGATAAGCGGAGGAACGACCTTCATTAATAAAGGGTTTGTTAGCTCCGCGGATTTTGGAGCGACGGCCGCAAACAGTATCAAACCGGTTTGGTACAATTCGAGGCCGATGGTCATGACTTCAACCAGCCTGTATGATGCGCACAAGGGCGGATATATCCCTACTACGGATATGGTGATGTTCACTCCTATGTCCGCAAGTTGGCAGAAGTCCACCGGGCACGAGGTTGCCACGACCCAGGTAAAGATGAGTTATAACCTGGTGGGAGAAAGTGTATTTGTCGGAGGTGGTCCGCAGATCACTCTTCCCAACGGCAATGTAATCCAGACCGGGGTATATGTCGACGGAAAGACGAATATCCCAATTAATAACATCGCCGTGCAGAGGGTGGATTACATCAATCAGGAGTTGGCAAGCGCTGCAAAGGGGCATGGCCAGCCTGTTCCCGGATGGTATGCTGCGGGGGAGAAGCCTGCTCAGGCGGTATACGGCGTTACCAGGATGGGTGCCGATATGGGGACTGCGGTGGCGTATATGTCCCAACCCGGAGAATACTTCTCCGTGAACTTCCCTTCGGGTATGTTTATTCGGCCCGGGGATCTAATTTATGGTAATGAAAATGATTTTATCTACGGAGTGGGAGCGAAAAAAAGCTATCAGAATCACATGATACTTCCGGACAAGAGGCAGGGCGCGTATATGGTCAGGGTGACGCGAAAAGGTGACCTTGATCCGGAATTAGGAAGGAAGGTTTCGATCACGTCCCGTGCAGCCAAAGAGGTGCTCTCACGCAGGTTTGACGGAGGGATAAGCCTGTTACAGTATGAAAAGATCAAGAATAAGAGGGATGAGGTCAATTCCGAACTCTCGAAGATCAACGCTTCGAAAAGCAGCGGTTTCTTAGGGTTCCTTAAGGGAGCTCAGGCGTTGCTCCTGGGACGAACAGGAAGTTCGAACGCCAGGAAGTCCAGGGAGCTGCAGAGAGAGCTCGCAGACCTGGATTCTATCCTGAAGGACCATTATGATCCTGATATGGCGCAGGCAAAGGTAGCCCAGATCGCCTCCCAATTCGCCCAGTCGTATTCAAACAATAACCAGGTTTCGGCAGCGGAGAAAGCCATTGCAGAGACAGTGGTTACAGCGGCGCAGGAGGGAAAGTGGCAGCAGGTGAGTGATTCGCTGGGGGCGCTTCAGGATGCCCGGTATGAAAGGATAGAGAAGGGTTTGAGCGAAATCGAAAAGGCCCTGGATAATATCGAAGCCGGAGTAGCTGCGTCGAAGCGCAGTCAATCACCCGAGACCGCACGCATGCTTGATGAGATAATGAAGCGGGCCGAAGGCAAAGAGATCAAGCCCGTTGACCCGACTACCGCCATCATTCCGGTCGTAAAAACAGAAGAACCCGTGGCTGAAGTCAAGCCGGTTGATCTGGTCTTGAGCGCTAAGCCGCCAGCCGCGGTGAATATTCAAGAGTCGGAGTTTGACACGCTGCAGAAGGATATAATGAAGGCGATCGCGGCAGAGGATGTAGATACTGCGACCGAGCTTACGAATAAACTAGAGAACCTTCTTATGAATAAAATGAATAAAATAGAAGGGGATATGGGCAATGTGAATAAGAAGATGAAGGATATTGCTGCTCCGGTAGCTCCTAAGCCTGCAGCTGCGTCCCTTGTGGCGAATCCATTGGTGCCGCTGGCAGATCCCAAGGGCGTCAATTCTGGCAAGACGATCGATGGGGTGAAGATAGGAAGCACGGTCATATCGAATGAGGTGGCAAAGGAGATAGGTCTGGATAAGCTAGAAGAACAGCCAAAGATTGATTTCCAGAACGAAGTCGAGGTGAGGAAGGTTATATTGAGCGAGGTTACTCAGATTGGACAAAATTACGCAGAGTTTAAGCCTATGGCTGATAATATAATTGTTAAGATCAATAATAATGCGCCTATGTCAGAGGTGCTCCCAATGTTTGACAAGCTTGGAGAAGCGTTTACTAAGAGCGTAGAGAGTAAATTGTTCAAGAAATAATGTCCAATCTACATTTGTAAAGTCCAAATTTAAGTGGGTATATCTGATTTAAGGGGAAAATTTTCTGAGCCAAGGCTGGGGTAAATAATTGATTTAGAAAGGCAATAATTCGGTAGGGCGGGATAACAATTTGACCCCTTGGTGATGATTAAATGGAGTATATGGGCTATTTCTTTTCCGGTAAAAAGATTAATTCAAAATCTTCCTTTCAAACCATTTCCTTTGGGCCTGCTATTTTTCAGCTGGATCAAAAGCCTTTTTGTTGCAGCGGTTACATTAGAAACCGTTTTCAAAATGACAAAAATCATGTCTTGACACTATATTATAATATGTTATATTATTAATGCAACGAAAGGGCAAACCTCAAGTGATTGAGGGGCGCAAAGCCACGGAACTTAGATCCAATAATCGTGATATTTTAAGTTGGCCGGGCTGCCGAATACGAGTAGTATTTGACAACTCGGTTTTTTTATTGGAAGTTCTTAACGAGTTTAAGAAATTTTTAACAAATAGTTTCAAAACTCGAAATGAAAAACCTTAGGGAGTTGATAGAAAACTGGGGGTTAGGGGGAAAACTTTCTATCGGCTCCTTTTTGCATATAGGAAAAAAGATAGATTCGGTAGTTGTGGAAGAGCCGATCCAGGGTCCCTTTGCCGAGGGGGTTGCACCGGCTGAGCCGCAATTCAAATCCAGCTTTAAAGCCTGGATCAGAGTTGTGGCTTTTATCGTTTTGGGGGTCTTTGTTCCGGAGCAGTTCGCGCAGGCTGCCGGATTCGATTATAGCGTTATCTGGAACCGACCCGGAGTTAATTCCTTTGCTCCGCAGTTAACGCCGACGCTTTCCCAGGCGAACATTGCATTGGCAGTCAAGAACATCCTGCAGGACGTCGCGAACAAGCCGGTCAGCGAGATCAGCATCTCCGATTCTCTCACCCTCACTTTTGAGAAGCCTTTGAATATTACTTCCCGCCGTGTCGAAGAATTGTACAACTGGATGAAGGGAAAACCGTGCGGGACCAAGGCGCTGTATGATTTTCTGGCGCTGCGCGGCAAGAAAGTCTCCGAGGATGACATCGCGGTCCTGGCACTGTCCGTGGATATCCTCAACGATGTGGTCAAGCCCGTAGGAAACCCCAAGGTCATCAAGAACTCACTTTTCGCCCTTTCAAAAGCAGCGGAATTCTTCGGGGATAAGGTGGCTGCTGTCAGGATCCCGCAGACCGATGAGGCGAACCTGCGTTCCCTGGTGCCTTTTATCGCGCACCTTGACGGGGACCACTACGTGCTGGTCACCAAAGTCGGCAGCGGAAGCGTCTATTTCACCGACTTGCACAAGGAAGTATTCCTCGCAAAGGAGAAATTCCTTGAGCGTTTCAGCGGTTTTGCGCTGGTCCCTGCGGAGAAAAAGGCGGAGTTCGAGACCATTGGTGATGCGGCCGCAAAAACCGTCTTGGGCGCCTTCGATGAGATCTCTTCCGGAGAATTCGGCCAGGTGGATGGCGATTTCGGAGTAACCGGAGGAACCACTTTCATCGGGCGCGGGTTCGTCAACTCAGCCGACCTTGCCATTACTTCTGCGAGCAGCATACGTCCGATGTGGTATAATCCGCGGCCGATGATCATGACCTCAACCTCGCTGTATGACGCCCAAAAAGGCAGCTATATTCCCACTACAAATATGGTGATGATGACCCCTATGTCCTCGACTTGGCAGGAAAAAACCGGACATAAGGTTGCGGCGACCCAGGTAAAGATGAGCCACAATATGGTGGGGGAGAGCGTATTTGTTGGCAACGGACCGAAATCTGAGATTACGCTGGTCAACGGCGCCAGGATCCAGACGGGCACGTTTGATACAGGCACGGATCTCATTCCGATCAACAATATTGCGGTGCAAAATATCGCTTATATCAATCAAGAATTAAGGAATGCTGTGGCTGGCAAGGGGCAGCCGAATCCTGCCTGGTATGAGGAAGAGGGAAGGACTCCTCCTCCGGCAAGATATGGGTTCACCCTTCAGGGTGCAGATCCGGGCACGGCGGTTGCCTATATGTCCGCACCCGGTGAATTCTTCTCCGTGAACTTCCCTTCGGGTATGTTCGTGAGGCCGGGAGATACGGTGTACGGGCAGAATGGCGATTATTTTGTCGGTGTCGGCGCTACTCCGGAATACCAGATGCGGCGTGTCGAGACTACTATCAAGGACTCCAGGGGCTATCAGTCAACCATGTCCAGGAACGGCGATTTCACGCTCAACTACGGAAAGATCACCGGATTTGTCCAGGATATGCCCGCGGCCAATAATTATGGCGGGGTAGCTAAGGTGTGGGGTGGCGGTTTTGAGACCGTGAACCAGCAGAATATGGCTGTTTCGGTGGGGAATACCAATGTGGCTTTTGATGTGCAGGCACCTGAGATGACCGGCACTTTGGACAATCTTAAGCTCACCACGAGCGCGATGAAGGGAAGCGTTCATTTTGAGGGGATGGATGGAAAGGCGTTCAAGCTTAGCAGCAGCAAGATCGACGCGGGCACTTACAAGGTCGCGTACGATACTGCCGGGAATACGGTCGATGCTTCGAAAATAGGGACCTTTAAGGCCGAGGATAATTCGATCCTTGGATCGGGCAAACTTGTGGGGCTCACCGCGCCGAATGGCTTGACCACGGATGCCATCAATAGAGGTATGCCGATCGGAATGGGATATGTTGCCCAGGGTGAGGCGATCTTCCCTGCATCCAAGATCGATCCTAACGCCCAAGGTACGGCATTTAATCCCGATTCCAATCCTACGGAGCTTTCTCTGGTCAAGGGCCTGGTGTTCCGTAATGCGGCGCAGATGCCGGAAGCGGGCATCAATCTGGCAACCGGCACTTTTCCGATCATGCTGGGGATGGATCAGAAGGGGGAGAAGCTCGCCATTGATATGCAGGGTACGACCGCCATGGCCTACGCACCCGGCGCCAAGTGGAATAACGTCGGAGAGATCAGGAAAAACGGGAATGTGGTCGATACCAACATGGAGTATAAGTCGGGTGTCGGGTATACCGACCTTCTGGTATATCAGATAGGAGATAGCAAGGCCGGCCATAAGGAACTGAACCTGTTGGGCAACACTCAGCCGAATGCGCTTTTATCATTCGGGGATAAGGGAAAGATCTCCAGCATTGCCGGGTCTTCAGTCCAGAGCGCAGGGATGCTTTCCCTGACCTATCTGAATAAGCCCTTTGTGCAGGAATTCAAGATGGCGGACCTTTCCCGTCCGGAGGTGGTCAAATCTCTGGAAGCCATGGAAGCGCAGCTCCAGGGGCTCCAGCCGGGGAGTAAGGAAGCGGCCGTCCTCAAGGATAAGATATATCTTTTCCACAAATTCCTGAATAACAACGTGCTCCTGGATTCCCTGGAAGGCGGAGAGCTTAAGCTTGAATTCGATAAGGTCGCCCTTTACCGCGAACAGGATGCCGCCAATCAGTGGGTGACTGCGCAGGGAACCTATCGTTTCGGCCAGTCCCTCCAGGACCAGGATAAGGTGGGCATCACTTCCTACGTGAATGGCAAGCTTAACGATTTCCATAAGACCACGTTCCAGAGCACGGAAGCGGAGATGGTTCGGACGTTCAAGGTCCAGAAGGACCAGATCGGCGCAGATGGAATGGTGACCATTGAAAAGGTCAAGGGCAAGCCGTATATGGGCAAGGATGCGGAAGGTAAGGATGCGCTCCTGGTGGATATCCGCAGCGAGTATTTCCATTACGGGGTTAAAGATATGCCGATCATGCCCGAAGGGATCGTGTCCCAGAACTCTGCGAAGGACCCGAACCTGGTCGCCTCCGAAATTCGCCTTAAAAACGAGCATACCTATAATTTTGCCGGCCAGCAGAAGGGCGTGGCCCTGTTCAAGGACTCGGATACTCTGGTCAGCTACGGAGTTGGGGAGACAGGCGCCGCGTTCATTTCTCCCGTGACCCAGGCTACCGGCCTTACCTGGCAGGGCGCCAGGATCGAGAACGAGAAGACCGTGGATATCAAGGATGCGGTGTTCTGGGGGATCAACCGGGATAAGAACGGGTTGACCCTTTCCTTCCTCGGCGCGAAGGGCGGCGCGGACGCGTTTACCTTCCTTCCCGGAGGACAGATCAAGAACGGCGGGATGCTTTCTTTGACTTTCCTTTCCAATCCTCATGTGGAGAAGCGCGGAGTGAAGGCATTCGACCTGCCGAGCATCACCGCTATCACCGGCCTGGATTCCCTGTTGCAGGCCGATATTGACGCGCTCAAGGTCATTAAAGAAGGATCGGTATTGTACGGGTTTGACCGGGTCGCGACCTATATGGAGCAGTCGAAGGTCGGCGATAAGTGGCAGTGGGGTATGGCCAAAGGGACGTACAATTTCGGGGTTGACCTGCAGAACAAGGCGATGGTCGGGATTTACGCCGCGGTAAATGGCGGCCAGGCGGATTATTATCCGACGTCCTTCCAGAGCACCGAAGCGATGATCAAGCAGAGCTATAAGGTGGAGAACGGCAAGGTCAGGATCGGGGACCAGGATTTTGCCGTGGTCGGAGGCAAGATCGTCAAGGACGGAAAGGAATTCTCCGTAAGGGAGATCAAGGACCAGGCGACACAGAAATCGATGCAGGTGGTGGATATCACCGCGGAGTATCCTTTCTACGGAGTACGCAATCTGCCGATCCTTCCCGAAGGCCTGCTGGCGCAGGATGCTGCGGCCACGGGAACGACCGGTGCGCCGGTCGCGACCGAGGTGCTCCTGAACCAGGAGCACGCATATGCATTCGATCAGCAGCGGAAGGGCGTGATCCATTTCGCGGGATCCGATACCCTGGTCGCTTACGGGGTGAACGAAGGGAAATCCTTCTTCTCTCCCATGGCCCAGGCGGCGAATCTGATCTGGGATAACACGCAGATAGAGAATAACGGAGTTGTCGGTAAGAGCGAGGCGATACTTTGGGGGATCACCCAGGAAAAGGATCAGCTTACCTTAACGTATATCGGCGCCAGGGATACCACCCGCAGGTTCGCGTTCCGCGAAGGCGGGGTGGTGGAAAATGGCGGCATGCTTATCGAGTCCTTTTTTAAGGCGCCTATGGTCAAGACCGAGAAACTCAATAACGGCCGCACCTTATCCACTGCCGTGAACAAGCTGATGTCCTATCGGGTCAACAGCAACGGTGAATGGACGGTACCGGAAGGGGAGATCAAGTTCGCGGAGGACACGAACTTCAAGATCTTCCAGCAGAAGGATGCCGGGGCGTGGAATGCGAAGGTCGTCGAGGCGCAGGATACGAGGCTTTCTCTGGTTGAAGATAAAGGCAAGGTGATCGCCGGCACTGACGGCAAACC
>CAZAPM010000005.1:77809-93372 GCA_964487475.1 uncultured Planctomycetales bacterium
CTGGAGAAGATGTTCCATTATAAGGTCCGGGGATTGGATTTTATCGAACCCGGTAAGGGAGAAAAAGGAGAGCCTTCTTCTAGTTCCTATGTGCTCGGGTATACGCTGAACCATAAAAAGACGGATTTTGTAAACGATGCGGGTATTCTCTCCGCCGGTGATGCGGTCATGCCGGTGTTGATGGGGCTTAATGAAAAGGGCGGCCTGGATTACAGCGCTTTGACCTTGGCGAAGGGGCTTTCCTATGCATATACGGCGCAGGACGGGGTGTATATCGGCACCCTGCGTCTGGAAGCGGACGGGCAGAAGATTAACGTCAATGACGGGAAGGTGATCGTTCCTTCGGGTTCCTATAAGGGGAGCGAGAAGCGCGGGGATCTGGTACTCAAGGCGGATTATGTGGTCGATGAGCAGGGCGGGATGAAAGCTTCCTCCGAACTGGCCGTGACCGATGCCGAAGGAAAAGCGATACGGTTCATCTCCATCAGCCCGGACAGCAAGATCGCGATCGATTCCAAGGGACGTATCTGGGACCTGGAAACCGGCAAGATCATGGATAAAAGGAATACCCAGACCGATTCCCTGGAGGCGGCATTCAATAAATACCTCGCAGAGCGCAAGAAGATCACCGAGCAGTTCGGGTATACCGGGGAGATCAAGGATGGGGTTACTTTTGCGCAGGGACCGTATGTCTATCAGATCAGCGATAAGGACGGGAACTTAAGCATTGCCGCGGTCAAATTCAGCATGAAACAGGGCCAGACCTTCAAGCTCAAGAACGGCCTGACGGTCAAGGCGGAGAAGGACGTGGAGTTGGCGATCTCTGCCGGCGCGGACGTGGATCTGAATAAGCTTCTCGGAGAAGGGGTGCTTTCCCTGCAGGGTACGCTCCGGGTGAAAGATAATGTCGTGATCAACGGGAACATCACCCTGACCCCGCTTTCCGAATATGACCTCACCTTTGCCAACGGCAAGCAGAATATCGCGGCCGGGACCCGTTTCAAGGGGAATAACGGCCTCATGTACGAAGCGGCGGCAGACGGTACCTTTAAGGTGGTGGGAGGAGCGCTTTCCAGCAAGAATGCGCTCTCCCTGGAAGGCGGCGCTTCCCTTGAGCCGGTGGGCGAATATCAGGTCACCTATAACGAGAACGGCGAAGCGGTCATTGCGGCCGGCACCCGTTTCCGGGATAAGAAGGGGAATACGTTCGTCACGGATAAGGACGGGAAATTCCAGATGCATAGCGGGGTGACCACCTCCACGAATTCCATCACCCTTGATAACGGGGTCGAGCTTGTTCCGGTTCGTAATGCCAAGACCGCGGATGGCGGATATACCCTGTTTTGGAAGGACGGCAAGCCTACTATCGAGCGGGGCACCAAGTTCAAGGGGTCGAACGGCCTGGATTATATGGTTGGGGACACCGGAGAGTTCAAGGTGGTCGGCGGCACCCTGAAGACCAAGGATGCGGTCAAGGTCTCTGACGGAAAGGTGACCCTGACCCCGGTAAGCGAATACCTGGTGACCTTCAGCGAGGACGGGGATTCCCATATCGCGGCCGGCACCCGCTTCAACGGTTCTGACGGGCTGGTGTATCAGGTCGGCGCAAAGGAAATGTTCGAGGTAGTGGGCGGATCGAAGAAGGTACAGGAACCTATTAAGGTAAGCGACGGAAAGGTAACGCTCACTCCCGAGCAGGCGTACGTGATCACCTTCGACGAGAAGGGCCAGTCCCATATCGCCGCCGGGACCCAGTTCAAGGGGTCGGACGGTTTGGTGTACCGCGTGGGCGCCAACGAGATGTTCGAGGTGGTGGGCGGATCGAAAACGGTGCGCGATGTCATCACCGTGACCGGCGGGAAGGTGACCCTTTCCCCGGAAAAAGAGTATTCGGTTTCCTTCGACGAAAAGGGCCAGTCCCATATCGCGGTAGGCACCCGTTTTAAGGGATCGGACGGTTTGATCTACCGGGTGGGCGCCAACGAGATGTTCGAGGTGGTGGGCGGATCGACCCTTTCCAACAAACCGCTTGAGCCCAACGGCGAGAAACTGACCCCGGTGGCACCTTATCGGGTAAGCTTCAACGAGAAGGGTGAGGCGACGATCGAGGCGGGCGCGCAGTTCCAGACCAAGCAGGGGACTATCCTGGAAGTGGGTGTGGATGGTTCCCTTAAGCCGGTGACCAAGGGGATCAAATTCGAGCTGGGTATCCCCCTGAAGGATGGCGTGATCAAACCGCAGGATATCAAGATCGAGCCGGAAAAGGAGAATAAGCCTTCCGCTGCCATCCCTGTTGAGAGCGAGTTCGAGACTGCCGCCTGGAGCGCGTGGGATAACGTGGCGGCTGAAGCGCAGGCAACGGTCATGGCGAATGGGTTCACCTATGAGGTCATGACCGATCCGTTGCTTGTCCTGGCTGCGGTAAGCGAGGATATCGCGGCGCAGGAAGCGAAAGATAAGACGCAGAAGAGGACGGACCTGAATGCGAAGATATCGATCCTTGAGAACAGGCTTTCGGAGTTGAACCAGAAGCATTATAAGGCGCTTGAGGCTGAAGGGGATCTTCCTCATCAGGGAACATGGGCTTGGATAAAAGGAGCGATGCCGTGGAATCAATTTGATGATTCGGCAAAGATCGAAAGGGATAAAGTGATCGCCGATCTGCGCAGCCTCTATGCCGACCGCTATGCGCTCGATCCCGGCGCCATGCTGCAGGAAAAGAAGCAGCTGGAAGGCATCAGGGAATTCGCCCTGCCCGCATCGATCTCCGCGACCTGGATCAAACAGCAGGCGATCGAGGACCTTCTGAAGAAGTCGCCTATCGGCCGGGCCATGGTCGCGAGCGAAAAAGCCACCAAGCTTGCCGCGAACATGGAGTATGCCAAGGAGATGCAGACCGAAGGCTGGTTCCGCGAGCAGTACAGCCTGACCAGATCTGAGGCGGTTAAAGTATTGGATCAGACTAACGAGAACATTAACCGTGAGAAAGCCGAACTGGCCAAGGAATTGTCCGAGATCGGAACCGTGTCTGACCTCCAGCTCAATACCCAGTTGCAGGCGACACAGATGGCGCTGCAGAATTTTGTGTCGGGCCAGGCTGATCTTCCCTCCTACGGCATTTGGTCCAAGCCGGAGCATCTTAAATCCGATGTGCGCCGTGTAGGCAGCAGTATGCTGGATTTTGGCGGAAGCGTAGTTTCTTATGCTGCGAACGATATGGTGTGGGATACCAGTTTAATGGTGCTGCATGGTGCGGTAGGAGGAGGCGAGGATTTGATCGGTTGGGCTTTTGGTAGCGAGAGCTGGTCTAAAGAGGCGAAGGATCATTACCGGATTTCTTTGCTTTATGGGATGAATGGCTTGACCGGTGATCTGACCGATGTTTTCCATGGAGAAGGCACCGTGCAGGATACCATGGAATGGGCGTTCCGCGGATCCGAAAAGTCGGATAATCTCAGGCTTGTCGATACTGAAGGGTCGGATTGGCAGGAATGGACTTTTGAGGTGAAAGAATCCGGAAGGACTTTTGCGGTCAAGGGTGATGCGTTCACCATGGGTATCGGCCTGAATCTGATGAAAGAGGCAGGGATCCAGGATTGGAAGGAAGGCAGCAGCGCTTCGGGCGCGTTCAAGTATACGGTTGGACAGCTGGGCATGCTGAGCAAGACCGGAGTTGAGCTTGCGGCAACCGGAAAAGCTGCCGGATTAAATATAGGTAAAGGCACTTTCGCGGTTGCCGGTGGCACGCAGGTTATCGGGGACTCGGTCAAATACGCAACGACCGGGGAGTTCCTTGGCGGCAGAGACACTACGCCGATGGCGGTTTCTTTTGCGTTGCCGGCTGCCGGCGTCAAGATCGCCAGTGAGCTGGGAACGGCTTTGAAGGCGGTCAACGTCGCGGCGACAGTAGCTCCTTCTGCGGGCAAGCTGAACGCGGTATTTGCTCCTATAGCCGTAAAAGCGGTACAGGGAGCGCAGTGGGCTGCGAATGCTCAGCTTTCGAGAGCAGCTTTTGCCTGGGAAAATTTTTCAGTATCCGTGAACCAGATAAGTTCGATCGGTACCACCGGCAAGCCGATGTCTTTAAGCCAATCAGTGGGCACGGTAGCCACTTCATACGCGTTCCAGCTGGCCGGCTTAAGCGTGGTCAATGTTGCAGGGAAAGCGATTAATCTTGCCGGCACGGCGATCTCTCCGAGCTCGGTGAGTACCTTGCAGGCAATTGGAAGGGCGGTCGGGCCTACCAGCAAGTTTGCCTGGGCCAGCTATCCTTCGGCGGGTGCGGTCGCAGGATTGGCGTATAACCGCGTGAGCACCGGGGAGTGGATCAATGAGAGCACTTTGAAAAACGTAGGTATAGGCGCGGCGGTCGGGTTGGGAGTGAAAGGGGTGTTTTCCGTAGGTAATACAGTTGCCGCGGTCAACCAGGCTTCTTCCGGAACGGTTTCTTCTTCCTCCCTGGCGGCGAAAGTCATTCGTCCCGTAGTTTCCTTCGTCAAAGAGGATATCGGCTTGGCGCATCCCGTGCAGTTCCTTTCCGGATCTACGGCCGCGGCATTCATGGAAAAAGACGCGCCGTTGGTATCTTCGGTAGGCGGGTGGCAGGAGAATATGGTCGCTTCGTTGATGCTTGCTCCCGGCCGCGGAGTCTTGAGCGCAGTGGGAGACCTCGGGAATACTCTCGGGATCTCGAATTCGCTTTCTGCCCGGATGAGCGAGATAAACCTGGTCGAGATGGAGCTTAGCAACAACGACCTCCAGCATCACTGGTGGGGAGTTCCCGTGGCGTTCACTTCTTCCGCGCTGCGCGTAGGAAGCCAGATGTACTCCGGATCTTACGCCTTGCAACTCGGGGCCAGGCCGAGCTTGGTCGTGACCGGCATCACCGATACGCTCGGTTTCGCCAAAGAGGTGATGGATAATGTCAAGGGCACTCCTAGCGCAAGGCCTCTGCGTGCGGTGGATGTCGCCTCGACCCTGGGCGGCTTGACTGGTATGTTCGTTGGAGCAAGAGGTGTTCCCGGGACCAGGATCAGCGGGTTATCTTCGCGCATTAATAACTCTTTTCTGAAGGGGGTCGTGGCGAATACTCCCGTCTATGCGGCGGTGGGTACCGGGGTCGGCGCCCTGGCAAGCAAATGGCAGAGCGATTCCTTAGGGGAATATTTCTATCAGAGCGGCAGGAACGTTGACCAGAATGCTATCAGCTCCATGGGAGCTGCGGTGGCGTTCAACGGACTTGGCCGTGCGGTCAAAGCGATCAGCACGTCCGGCGCGGGCGGGGCAAAGATCGTAGGGCTTTCCGTAGGAAGCGCGCTGGTGACCGGTACGGCGGATTACGCGAACGCCTTGATCAACAAACAGGAGTATACCTTTACCCGCGGCGCGGTCGCCGCCGGCACCGGATTTGCGCTGGCTTCGGGAGCATTGATGCTCGGTGGAAGGATCCGCTCCTTAGGCGCGGTTTCCCAGTATATCAAGTATCCGGTCAGCATGGGCCTGATCTCCGGCGCCAGCACGATCGCCGCAGCAGGAGTTTCTGGACAGAATTATAGCAAGCTTTCCCTGGCAGCGACCTCCCTGGGGACGACCGTGGTCACTGGTCTGGCGCTGAAAAATCCCGGAACGAACCCCGTGGGAAGCAAGCTCGAGGCGGTCAGGTTCTTCAAGAACGTCGGGGAATCTTTCGGTATCAATACCGCCAGAAGCGGGCTGCGTATCGGCAGTACCCGGTTAGGGGTCAATCCTTTCACCTTGAAAGCCGCTCCTTTCTATCTGGGCGTTGTTCCCGGATCTGCCATGGCTTTAGGTTTTGTGCCGGAGTCAGTGGTGTCCGCGCCTAAGCAGAGGATATTCTCCGCCATTGCCATCGCCGCAGGTACTACCATGATGTTCTGGAATATGCGCCAGGTTAACACCGGCGGCAATACCGGCATGCGGGCTTTGTTCAGCGCTAAGGATGGCGTATGGAATTATCGTCCGGCATGGGTAGGCGCGAATGTTGCCGGTGCCTACATCCTTAATTCCGATAAGATCGGATTGAATAAGAAGCTGGGAGATAATCTCGGGCTGGTTAATATTGGCCTGGGAATAAGCATGGCTGCGGCGGCTGCGGGGTACGGCAATGTGCTGAAGAATATGGCCAAGCCTCAGTGGATGGGAGAGAATTTCTGGAGCGCGAGGGCCTTGGCTGCCGATGCATCAAAGTGGGCAAAAGTGAATAGGTTTGCAGCCCAGGCTATAACGTCCAGGGCCGCGTTCTGGGGAGGAACGAGTGCCTGGGTTTTCGGTGCGCCGGCAGCGTACGAGCTTGTCACGGGTAATGATTACGAAAAGAGCGATTTTAAGAGCGTGCATCAGTGGGGATCCGCGGGCCTGCTTGCCGCGGGTATCTTTGTCCCCGGTTTAAAGCCCGGATTGCAGAATCTGCGTCAGAAGTTCTATCTGCTCCAGAACGGGGAGAACATGATCTTTGCCCACCAGATGGCAAAGACCGCGCTTCCGATGATCCCTGCCTTGACCACGGGTATGGCGTTCTTCCCGGATCTCCAGAATTATTTGTTCAGGCAGGAGGGGAGTTGGGCCAGCGCAGCAAAATCGGCTTTCAATTACGAAGAGTTTGTTACCGGTTACAACAAGATGTTCCCCAACGAGCCTTACAATTCTGAGCTTGGCTATTTTGAAGCCCAGAAAAAAATGATGATCGCGCAGATGGCAGGTGAGTTGCAGAAGATGAACCCCGCCTCTCAGCAGTACAAGAATCTTTCCAAGCAGCTCGATTATTATAGGAATGCAGACGTCAATAAGAGCTCCAAGTTCCTGGGCATCCCTGTTGGCAACGAGTTCCGCTGGCTCTTGCGTTCCCAGCAGGCGTATGAAGGGTTGAAGGTGGCGTTTTACTTCGGGCCTCTTATGGAATTTGCCAGACCTTTCCTTACCGAAGGTTTGACCAGGATCCCCGTATTAGGCGATCTGCAGGCGGTCATGGGCGAAGGGGCGGGAAGCAGGGGAGTATCCATGGGCGATACCCTCGTTCCGTTAGGGGATCTGCAGTCCGCATTGTATGCCCGCGGCGGCGCTGCCAGAGTGGTGAGCCATGCCGTGAAAGCCGCGGATCTGTTCCAGGGCTTGATGATGGAGGAGCAGGTAAGGGAGCATATCGCGACCATAGCACTCGGCAGTACGTTCAAAAAAGCGGGGGTCACGATCTTTAGCCCTGATTCCAGCGATCCTAATTACTCTGCGCTTAGCTTAGGGGCAGAAACCTTCCAGGAAAGCTTTGAAGGTACGGGTAGATTCAGCACTTCCCGCTTGAACAGGGCTACAATAAACGGCCTTACTTCCGGAGACTTTAGGCTTTGGCGTATTGATCTTCCGATCGGATATCGTCCTGCTTCTGGCAGCGCTGCTCCGGCAGATGCAGCTTCAATTAATTCCCGCTTAAGCGCTCCGGCTTCCCAGGGAAGCGCCTTGCGCGATATTGCAAATCTTCCGCAAGGAACAAGGGTTTTTGTTGAGGTATTGAACAATAACAATGTCCATTTTGCACAGGGAAGATATGAATTTGAGGTTGAGGAAGCAAAGGTATGGTCTTTACCAATAAATACTTATGTTAATTACTTGGACTTCAATGCTAATGTCCAATCTGGGAGCATTTCTCCTGTAGATGTTGTCAATACCGCATTGACCGGTGGCGTGGATTCAGATGATCCTCAGATCCAGGGAGCACGGTTATTTGTTGCCGAGCACCTTGATCCGGTTACTGCTGCCAAGGTTGAACACCCCAGCGCATTAGGTTATCTTACCGTGAATGCCGGTAGCGCTTCAGCGGTTATCCCTGCAAAACTGATCGCGCCTCATTTGTATGACAGAATGGTCACTGATCCGGTATTCAAGCAGGATGTGCTCAGGGCCTTCCCTGGTATTACGGCTGCTCCTGCTGCTACCAATGTGAATTTAGGTGCATTACCCTTTATGATCACCGCTTCTTCTGCAGGGTATGATCCTTCTGCTCAATTCGAAGGTCAGTATGTGCAGTGGGTGCATTCGAGCGCACCGCATTTGCTCAAAGCGCAGAAGTTCTATGTTCAGGATGGCGGTAAGGCCGTAGAGGTGATCCTGCAGGACGGGGCGTATTTAGGTGTGAACGGAGTGACGTATGCGCCTGAGCGTGTTACCGAAGTACAGCAGATCAGCGGCATGTACGAATGGGTAAGTGCTAAGCGTAAGGATGCAAAAGCAGGTTTGGGAGCCGGAGCGATCGGTGCGGATGGCAGAGCGATCGTGTTTATCGACGCTTCTCAGCAGTTTGATGCAAATAATCCTTTTGATTCTGTGCTGGTGCGCCACGAGAGAAATGAGGTTTCCCGTCAGGCCAAGATGGGTCAGCGTTTGCCTGGTTCCGCGTCGGCAGCATCCAGATTCGAAGGGATCGCTTCTTTGTCAGGATATACGGCGAGGCAGTCGGGTGCCCGCAGCCGTCAGATCTGGCAGCTTACCGATGCCAATGCTCCGGTTCTTCCGGAAGCATCCTTTGCCGCTGCCCAAGTGAAGACTGTCGCACCGGTTTTGCCTGCGCAGGGCAATATGCTTTCCGCTGCGGCGCCGGTATTCGTAACGGCCTTTTCTGCCGGCCACGATGCTGTTTCTGAAGAGGCGACTGCCGAAGATAAGCAGATCGCGGCACTTGCGCTGCAGTTGCTGGAGGCCAAGTTGGATATGCCTTTTGAGCCTTCCAGGGTTAGGGATGCTCAGACACTGGCAGTTCAGCTCCAGGAGGCAAAGGCAAAACAGAAATATGACAGTGCGTTGGCTGGTTTCGGCGTCGACCGCAGCACCTGGTGGAGCCGCGTGAAGTTCGACGTGTTCGGCGTAGGCAAGAAGGCGGTGCAGGAGCAGATCGGGCAGCAGGAGAAGGCGAAGGCTGAAGCCCGCCTGCAGGAGCTCAACGAGCAGCGCAAGATGCTGCAGCTTAATTTCAGCGATGACGAAGTGCGGGGCATGATCGCGCAGGAGAAGAAGCTTGCGGACCCGGCTACGGTCACCGCGGAAGATATCGCCGCCAAGAGGGAGGAATTCGCGCAGGCGCAGTCCTTCATCTTCGGCCTGGAGATCGCCCGCGAAGAGGGAGTGCCTTTCGATAAGGTCAACCCGCGCAGGCTGGAAGCCAAGAAGAACGAGAAGCTGAGCGGTATCAATCAGGAAGCCGCGTTCTGGGCTAAGGTGCTGCTTAAAGAAGTTCCTCTCAAACAGTATTTCGAAATGAATGAAGCGGTGCAGAGCCGGCAGGTAGCGGCGTTCATGCCCAGGGCTTTGACCGCAGGTCTGGAGCCTTCGACGCTTGGCCTGGCTTCCTGGAATGAGCTCAAGGGTAATGTCCAGGAGGATGCGCAGCCGGGCGTCTTTACGGTCAAGGGTAGAAAGGTCGAGCTGGTCAATGTGCCGCAGTTCATCTCTTCCGCGCTGAAAGTTCCCGAGCCGATCAACTTCGATCTGGCTTTGGTCAAGACGAACGAGCAGGGTGAGAAGCTCATTCCGTTGAATGTGGGCACCCTGGTGCAGAAGCAGGACGGCACCTGGGTGGTCCGTACGAGCATGCCTAAGGAAACTCCCGCTCCCGCGGCCGATGCGCTGAAGACCGCGGAGGCAGAACAGAAGGCGCCGGAGCTGGTCACCACGGAAACTCCTGTGGTGCTGGGCCAGGCAGTAGAGCTGGCAAGGACCGAGGCGGAAGGCAAAGGCACCAGATTCTTCGTAGAGGAGCTTACTCCCGGCACGCTGACCGTGACCCCGATGCAGAGCTTCGCGCAGAGACAGGCGCTGGCGCAGATGCATACGGAGTTCCTCAGGAGCATGCCCGGATACACCGCGGGCAACAACAATTGGTTCGCGTATACGGGCGATGCCGCGACCTTCCAGCCGTTGAGGGCAAGATTGATGGGTATGGCCCAGGAAGCGGATGCGGCGGCTGAATCTCAGGCTGCCGGTGCAATCGATCTGGCGGCGCTGGAAAGCCAGCTCGCCAATGAGATACGCGCGGCAGTGAGGGAGAGCAGGCCTGCAGCCAACCGTTTCGATATGATCCTTCCCCAGTTGCCCGCAGGCAGCCCGCTTCGCCTGGCAGCTGAGGCGTTGAGGGCAGAAGTTGAAGGCAAGGCGGAGTTCGATCTGGATCTGACCAAGCTGCCTCATTTCGCCGCGCTGCAGGATGCGGAACGTCAGTTCCTGGCGATCCTGGCACAGCCTTCGCAGGGTGCGGGTGTTGCCGAGGTTCCTGCTGCGGGTGCGGAAACTCCGGAAAAAGCGCAGTTAAGACAGCTTATCGCTACCATTGCCAATAGCAAAGAGACCGAAGAGAATCGCCAGAAGGCGTTGGAGGCGACCAAGGACCTGTATTATGAAATGTTCGACCGTACCACCAGGAACAAGAGGTTCATGGATCTGATGGCGCAGTTGAACAAAGAGAACCCGAACGTGGATTACCGTTTCATCATCCAGGGAGACGGGCAGAGATTCGCGGATTATCGCGATAAGATCATCGGTATCGAGCAGTATTACCGGGCCCGGTTCGGAGCTCAGAACACCTCTGCCGCGTTCGGCAGGGCTATGTCGGTCATCAATGAGCTCTGGAGCAACGTCTATAAATACGGCGACTGGGGTTTGATGATCGTAGAGAAGGCCGAAGACAGGATGATCGTCAGGGTCAAGGATAAAGGACCCGGGTTCATCCTGGGTATGCCGAAGAGCTTGACCGCAGGGGTGACTACCGGCGGTACTCCGGGTATGGGGTATCCTACCCAGACCATCGATAAGGCGGACAGGATCGTCGTCAGCTCCGGGCCTGCGCGGCATGTTTCCGGCCAGCTCGGGCTTGACCGGCATGCGGCCTTCACCCAGCTGGTGAACAACGATCATCCGGTGACGGGTGTGGAAACCGTGGCCGAGGTCTGGCTTGCTCCTCAGAAGCCCGTTCCTCCTGCCAATGACAGGCTGGATATGATGGGGATATCCCAGTCTGCCCGCCAGTTGCTTTATTTAGGTAAATTAGCCGTCTACGGGGCCCGCAGAGCATGGGCAAGGATGAACAATCAGGCCGCGGATACCGGAACTTCGCTTCCGCAGCCTATGTCCGCCACTCCTGCGGTCCCTGCGACGAATGTCCCGGCGCCTGCGGCTACCGGATCTACCGGTAACGGCACCGGCAATGGTTCGAATTCGGGTGGTACCCGGATCGTGGGCTCCCTGGTCAGCGGGTCCATGACCGCAAACCACCTTAACTGGGCTAATAACCCTGGTTTGCCTGCACAATTCAATGCCACGGATGCACACCTGGGCGGACAGTTAGCCCCCACCAGCACTCAGACCGGCGGTCCTTCTCAGGCCGGTCCGGGCGGCCGTAGTATCGCGGCTGGCCTTGCCCAAGGCCAGGTCGTGGTTCCATACAGTGGGGCAAAGGCCCAGAATGGGTCTGCATATCTTGGTGTAGTGTTTGGAGTTACAACAGTAGTTGCAGGTGTTGTAGTAGGAGTCACCAGTGGTATCGTAGCAGCAGGCGCGGTCGTAGCGCTTGGTGTAATTGCGATAGGTGCCCTTTCTGCGTCCTCGAGAACCACGAACGCAGCCGAAAGCAGGGCTGATAATAGAGGAAGCGAAGCTCCGATCGCAGGTGAAACAAGCCCGGTTGCCAGCAATGGCAATGCAGGCAATGGTTCCAAGAGTATCGCCGCATATACCGCGGATGCCCCTGTTACGGGGGTTGGCGCCTTGATGCGCGCCAATGGTTCTGAAGTACTGATGCCGAGCAATCCGGCGTTGGGAGAACCCAAAAACCACGGTCCTCCGGCAGGTTCCCTTTCTACGCTTTCCAGTCTGGACAATTCAACGGTTGGTGCTCTCGCAAGAGGCGTTTCCACCACTGAATCTGCTGTTTCCCCCGAAGTAGCCGATCACAGGTTTACCGCGAATTCCGTCAATAATCCTATAAATGTGAACGAGCCGCACACTGCTCTTCCTTCCGTGGCAGGAATTAGAGCTTTTGTTGCGGCTTATGTTGTAAATGGGCGCTCCGCAGAAGTCCCCACCTCCGGGGAACTGACCACTTCTGCCGGGGCGCCCTTTACAACGAAAGGAGCATTAAAATGTGCACAATCAAATTCGAAGAACTGGAATTCGATCATATGGTCGAATTTATCAAGGATTCAACAGTATTTCTCTCAGGCCGTGAATCAGGCAGCGGCAAGGTTCGCCTCTTCCTTATTCATGAGGATACCGGCAACGTTTATACGCGCAATGGCCGGGTTGATTCCTGGGAAGAGCTCGAAGGCAACTTCCGCGATGCCGTTGTCTCCCGCCTCTACGCTTTCCGCGACCGGATCCCGGTCTACCGCGTTAACGGTACTCACGAAGTACACGCCTAAAGCGTTGATGTGTGCGGCCGCACTACTGCCTTTCGCGATGGCGGCTGCGGCTCAGGCGCAGGGAGTGGACGCGCCGGTCTTGACCGAAAGAGAGTTCGTGGACGGGTTCTGGCTGAAGGTCCTGGCGGTTGCCGGTGCCTTCAGCGTGATGGGCGTAGGCGTGTTCCTGGCGGCGCTTAAATTCACCCGCTGGTCTGCGCAGAGGGCTTTGAAGGTCGCCGGCATGACCGTCGGTATCGTGGCGGTGCTTGGCGTCGGCGCCGGATATACCTATGATAAGAGCGATGCCGCGATCGCCACCCTTAAACTTGATCCGCGCAGCGTGGGTATCGCTCCCGCTCAGGATAGCGTCAAGGTCGCGCCGCTTTCCTATTATCTGGTCAATGATGACGGTTCGATCGAGCCTGCCGGCTGGCTGGTAATTGACGGCAAGGAATATCATGATTTCAATCCGCTCGGCATCATCAAGGGCAACGGTCTTTTCGTGCAGCTTTCCAACGGCGCCTGCCGCGTGCTTTCCCTCGAGAGGATGGGAGACAGTGTTAATCTTGAAGAAACCTTGCGCAAGGCGGGGATTGCCAAGGCGGTGATCTTGAATGCGGCGCAGATGGGCCCGATGGCCATCGTCAACGGCAAGATCGTCCTGAAAAAAGGCTGGGATGCCGGTGCGCTTAATTTCCTCGGCATTACCCGCGAGGGATATGTGGTATTGATCAAGACGGAAGGCGTGTTGCTCGGCCAGGTCGGCCAGAACGGTATGGATATCGCCAAGAAGGCTCTGGCCCTGGGCGTTGTCGAAGGCGCGTTCATTGATGGCGGCGCGACCGATGAAGTGTACAAATCCGTGAACGGACTTTTCATAAGCAAGGCGCGGTTGAATGGTTTCGTGGCCCAGCAGCTTAAGCAGCAGGAACAGCAGAAGAAGCAGGCTCCTGCTGCGCCTAAGGCTCCCGCGCCCGCTCCGAAGGCTTCCGGCAAGCGCAATGCCCGTCCGCGCAAGGCAGGGGAGAAGAAGGTGGGCGCGCTGGTTGGCGCCAAGGCGACAGAGACCGCGGCGAAGACCATGTCGCCTGCGGTGCATGACCGCAGAGGATTCCTGAAGACCCTGGCCATGCTGGCTGCGGCGGCATTCGCCTCCGTGTCGGTAAAAGCGGCGCAGAAGGCTGCGGCGGCAGTGGCTCCGGATATGGATTCCGCCATGCAGGCGGTGTATTGCTGTCTTTCCACCACGACGCAGACCTATAAGATCGCGGAAGGCGACACCCTGGGTAAGATCGCCCGTAAATTCAACACCACCATCGAGTTGATCAAAGTGCTTAACGGCCTTAAGAACGACACGATCATAGCAGGCCGTACCCTGGAAATTCCGCAGTACAGCGCGTTCCTGGCGGTGAATCCTCAGACCGGGGCGCTGCGCATCGGTATCTATGACAAGGATTCCCGCCTGATCGGTGATTTCGAGTTCATGGTCGGCACTGGCGAGAAAGAATCCCCGACCCCGGCCGGCGATTTTACCGTGATCAATCGTCTTTCGAGACCCGAATGGTGGATGAGCAAGAACAATCCCGATACGGTCATCCGCTACGGGCAGGCGCATTATCCTTACGGGCCGCTCGCGCTGCTGCTTAAGACCAACAGGAATTTCGATTTCCACACCGTTCCTTCCGATTGGCGCAAGGAAGGCCCGGTTTCCCATGGCTGCATCCGTATGTCCGATGAGCTGGCGAAGATGCTGTGGGCGGTGGTCAGGGAAGGCACCCGCGGCATCGTGACCAGCGCCGCGTATCAGTTCCCGCAGACGATGGCCCCTAAGGCTGTGAGCAGGAACGAAGCCGGATTCGCCGATCCCCGCGTCATGGCGGGTGTGGTGGGAGTGTTCGGTATCGCGGCGTTCGCGTTCGGGTATTTCGCGCTCGGTATGGCCGCTCTGGCGATCAGCGCCGGCAGCATAGCGGTGATGAAAGCCGCCTCCAAGAGCGAGGCCCGTTTTGACGCCGGCCGCCGCGAGGCGCTGCGTACCATGGGTTTTGTCGCCGCAGGGCTGGCGCTCGGCGGAGCGGATGCGCTGGCGAATGTGCGCACCACTGCCGCGACGATGCCTCTGACCGATCTTACCCGCGTGGTCGATGGGGTGCTGCGCCACACCGATCCGCACCTCTTCGCAGGCAATACAGTGGCTCCGGGCCAGGAGAAGAAGTATTCGCACCTGATGTATATGCTGATGGCGACCGCGATCCAGGAATCCGATCTGCGCACGAGTGGGCTGGAGAACGGGATGTGGCAGGTGCTTCTGCCCGATGCGCTGGTCTTTGTGCGCACCACCATCGCGCTTCTCGATCAGGCGCAGGCGGCCCGCTCCGAAGTGCTGCTCCATACGATCAAGAAGGGTGATTCCCTTGAGTCGGTCACCAGAGAGTATGCGCGCGCGAAGGGTCTGGTCTGGGGCGCGGAGATGGTCAAGGCTGCGGCGGCCAATAACAACTTTAAGAAGAACGGTAACGGGCATTATATCCTTACCCCCGGTGCGAAGATGAAAGTGGTGCTGCCGGTGGTGGAGCGTGCGACCTGGCAGAACGCTTTGAAGGGGATCACCGGCAAGGCTCGCGCGGACCTCATGAACAACTCCGCGGAAGTAAGCAGGCTTTTGAAGACCAGCCCGGCGTTCGGCTGCTTCCTGGCGCGCGTGCTGTACCGTTCCCGCGCGGAAAACGAGATCAACGCGCTTCCTTCCCGCGACCAGATGGCAGCGGCTCTGGCGAGATCTTTAGGCCGCGCCCCCAGCGCCGATGAGCTGAACAAGGATTTTGCGCGCCGCGCTTCGAACATCTGGTACGAGAATTACAACGCGAGCAAGGACAGGGTCGCGGAGAAGAAGTCGAGATTCGTGTCCCGTATGGCGGCGGTGGCGACCGGCCTGGCGAAGTATGTTGCGCTGATCGTGCTCTTCCTGGCCGCGACCGCGAAGGCGGCGGCGGGCCCGTTGGTTGGTGCGGCGGCGCCTGCGGCGAAGACCGCGGGCCTGACCTTGTCTGCGGCGATGCCGGTCATCATCGGGCTGGTGGCGTTTGTCGGCTTGCTCGGGTTGATCTACTTGATCAGCAAATCGCACGAAGCGCAGCAGAATAAGGCTCCGGAGCTGATCGATGA
>CAZAPM010000005.1:93472-95745 GCA_964487475.1 uncultured Planctomycetales bacterium
AAGCATTGGCTGGAGGAGAATCCGAAGGCGACCTTTGAGCAGAGACTGGATAAGGTCTTCGACCTGATGAAGGGTTCGATCTACGCGCGCATCGGCCGCGCCCTGGAGATCGATAAGGTTGATGCGCAGTTCATCTCCGGCCTGGTGGCTTTTGTCGAGAAGACCATGGTCGTGACAGAAGGCGGGGAAGGCTCTTCCGATCCTCTCGCCCTGCGCGCCAGGATCATCGCCAAGATCGGCCAGATGGTAAAAGACATCCGTACTCCGGCCAAGATGGCAGAGCTTAGCGATGCGCTGAAGGATTTCGAGCTTAAGTCCATTGCCAACGCCACCGTGCTGGAAGGTGTCGCGACCGCGGATACGGATTCCTACCTGGCGCGTAAGGGTGCGGTGTACCGGGCCGCGGTGCTGGAAGCGGCGATCTCCAAGATCGAACTGGCGTGGCAGCAGTTCCAGGGCACCAAGGCTGACGCAGCTGCGGCAAAGCAGGCGTATGATGCGGCAGTAGCGGCAGTGGAGAAGGAAGAAGCTGAGATCGCCGCGGAACTGGTGAAGCTGCTGCCTGACCTGGCCGGAAAGAATCCTACCGCCGGCCTGAAAAAAGGACTTTCCACCGGCACCAAGGTGGCCCTCGTGGCTGCCGCGGCGATGCTGGTTTCTGCCGCAGCGCTGGCCGGGACCCCGGCGGATGATCAGAACGCCGGTTCCGATGATGTGTTCCAGAGGGCTTTCGACAAGCATGACGAGGCGGCTCTGGACGGCTCCAAATATTATGAAACCGGCCGCGAAGCGTCCGTAGGCACGAAGGGCGCGGTTGCGCTGGGAGCGATCGGCCTGGCTTCCTTGCTTTCCCTCGGTGTCGGGATCAGGAATAAGAAAGCAGTATATAAGGTTGCCGGTATCGCCGGCCTGATGGCCTTAAGCGTGGTCGGCATTGGCCTGGCCAATGGTTACGGATATTCCGATTTCGAAGAGGATGCGGGCGTCCTCTATTGCAAGATGTTCGATCAGGCGCGTTTGGACCAGGCCACCCTGGGAGATTTCCAGCTGGGCAAGGATGTGTGCGAAGCGTTGAAGGATGCCAAGCCGGAACTTAAGCACATGCCTTGGCATGAGATCGCCTCCGATTCGCAGCTTAGCCGCGAAGCCGCCCAGCATTACCTGTTCAACTGCGTGAACGATCTTAGGAACGAAGCACGCAGCATCCGCGTATCCCCGATGGATATGACCGAAGAGCAGCTGTGGGTCAACGTGCTTTCCAGCTTCCCGAGCTCGGCCATGCTCAAGGGCCAGTCGATCATCGCCTGGCACGTGCAGAACCGCTCCGCGGCATACGGATTGAATCCCCAGTTCAAGGGGATCCCGACCGCGAAGCAGCTTGAAGGGGCGCTGTATGAGCTGGGCAAGAAGTACGGCTTCGACGATGCCAAAGCCCGCCGCGAAGCGTTCCTGGCGGCGCACGGCCGTCACTTCCCGCTCAAGGCTAACGGTACCTACCAGATCTCGGCGCAGTATAACGGCAAGGCGGTTTCCCTGACGGTGACCAATCCCGGCCAGGCGACCTTGACGGACGTGCTTTCCAGCCACCTGAAAGTGGCGGCATCCCAGCTGCCGGCAGAGGTTCAGATCCGGAACGGTTCTTCCACGAACAGCATTACGGTGTACCTGGTGGGCGAAGATTACAAGATGTCCGGTGTCACGCTGGCGACTTTCTTCAGGACCGAGATCGGCAAGAAGATCTTCGATGAAGTGGGCGCCGCCAATATCTATCCTTCCGCTGACGACGTGATCAAGCGCGACCCGAGCGGCCAGCTCAGGGCGTTCAACCGCGGGGCGAATATCGTCAAGACCCAGATGCAGGGCATCGATCTCGCGGGCGGTCTGTACACCGATGCGGAAAAAGCGATGGTGCAGAATGCGCCGGTCAAAGTTCCTTTTGCCCTTACCACCCGCGATATGTTCGGCGCGCGCCGCGGTAACGGGGAGAGGACCCATCAGGGCGTAGATTACCGCGTGGCTGCCGGCACCCCGGTGTATGCGGTGGATGCGGGCAAGGTCCGTTTCGCCGGTGAATATGACACCAACTATTACGGCAATGTGGTGATGATCGAGCACGCCAACGGAACGGTAAGCTTCTATGCGCATAACGAGAAGAATGTAGTAAAGGCAGGGGAAAGCGTTGCGCGCGGCCAGCAGGTAGCTACTGTCGGCCGCAGCGGCAACGCCAGCGAAGTCGGCGACATGCTGCATTTCGAGATCCGCCAGGGTGAAAA
>CAZAPM010000005.1:95845-124135 GCA_964487475.1 uncultured Planctomycetales bacterium
CCGCGCCTGCGGTTGCTCCCGCTCCTGTGGTGGCTGCCGCGCCGGCAGTTGCGGCGCCCAAGTTTGACAATGACCTTTATAACGCGGAAAATGCCCTTGCCCGCGCGATGGATGAGCAGGAAGAAGAGCTGATGTGGCAGCTGGATCATCAGAGGATCCTGGCGCAGAAGATGCAGCAGCGTAAGGATCTCGATGCGCAGATCGCAGGGATCCAGAAGACCATTACCGATTCTCAGCGCCGCCATGCAGATCGCGCCAAGGCCATTGAAGCGCTTCGCGGCCAGGTCACGTCCCTGCAGGCCAAGGCAGCTGAAGCTGCTCCGGCCGCTCCTGCGGTACCTGCAGCGCCTGCCGTTGCAGCGGCCTCCAAGCCTGTGTCCGGCCAGCAGCCGGCAGTGGCGGCGGCTTCTGCGGTCCGTCCGGGAGTTCCCGCGGCAGCCGGCACTGTGGCATCCGCGACCGAGATCTCCAAGAAGCCTGTAGCGCTTACCCCGACCACCGGACTGGCTCCTCCGGCCGTGTTCTCGACCAAAGGCTTCCAGGTACTCGTCAACGGCAAGCCTTTCTACGGCCTTACCATCGATGCCGAAACCTTCACCCACTCCGATGTCAATGCCCTTATCGGTAACGCAGTCCGCACGTACTATCCTATCGACCTCAATCTCCTCAAGACCATCATCGATTCCGGAAAAGCCGATACGGTCTTCATCGGCATGGTCCTCAATGACTATGCGTATGACAACCTGACCCAGTTCTGGGGCAATACCGTTCCTGTCAGAAGCGACCGTATCACCATCGAAAAGGGCAATTACCTTGAATATATGCGTCAGGCCCTGGCGATCGCCCGCGGCAAGGCCACCTTAGTCTTCGAGCTCGGCAACGAATACAATTTCGCGCACAATTATCCCAAGTGGACCGGAAAGCCGGTGCAGGCCTGGTTCGATACCGTGGACGAGGAAGCCAGGAAGATGCATCAGCGTTTCGGCAGGGAAGCCAAGGTCTCCGTGGTCATCGGCGACGTACCGGATCATTTCGAAGCGGTGGCCCGTACTTCCGTGGATATGGTCGGCATCAACAGCTACCGCGGTGTGGGCGAGCTGGTCGCGGCCTGGCAGAGAGAATCCGCCAAGTCGGGAAAGACCATGCCCATGTACTTCGCGGAGCACGGCGCGCAGTCGACCACCGGCGAAGAGACCCAGCTTACCCGGGTACGCCGCGTGTATGAAGAGGCCCGTCAGCTGGGCATGTCCGCGCTGTTCATGAGCTTCGAGGATAACTCCCGCAAGGGCAATGACGACGGATGGGGCTGGTACGGCAAGAAGGTCTATGCCGCGATGCAGGAGCAGTGGAAGGGTATCGCTCCCGCGCCCAAGTACGGCATCTCCGTGCCGGCAGGCCAGATCGCCGCCGCGTCCGATGCCGCGACCATCGCCCAGAGAGAAGCCAAGCTTTCCTATATCGACCGTGAGCTCTCGAGAGCCACGCTGGCCCTGGAGAAAAAGCAGGCCCAGCTCGATGCGCGCAAGCAGGCATTGGCGCGTATGAACCAGGGTATTGCCGCGGATTCCTTTGCCGGTATCTCCCTGGATGCCGCGCTCGTGACCGCGCTCGACCGTACCTATTTCGCCGGAGAGCATGAGGTCACCGGCCTTTTCGCCGCGTACCTGAAGGACGAGAGCCGCCGCCTGGAAGGCCTGCGCAACTATATGCAGGATATGGGCAATACCCGGGCCAAATCCGCGGCCGATATTACGGCTGCCTTCGCGGCGCTTCGTACCGACCTGATCAGCCAGGCGAAGCAGCTGCAGGATAAGGTCACCCTGGCGATGCAGAAGAAGGGCGCCGATAAGGAGGCCCTGGGCGTCATCGCCGCGTTCCTGGATAAGGACCTGCAGAGCCTGGAAGCCGCCACTGCCCCGAACGTGGCCGCGGTGGAAGCGTATACCAGAAATCACATGCTCAATCAGCAGGGCCAGATCTACCTCGACCTGACCTATTCCCAGGCTGCCTTCAGCGAGCTTTATTCGAATTTCATCAACCTGCGCAACACCTTCTTCGAGCTGGTCAAGGATACCAAGTCCAAGAACAAGAGCGAGCTGGCGGCGTTGTACATGGGCTTTGAGAAGGGCTTTGCCAACACCCTGGTCTCCTTCGGCAAGGTCAACGATATCAACTTCGGGGTGCAGATCGGCGGAGACCTGGCGCCTCTGACGGACGCCATCCAGATCATCTACGGGTTCGTGACCGAAGAGATGAGCATGACCAATATGGTGCTGGCTTCCCTGGCGCTCTATGACGACTTCACCACCCTCTGGCAGCTCCCGCAGGCCCGCCACCTGAAGGACGTGGGCGGCATCATCATCCCGCTGCCCAAGGATGAGCAGCTGCGCCGCATCGGTATCACCCTCTTCGGCCACAACATCGGTGTCGGCGAGGGCGGGTTCATCGCCAAGGATAAAGGCTCCTTCTTCGGTCTTAATGCCCTGATCGCCGAGCTGAAGCTGGGCAACAAGATGAAGGTGGGAGTCGATGTGTGGCTGGTCGAAGTGGAGGCAGGCGTCGATTTCGAGCACAGACTCAAGCATATCCTGCCCAACGTGATCCTGAACGCGTCCCTCTTCGGGGATAAGGTATACCTGCTCCAGACCAAATACGGCACCTATGCGTACTTCCCGACCATCGCTGCTAAGGACGGGGTCAACGCCTTTACCCAGAAGAGAGAATCCGATTTCTATGACATGAGGCTCTTCGGCGAATGCCTCAACAGCTTCCTCGAGCATGCCTTCCAGGGCAAACTGCCGAAGGAGTACACCGCGGTGTACGTGCCTTCCCGCGTGCAGATGGAAGCGTACCGCCGCGCCGTGACCGGGGAAGAGCCGAACGCCAAGTACGACGGCAAGATCGAAGACCTGGATATGAAGATCGGCAAGATTGACCGCGAGCTTAAGAAGCTTGGCGAGAAGAAGTCTTCCGCCCGCGTGCAGAAGCAGGTCGCGCAGCTGCAGCAGGAGCGCCAGCCGCTGGATGCGCAGAGAGCGGAACTGCGCCGCCAGAAGCTCGCGGAGCAGAAGGGCGACTATTCTTACTGGATCAAGATGGATCTCAATACGCATCTGCAGACCATCTTCCGTTACAACCTGAAGAACGGGGCTTCCGAGGTCATCTCCCGGGTCAATATGTTCTACCGTGACGAGACCAAGGCCTCCAACGCGGTCAGGACCGCCAATAATTTCGAGACCGAGAAGTATCTGAAGGCGTTGAACCTCTGGCCCTGGAAGTCCGCCGCAGACGAGGAGGCCAATCCGGTCAAGTTGATGAAGGTGGCCAGCGTCAAGGATTTCGGCAAGATGGATGCCATCTTCCGCGGCGCGATCGAAGGGTTCGGCGCGCAGACGGATATCCTGGGCAACGCCGTGAAGGTGTCGGAGACCATGGAAGAGGTTCCGGCCATGTTCTATGGCATGGTGCCGCAGAGACAGAACAGCGCCTTTGTGTTCGACGCCCAGGGCAACCCCAAGATGACCATGGCGCCCATCAATCCGGACAGCGGCGCGGTGGGTACCTTCAGCCTTAAGATGCCTCTGATCCGTCAGTTCATGCAGGAGAACAAGACCGGTATCCAGCACGTCTCCTTCGCGAACACCGGCAAGGCGTTCATGAGACTGCAGCAGCCGGTCGCAGTGGAGAAGGCGAAGGCCGGGGAGAAGTATACCGCCGAATACGTAGTGACCGGGTTGAACGGCGAAGAGCGCAAGATCAAGCTCGACCTTACCTTTGCCGAAGGCGAAATGATCACCTTTGACGCCGCGACCGCGCGCAACAGCGCGTTTGAGACCAAGGCGGGGGATAGGCCGTTCGCGTTCGTCCGCCAGATCACCGTGAACGTTCCGCAGGCCATTGCCTGGACCTTCCGTCAGGGCGAAGGCGCTAAGGCGGTCGATGCGGCCGAACTGGCCCGGATCAGCGCGGCTACGACCGTAGGCGACAGGGTCAGCGTCAATCTCGGTGACACGTATGAGACCGTGGTACTCGGGCCGAAGGTCAACAAGGTGTGGGATGCGGCGTATACCCGGACCGCCAAAGACGGCAAGGTGACCCCGGCGTTCCTGGAATATGCGAGCGGGGTCGAAGAGGTGGTGTCCAATCCCAATAATCTCAAGGAAGAGGATATCTTCGGCTATGTGGTCAAGGACGGCAAGCGTATCGCGGTCGCCGCTCCTCCGGTCGGCGGGATCATGGAAGGGGAGCAGGTCATCGACCTGAGCAAGATCGTTCCCGCTCCGGCGCGCGCGGCAGCGGCTGCGGCGTCCCACGATGAGCTTAACGCAGGATTGCGCGAATATTTCCGCCAGATGAGCACGCTGGCCAACAAGGTCAAGGAACTGCGCGCGCTCAAGGCCAAGCTGGCAGACGGGTATTACCGCGATATCCCGACCGCGCAGGAAAAGGTCCGTATCGACGCGCAGAACAAGATCGCGCTTGAGACCAACGCCGCCCAGCAGAAGCAGTGGAGCGAGGATAACAAGGCGAGCGTCGACCAGAACCTGGCGGCTGCCCAGCAGAACCTGACCCGCGCCGAAGGACGTATCGCGGAGGAGATCGCCAAGGAGAAGGAAGGCCTTACCTATAATAACGGGCTGCTGACCCAGGCGAATGCCAAGGTCACCGACTTAAGCGCCAAGCTGGCCCAGGCCCGCCAGAGCAACAACGAGCTTCTGATCAAGTATTACTCCGAGCAGCTTTATGGCGTCAACGGCACCCCGGCGCACGTGACCGGCGGCGCGCTGCGCGACGTCTTCGATCTGCGTTATGAAGTCGGCAAGATCAATTACCGCATCACGCAGCTCGAAGCGGGCAACACCGCGGTGAGCCCCGACCTGAACCTCGACGTGACCGATGCGCGCAACGGGCTTAAGAACTGGCAGGATCGCCAGGCGGCGGTTTCCACCGTGGGTGATTGGCATAAAGATCCGTATGCGGCGAATGCGCAGTGGGGTAAAGCGCAGCTGCAGGCTGCCGGATGGCAGGTAACGGATGCCGCCAACGGCGTAACCTATGCCCGCGCCAAGCTTTCTTCCGCGCAGCAGGGCGTTGCTTCCGCCCAGGCGAATGTCACCAGCGCGACCCGCGGCCTGAACAACCTTACCGGAGAGCGTGACACCCTGACCGCAGGCGCCTCCACCAAGTACAGCATCGAATGGAACCGCGCCCAGTCCGTGACCACCCGTAACGAGCTGACCAAGGTGACCACGGATACCGAGTGGGGTATCCCGGGCCTGCAGACGAGGCTCCAGAACGCCCAGAACGCCGGAGACGCCAATGGGGTCGCGTATTGGACGGGCAAGCTCAACGAAGCCTATGCCTACCGCGATCAGCTGCAGCAGGCAGTGCCTTACTGGGATGCCAGGATCACCGATTCCACCGCGCGCCTGACGCAGCTCAACGGCACCGGCACCGATTCCATTTCCAACGCCCAGACGTATGTTGCCACGACCCAGTCCACCCTGACCACCGCGCAGGAGTATGAGGCGCTGCGCCAGAAGCTCCTGCAGGGCGGCGCAGTGGTCGACGGCAAGGAGATGATGGGAGCCATAGATTACTATAACAAGGTGGTGGCGGAGAACGGCGCGAACCTCGAGAAAGCCACCGAATATCTTAATAACCGCACCACGAGCATCAATGAGCAGATCGATAACCTTTACCGTTTCATGGATGCCCGCGATAACGCCTTTGATTCCACCAGCGCCGTGGCCGACCGCTCCATGGACGCCCAGCGCATGAGAACGGCCCTCTACGAACAGGCGAAGATGATCCGCGAATCCGGCCAGGCGCTGCAGGCGCGTTATCCGCAGCTGCCGCTCTTCACCGAGAAGGAGTTCAAGGAGCTTATCGAATCCGAGAATCCGCAGGGATATCTCGGCAGCTACCTTAACGACAATTACCTCGGCAACAGCGCCAAGGCGACTTCCGTGTTCGAGGCGCTCGGCTCCAAGATCGACCTTTACAGCATCTCCCTGCAGTATACCGGCACCCCGGCGACCCATCAGCGCGGCGTGGGTATCCGCACTCCTCTGGGCGAGAATGCCATGAACGCCTTTGTGGTCGGGTACGCCGACCGCGTGCAGTACCGCGACAACGGGGACGGGACCACCACCAAGTGGAACGACCGCCGGTTCATCATCTTCGATAACGTGGCCTATGCCAAGGGCGACCTGTCCATGGGGTATGTCGGCTATATGGACGCCTCCGTTGACGGCAACGGCGTCATCCACATGCATGACCTGCACATCCGCGACGAACTGGCCAACAAGTTCTTCGTCCAGCTCTCCGGCGGCGCGCAGTTCACCAGCACCGAAGAGAACGTGAAGCTCGTCTCTTACAAGGACGGGCAGGAAGTGCTCCTGCCGAGGGATATCTTCGTCAAGGAACGCCTGATCTACACCAGCTTTGCCTTCGGCCGCGAGGATAAGGAAGCCGGATGGAAGTGGGATGTGTTCGTCCGGCCGGAATATGATACCTCGGTCTGGGCGCCGAAGGAGTTCTATCCTTACGTGGGAGCCGAAGGCCAGGTCAAGGTCGGGTTCCTCTCCGGCAGGGACGTGACCACCTCCGTGGGCGCCCGCGCCATGTACGCCGGGGATCAGTCCTTCAAGGGGTCCTCCTTCGTGAAGGTCGAGCTGCCCAGCGATATCTACGTGAAGGCGGAAGGCGCCAACAACCAGAAGTATGACCTCAGCTCCCTGATCTTCACTCTCGGGCTGCCCGTGCCGTGCGTGGACGATACCGGGGTCGAGGTGCATTACGGCATGAATTGGATCCGCACCGGCAAGATGTTCGACGGCTACGGTATGACCTTCGGCCCGGTGGCTTCCTTCGGCAAGTCCAAGCGTCCTGCCCTGCCGGGGATCGCCGATACGACCCTGCCGGCGATGTTCGATCAGCTGCGTCCGAAGACCTCTCAGGGTCCTCCGGAAGTTACCGTTGACGGCACGCTTACCACGCATTCCACCCGCACGTTGACCGGCGACCGCTTCATCTGGGGCCCGGCCGCCGCCAAGCTCATCGAACTCTACGAGAAGCACGCCGGTGTCGCCATCTTCATCGATGCGAAGCTTCCCGCAGGGCTTACCTATAAAGAATTCACCGCCGCCCGCCAGCTGGATTCCATGACCCCCGCCGAATTGAAGGCGGAGGGGATCACCAAGACCAAGGACGGCTATTTCGTCTTCATCGCCGAGGCCAATAAGCAGATCAAGATCTCTGATGCCGACGGCCAGGCGCTGGTGCTGCCGCGCGCTGCCGCCCTGAAGAAGTTCGGCGCGCTCAAATACCCGGTGGTCGTCGAGCCGGGCATCGAGGCGTACAAGCAGACCATCGCCGGTTTGAAGGGCGCGGGCCTGGTGAACGGCCGTGCGATCTCCATGGACGAGCTCAATGCGTATGTGGAAGGCGCCAAGGGCCTGCGTATCCGGGGCGAGGCTATGGGCCAGAAGGACGAAGCCGGTAAGGACCTGCTGCGCATGGTGATCGTGGATCAGAACGGCAAGGTCAAGGGCAACCTTACCCTCGGCAAGAAGGGTATCGCCAGGATGGAAGAGATCCAGAAGGCGCGCTTTACGGTCGCCACTCCTGCGGGTAACCTGTTCCTCGATGAAGCCGGATTCGTGGATTTCATCGTCAGAAATCAGGGCAGGGTGCAGGCGAAGGCGGAAGGCACGCAGACGATCATCACCGTGGACGGTACTCCGGTGACCTTCCCGAAGGATTACGCCAGCCAGATGGCCGGCCTGGGCCGTATCAACGCCCTGGATGCCGCCCACAAGAAGCTGAGCATCACCCTGGCCGAGGATATCCTCAAGGCCCTGTATTCGAAGGAAGGCTGGGGCGCGGGCAAGCTGCATCTTTCCATCGAGAAGAACGCCGAAGGCAAGAACGTCTTCAAGGTCAAGGGCCTCAAGGACCTGACCGGCAATGACGCGGTGGTCGAATTCACCGATGCCGGCCGCGCGGCGCTGGCGGCCCTGCGGACCAACAACTACTTCGTGGTGGTGGCGGACAAGGGATACGGGTATTACATGCCGCACAAGTCCATCGTGACCGACAGGGAGGCCCTGGTTAAGGAGGGCAACTCGATCGTGACCATCGATGAGAACGGCAATGAGATCGAGCGCGTGTACTTTGGCGATGTGGCGGCGGATGACCGGATCGAAGCGGTCCGCGGCACCGTGCCTGCCGGATTGACCGATATCCGCGCCGCCTACACCGGCAAGCCGTACTCTGAGGTCTTTGCCGTCAATCCCGCGACCGGCACCAAGGGCGCGCTTACCGGATGGGTGGTCAAGGCTTTTGACAAGCCGGTGGCGGATGCCGAAGGCCGCACGTATGACATCATGATCGAGCTGGATAAGGCTTCCAACTCCGTTACCCGCGCCTTCATGCTGATCATCGACAAGGACGGCACCCAGACCACCTTTGATATCAAGACCGCGGATGCCAACGGCAAGAAGGTCTACGAGTTCGCCTGGTTCTCCGCCCCGGCCGCTCCCGGCGCGCCTGTCCAGGGCAAGATCTACCAGGCTGATTCCCTGGAAGCGATCACCAAGGCTGTGGCGGCCAAGAATTTCGCCGGATTGCGCGATACCGGCATGAGCATCACGGTCGAAGATGCAGTGCAGGGCGCCGAGCGCAACAAGCTGGTGACCATCAGCAACGGCCAGGAGACCAATGTGCAGCTTATCGGCAAGAAGAGCAAGGTCCTGGCGAGCACCACGTTCGCGGCGAACGAGGCCCCGAGCTTCGAGAACAAGGACGGGTTCGTGGTACGCTTCAAGTCCCTGGAGGACCTGAAGCAGGCGCTGAAGACAGGAGACTTCTCCAAGGGCACCAACACCGGGATCAAGCTTTCGACCTTTGACGCGACTTTCGGCGGTGCGAAGGTCAAGGCAGTGGTAATGGAGCAGGGGGTCAACGCCAAGGTGGACCTGATCTCCACCAAGGCCGGGGAAAAGGAAGAGAATTCCGCGTTCAAGGGCAAGGTCGTCGCCTCCATCAGGGTCAACCCGGTCAAGGCCGTGCTGGATAGCGAGGTCAAGGATTATACCAAGGCCAGGATCAACGATATCCTCTCCCGCGGGTACTACGTGACCACGGTCAAGGCCGGCAAGGCAGTGCAGGCGACCAATCTCGCCGAGGTTGTGGAAGGATTGAGGAACGGCACCCTGGCCAGGGGAGACGAGGAGTCATTTGCGGTGTACCGCGGATTGCTTATCACTAAGGACGCTCCGGCGCGCAAGCTCCCCGTGCTCGCCATCTTCGGCGACAACAAGGGCAACCCGGCCAACGACGTGAACTACGTCAAGAAGTACGATGACGGCAAGATGACCACCTTCTCCCGCGCGGTCAAGCCGAGCGCACTGATCGTGGCGGATACCGGGCTGGCAGGCGAGTACGGCCAGATCCACGGAAGCATCCTGATGGGTGTAGCCGCCTACGACATCGGCGCCCAGGCAGGTATCCCGGCCGACAGACAGCTGCGCGGCAGCCGTTCCTACAAGCTTTACACCGAATTTGATCCCGCGACCGGCGCGCATAATTACTACATGGACGGTACGCAGGGCTTCTCCCTGAACGGGCGCGATGCGTATCGCACCAATGTGAACGGCTCCGTGGACGCGATGGAAGTGTACACGGTCTATCCGGCTGAATACGAGCGCGACCCGGCGTTCTTCACCAACCGTCATGATCCGAAGTACTCCGCGCGGTCCATCTTCATCAACAAGAAGACCGGTCAGCGCGAGTTCGCCACCCCCGAATACGGATACCTGGAGCATCATCCGGCGGCAAAGAGCGAGGTTCCGGAGCCGAAGGGGACCAAGGCGGCGGTGATGAAGGCGGTGCTAAGAAGCGCGTTTGCGTTAACCATGTTGATCCCGTTCGCATTATTGGTCTTGAGCTTCTTCAACCGTAATAAAAAGGGCAGAGATGTGACGGAAGTTACCAGCGATCCTGATTGGGCCCTTGAACCGGAGCATGCTGAGATCAAAAGCCTCTTCAGCGATATAAGCGCCGAGTTGAATTCCGGCCGCGGGAAAGAGTTCTTTAACTATGTGCGGGGAGAAAAGATAGGGACTGTTGATGAGTGGTTGAAGGATAGGAAGGCATCTTCCCGTCTCTTGAGTGTGGTCCCGTTCAATATATTCTTCGCTGATATTGCGGCGATAATGAATAAGATCCAGGTTTTCTTGTATGCGCATCCGATCATTGCGTGCTTGCTGCTTATTCCGTGGGCGGTGCTTTGTCTCTCGCTTAAGGCGATCAACGATACCAGCCTGGCGGAATTCAGGAAGGAGCTCGGAAGATTCGGGGTCAAGGGGTTGATGTGGTTCTCAATCGGGACCATATTCGCCTATATGCCTTTTGGCACGTTACGGGCGTGGGGATACAGGATATTTGCATCGCTTAATACGACCCTTGCCGTTCCTGATCTGATGAGAAAATACTGGAAAGAGTCGGATGACAGGATTAGAGATGATATCTTGGACGCATTATGGATGATCAAGCGCGGATCGGTAAGCGCATTTCTCGTATCGGCTGCTTTGCAATCCGGGGATATCTTCAATCGTTGGAAGGCGCTACTCATTCTCGAGATGCAGACGGAGAAGTCTTGGCTGGTCTCCATATTCAATGCGGTCATCGCTGATCCCGACCATGGCGAATTGATCCGCCAGCGCGCAAAGGATGCGTTAGCTTTCTTGGAGAGCCCGAAAAATCGCCCGTCGATTGAGCGCGGCAAAAAGAATGCTGGAGCGATTGTTGTGACGGCAGCTGGGGCAGAGGGGGAGCTTTTGTCGGTGGAGATATGCGGAGATTGGAAAGAGGCGATTTCCAATTCAGCTTTGACTGACGCCGAAAAGGACATCTTAAAGAGTGAGATCGAAAGAGTGCTGGGTGCTCTCGCGAAACGTTATTCGGCAACACCGTTTAGATTTGCCCTGCGGATCGTAGAGAATGCCTTGAGGCTGGCGGAAGTCAGGGAAGCGGCGGCTAAGGGTGATGCCATGGCAGAGATTACGCTCGACAGGAGGCTGCTCGCGTGCGTGCCGTTGCTTGGCCTTGAGTTGACCCACGAAATTAATCACATCGTATTGGGGCAGAGAGAGTCAAGGGCTGTATCGGCAATTGAGGAGGTTGCGATCATCCTGGCTGAGGTGAGGAGCTTCTTGAATCTTGGTGATGCTTCCCGTGCGGAGGTTATGGCTTTTCTTTCGAGCAGTGCCTCATCGATGGACACCGCACACTTCAAAGATATCCTCGTGAAAGCCGAGAGAAAAGAATCTGTTCTTGAGGAAGTCATAAATTATGTAAAAACCGCGTATGGGGCAGAAGCTTCTTCGGCCTTGGGCGGTCTTTCGATTGTCGAGATTGAGGCCCAAGTCCTTCAGGTTATTGCACCGTACGTTCCCCGCTCGGAAAAAGATCGCATAGATCTTATTAAGGAAGCGAACGATCCTTACAAGACTTTGGAGGTCCTGAGAAGAACGGCGCAGACTATTCTCGGCAAGAGCTGGAGGATCGAGGACCTTAGCATCGTGACCGACGCACAGGTCGAGCTTTTTGCCGCTGCGGATATGATCGATCCGAAGGTGGTCGAGGAATTCAAGAAGGCACGCCAGGAGCTGCGCGATAACTTCAGCAATTCCGAGGAGATCCTCAAGAAATTTAGCCTGGGTACCTTCGGCCCGTTGAAGTGGAAGTGGTTACGCAACGCCGCCCGCCGCTGGTCTCTGGTGCGCCGCGTGCTTTCCCTGACCAAGATCCTGGAGTTCATGGTCAAGGTTAATGTGGCGGAAGTCAAGGGCGAGTATTATAAGGAATGTAATAATGACCGCCGTGATCCTTCTCCCAAGGATTTCGTGGAGAATTACTTCGTGAAGTTCGTCGATGCCAAGTATACCTCTCCGATGGTGGTAGCGCCCATCCTGCTGGTGATCCTGGTGGTGCTGGGCGTGCTTAACGCCGTGGTGCTTATCTCCAGCGCGTACTTCGGAGCGCTGACCACCTCTGCCTGGATGACCTTCTGGATCCCGGCGGCCCTCAACAATATCGCGGCCATCACCTATAATAACCTTAACCTGCCGTTTGCGCTTTACCAGTCGGTAGGCCTCTGGACCGGCGGATTGCTCCTTTCCGCGACCGTGATCGGCCTGATCTATATCTTCAAGGGCGAAAAGGCCGTGGCGAAAGCCGCGCATGACCCGGCGATCTATCACGCGGCGATGCAGGTCAAGCGCGAGCGTGCGTTCATGAACAAGGTGGTGTGGACGGCTGCGGGTATCGGCGCGGCGCTGCTCTTCGTTCCCGGCTTCTCCCATATCGGGTCCGCGCTTATCCTGGCTTCTTCCCACTTGTGGATGTTCAATTTCATCAAGGCGCCCGGCTTCAAGACCTACTTCCGCCAGTTCTGGTCATGGGGTAATGACAATCCGCAGCAGTATTTCAGCAATATCTTCCACATCGCGCTGCTCTCCTTGTTCATCATGTACTCCTTCATCGCCTATGCGCACGTGGTGCCGTGGGCCGCTTCCTTGTTCGGAGCGGAAGGGGTGGTTGCTCCTCTGACCGGTATCTACGGTATCATGCGCGCCGGTCTGTACATCTCTATCTCGTACATGGTCGTCTGGTACGGCGGCCTGACCGCCCTCTGGTATGGCCTGCGCAACTACGTGTCCGGTGTCTTCTATGCGGAGAGCAAGCATAAGGATGCGAATGGAAATTATTTCACCGATGAGCGTACCTATTCCCGCGCCAAAGTGGCCGGATTCTTCTATGGTTCGGTGCGTTTTATTGCCGCAGGTGTCATTGCCTACTTTGCGTATATCTTCCTGCAGCCTGTCATGGCGGCGGGTGCAGCCTGGGTGATCAACACGGTCTTCGTCAACGGCGTGCATCCTTTCTTTGCCTATACCTTCGGCCTGGTGGCGAACCTGATGACGTTCATGGTGGCCATGGATGCGGCGGATAAGTCGTTGCATTTGGTAGCCAAGGCGACCGGATTGAAGTTCCTGATGGTGGGTGATGAGTATGCCCTGTTGGATGTGGATCCGGTGACCGGCCTGCCGAGAGACCTGCCGTATAACCCGTATGACCTGGCTCCTTATTTCGACCGCGCCTTTAGCGCAAGCGAACGGGGAGAATACGGCTGGAATGATTTCGTCATCCCTGCCCAGGGCGCTACCGAAGGCCTGACCACTGCCGCCAAGCTGCGCCTGGATTTCGCGCCGGAGTATAAGTACCTGCGCGAGTTCATCGAGCATGTGAACAACGGGGATTTCGTCTGGATGCGGACGCATGCTCCGGCGACCTCCAAGCTCATGGACGTGATCTTCATGTTCGTGGAGTATTCGGAGGAGAATCAGCGCTTCGGGCCGGACGGCCTGCGCAAGCCGTACGCCAAGATCGTCGGCGGCCAGGTCACCTACCGCGATTATTACACCTGGGAGCAGTTTGTAGAGGACCTGCACGATTCCCGCTCCCCGGCGTACCGCGTGTTCCGTAACCCGGCCAAGCCTTTCGATGAGCAGGCGCTGGAGACCTTCTGGATGAACCATCGCTGCCAGACGGTATATAAGACCATCCGCGAAGGCCTGCTCAACCGTAAGATCCGCAAGTGGTATTTCATCAGCCAGCTGCTCAAGATGTTCAAGGCTGACGGTGTCCCCGGGATGGATATCCGTATCCTTCCCGCGAGGACGCAGCAGGCTATCGCGCAGGAGGGCCTGGTGCTTAAGGCCAAGGGTAAGACCTTTGACGAGCTCGATTACGATACCAAGCTGGCGATCGACCGCATCGCAGAAGAGTATTATGTGAAGTATTTCTACCGTTTCATCTGGATGAGCAATTTCGGCCAGCTGGCCGATCTGGTGGGGCTGCTGCCGGCTGCGTACCGCGCCGGATTGGATTCTCCCAGGAAGCTGGCGATGTTCCTCGAGACCCATCCGCACCTGAACGATTACATGGTCGGCAGGCTCAACACCATGACCGGCATCCAGGTCGAGAACGGACGCCTGGCCTTGAACCATGACATCGTGATGTCCCGTCTGCACAATGATATCTCCAAGGGCAAGGCGCCTCGCGCAGTGTGCGCCAGCGCCCTGGTCTTCGACCTCATGAACCAGATGAACGTGTACCGCCGTGAGTTCGGATTGCGTGAGCTGAACCTGAAAGAATTCGTCATGGGCTCCTATGACGCGGACACGGAAGTGGAGAGCGTGGAGGCCAAGCGCCTGCTTTACGCCGCCTATATGTTCCAGAAGTACCCGAGACTGGGCATGCTCTTCATCTATACCTATGTATTCATGAAGGATTATACCCTGGGTACCAAGCTCTTCAGCATCGGCGAGGATGTGTTTTGGACCAAGGTGGAGTGGCTCTTAGGGTTCCTGGGCAAGTCTGTCGGCGCCGGACACAACTACCTGTGCCGTCCGTACCTGATCGCCCAGACCGACACCTTCGATACTTCCGAAGACGAAGTGCAGGCTTCCTCCGTCACCGAGCTCGGGTTCCACGTCATGAACTTCTCCGGAGCCAAGCTTGGGCACGGCGCAGAGCATACTTTGGAAACCGCCTATAATCCGCTGCCGAAGTGGGCAGCCGGTTTCATGGATATGATGCGTTTCAAGTGGCGCAATATCTTCTCCAGCCCGAATGTCGGCTTCGGCGTGAAGCTGAACATGTTCCTCTTAGGGTTCTTCTACATCGGCCTGGCGATCGGCGCGATCTCCCTGATCGAGAACGCGTTTGCCATGGTTGCCAACATCAGCTCCTTCGAAGGCCTTGCCGGGTTGCTGCCGTGGATGATCTTTGTGCCGGTGCTCTACTATGCCGTGTGCGCCCCGCTCTTTGCCAAGCGCGTGGATGAAGTAGGCTGGGTCAGGACCACCCTGGAGATGCCGGTGATCATCGTTTCCGCTGCCCGCTGGTTCGCGATCACCATGTTCCTGCAGGGTATCTCGGGTGTTGTGTTCGTAGGCTTGAGGTTAGGGTCCGTGTTCAACCTTTCTTCCAAGATGAACAAGCTGGTGACCATCCCCGCGATCACCAACCTTACCGGTGTGGATGCCAAGCAGTTCTTCGGCAAGATGGGAGAGTTCCGCCGGGGTAAGTTTGACGGAGACGGCAAGGTGTTCGATGACGGCAAGTACGGCGAGGCGCTGCTGCCCTTCCAGACCCGCTTGCTCGTGCTGCTTGCAGGTAGCACCGGATTGCTGATCACCGGTTTCGTTATGTTCATGCATTCCATCGACCTGATCGGTATGGCGGTCGCGCTCGGCGCGCAGACCCTGACCAACTTCGCGATCTGGTTCGGCATCATCCAGCTTAACGTGCTTCCGGGTGAGCCTAAGTCAGAGAGAAGCCTGTTTGCGGTCGCTACCGCCGCATTCTTCTCCAGCGTTGCGCTGGTGCTGGGTGTGATGGCGTTCTTCGGATGGATCCCGAATATCGTGGTGCTGCTGCCGTTCCTGGCGACCTATGGCTTAGCGCTGGCCATCGCCGTATTCGTAGCCGGCGCGCTCATAGCCTTTTCGGCGGTGGTCAAGCCCAACGCGTATGCGTCTCATTATACGAGACTCTTCTGGCTCTTCATCCTGCCGATGGCAATGACGATGTACCTTTTAAGCCGCACGCTCTTCTGGTTCATGCACACCGGCTTGAACGTCCATATGGCGGGCGCGGCAGCTGCCAAGGCTACCGTTGCAACCAAAGCTTCGGTGGGCCTGGTCGGCTTTATTTCCGGCAACCTCGCATTGGCGCTGGGTATCGCGGCGGTGGTGATCGTGCTGGCGGTGGCGGCGAAGTATGCGTTCGCTTCCAAGGCGAATGCGGTGAATATGGGTCAGGTGAAGGTGTCCGGCAGCCGCGAGCCTCCTACTGATAACGCCGAGCCTAAGTTTAAGATCACTCCCGCCAAGACTTATGTGACTGTGGACGATGTTGCGCTTGATCAGGAAAAACAGGAGTCCGTAGTTGTGGTACTCGCGACCGAAGACGGAGACGGCAATTACGTAAAACCGAGCAAGGAACAGGCTGAAGCGTTTAAGGATGCGCATGAAGTAGTCGTGATATTGAAAGACGGCACTGAGAAGACCGTTGCTCCTTCTTCGGTCAACCCAGGAAGCTTCAGGGTTACGGTCGAACTTTCCGGATCTGACCGTAAGAACATTAAACAGGTGCGCATCGTCAGGAAAGCGACCGCTGATTCGGCTGCTTCCGATGTGGCTTCGGTTGCGGTTTCTGCCGTCGAACCCCGCCTGCGCGCGGTCCGCGACCTGGCGCATACCCCTGTTGCAGGGCGCGCGAACATCTTAGAGAAGGTCATGGAGCTGATGAAAGGGGAGAATGATCCGGAAGTGTTCGAAGCGCTCGTGACCGTGTTCGATAAGTTTGGGGTTCCTTCCGTGGTGATGTTTCAGCCTCTTTGCAATATCATCAACCGTGCTAAAGGCAATAAGAAGATCTATGAGCGTGCGTATGAGCTGCTGGGTAAGATCAAGGAAGCGTTCACGGATGATATCGTTAAGTTGGAGCATGCGCTGGTGACCAATGTTGATCCGGTGATCCGTGCCAAGGCGGCCGAGCTGTTGGGCGTGGCAGGCGAAGGCAAAAAGCGCCATGTGACCGACGTGCTCAAGGCCCATCTGCAGACCGAGACCAATATCCGCGTGGCCGATCAGATCACCCTGGCTCTGCAGAAGCTTACCTATAAGAATGCGGATGAGACGAAGAAGGTACTGGCTGAAGCAGAAACTCTGAAGAAGACTTCGGTTTCGGCCGCCATGCAGGAGAAGATCGCAGCCTTCAAGGCGGTGATGGCCGCCGAGTATCACAACCTCGGCGTTACCGGTAATGACGAGTTACTGCCTTTCGGCGGCACCTTGCGTGACTGGGTGTTGACCGGAGCGCTGAACGAGCATGGCGATATCGACGTGTTGGTCAAGGTGTACCAGTCGGATATTGTCAGAACCGACACGAAAGTGGATTTCCTCGCCTCCATTGATAAGGCTGTTGATTCCGTGGCAGGAGCACTCGCGCCGAAGCTTGGGCAGGATAAGGAAACGGTCAAGGCCAAGCTTCTGGCGAGCGTGCTTTATATCAACGGCAAGCGCATCAATATCATCGGTATGATCGAAAAGACCGGAATGAAGGAGAAATCCGGCAAGCTGTATCCTCACCCCGATTACGCCAACTTCTTCAAGAACAGCCAGCTTTATCCCAGTATAAGCCGGATGGGCGTGTCGCTGGTCAAGGACCAGGTGTATTGTGCCGAAGGCACGAAAGAGGACCTGGAAAACAAGGTGCTGGCGGTAAGGAATCCGCTGCACGGGCCGTGGAGCGAGATCACGATGGAGCAGATGTCCCTGCTCTTGAGGATGAAGTTCGAGCATCCCTTCCTGACGGTCGATCCGGTGGCTGCGGAGGCTATGGACCTCTTCTTTAAGGATCCGGCGTATTTCAAGGCAGGCATCAAGACCTTGACGGGTGGGGCGGCAGCAGGTCCGGCAGCCGCTCCTCAGGCCGCAGGTACGGGTGCTGCCAAGCAGGCTGCTCCCGCTGGTACGGGCGCGGCTGCGCAGGGCCCGGCCAAAGCCGGTACGGGTGCCGCTCCGCAGGCGGCGAAAGCCGGCACTGGCGCTGCTCCTCAGGCAGCCAAGGCAGGTACGGGTGCCGCTCCGCAGGCGGCGAAAGCCGGCACCGGTGCCGCTCCTGCTCCGGCAGCAGCAGCTGCTCCTGCCGCAGGCAAGGGTAAGGGTAAGGATCGCCTGGAGAAGCTTCTGGAGATCCTCTTCCGCTATGCCGCAGACGTCAATGAAGTGAAGGCGTTCTTTACCGATGCCGATCGTCAGTCCCTGGTGGAAGCGCTGGGTATCGATCTGGATGCGGTGGCTGAGCGCGCCCTGGCTATGGATGATGAGGAACAGATCAATTTCGAGCGCAAGGCGCTCGATCTCGAGACTCTCATGTATTTCGTGCATGCGGCGGGTATCGATATCAAGGGCAAGACCCGCGGGGCACAGAAGGAAGCGCTGCTGGAGTTCCTTATCGGAAGCAAGGCGCATGAAGCTGCGGCGACCGTAATGCATAAGGGCGAGCGTGCGATCGACGATGCGGCGATCATGCAGGCGGTTGCCCTGGCGCTGCAGGCAGTTCCTGCGGAGATGATCGCTGATGCGCAGGTCCGCGGCAGGGCGGAAGGGTTGGCGATCGAAAAACTGCAGAAGGCGGCTAAGCTCTTCGGCTGGAATACTTCCAATAACAGATTGACCTTCGAAGGCCTGAAGCTGGCGGCCCTTAACGTGCTGAATGCGGTGCTGGCGTTCGAGTTCAATGCCTACGCCGGAACGGATAAGAAGGCAGAGGAATTGAAGGAGAAGCTTGAGGAGCAGGCGTGCGTTACCTGCGCCCCGGTCGGCAATGCGGCAAACGTCAATCTCGTGGGACGCAATCCCCGCCAGGTGCCGACTGCCAAGGGCAAAGAGATCATCGGCGGGCTTCTGGCCGAGGGCAAGCCTTTCTACCTGGCCTTCGCCGATATCGATGATATGACCCTTTACCACGAAGCGTTCGGCAAGCACCTGAAGCTCGCGGGTAAGGTGAGGCTGGTGATCGAAGAGGTGATCGAGGATATCAATGCCCGCGAAGCCGGCAACGGTATCGTGATCAGCCAGGTGAAGTGGATGGAAGACGAGTCCTTCATCCTGATCGAGGGGGTAACGCATGAGGCAGCCGCGCAGGAATTGATGATCGAGATCCGCGAGCGCGTGGCGATCCAGAGCGCGGTGCGCCTGGGTGTGGCAGTCCTCGAGGGGGTGCAGGAATCCCACAGCAATTATTTCAACGCGATCCAGCACGTGACCGGGTACGAATTGATCAGGACCGCAGACGCGTACACCGTTCTCTTCGATATTCTGCCGGGCAAGACCGCGGCTGAATCCCTGGAGATCGCGGTCCGCGCATGGAACAGCCGGCTGCTTAAGACCAGCGGTATCGTCGTGCATGCCAGGCTGTTGGCGCCGGTGCCGGCGTTCAGCATCAGCGTTGCCGGCGTACTGGTCCAGGAGAAGGTCGAATTCCCGGCCGTAGCTGCCGAGCGTAGTGCCAAGATCGATGTTAAGGTCGAAGAGATCATGACCAAGATCGACCCGGCGTTGGCTGAGGCGAAGAAGCAGGGCGCCCAGAAGGTAGCCAATGCCGACAGGGATTTTGAGATCATCGTGGCTGAGAAAGAAGCGGCTTCCCCGGCTCCCGCGCTGCCTGCGGTGTGCGCAGATTTCAATACCGGCGCGTTCACCAACGATACTGCCGTGGTCGTGCTCAAGAACGGCGAGTTCGGCGGGTTGGATTTCAATGTGCGCACCATGGTGCTGGATCAGCTGGCGCTGGATTATAAGATCGCGATCGGTTCCAGAAGGGCTTTAACCCCCGCGGAAGTGCTGCGCATCTGGGGACATACCGGTATCAGGATGAGGCTGGTCAGGCTTCTGGCGGAGATCGAGCAGAACGCCGAGCTTAAGGCGGAAGTTGAGAAGGCTCTGGCGCTGGCGGCGGATGAGAAGGGCGTTGAATTCGGCCAGTGGATCGATGCGCAGGCGAAGATCACCAAGGATAAGGCGCATCCTTTTGTCTTGAGCGAGAGCAGCCATTTCAGGGCCCTGGTCTTCCTGTGGGATCTGAGCTCCAAAGAGGTTCAGGTCGTGCTGTTGCAGAGGGTAAGCAGCAGGCAGCAGGTGGCGGCCCGTTACGGCCTGCCGGCGGCTGCGGTTGCGGGGTCCGAGCAGAACCTGGTGGACCTGATCGTGGGCGAAGCGGATAATCCGGCGGCCGGAACCCTGCGCGCCATGGTCAAAGAGGAGCTCGCTGCCGGATCCCTGCAGTACGTGATGAAGGTGGCGGATAACCAGGGCGTGCCGCAGAGAGCTGCCTATGCCGCGGCTAACGCCATCCACTCGCCTACGTTTGAAGAGCTTGCTTCCCGCGAATGGGATATCTGGAAGGCGGAGATTTCCGTGCTGCTGGGCCAGTTTACCCGGCCGTATACGCCTCTGGCGCCTCCGGCAAGAACTGTCGAGACCCGTTCCCTCAATGATGCCTACCGTATGTTCGTTCCCGTGACCTACAGAACGCCTCAGCAGATCGCCGATGAATTGACCCAGGCTGCGGGTACCATGTCCGCAAACGCTTCTCTCCAGGAAAGATTCGCGCTTGAAAGAAGGTTAGCCTGTTTCGTCGCTTCCATGAATGAGGCGTATGCCGCCACCGGCGCCTATACCTATTATCATGCGCTGGTTGCGATCAGTCACTATCAGGCAGTGGTCTCCCAGTGGATCCCGCAGGATGGGGTCAACCTTTACATCGCCCGTGACGCTGCCAACTTCTGGATGGCCGGCCAGATGATGGCGCAGGATAAGGCGGCGTTCGAAGCTAATAATGTGGTGTTCCATCTCTCCCGCGAGCGCATGGGCAATGCGCACAAAGCCATGGAGATCATCCTGGATACGGTCAGGGCGGAATCGGTGTCTACTCCTGTCGAGTTCTGGACCGCGCTGCTGAAGCATTTCACCGCCAGGATGAATGAGGATGCGGAGTTTGCGGCGAAGGTTGCCGAGACGTATGCCAGGGTCAAGCCGTATCTGACAGGCGGAAAGCTGCGTATCGTGGAGAGCATGGCGGAAGGTATGATCACTACTTTCATCAAGGCGGCTGTGCTGGTCAATGAGCCTGCTGCGGCGGTTGAAGAGTGTATTGCCGCTCCTAAGTCGGTTCGCGAGTCGAAGCTGCGCGGTGCAAGGATCTTCGATTGGCTCGGAGCGACCAGGGAAGAGATCGCGAGGTTCCTCGAAGATGCCTTCCAGAAGAATGGTTTGAAGGCGCCGGCGAAGATCGATACCACTCCGGCGGAAGAGGCGGAGGAGAGAGAGGTAAAGCAAGCTTTCGATCGTAACCAGCTTAAGGTATGGGCACTTGAAGCGCAGGCGTATGAACTCCAGTATCCTTTCTCTGAAGTCAACCTTGGTCATCCGGTGGAGTTCTCGGAGGGCAAGGTGTTGGTATCTTCTCCTGCCAAGCAGCTTGGTTTTGCGCTGCGCCAGATGCTGTTAGCGAATGCAATCGCGGATAGGGCTGGAGAAATTGGCGCTGTGGCGCTGGCAGCGGCTGTTCCTGTGGTGACTGTGGATGAGTATTTCGCGGGAACCAATATCCATATGACTGATGCGCAGAAGGCCGCATTCGAGGATCTCCTGGCACGTCATAACGAAGTTTTGATGACGATCGGCGATGCCAAGCATGCCGAGGCATTTGCCAGGATCTTGGAGTGGATGCAAATGATGGGCGATGCAGCAATGGCACAGGTGTTAGCGGTAGATAAGGCCGAGCCGCGTTTCGCTTTTTACCTGGAAAGAATGTTTTTTGTTCTTCGTGATATGTCTTCCCATGATGATTTCATACGCAGGATTACTTGGTTGATGAATAGAGAAGGGGCGTTGTCGGCTGAATTCGCGAAGCTTAATAAGGGTAAGTTTGGGATTGAGGACCCCGTTCAGATATTACATCTGCTTGGGACAAAGATTGCAGTTGAAAAGCGAAAGCTTGCCCAAGAACGTCGAGGCATGGGATACGTTCGCAGTTCCTCAAAATCATATGGCGCCGACCTCCTGGGTGCGACTGCTCCGGGCGCGAAGAAAGAGCTGTTGGATTCGAGAGATTTCCTGAGCCTGATCCTGAAGGAAGCAGGGAAGCTTAATGGCAAATGTTTCTCCTTTGTGCCGATGTTCGGATTGGTTAAGCTTCATCCTTTGGTTGCGCTGATCGCCCTGCTTGTGGTTATCGCTGGGGTGGGGTATTACATTTGGAAAAAGACGAGCAATTTGAGAAAAACCTCAACGAAAAAAGTTCCGGTTGTTCTTCCTGTAGCTTCAACTGTTGAGGGATCAAGCCCGGCGGGACCTGTCAAAGAAAGGTTGAGCGATCATTTGGTCAGAGAGATATCTGAAAGATTGAGTCAGCCTTGTAGTGCTGAATTATTTAAGTGGTTGTTTGGTTTGCTTTCGTATTCTGAAGTGGTCCACGAGACAAAGACAGAAGAGCAGGATGACTATTTGTCTATGCCCGAAGGGATATATCCTTTTACTGTCAAAGAAAATGTAGATGTGACCATAGATTATGGCAGTATGGTTAGGGACGCCGCTTGGATTGCGTTGGCTAAGCTGACCGAGAACAAAGAGCACATTGGGGAGCTTCCTCCTAACTTTGGCAGTCTGATTCCGTCCGTCCATTCATTTAACACTCCCGCAGCGTTTACGTTCCTAAAGAATATCGGGGAGTTAGCCCGGCCGATGCTTAGAGTTATCATATCTGGAAATGTCGATACCTCTTGGAAGTATACAGCTTATGATTTGCTCATTAAGTTGGGGAACGTTGATGAGGATTCGATAGCCGCTATTCTTTCGCTGAAGGTTGCTGTTCAGGCAGAATGGGGAGTAGGCTCTGAATCGTTACAGAATGAGTTGGTTGCTTTTGGGGCAAGGTGTGTTCCCATCGTTGAGCCCCTTCTGAAGTCCAATGGTGGGGCAAGAAAAGCAGCGTTTGATGTGCTTAGCAGGGTTGGTGGGTTAACAGGGGAGCATAGGGTTGCGAAATATACTGCTGACATTGAAGATGTAATAAACGGTATCTCTGGGGCGGCCGAGGTTTTGAGCGCGGAATTTGCCGCTCCCGAAATAAGAGGTCTCTTGAATGAGAGGGCTGAAAGAATATGGATTGCCGCAAAGGCTGGTAATTCCGGTGCAAGGAATTTGTTAGTTCATGTATCCGATGCGGTCGTTCCTTTGATTGAGAAAGAGCTTGAATCTGAAGATGGGCAAAAAAGACAGGTGGCACTTGATGCATTAACGATGTTAGGCGATTTGACTCCGGAAAGAGCGCGCAAAGCGCATGTCGCCGGCCTCAAAGTTCAGATACGTGGAGTTGATGCACAGCAACGAATTGCGGCACTAAATGAGCTGAATAGTTTGGGTGAAATTTCACCTGCGCTTATTGCGGCAAAGCAGGCACGCGATATAGCAGAGGCTGCTCATTCAGACGTTGCTCTGGATCAGGTGCTTGCGGTGCAGCCGATGGGTGATGCGCAGTTAAAGAGGCTTACCGAGTTGCTCTTAGATGATTCGCAGGAGAGACAAAGAAGGATTAGGATATTTGAGCACCTGATGCAGCATAAAGCAATCGTTAATTATACCATAAAATGCTTATCGATTAGATATGCAGAAGGCGATCTTTTGTCCGCATATTTTATTCATAAATCTGGAACGCAATTTATCAATACTGTATTATTTGATTATCAGCAAGGCCGGTTTTCTCGTTCGACGTATCTGAATCGGAGGAGTTTTAGGTGGGAACCAATCTCTGATTCGCAGGTTCTTGAGATGTTGGTGATGATGGGTCTGATGGCTTCAGATGTGGAATCAGCAATAAGGGTATTGTTAGGAAGAAGAGAGCTTGATAAGGCAATAGCACTTTCTAGGGCGGTTAATGTAGATATCCGTAGAGAATTGATCGAAATATATTTATCGTTGAACCGCTTTGACGAAGCGATAGCGCTTTCAAAGGAGATTAATGTTGACTTGCGCCCCGAGCTATCTAGGATTTTGATTCAGATAATTGTAAATAGCTGGAAAAACGTTGGCTTAAATGTTGATATCCAAACAGTAACACATACGCCTTCGTTTGATACCACGGCATTTCATTATCCGGGGGTCTGTATATCAATTGAAGAAGAGGAGGAGTTGTGTAAGCCCTGGGATACTACTTCAGATGTAAATGATGGATTGAGAAAAGAGGCAAGAAAGAATATATTGGATGCCATTGAATTATATAAAAAATATGGCCTGGATTTGGCTCCGGTAATAACAATGATGAGGAATTCGTTAGCTTCAGAGAATAAATTCCATGCTGAATTTGGGCAGCAAGTGTTGAGTCTGATCGATAAAGATGAAAAACAAGGTCCTATCGTAAAGCAGGTTGTAAAGGGGAGCCTTTATTATGAAGATGAGCTTAAGAACACAAAGGGTGAGCCTGTTAAGCTTGAGGATAAGCAAACACTGATTGTTGAGTTGAGGGGAGGCAAGGATAACTCGTTCTCGGTTTTCACTATGCCTAAGAATGATGGGGATAAAAAGAAGGCACGTTTTGCCGCTATCCAGGCTGCGCTGAAGGCGGTTATGGATAAGCTTACCGATGAATCTACCCCGAATCCGCTTTCTAAGGGGGTTGCAGCCGGTGTTAAGGTCAGGGTTGTAACGAACGCCAAGCGTACGGCTTTTGTCGAGCAGGGAGTGATCGTGCTTGACGAAATACTTTTTCAGAATCAGGCGTTGCTGCTTATGGAGTTTGAGCATGAGCTTCGTCATATTATCCAGGGTACGGTCGTATATCGCGCACCTCCGACCCTCGAAGAGCTCTCCGTTATCGCTAAGGAAGTTGAAAGATTTGTTTCTCTCCCTGATGCAGAACAGGAAAGTGTTCTGACCTTCCTCAAAAATACCTCCGGACTTGATTCAAAGCATTTTTCTGCGATTCTCGAAGCCGCCCAGGCGATCAAGAAAGCGGATGAAGATAATAAGCCGTCCCTGAAAGAACAGTTCTTTGCGGAGCTTATCGCTTATGTGAGATCCGCTTATCCGAACCACTCCGTTTTCTTTGCGGGCAAGTCGGCCACGGAAATTAAGGTTGAGCTGGCTTCTTGGGAGAATCCCATCCTGATGTACGTCACGGCAAGGTTTGCGACCAGGGATATTCAGTCTCCCATCGGACACGTCGCTACCAAGACCTGGTTTGAGGCCTGGCAGGCGATGGTAGACGCTAAAGTCGAGGCTACCGGATTGATCCGCCGCGTTCCTTCGGGCACCGGTTCGATGTCGGTAAAAGGATCGAGAAACTTCGCGCTTACCTATTTAATGGAGGGTATGCCGGTCGAGGTTTTGGAAGCCAAGATGAAGGATATCCTGACCGACGTCAAGAAGGCTTTCGAGGATGCCAATCCCGAAGTCACTCTGGAAATGAACCTCGTGCATCTGCCGCTTCCGCAGACCGAAGCGGAAGTAAGGCAGGTCTATGAGTCCCTGCCGTTCGCCCAATTGAAGCCTGCGATGTACGTAGGATCTGTGGTGCCTGGGGTAGCGATCGACAAGTGTGAGTACCCAGTGGTTTTTGACGAGAAAGACTGCCCTATTGATCGAAGAGCAATTCCCGATGCAAAGAAAAAGAATATCGTGGCTTATCTTGATCTTGCTTCTGCGAAATTTGGTATTCCGTATGTGCTAGTCGAGCGTAAAGGCGCAATCGCATTCATGAATAGGGGCACCGGAGTGGTTGAGATCGATATAGGGCTTGCAGCAAATGCGCCTGCGTTTAAGTCTAGATCAAAATCAAAGACTCTTAGTGCATCGTACGCATTCCGGGTTTTAGTTGAAGATATTTTCCGACATGCTAGGGCATATGAGCGTGGTGATGATGAGCATTCAATCTGGGAACAGAGCGCAGAACACTATAAGAACAATGTCGATGAGTTCTTCGCTATCACTGAGGCTTTGACCGGCGGGGCATATGGTCTTATTAAGGACGCGAAATTCGGGTTTACGGCCATAAATACTGGGAAAAAAGATCCGAATGTTGTGGCTGATGGCGCTGCAGCAACGTATCTTACTCTCTTGAGAATAACTGTTTCATTGCGTCGTTTTCAAGAGGTTCAGAATAAGATTATCGAGAAATATAAAGGTAACCCTCGGAAGCAGCAGAAAAAGATACATAAGTATATGCGGAGGTTCAATTGGCTGAGAGGTCGTGATCCTAAGAAATCACCTGAATCCCAAAAAGCTTTCAATCCTCAGTGGCCAGATGCATTCAAATATCCCGTCCAGTCTCAGTGGCTGATGACAGTGGATGAGTTTAAGAGGGTTGTCGAGTATTATGTCGGCGCACGCGGTAATATGCTCGAGCTCGCCAATAGGCTGTCCGTTACAAGAGCACATAATGCTGTAGTGTATGCCAAGGTTAGGAGCATGTTTGCGAAGGTCATACTGTTGCATAAGAAGCTTCTTGCTGTACACAAGCGAAGTGACCTTATCGCGAAGATTTCCAAGAAGATCAATGCGGTTAAAAGAGGCAACCTTAGCGCTTCTATTAATGCAGTTCATGAGTCAGTGATATTTGACCTGCGTGCGTTGAGGGATGCAGTGGGAGACGAGGGTGCAGTTGAAGCAGAGCTTTATACCCTTATTGGCGGTAAGAGAAGCAATGATCCTGCCAAGAAGGAATTTGATCCGAATTGTCTGATTCATGTAATAAAAGAAGAAATGAAGCATTTCAAGTTCGCCGTGATCGTGGGTATGCGTTCGGAAAAGGGCCGCATATGCCCCATGTCTTCGGAAGATCCGTTCGGCGAGGACTCCTTGTATGCGAAGGTCCGTCAGCACGAAGAGCTTTGTGAGGGTACCGGTATTACCTGGGAGTTGATCTTGGATACCCAGAACTCCCCGGATAAGAGCGACGAGATCGTTAAAACGCTGTGCAAGGAAGATCGTATGAAGGAGTACTACGAGAACAAACAGATCGTGGTGCTTACCATTTCCGAACCCGGGCCTACCATGGGTAAGGGCGGCAAGGTGACTTATGGTATGAATTATGCGGTTTCTTCAAGCGATGAGCATCCGGTGCCTGCCGAGATCGTATTCTACACCGATGCCGACACCGCAGTCGATATGAGACACTCGGGCCTGCTCATGGGTGCTATGGCGCGCGCTTCGATCGTGAGGGCGCTTGTTGCCCACTTGCTTCCTAAGAAAGACAATGTGTTGCTTCCCGGCCCTATAAATGATTTCGTTGATAATCTCACTTTTGATGATTTGGAGGCTGATTTAGAGGCGATTTGTAATGAGTATCATATTGCGCAGCCTTGGTTCCGCATTGTCTTTTTTGACCCCAAAGGCAATCTTTACAAGAGTTTCTCTGATGCAAAGGTAAAACAGAAATTTGAAGGAGCTAAACAGGCGTTTGAAAGAATCAAGCAAGAGCCTGGGCAAACTGAGCAGGCGATCGAAAAAGCCAAAAGGGAGTTTGAAAAAGCTAAGCAGGAATTTGAAAATGCCAAAGCCGGTCTAAAGAACGCTATCGCAAATCATATTAACATGATTTCTATGTACTATGAAAGTTGCGAAAAGCTCATCGATGATTTCGTTAAGGATAATGCAGTAAAAATTTCGCTTTCGGCTTTACTGAAGACCGAGCCTGATATGAGTAATATCGTTACTTTTGGTTCACGTTTCCCTGCATCCCTCGGCATCAACGGTTTCGCTATGCCCGGGCTTGATACATCGCCCGTTGCTGAAGAGAACGTGGTCAACCAGGCCGGCAAGGCGGTTAATCAGCAGTATCTTTTCCGTGAGGTCAGCTTCGAGGCTAGGGTCAAGGAGACCCAGTGTGGGTTCAAGGCGTATCCTCGCAAGATTGCTGCCGCGATCATGCCTATGATGCAGGATACCACCTTTTCCTTCGACACCGAGATGTTCAATCTGGCGTACCATGCGGGTGCGCAGTTCCGCGAGGTCGGAATCTTCTGGTCGGATTCCGCGGCTGATGCGTCCGGTACCAGCACCACCGAGCGCTGGAACATGTTCAAGGCGTGGATCGGACAGTATAAGAGATTCGCCAAGGTGCGCGGGTTCAAGACCATGCATGATGAGGATCTGGCGAAGCTCGAGCTGGCAGTGGATAAGGGCCTGGCCATGGCGCGCGCAAAAGAGAATACTCTGGACGTTGCCCGCGATATCGTGGAGTGGGGCAAGGGCCTGCCGAGCGCCGAGGTTACCTATAAGAATAGCTTCCTGGGCATCGATCCCCGCAAGGGAACGAGCAAGGTGAATATCGACACCAAGGTTTCGGTGTGCCGTACCACCGCGGGTGAAGTGATCTTAAGCGCTGCGGAGCACCTGAAGTCCCGCCGCGAAGCGGCATTGGCGTCCCTGCAGGACCGTGAATCCTTCATGCTCGGGACCGATGCGCCGGTGGCTGCTCCTAAGGCGGCTAAGGTAAGCGTTGAGGCCCGCCAGCAGAACGTTGCATTGGTCTCCAGGGTCACCGGCCGCACCGTTTCGACAGCCGAAGAAGCAGCCGCGGCATATATCGCGTATCTGCGTTGGGCAGCGGGCGCGAACGCTGGTGCGCTGACCTTCACCCCCGAAGAGG
>CAZAPM010000006.1:0-122502 GCA_964487475.1 uncultured Planctomycetales bacterium
CCATCACCTCTGCGTTTAGAAGTACCTGATAAGTATCTTACTACTTTATGTGCCGAAGTCAACCCCCTTAAGAAGTATGCAGGAATGAGAATTTCTCGATACGGGAGCGCGATTCCTCGCTGAACTTGACCAGCAAAAGATACTCTCCCCGCGCATCACCGGCATCCGAAATACGCTCCACAACCCCGTGATACTCCAGCGCCCGGGATGCCGATAAGCCCGCCAGCCAGCGGACCGAGACCTCTTCCCCGGGGGTGAAACGCGCCGGAATCCGGCAAAGCACGCCCCTGCTGCTGACGTCAACGGTCCTGGCCGGGAATATCTCTCCTGCGCGGATAAGCTGCACGCTGCTGTGCAGGTGAAAACGCCGGAACTTGCGCTGCTCCAGGAAGATAGTGCGATCCTGGCTCTCAATGGCATGCGCATCCCTCCAGGCCGGCCCGAACCGGCGCATCCAGTCCGTGGCAGCGCTGCCGAACCCGATCTCCCTTCCGGCTTTCTGGCTCTCGATCCACTGATGCTTCCGTATCTCCGAAACCGCCCTGGGATCCCGCAAATAAGGATAGTTGTTTTTCACCGTGGCCTCTCTTTTAAATAGGAAAAGTTTTACCTATTTTAATGAGACCTTCCCAAAAAGCAAGAGAAAAGTGGATTTTCCGACGGGAAATTACTCCTCCGCGCCTCGCTGCGTCCGGCAGGATCAGGCCATCCCCTGCAGAGGCTGTCCCAGGTAAGATACCACCGCGGTAATGGTGAGGACCAGCAGTACGAAGAAGTTGGATACGCATACCCGCGCCAGTATCCGGGTATTCCTGATAAGCGGGTGCAGGACAAACGAAAGCATGACGCTGAATGCCAGAGAAAACACGATGCAGGAAAACGCAAGTTCCAGGATGAACAGGATACGCTCCATAGCCCCCCCCTTTTTTTCTATGCGCTACTTATAATACGCGGAGGGCGCGGAAAAGTTTCAGGAAAATCGGAGGGCAGGACGGGGAGGCGAAACGGAGAGCCGTTAACTTCCCTTCAGGCGGGATTCGATCATGGAGACGAAATTCGAGATGTCCTTCCGGGTATACTCGTTCACGTTCAGGAACGCGATGCCCAGGCGATACAACCCGTCGGGCATCAGGTTATTGGAACCCACTTTTCCCAAAAGCTCGAGCGCGCCGAAAAACTCTCCCTTAGGGCCGACGGAATCGAAGAGGGTGAACTTGACCGTAAGCTCCGTTCCCACCGTCACATTGACATCGGTGCGGATGGCCATGCCGCCTTCGCCGATATCCACCATCACCGCCTCGTTCTCCCCTTTTTCATCGCGGATCAGGACGTGCAAAGGGCCGTTCTTGCGGTAGACCACCGTCAGGCCGACTTTTACGCGCTTGAACTTCCGCCTTTCCATCCCCGTGAAACCCGACATACACACCTCGCGTTGAGCACACAGGGCTTGCGGACCTGCCCCTGCCCGCATCACCCTCCTTTTACCCCTGACCATTGCTTCTTACTGCACTATACCCGCCTGTCCGCCTGTTGTCAATGGGGCAGGAGGTCCGGTCCCGGGGAATCCCGGGGAGGGATACACTCAAAGAAAAGGGCTGAACGTGTAGTCCAGCCCTTTCCCTGCAGATCCTGCCTTTTACGGGATACTAATCTCCGTACGCAGTGGTGGTGTATTTTCCATACACGCCCAGGATGTTATCTACGTGGAAATCGACGTATTTAACGGTCCTTAACCCGCCGTTCTTGATCGCCGCGTCGAGGCTCGCATCCCCTGTCGCGATCAGCGTAAAGAAGGTCGTGGCCTTTGCGGTCCCCACCCTCGTATAGGAGATATCTTTTCCGTCTCCCATATTATTCGGCAGCTTCACTCCCGTGTATAACGTTCCCATGGGATACAGGCTCGCGCACCCGCTCATCCCCAGGGCTGCTGCAAAAAGTACTCCCAGAACCAAAACCCGACTCCTCATATCGACCTCCCTTTCTCCTCCTGTGGTTAATAAAATATTCCTCCGCACTTCTTATATTGTACGGGCAGCGGCAACCGAATCAATTGTACCCGGGTATAATAATGCGGCGGGAGGGAGAAACGGAGGAGCGGAAATAAATGCATAAAACATCCTGTATATCACTAAAAACAACGTTTGGTTAAAAAGCACGGAAGCGCTTTCGTAATTACCCTGGCGCACCTAGCCCCATCTTTTATGCAATGCTATACTTATTTTGCTGATGTACAAATTAACTCGGGAGGGGATGATGACCAAAAGGAAATGCGGACAAAGCACGCTTGAATACATCATTATTTTTACGGCTGTGGTAGGCGCGATCTGGTTCGCGACAAGCACCATTGTCAAGCCCAGAACCGTTAACATCATCGACAAAGCAATGAAAAGCGCGGAAAACAGTGTCGACCGGGCCTTTCCAATCGAACAGCCCAACTAACGGACAGAATCAAAACGTACGCAGGCGCAGCTTGCGGGATATCCCCATTACAGCTCCGCCAAGCCCGAACAAGAGCATTGAAACAGGTTCGGGGGCTACGGCGTTGCCATAAGCTCTCATCCCAAAATTCAAATCATCGTTATTTGAATATGTGCCGTAATTCGTGATCAATGCCTCACTATACACTGCGTTAGGCGCAGGATAATCCATGGCGCCCCCGTAGGTATCCCCGTCACGGACCTCGAAGGCAACCCAATACTCACCCGCAGGCAGCGTCCAGGCCACGCCGCTTACTCCATACCAGCCCGTTGCAGCATCTATATCAAATTGCTGACTGAAAAATTGCGTGCCGGTATCCGGTATCAGTCCATAACCCGCATAATCCCCGTAGATCGCCGCGGTAGCCGTGCCGCTCGCCTGCGGCCATCTCACATCATCATAGTTCCATCGCTTCCCGGACATGTGCGCCTCGAGAGAGGTGAGGGAATACGGCTGAGAAAGGCTGAATTTTATAGCAAATCCCTTCCCTGCCTCCAAGTAACCATACGCCCCATCATTCAAAGGCGTGCCAGTATCAAAAATAACTTCGGCAAGAGCGTGGTTTACCAACAGTAACACCGCAACCGCGAGACAACTACTGATCGCACATTTCTTCATCTTTTCCTCCTGCGCCCGCAAAAAAACCACGACCGACTAAAGTCAATCGTGGCTACCCGTGCTACTCTCCTCCATGGCTCCTCCGAACAGTATACTTTAATGTTACCGGGCAACCATATTCCAGTCAATAGGACAAAGTGGGACAGGAAAAAGATGGGGCACAACTAAATGCCATGCAAGATGTTGCAAAACGATCGAGGCAAAAATAATCCTTCCGGAGCGCTCGCGGGACTGCCCTGAGAACTTCAAGCCGTGGTTGTCCCACCTCGGCTGGCGCCTCGGGGGACTGCAGCGCAATTTCATCGTTTGTCCCCCCTCGCCTTACGGCTCGGGGGACTGCACTGAGAATTTCAAGCCGTGGTTGTCCCGCTTCGCCTTACGGCTCACGGGACTGCCCTAGATGCAAAAAGGCCGCCAAATTAATGGCGGCCTTTTTGCTTGTAGGTGGTTGCGGGGGCCCGATTTGAACGGACGACCTTCAGGTTATGAGCCTGACGAGCTACCAGACTGCTCCACCCCGCGATCATGCTTCGCGAAAGTGTCCCGAAGGACACTTTCCTGCGAGTCTATCTTCACGGTAGGTCTTGAAGGCCTCTGGCCTGAAAGACCACCCCGCGATCATTTACTTCGGCAAATGTCCTCTGGACATTTGCTGGCGTGCTATTCTTCACCGCAAGTCCCCGAAGGTGATGCACACCTGAGGGGACGCGATCACTTACACTATCAATCCTTCGTCTCCAGGATCACCTTGATGGGGATCTCGCCCTTCCTAACCACCCCCATCTTGTCCCGGGCGATCTTTTCCTGGTAGACCGGATCGTTCTCGATGCGACGCAGCTCTTGCTGTAATAACGTGTTGTCGATATTAAGCTGCTTGATCTTTGTTTCCAGATCGCTGTTCTTGACCTTCAGCTGCTGCAGCCGGGTATACCCGGGCAGGAACACCACCAGGAACAGGACCGTGATACCGAAAAGCCAGAATGCCCTTTTGAGCATTGAGGACCTTTGTTACTTCTTCCACATCGTGCCGTAATACACCGCTTTGCTGCCAAGCTCTTCTTCGATACGCAGGAGCTGATTGTATTTGCAGATACGGTCAGTGCGGGAAAGCGACCCCGTCTTGATCTGACCGACGCCCGTCGCCACTGCAAGATCGGCGATCGTGGCATCCTCGGTCTCGCCTGAACGGTGCGACATGATCGCCCCGTACTTGTTCTTCTTGGCGAGATTGACCGCCTTGAGAGTCTCGGAGAGAGAACCGATCTGGTTGACTTTAATCAGTATAGCATTACCGATGGATTCTTCAATACCTTTTTTGAAAATCTTCGGGTTGGTCACGAAAATATCGTCGCCGACGAGCTGCATACGGGAACCGAGCTCGCGGGTAAGGACCTTCCATCCCTCCCAGTCGAATTCGCCCAAGCCGTCCTCCATGGAGACCAGGGGATACTTGGCCAGCCACTTGGAATAGATGGAGATCAGGTCCGCGGAGGTCTTCTGGGAGTTCTCGAAGGTGTACTTGCCGTCCTTGTGGAAGGAGCTCGCGGCGCAGTCCAGCGCCAGGGAGATATCCTTGCCCGGCTTGTACCCGGCCTTCTCGATGGCCTGGATGATCAGATCCAGCGCTTCCTCGTTCGACTGCAGGTTGGGGGCAAAGCCGCCCTCATCACCGACGGAAGTCGCCAGCCCCTTAGCCTTCAGGATGGACTTTAAGTTATGGAATACTTCGGTGGCGTAACGCAGCGCTTCCTTGAAGGAAGGAGCGCCGATAGGCATGATCATGAACTCCTGGATATCCAGGTTGTTGTCCGCGTGCATGCCGCCGTTCAGGATGTTCATCAGGGGCACGGGAAGGATCTTGGCCTTCTCTCCGCCCATGAATTTATACAGGGACTGCTTCTTGGAAAGCGCCGCTGCCTTGGCCGCGGCCATGGAAACGCCCAGGATGGCGTTGGCCCCGAAATTGCCTTTGTTATCGGTGCCGTCCGCCTTGATCAACAAGGCGTCCAGCTTCTCGAAATCAGGCGTCAAACCTTTTATTTTTGAGGCAATTACCGTATTGACGTTCTCGACCGCCTTTAATACGCCCTTGCCCATATAGCGCTTCTTGTCGCCGTCGCGCAGCTCCAGGGCCTCATACTCGCCGGTGGACGCGCCCGAAGGCACCGCCGCCCTGCCTAAGATCCCGTTATCCAGGATAATATCCACTTCCACGGTAGGATTGCCGCGGGAATCCAGAATTTCGCGCCCGATCACCTTCTTGATCTTTGCCATAGCTCTATCTCCTTGACCAGAATTGATATGTGGGTGGAACAAGAACTTTATTATAACCGCTAATGGTATTTGGTCAAGCAAAAATGTGGTTGACTTGGCACCCCCTGTATGCTACTTTACAAAATAACAACCGAAAGGATTTCCCATGAAAATGCCGAACAAGCGGAAGATCGCTTCATTCGTCCGGAACCACTGGGTTGCCCTCCTCATCATCGCGTTCTCCTTCGCGACCCTTGTCTCCCTCGTGTTTTTCCTGCGCAGCGCCATAGACGCCTGGGCCACCTCAGAATCGTATTTCAAGAAGTCCCTGCTGGCGCAGACCCTGCTTACCTTCTACATGTTCCTGGTCATCCAGATCATCACCTACCCCCTCTATATATTAGGGTGGATGTGGATGATGACCGGCGGAGCGGCCAAGTTCACCCAACTGGGCAAAAAAGCCATCGAAGGCAAGGATATCCGGATACACTGGAAGGATGTCATCGGCATGGAGGAAGCCAAGGAAGAGGCTTTGGAAGTGGTCCGGCTCATCACCGACCGCGCCCATGTGCAGAAGATCGGCGGCAAGATCCTCAAGGGGATCATCATGATGGGACCCCCCGGCTGCGGCAAGACCTACCTGGCCAAGGCGATCGCCACGGAAGCGAACCTCCCCTTCATCCCCATGTCGGGCGCCGAGTTCATCGAGATGTTCGTAGGCGTGGGCGCGAGCCGCATCCGTAAGCTCTTCAAGAAAGCCCGGCAGCTGGCGCACGACGAAGGCGGCTGCATCATCTTCATCGACGAGCTCGATGCCGTGGGCGCCAAGCGCTCCGTGGACCGCGGGTTCGGCGGCCAGACGGAAGCCAACACCACCGTCAACCAGCTCCTGATCGAGATGGACGGCCTCAAGGAGAAGGACGACAACATCGTGGTCATCGCCGCCACCAACGCTCCGGAGGAATTCCTGGACGCGGCACTGCTTCGCCCGGGCCGTTTCGACCGCAAGATATACGTGGAGCTTCCCAATTTGGACGAGCGGGAGAAGCTTTTCGAATATTACCTTAAGACCGTCAAGTACGACCAGACCGTGGACATGAAACGCCTGGCGCGCCTTACCGTCGGCAACAGCCCGGCGGACGTCTCCAACCTGGTGCGGGAGGCCGCATTGATCGCGGTGCGCAACCGTAAGGAAGCCATCTCCATGAAGGAGATCACGGAAGCCTACGACCGGGTGGAGATGGGGATCAAGCACAAGGTGGTCTTCACCGAGACCGAGCGCCGCAAGATCGCCTTCCATGAGGCCGGCCACGCCATCGCCATGTACTTCTTCGCGCCCCACAACGACGTGTTCAAAGCCACCATCCTGGCGCGCGGAGGCGCACTGGGATTCGTCATGCCGCAGCCCCGGGAAGAGACCCACGTCATCAGCAAGGAGCAGTACCTGGGCAACATCAAGGTCTCCCTGGGCTCATACGCCGCGGAAAAGCTCAAGCTCGGCACCACCACTTCGGGGGTGAGCCAGGATTTCCGCACCGCTATGTGGTATGCGCAGCGCATGGTCTGGGACTGGGGCATGGGCTCGTCGGGATTCCTGGGCAGCTACAGCATGCTCGCCAATATGCACGAAGACCTCGGAGCGTTCCGGGGAAGCTCAAGCTCTCACCTTTCGGAGCAGATGAAGGACCAGCTCAACCGGGACGTGCAGAACATCCTCACGCAGTGCTTGAAGGATGTGGAGGAACTGCTCAAGAAGGAATCCGCGCTGCTCGACCGTTTCGCCGAGGAGCTGCTCAAAAAGGACGAGCTTGACTATGACGAGATCGAGGCCATCTTCAAGGAATTCAACAAGAGCCGTCCTCCTCTCTAGCCTGCTGGGCATATTCCTGCTGGCAGGGTGCGAAGTCGGCATTACCCCGACGTACAAGGAAGAGGATATCCCCTACCTCGTCAAGAACATCTGCAAGGACGAGTACGGGCTGGATGTCACTACCTACCGCACGGATACCACCCTTTGGATCTACGCCCCCCTCGCCGGGATCCTCCACAAGGAGTACGGGAAGAACCCGGAGAAGACCTTCAAGGACGAGGTGTTCGAGAAGTTCCGCAATATCTTGAGTTCCGTAGGAAGGGTGCTGATCAGCGCGGACCGCGCGCCGGATTTCTACGTGCTGGTCCTCTCCGACACCCTGATGGGCTTCGATTACGCCTTAACCGGCAGCACCCTGGACGTGAAGAAGAACTACGCCGGGGCCATCCCCTGGACCGAAGCCAACCGCAGGTATATCGACGATTTCCAGCTCAACGCCAAGGCCATCAACGACCGCACCGGCGCGCATCTGATCGTCTACAGCATCACCATGCCGGAGTTCCTCTCCCGCCAGATCGCCCAGCGGCTTACCCGCTTGACCGGCGAGCCCGCGATACAGGGCAGGATCAAGACCATCAAAGCGCAGGGGAAATACGATCTGGGGGTGTTCTCCTTCGACTATCTCACGGAAAAAGGCGAGCCTCCTTTGGAGGAGGCGGTCCTGGAGAAAGCCATGGCAGATACCATCGCGTATACGCTGCGGACTTACGATTTCGAGGAGTATTCGGGGGTATTGCTGACGGACGCCGGGACGCAGCGGACCTTGGAGCTTACCAAAGAAGAGTTGAAGGTGCGCGTACTGCCCTGATCAGGTGATCCTGACCTTCCTGCCTTCGCATCGCAGTTTCTTATCCACCCACAACTGGATCGCCTGGGGATAGAGCACGTGCTCCAGCGCGTGGATCTTCGCTTCGAGTGAATCCAAAGTATCCGTTTCCTCGATCTGCACCGCACCCTGCGCGATGATCGGCCCGGCATCGAGCTCCTCGTCCACCAGGTGCACGGTCACTCCCGTCGCTTTGACCCCGTATTCGAACGCGTCACGGATGCTCTGCGTGCCTTTGAAGGCGGGCAGAAGCGACGGATGCACATTGAGGATCCTCCCCTTCCAGCTGCGCACGAACTCCGGGGAAAGCAACCGCATGAACCCGGCGAGCACGATCAGGTCGATCTGCGAAGCCGCCAGGCGCGCGGAGACCGCCTTCTCGAACGCCTCGCGGGTGGGATATTCCCTGCGGGGGATAAGCGCCGCCTCGACTCCCGCGGATCTGGCGCGCTCCAGCACCTTCGCTCCGGGAGTATCGCACACCATCAGCGCCACTGCGCAGCGCGTAAGCGTCCCCTGGCGCAGCGCCTCGACGATCGCCGAGAAATTGCTGCCGTTTCCCGACGCAAAGACCGCGATCCTCACTGCCGTGCTATCCATCGTTTATGTTCCTTCTTGGCGATCGTCTTGCGGGGGCAGACCTTGAAGCACTCCCCGCGGTTATCGCACTTGTGGTAATTGAGCACTGCCAGGTTATCCACGACCAGCATGGTGCCGGTAGGACACGCCTTGGAGCATTTGCCGCATCCGATGCATCCGACCGGACAGACCTCCATCACTTTGCGTCCCGCATCCAGGGAACGGCAGCGCACCGCATACACCTTGGTGATGGGAATGAGCTCGTAAAGCTTCTTGGGGCACGCCGCCACACACGCGCCGCAGGCAGTGCATTTCTCCTCGTCTACCACCGGCAGCCCCTGCAGGCCCATGGAGAGCGCGCCGAACGCGCAGGAATTAACGCAGGTGCCGTATCCGATGCAGCCGAATACGCAGGCCTTTGGCCCGCCCTGCACCATTGAGGCGGCGGTGCAATCACGCAATCCCTGATAGGAGAAACGCTCCTTGACGGTATTGCCTCCGTGGCAGTGCAGCACCGCCACGTTCCTGATCCTGGCCGAGGCCTCGATGCCGAGGATCCCCGCGATCGCCTTGCGCACCTCATCCGAAGCGACCACGCACCCTTCCGGCACCGCCTCCCCGCGCAAAAGCGCTTCGGCAAAGGCCGCGCACCCCGGCTTGCCGCACCCTCCGCAGTTGACCCCCGGGAGCGCCGCCGTCACTTTTTCCTGCCGGGGATCGGCCTGCACGGCAAAACGCTTTGAGGCGATCGCCAGGCCGATGCCAAACGCGATCCCCAGCCCTGCCAGGACCCCCACCGCGATCAATATTTCCTGCACCGGTATCGTCATATCTTAAACCCGCTGAATCCCATGAACGCCAGGCTCATCAATGAAGCCACCAGAAACGCGATCGCCATCCCCCGCATGCACTCCGGCACTCTGGAAAGCTCAAGCCGCTCGCGAATACCCGACATCAGCAGCAGCGCGAGCAGAAAACCCACTCCGGCAAAGAACGCCTGCAGCAGCGCCAGCAAGAAACTCCCGGGCACCGGCGCCCCGTTCTTGAAAAAATCGTCGATGTTGAGGATGGTCACGCCCAGCACCGCGCAATTGGTGGTGATCAACGGCAGGTATATCCCCAGCGCGCGGTATAACGGAGGAGAATGCTTGCGGATCACCATCTCGATCAGCTGCACGAATGCCGCGATCACCAGGATGAAGGTGATGGTCTTAAGGTACGTCAGCTGAAAAGGGATCAGGAGGTAACGGTAGATACACCAGGTGAACACCGCGGAACAGGCCATCACGAAGATCACCGCGATCCCCATGGAAACCGCCGGCTTCGTCTCCTTGGAGACCCCCAGAAAAGGACAAAGCCCCAGGAATTTTGAAAGGATGAAATTGTTGATGAAGATCATCCCGATCGCGACCGAAAGAACCGCTCCCGCATCCATCAGTTACCGCATCCTTCCCGGCATGAACCGCACTCCACCTTCTTGGGCGCGCGGCGCACCATATTGGTCAACGCGATCAGAAGCCCCATCGTAAGCAGCGCGCCGGGTGCCAGGATCATCACCGCCGCAGGCTCGAACCCCGCTGCCACTTTGATCCCCGCCACCTTGCCTGCGCCGAAGAACTCCCGTATCACGGCGATAGTGCTCAAGCCTATGGTAAAACCGACCCCCATGCCCGCCCCGTCGCACACCGAGTCGGCCACCCCGCTGCGGGAAGCGAACGCCTCTGCCCTGGCCATAATGATGCAGTTGACCACGATCAGGGGCACGAAGATCCCCAGGGAAGCGTTCAGTGCCGGCAGATACGCCTTCAACACCAGCTCGCAGATGGTCACGAAAGTCGCGATGATCACGATGAACGCGGGCAATCGGACCTGGTCCGGGATCGCCTTGCGCAATGCGGAGACGATCGCATTCGAACCGATCAGCACGAACGTCGCCGCCGCACCCATCCCCAGGGCGTTGACCAGGGAGGTCGACACCGCCAACGTCGGGCAAAGCCCCAGCACCAGCCCGAAGGTCGGGTTCTCGATCACGATACCCTTGGTGAATTCCTTCCACAGTTTTTTCATCTTATGCCTTCCCGTAACGGCGCGGAGTGATGTGCCGGTCGATCAGGGGCGCCACCGCGTTCATAATCAGGATGGAGTAGGAGACGCCTTCGGGGTATCCCCCGAAACGCCTGATCACGAACGTGATCACCCCGCACCCGAGACCGAACACGAGTTGCCCTTTGCGGGTCAAAGGGGTGGAGACATAATCCGTGGCCATGAAGAAAGCGCCCAGCACCAGGCCTCCGGAGAGCACCCCGAAAAGCCAGTCCCCCCGGGCAAACCCCTGCGGCGCGAAAGCCCACGTCAGCACGCCTACCGACACGATGAAGGATACGGGCGCCTGCCACCAGATATACCCGCGCCAGAGAAGGAACAATCCCCCGATAAGGAGCGCCGCAATGCACACCTCTCCGATACACCCCCCGCGGTTGCCCAGAAAAAGGTCGAGATATGAGGCGGCCTGGGACGGGACCAGAGAAGGATCCTCCTTCAGCGCCATAAGCGGGGTGGCGGAAGCCACGGCATCCACCCCGAAAGGCTTGGGGAACGACGTCATATGCTTCGGCCAGGAGGCCATGAGGAATGCCCTGCCTGCCAGCGCCGGATTGAAGATGTTGTTGCCCAGCCCTCCGAACGCCTGCTTGACGATGGCGATGGCAAAGACCCCTCCTACCACCGGGATCCACCACGGCACGCTTGCCGAAAGGTTGCACCCCAGCAGCAATCCGGTCAATACAGCCGATCCGTCGGAAACGGTGACCGGACGCTTCATGAACTTCTGCAGCAGGGCTTCCGTCGCCACCGCCGCCAGCACTGCCGCCGCCATGGTCCTGACCGCGTCCATGCCGAAGATCACGCACCCCGCGATCACCGCAGGCATCAGCGCGGCGGAAACGGTCCACATGGCCTTGCCGGCGGTTTCCCGGCTGTGCACATGCGGAGAGTTGCTGACGGCAAAAAGTCCGGCCATTACATAAGCTCCTTTTCCATGCGCGGCTTCTTCTCCTGCAACGTCTTGATCACCGCGTCCTTGAGGGCCGAGGATGATACGGTCGCGCCGGCGATCGCCGGCACTGCCTCGAGCGTATCCGGTCTTTTCCCGGTGAACTGCGAAAGGAACGACGGCTCCGCGATCTGCGTGCCCAACCCGGGTGTCTCGTTCTGGGAAAGCACCTGCATCGCGGTCACCGCAAACCCCGTATCCACGCCCACCATCACCTCGATCACGGAAGAATACCCTTTTCCCTGCGCCTTGAACACGAAACCGACGGGCTTTTTCCCGGCATCCACCGCGAGATAATAATCCACTGCTCCCTCCGCCTCGCGCGCCAGGAACTCCTTCGCCTGCGGCAGGACCTGCGCCAACGCCGCATTCTCCTGCTGGAGTTTCTGCTGGGCTATCGCCGGCGCGGTCAGCGCGTTGACGAACGCGAGGATCCCGGCAGAGACACAGCAGATCACGCCCAGGATGGATCCGTAACGGAGCATCTCTTTCATTTAGAAGCCCTCACCTTTGCCTGTTTGATCGATTGCACTATGGTACGGCGCTGCGGGCAGACGTAATTGCATATCCCGCACTCCATGCATTCGTAGCATCCGTAGGCTTTGGCCAGGTCCCAGCGGGCATGCTCGGAGGCCAGGCTGACCATGCAGGGCATGATCCCCACCGGGCACTCCGCCACGCAGCGGCCGCAGCGGAAACAATCCTCGTTGGTAAGGGGGAAATCCAGCGCTTTCGAGAATGCCAGTATCCCGTTGGTGCTTTTGATCACCGGCGCGGAGAGGTCCCACTGCGCCACCCCCATCATCGGCCCTCCGGTAAGCACCTTGAAGGGTTCCTGCGAAAGTCCCGCGAACGCCAGGATATCCTTGATCGGGGTCCCGATGCGCACCAGATAATTGCCGGGCTTCTTCACGCAGTCCCCGGAGACCGTGACCACCCTCTCCATCAGCGGCTTATGCAGCGTCGCCGCTTCAAAAAGCGCGAACAACGTGGCGACGTTCTGCACCAGCACCCCCACGTCAAAGGGGAGTTTTCCCGAAGGTATCTCCTTGCCCAGCACGGTTTTGACCAGCTGCTTCTCCCCTCCCTGCGGATAATGCGAAGGCAGCACCTTAAGCGTGAGCACCAAAGAGGGCGCGGCTTTTTCCATTGCCGCGATCGCCGCGCGCATGGCGCTGACCGCCTGCGGCTTGTTCTCCTCGATCGCCGCGATCACCGTGCGGGCGCCGACGCATCTCGCCGCCAGTACCGCGCCGGAGATGATCTCGCGGGCGTGCTCCTCCATCAAACGGCTGTCCGCGGTAAGATACGGTTCGCATTCGGCGCCGTTGATGATCAGGGACTCCAGGTCCTTCGGGGGCGAAAGCTTGATGTGGGTCGGGAAACTCGCCCCTCCCATGCCTACGAGCCCCGCGTCCTGCGCCAGGGCGCGGATCTGCTCCGGGGAAAGGCGGGACATTTCAGCTTCGGATACGCTGCCCGAGAACGCCGGATCATCCTTGCCGTCATTATCGATGAGCACGGCTTTGCACCGTCCGATGACGGGATGCGGCACGTCATCGATCCTGGCGACGGTACCCGATACGGACGCATGGATATACGCGAACACCTTCCCGTCCGAACCCCCGATCCTTTGCCCGCGTTTGACGTACTCCCCGGGCTTGACCAGGGGGGCACAGAGCTTCCCGATGTGCTGGGAAAGGGGGATCGCCAGCTGGGATGGCGCAGGCAACGCCGTGACCGGCGAGTGTTCGGTAAGATGCTTATGTTCGCTTAATCTAACCATGGGATCTTTCTATGCGCCACCATATTGCCGGCGCCGAGCAGGAAGATCAGCCCGCCTACCGCCGTGATGATCGCTCCGGGGGGGAAATGCTCGGCGAGCATACTGCTGGCCAGCATGAATATCAGGAACCCCAGATGCATCACGATCTCCAGGGAGCTGAAGATCTTGCCCATCATCGCATTGTCGCTTACCTTATGGATGATGGTGTTGGACGCGATCATGATCGGGGAAACGATGATCCCCAGGACTAAAGAGAGCGTCACTGCCACCCAGAAGCGCGGATAATGGGTCAATACCAGGGCGAATGCCACGAGTATTATACCCGAAAGCGCCAGGCAGGAAAAGATGGTTTTATACAGGGACAGTTTTCCCCCGAACTTGCCGTAGATGACCGATCCGGCGAAAAGCCCTCCCCCCAGGCACATGGCCAGCAGCCCCAGGTCACGCACCACGGTGCCTAACGCCTGCTGCACGAACACGATCATCACCACATACCCCGAACCTAACGCCGCCCACAGGGCGAAGATCATCCAGGAAGTGGCGCGGATATCCTTATTCTTGACGAAATACACGATCCCCTCCCGCACCTCCTGGAACACGGACTTGCGGAACGCCTGCACGAATTCCTTCCCCATCTCGGTAAGCGTGACCTTGGAGGCGTAGTTGCGGGCGATACAGAAGATCAGGACTCCCGAGATGAAATACCCCAGGCTGTCGAGGTAGAACCCGCTCTTGGCGCCCAGCCACTCCACGATGATGCCGCTGATGCCGAAGCCCAGCACCGAAGCGATCATCCCCGTGGTGTTGATCAGGGAATTGGCCATCACCAGGTCCTTCTTCTCGACCAGGTCAGGCACGATCGCCAGCTTGGCCGGCACGAAAAACCGGCTGATGCTGAAGACAAGGAAGATAATAAGGTAAATGGGGATGATATTCTTCGAATAGAAAAGGAAAAGCGGGATCATCAGCACCAGCAGGGAGCGCACCAGGTCGCTGATGAACATGGTCTTGCGCCTGTCCCAGCGGTCCACGAACACTCCGGCAATGGGACCGATCAGGAATACCGGGATGATGGTAAAGGAAAGGATCTTGGCAATGCCCATGGCCGAGCCTGCCCCTCCCTGCGTACGGACATAGACAAAGCCGATCAGGGCCATCTGGCCGAGCCGGTCACCGAGTTGGGAGATGATCTGTCCGAGCCAGAGGAGGAAAAAATTCCGGTTGCGCAGTACTTCCGTGAATTTTGGCATGGAAACGCTAAAAAAATGGAGCCGATGAGAGGGATCGAACCTCCGACCTTGACTTTACGAAAGTCCTGCTCTACCAGCTGAGCTACATCGGCAATGGGAAATAAATTATACCAATTCTGGGCCGTAAGTCAATGAGGAAAAGAAAAACGTTGACAAAGGGATGCCGGATGTTAAAATAATTGTGAAAAGCTTCGTATCTCGATGGGATATAACACTTTTAAAGAATTTTTTTGTAAGCCGTGACGCAAGAAACAGGGGTTTCGCGCGTTGCGGCTTTTTTGTTAAGGGAGGGGAGCACGACTCATGGCAAAGGGTAAAGTCAAGTGGTTCAGCAATCAGAAGGGATACGGCTTTATCACCGGCGAAGATGGCAAGGACGTGTTCGTCCATTACAGCGCCGTTAAAGGGGACGGCTACAAGACCCTGGAAGAAGGACAGGAAGTCGAGTTCGAGGTATCCCAGGGCGCAAAAGGAGACCAGGCTACCAACGTCACCAAGGCGTAACCCCGTAAAAACAGACAATCCCGCAAGAGGGTTCCCTCTTGCGGGATTTTTATTTTTAAATGCCGAGCGAGAGAATCGAACTCCCCACGCCGGCCTTTTCAGGGCCGCGCTCTACCACTGAGCTAGCTCGGCAAAAGCTTAGCCTGATCGTGGAATTCCTATTATATGCGATTTACGGACCAGTGCAAGAGAAAAATCAGGCGGCCTGTTCCATGATCTTGACGAAAAGCTCCTGCGCCAGGCTCAGATTCGGGAAATGATACTTCCGGGCGGAAACGTTGATCCGGGTAGTGGAATCCGTCAGACGCTGCAGCCTGATCCACACCTTGCCGGAATCCGTTTGCACGTTGATGACCCCCTCCCCCTCGCTCTCGCGGATGATCTTGCCCCGGATGCGGGCGATATTGCGGGCGCTGGTCCAGATGACGTCATAGGGCGTGTCCGTATCCCCGTAGACGGTATCCTTGCTGGCGGCATACATGCTCACTCCGCCGACCGCTACCCCCAGAAGCAGTGGCGCGCAACCCGTCATAAGCATGCACAACACCCCCAGCAACCCCGCCCACGGCACACACCTTCTCATTGCAGCTCCTTTTTAGAGAATATCTTCATGAAACAGAAAATAACCAGCCCCAGTATCCCGGCCCAGGAAAGCGCCAGGAATATCGCCCCGTATACGTTCATCGCATCCGCTCCAGCCGCGCCTTCTTCCGGTCCCAGGAGACCTTGACCAGCACTCCCAGCACCAGGAACACCAGCGCCAGGCCCGCGCGAGTCGCCAGGACGAAGGGCTTGTCCGCGACAGAGACGCGCTGCATGGTGATGATCGGCCACCACTCCTGCCACAACCACACCCCCAGGATCACCAGCAGGAACAAAGGAGTGACGAACTTGATCACGAACTTATAGACGCCCGGCACGCGCATATCCGCGCCGTGGTGGATCTCGTCCCAGGCTTTATCCATCCCGAAGACCCAGGCGAAAAGGATCACCTCGATGGTGGCAAAGACCACCAGGAAGAACGTCCCTCCCCAGAAATCCAGCTCGTCCACCACTCCGTTTCCCAGGAAGAATATCGCCGGCTGGCAAAGGATGAATGCCGCAGCCGCGAAGATGAACACCGCTTTCCGGCGGCTGATATCGAACTCATCCTCCAGGAACGCCACTGCCGGCTGGGCCAGCGAAACCGACGAGGTCACCCCTGCCAGAAAGAGCAGCCCGAACCAGCAGAACCCCAGCAGCTGCGATAAGGGCAACTGGTTGAGCACCAGAGGCATGGTCACGAACCCCAGGTTAAAGACGCCGGATCGCGCGATCGCCGCGGTCTCCTGAGGCCCGAAAAAGACGAACGCGGCGGTAATGATGATGCTGCCGCCCAGGATCACCTCCGCGAATTCGTTCATGGCAGAAGCGGTCAGGCCGGAGAGCACCACATCATCCCCTTTTTTCAGGTAACTGGCATAGGTGAGGATGACCCCGATCCCGACGCTTAAGGTGAAGAATATCTGTCCCGCCGCCTCCAGCCAGACCTTCGCCGACTTAAGCGCGGAAAAATCCGGGTTCCACAGGAACCCTATGCCGTTGGCCACGTTCCAGTCCGGATGGATCGGATCGGGCGCGCCCAGGGTGAAGACGCGCGCCATCAGCACAAATCCGAAGACAAAGAGCACTCCCAGCGCCCATTTGCACACCCGCTCTATCCCGCCCCTGATCCCGAAATAGATCACGGAGATATTCACCATAAAGGTGACCAGAAAAAAAGCGTACGCCGGGCCGATCCCGCTGAAATACCGGTTCTGCGCAAGGCCCTGATACCCCTGCAGGAAGCTCTTCATCCCTGCCTGGTCCGTGATCGCGGTGTACTTGCCCGTCAGCGCGAAAAAACTGAACCCCAGCGTCCAGGACTCAATGAAGGTATAATAGATGAAGATCACCAGGGGCCCGAAGATACCGATGACCCCGAAATATTTGATGAACCGGTTCTTCTGCCAGAGACTATGGAATATCCCCGGCGCGGTGCCGTGTCCGAACCCGCCGCCGAAACGGCCCAGGGTCCACTCGATCCACATCAGGGGGATGCCTAAAAGCAGGAAGGCGACGAAGTACGGGATTAAGAACGCGCCGCCGCCGTTCGAGGCGGCCTTTGCCGGGAAGCGGAGAAAATTCCCCAGTCCGATGGCCGAGCCGGCCACCGCCATGACGATCCCTAACCGGGACCCCCAGGAATCCCGCTGCTTACTGTTTTTCATCCTCTTGTTTCTGCTTCTTCAACCGTTCCAGCTCGGGATCGGGCTTTCCGGAAAGCAGGGCGAAAAGCCGGCCGGAGAGGAACTCCCGCGCATAGGTGCTGGGCGAGGATACTTCGACCTTCGAGCCGCCCTGCTCCGCGGCGGTCACGAACACGCCGACGGGAGTGGTATCATCCCCTCCCAGGTACACCGCCGTCAACCCCTGGGCATCGTTGCGGGCGTAGATATAACACCCCATCAGCTGCAAGTGCTCCCGCGTATTTTTAAGCACCTGCTCCGGGGGCTGCGGGAAGACCTGCGCCAGCGCCTTCGGACGGGATTCCTCCAGGGTCCTTGTGGAAAGGCCGGCGAACCCCTTCGCCCCCTCTTTTACCGTCGCGCATCCCGCCGCAGAGAAAACGACCGCCGCCATGACCGCCGCACTGCCGTAACGTACCCGCATCTATGCCTCCCGATTATTCACGCACGATCTGATGGATCACTTCGAGGTTGCGCCGCGCCTCCTCTTCTCCCCGCCGGGCGAACTCCTCCGCGCGGTGCAGCTGGAGCCAATGCAGCCCCGAAGTATCCGGATGCAGCACGATGTCCGCCAGCTCGGATTCCCGCTGCACCAGCTCCGACTGCATGACCTCAATGCTGCTGAACACAATATCTATGATATTATTTTTTACCCCTTCTTGGAAGAAATTTTTTATGCCCATCCAGGTGCGGTTCTTGCGGGAATGCGCCAGCTGTTCCTTCATCACCTCGTACTGGCGCCGGATATCCTCCCGGGAGGGGGTGACGTTGACGGCGATGATGCGGCTTACCCCCATCTTGAAGAGCACTTCCGTAGGCAGCGGATTGGTCACCCCGCCGTCCATGAGCATCTGGCCGCTTAATTTGAAAGGATGGAACACCCCGGGCATTGCGCAGCTGGCCATGATGGCGTCCGAAAGCAGCCCCTTATCCAGGACGATAGGCTCTTTCTTCTTGATATCGCTGGCGATGATCTTCAAAGGCAGGCGGATATCCTTGAAGGTCTTGTTGCCGATGTATTTCTTAAGGAACGCGTGCAGGCGGTTGCCCTTGATGAACCCTAAGGTCGGCAGCGTGAAATCCGCCAGCTTCCAGACGTACTGGTTGCCCTTGAACTCCTTGGTGATCTCCAGGATCTCGTCGGCGCTGCGGCCCGTCACCCAGAGCGCGGCGATGATCGAGCCGATACTGGCCCCCGAGATGACGTCGACGGGAATGCGCTCCCTTTCGATGACCTTGAGCACCCCGATGTGACAGAGCCCGTAGGCAAACCCCACTCCCAGCGCCAGGCCGACCAGGCAATCCCCCACTTCCCGGGAGATGCGGCGCACCACTTTCGCATACTCGCTGTCGGGATCCTGCAGCACCAGCGTATGCGGCTCGTCCATCTCCAATTTTGGCAGGGTGGCGAAGATCGGCTGGCCCACCAGCTGCGCCTGCGCGCCGAAATCCATCTTGGAAAGCTTATACTCATTGATCAGCACCTTGATCTTGGGCATCTGGAAATGCAGCTCGCCGGTAAGCCGCTCCACCAGGTTGCGGGTACGGCGCAGATCGACCTCGTCCGGGCTGGTGAGCAGATGGATCAGGTCCGCCTGGTTGAGGACCGCGAAGACGAACTCATCCATCACCGCGGGCATATCCAGGACGATATATTTGTAGTCGTTGACCAGGATGGTCAGGAGGCCGACGAGCTTGCGCACCGCGGACTCATCCCGGGAGTCGTACTTGAAGCAGAGGATATCCACCCCTCCCGGCCCCTTGGCAATGGCCTTGAGCATCAGTGCCGGGTCCATCGCCTCTTTCAGGCAGCAGCCGTCCTCGAGCTTGCACATGTAGGGAAGACTGTGTTCCTTATCCTCGGAGGCGATATCCAGCACCACCACGGATTTGCCGGTCTCCTTGCGCAGGGAAAGGCTCACGTTGAGCGCGTACACGCTTTTTCCCGCCTGGGCGTAGGAGCTGAAGACCGCCAGCACCGTGGATTCGAAGATCGTCTTCTGGTGGATATCCTTGTTCTTGAGGCGGCGGGAAAGCGTCTGGCTCAGATCGATCGCCAGCCGGGGAATGGTCTTGAGGAGGTCCGCGAAATCATCCTTGGATATCGCCAGCAGCAGGCAGTCGTTGATCGCCTTGGCGGTCACGCTGTGCGGCTCGCCCGTGAGGAGGGAGATGATCCCGAAGTATTTTCCGCGATGCAGGTACTCCAGGACCTTCTCGCTGCCGAAACGGTCGGAGCTGTAGATCACCACCCGGCCCAGGACCACGCAGTAGAACGCGTCCACGGGCGCGCCCTCCTGATAGACCAGGGTGCCCTTGCGGTACTCCTTGAGCTGCGCGCGGGCGGTCACGAACGCGAGCTCCTCCTCGGTGAGGCCGAAAAAAAGCGGGGTCTCCTTGACGATGGTAGCCAGGTCCTTATACTCCACTTACACGCTCCCCTGACTGCACACCTGGGCGAATTTACGCGCGCTCTCCCGCACCCTGCGCTCGCAGGTACGGTAATCGACTTCCACCAGCCCGAATCGGGGGCGAAACCCCTTATCCCACTCGTAGTTATCGATCAAAGACCAGTAAAGATACCCGATCACCGGCACTCCCGCGTCCATCGCATCCCGAAGCGCCGCAAGATGCGCGCGGATGAACTCCCAGCGCTGCGCATCGTCGTCGGTACAGATCCCGTTCTCCAGGATGAACACGGGGAGACGGTAGCGCTTGAGGGACATGAGTATGTCCTTGAGGCCCTGCGGATAGATATCCCACCCCAGGGAATTCTTGGGCATGGGGTCTTTCGGGGAAGAGCACGTCTGCTGAAGGAGCACGGAGGGTTTCCAGGCATCCGCCTGCACCACGTCCCGGGAGTAATAATTCACCCCCAGATAATCCACGGTACGCTCCGCGACCACCCACTCCAGGAACCAGCGGTTGAAGAGCAGGTCCCGCGCCCATGCCGCCGCCTTCGTGCGCAGGGACTGGTCGCACGGCACGAACGCGCGCATGTTATGGGCGAACCCGACCATGGAATGCGTTGCCCCGTAGATGCGCTTGATAGCCCGGTACGCGCCGATATGGGCGCGCAGCATCATGCGCGCGGAGCGCATCGCCAGGAAAAGGGAGCGCTCCTGCGGAGGCCAGGCCCCGATAAGAAATGCCTGATAGGCGTACACCATGGGCTCGTTGACCGTAACCCAGTACGTGACCAGGTCGGAGAACTCCGGGACTATCCTTCTGACGAAACGCAGGAAACAATCCGGGGCATCGACGGAAATCCAACCGCCTTTTTTCGAGAACCAGAGAGGATTGGTGAAATGGTGCAGCGTCACTACCGGCTCGAGGCCGTGGTCGCGGAGGGACTGCAGCACCTTACGGTAGTGCGCGATCTCCCGCTCGTCGAATTCCCCTTCGCGGGGCTCGAGGCGGCTCCATTCGATGGAAAGACGGTGGGCATTATGATTGAGGGATTTCGCCAGCGCGAAATCCTGCGCGAACATCTCGTACTGCCTGCAGGAATCCCCGCAGCGGTCGGGGACGGAAGCCCTTTGCTCCCACTCCCACCAGTCGCAGTTACGATTGTCCCCTTCCACCTGATAGGCGGCAGTCGCAGCGCCCCAGAAAAACCCAGAAGGAAATGCGCGCATAGCCGCTATTATAGCAGAAAAAAGAAAAAGGCCCAACAATAACTCGTTGGGCCTGTATATGCAATAAAAAAAGCCGATAAAGGACGGAGCCACCGGCGACACGACGCCGCACGCTCCTCCCGGCAACCCAGCCGCCATATTGCCCTATAAACCGGCTACCCCCAAACAACCCGCACGAGGAAGCCAACACCAGTGGCAACACAGGCCTGTGGTTTTGCGCCCCCGCCTTTCGGCGTCCGCGGGTATAGACGCGGATCCGGGGCAAAGCGCCCCGAAGGTTTACCTTTATCGGCCAAAATTAAGTATACCCGACCGGAAGCCGGTTTTCAAGGCCCGGTCAGCGTTTTTTCTTCTGGGTCTCGCTGGCGACCTGTTCGGCCAGGTACGTTCCCAGGATCGCCCAGCTCTGCGGCCCGATCTTTCCGTCCGCTTTCAGGCCGTTCGCCTTCTGGAACTCCTCGATGGCTTTCTTGGTCATCGGGCCGATCTTCCCGTCAACGGTCCCGGTATAGAAACCGGCGTTCTTCAGTGCGGTCTGGATCTCGGTCCCGGAAGGCTTATACGGGCCCTGGGGAGGCAGCGCTTCCTGGACCGCCGTCACGGCCGCATCCACCGCGACCTCCGGCTTAGGCTCGGGGGTCTTCATCTCACCGGCTGCAGGCGCGCCGTCGGTAGGCAGCGTGCTCAACGCCGACATGGAAAGCGAATCCTGGGACAACTCGGAAGATTCCTTTTTTCCGCATCCCGCCATTGCCAATGATACCGAAACCGCCGCCACCGCCGCTACTGCCACTGCCTTGTTCATTTCCCGCCTCCCCGGTTGACTACTTCCGATATGTGTGAAGAATCCTGATGATCTCTTTCTTATCCTTGGCCTGCTTCAACAGCTCCACCACGAACTTATCCTTGACCACGCGGGAGATCTCCGCGAGTATCTTCAAATGCATCCCCACCTGCTCCTGGGGGGAAGCCAGCGCGAAAAAGAGAAAGGTCTTCTCACCGTCCAGCGCCCCGAAATCGACCCCCTCTTTGCGCCGGCCGAACACCAGCACGAAATCCTTGGCCACCTTGGTCTTGGCATGGGGGATCGCCACCCCGTTGCCGATCCCCGTCGAGCCGAGCGCTTCGCGTTCCAGGATCGCCTTGAGAAAGGCTTTCTGGTTCGCCAGCTTGCTGGACTGACCGGCGAGTTCGGAAAGCTCCGCGATCACCTGCGGCTTGGTCTGGCCCTCCAGAGAAAGGCTGATATATTTCTCCTTGAGCAGGGAGACCAGGGTAACGCTCTTCGCTTCCTTTGCACACATACGCACTGCTCCTTCTATAGTTCCAGCATCTGCGGAAACCGCAGGGGGATCACCACAAAAAAGAACACGCAGATCAGACCGCTTGCCGCCACTGCCGCCGACACCCCCCACTGGTGCGCCAGCCATCCGCCGAGCAGGTTGCCGAATGGCATCAGCCCGGCGAAGGTGAAAAGAAAGGCGCTCATGATCCGGCCGCGGATATGATCCGGCACGGTCGCCTGCAATAACGTATTGATGAGGCTGGAGGTCGTGACCGCTCCCCACCCCACCAGCATCAGCAGCGCCAGGGAAAGCCATACCGTATGCGAACAGGCGAATGCCGTGAGCGCCGCGCCGAAGACCAGGGATGAGGCCGCCAGCAGCCTGCCTTTGCGGGGAAAGTCCCCGCGGCGAGCCAGCAGCAACGCCGCCAGAAGCGCCCCGCAGCCGGCAGCGGACATCAAGGCGCCCAGGCCGCGGATACCGGTATGCAGCACGCGTTCGGCGAACAGGGGCATGAGGATGATATAAGAAAGACCGAAAAGGCTCATGATACCCATGATCACCAGAAGCAGCAATACCTGGCGGTGCGCGCGGATATACCGCAGCGCATCCCGCACTTCGCTCACCCAGGAGCCGGTCTGCGGCTCACGGGGGATATGGCGGTTGCGGATGCTCAAAAGAGCGAAGATCACGGCGAGAAAACTCACGCCGTTAAGATAAAAACACCCGCTCATCCCGATCACGGCGACAAACACACCGCCGAGCGCCGGCCCGATGATCCGGGCGGAATTGAACGCCGCGGAGTTAAGCGCGATCGCGTTCATCAGATGCTTCTTGCCCACCAGCTCCACGACCATCGCCTGCCGGCTGGGGGCGTCGAACGCCATCACTGCGCCGTTAAGAAGAGCGATTACCATTATATGCCAAGTCTGCACGATTTGCAACTGTGTTAACAGCCCCAGCGCAAAGGCCAGGACCATGAAGATGTTCTGGGTCACCAGCAGGATGGCGCGCTTGTTCACCCGGTCCGCGACCACCCCGGCGAACGCGGTAAGGAAGAACATGGGGATGGCGCTCAAGAACCCGACCAGGCCCAGCAGGAACGCGGAATTCGTCAGCTGGAATACCAGCCAGCTCTGGGAAACGCTCTGGATCCAGGTGCCGATCAGGGAGACCAGCATCCCCGCCCAGTAAATGCGAAAATCCCTGATCTTAAGGGAAGAGAACATGCGCGGCGTTACGGAGAGATATCCGCGAGATAACTGAGGAGCGTGCGGATAGGCCCGGGATCGGAGAATTCGAATTTCACGCCCGAATAATACCAGGATTCCTTATGCCGGCGGTAGGTCCGGGTGACCTTACCGAATACCCGCTGCATCACCGGGTTTCCCGGGAGATTGAAACGGAGCTCGATCCTGGTGCCGGGGAGTATCTTTTTCTCCGTGGTCATCAGGAAGACCCCTCCCTTGGAAATATTGATGATCTCGGGAGTGACTTCCCTGACGCTTCCGTCGGGCGCCAGGTGCACCAGGGACACCGGCAGCGAAGCCTTGGGTTCATATCGAGGGTCCTTGCGCCGGTTGAAAGGCTTGAGCTTTCTCAAAAACATGACAGTATTGTAACTCCGTTATCCCCGGTTTTCAATCCAAAACTTCGCCTTTCGCCTTCCGGTACGCCTCCAGGGCTGCCGGGAACGGTTCCAGCACCCGGGAGACCACCCCCTGCAGGGCGCTGATGCACACCCCGTAGTTGGTCACCGCGACCCCTTCGGCGCGCGCCTTCTGGATGCGGGAGAGCATCTCCCGGCGGTTCATCATGCACCCGCCGCAGTGTACCACTAGCTTATACTCATGCAAAGTCTCGGGATAATCCCTCCCCGAGACCACATCCACCGCGATATCCGCGCCGATGTACTGGCGTATCCAGCGGGGGATCTTCACCCTGCCGATATCGTCCTCGATGGCGTGATGGCTGCACGACTCGGCGATGAGCACCTTATCCCCGCGCGAAAGCCTCTCCAGCACCGCCGCCCCGCGGCTGGACTCGATAAGATCGCCTTTATACCGGGAAAACAGTGTGGAGAACGTAGTGCAGCGGATATCCCTGGGCGTATCGGCGACCACCTTAAGCACCACCTGCGAATCGCAGACCACGATATCGGGTTTGACGGAAAGGTTTTTTAACATCGCCCCGTACTCCCGCTCCTTGACCACCAGGGCGGCTGCGTCGGAATCCAGCGCCTCGCGGATCACCTGCACCTGCGGCAGGATGAGCCTGCCCTTGGGCGCCTGCAGATCGATGGGCACCACCATGACCGCGATCCCTCCGGGGGAAAGCAGGTCGGAGATCAGGGGAGGCGGATTGAGGAACTCATCCGGGCAGACCTCCAGAAGAAGGCGGGTAAGGGTACTCACGTAAAATTCCCGCTTCGCCGTATCGATGCTCGAGGAGACCATCATACGGGCCGATCCCGCCTTGACCGTCTCGAGGAACCCGGGGGAAGGATCCGCCGTATCGCATTTATTGACCACCGCGATCAGAGGCGCCTTGCGGCTGCGCGCTTCGGCGACCACCCCCTCCTCATACTCCCCCCAGATATTGGGCTCGCAGATAAGTAGGACCACTTCGCTGCGGGTGAAGACCTGTCTGGTTTTTTTGAGGCGCAGTGGCGAGAGCACCGAAGCATCGTCGAGCCCGGCGGTATCCAGGAACACCACCGGCCCCAAAGGCAGAAGCTCCATGACCTTCTCCACCACATCCGTGGTGGTGCCGGCGACCGGGGAAGTAATGGCCACGTCCTGGCCTGCCACCAGGTTAAGGAAGCTCGATTTCCCGACGTTGGTGCGGCCGAATATGCCGATGTGCAGGCGAAGCGCCTTAGGCGTTTTTTCCATGGTCGCGGAACCCCAGAGAGGTAAGGTTATGCGGATCGAGCACTCTGTCAACCAGTTCGGCGCCGAGCTTCTCGACGAGGAACGCACGCACCGAAAGCGCGCGCCCGCTTCGGCTGCGGTACTCCTGCGCCAGCGCAGTAGCTTTCTCGTATCCTATGTGCGGCAAAAACGCCGTGATCAGGGTGATGCTTTTATCAAATGAGGCGCGGCAGGCATCGGGATCAGCGCTGATACCGGAAATATGTTCCGCGAATATCGGCGAGAGGGCAAGCAGAAGCTCCAGTGACTCGAGGATGCTCTGGGAAAGCAGCGGCATGAACTCGTTGATCTGGAATGTTGCCTTTGCGCAACAATCCGTGATAAGCGCGTCATTGGCAATCACTTTCATGCCTGTCTGTATGGCGGCTTCCAGGATCACCGGGTTGACCTTGCCCGCCATGACGGATGAGCCGGCCTGCCTGGCGGGCAGCGCGATCTCGCCCAAAAGGGACATCATCCTGAGGTCGTTGCTGACCTTGATCAGGTTGACGGCATGGCTTTTCAGTATCCCGGAGACCTCGACAAAACAATCGGTGTTGGCGGTGGCATCCAGGGAATTCTCCCCGCGGGAAAGACCCATCCCGGTCCCTTCGCGCAGCTTCTCGATCACCAGGAAGATGTAACTGCGGGGCGCGGTCAATCCGGTGCCTACGGCCGTGCCTCCGATGTTGACCACGCGCAGCCGCTCCTCGCATTTGAAGGTGCGCCAGCGGTCGCGGGAGAAAGCCTCGGCAAAGGCGCCGAACTCGGCGCCCAGGGTGATCGGCACCGCTTCCTGCATCTCCGTGCGCCCGATCTTGACCACCGCGGCGAACTCCTTCTCCTTTTTTTGGAACGCTCCCTGCACGGCAGCGATCTCCTGATTGAGCAGCCGGAACGCCTCGATACAGGCGATCTTTAACGCCGTCGGATACACATCATTGGTGGACTGATGCAGGTTGACGTCTTCCACGGGATGTATCCCCGCATAATCGCCTTTGGCTTTACCGAGGATCTCCAGCGCGCGGTTGGCAAGCACCTCGTTGACGTTCATGTTGGTGGACGTGCCCGCCCCTCCCTGCAGGGCAGCGACGGGGAACTGGTCGGCATACGCTCCCTGCGCGACCTCGTCGCAGGCGCTGATGATCGCCCGGGACTTTACCGCATCGAGATACCCCAGCTCGGCGTTCGCCTGGGCGCAGGCTTTCTTGACATGCGCCAGCGCGCGGATAAGGCGCGGCTGCACTCCCGGGCCCGGGAAAGGGAAATTCTCCAAAGCCCGCTGCGTATGGATCCCCCAATACGCCTCCTGCGGCACCTGCTTCTCTCCCAGCATATCCTTCTCAACCCTCATTTTAGGGACGCTCCTAAAGGGGACGCCCCTAAAGGGGACACCCCCGCAGAAGGCGGGGCACCGGCCGCTTCCTCTTGGGCCGGGTGCGCAGAAGGCGGGCGTTTTATCGCATCGCCTCTGGAATAGTCGATAAAGCGGCCGAGGCTCTTGGCCACCGCCTCCATACATCCGACACAGGCCCCCTCTTTCTCCTCGATACATTTCTTCCCGGGATAGATCTCGTATAATTTCCGGTACTTGACCGGGGTAAAATTGGGCATGATCACGTTGGCGCCGGCTTTCAAACCTTCCAGGCGGTAATCCTTCTCCAGGCTCCCCAAAGCGGTAGTGGCCGGAAGATGCGGGGTTCTCACCGCGATACGGGTCACGGCAAGCGCCTTTAAGGTCAAGGCCACCTCCCCGTGCAGCTGTTCGGCCAAAGGCGTCTGGCGGTGAGGGATAAAAGGGCCGATGCCGATCATCTCGAAATCGAAACTCTTGTAGAAAAGGATATCCTCGGCGATGGTCTCTAAGGTCTGCCCTTTAAGGCCGATGATCCCGCCGGATCCGGTCTGGTATCCGAGCTTCTTGAGCGCGCGCAGGCACTGCACGCGGTGCTCGAAGCTCATCCCCGGATGCAGGGACTCGTAAAGCTTGCGGTTCGCGGTCTCGATCTTGAGCAGGTAACGGTCAGCGCCGGCATCCTTCCACAGCGCATACTCCGCTTCGGGACGCTCGCCCACGCAAAGGGTGACCGCCATATCCGCATGCCGGGACTTGATCTGCGCGACCAGCTCCGCCAGCCAGCGGGGATCGAGGGAATCCTCCTCCCCGGATTGCAGCACCACGGTCTTCATCCGGCACTCCGCGATCTTATCCACCGCGGCCAGGACCTCCTCGCTGCTCATACGGTAGCGCGGCAGCGCGGTATTATTCTTGTTGAGCCCGCAGTAATAGCAGGTGTTGCGGCAATGATTGGAGAATTCCACGATACCGCGCAGCAATATCCCCTCGCCCATGTACGTGCGGCGCACTTCGTCCGCATGCGAGAAGAGTTCCTGCAACGCGGCATCCTCCGTCCGCGAAAGCAATTCCACGATATCCCGGATATTAGACGTATTCATCGCGCGCCCCCTGAGCGATGTGCGCGAAGAACGCCTCCACGCACTGCTTATCCTCCGGCGGAAGTTTCGCCTTAAGCTCCTCGATCATCCGGTATCCGGCATCCCGGGTCTTCGGGGAGCCGAAATCATCGAGGTACTCCCGCAGGGTGATCAGGGCATTCATGCTGCACTTACCCTTGATGGTGCCGGGCTTGGCCAGGTCCATGAACGCCTCTCCGGTGCGCTCCTTGCGGTAACAGGCGGCGCAAAAACTCGGGATGAACCCGCGCTCGATCAGGGAAGCCATCACCTCGTCGAGGGAACGGGTATCGCTTAAGGTGAACTGCTCGGCAGCGCCTTCGCGCTCGTCGTTGTACCCGCCGGGATTGGTACGGCTCTCCGCGCTGACCTGCGAGATGCCCAGGTTGAAAAGCTCGTCGCGCATATCGGCGTTCTCGCGGGTGGAGAGGATGATGCCGGTGTAGGGGACCGCCAGGCGCAGCACCGCTACGATGCGCCGAAAATCCTCGTCGCGCACCTTATACTTCAGGTCCTTGACGAACTCCACCCCCTCCGCCGGCTCGATGCGAGGCACGGAGATAGTATGCGGGCCGACACGATGCTTCTTTTCCAGGGCCTCCACGTGCATGAGCATGGCCAGCGTATCGAATCTCCAGTCATACAGCCCGTAGAGTACGCCGATACCGATATCGTCGATCCCGGCGGCAAACGCCCGGTCGACCGCATCGATGCGGTTATCCGGATCGGATTTCGGCCCCTTGGGGTGCACGTACCGGTACGTCTCTTCGTGATACGTCTCCTGGAATATCTGATAGGTGCCTATTCCCGCGGCTTTGAGCTTCCGGAATTCATCGACGGATAACGGCGCGGCGTTGACATTGACCCGCTTGATCTTATGCGGGCCGACGCTCACCTCGTAAATGGCTTTTACCGCATCCACATAATAATCGACAGGTGCGAGGCCTGGGATCCCCGCCTCGCCGCTGACCATCAGGATGCGCTTGTGGCCGCGCGTCAGGAGCCAGGAGACCTGCTCCTTGATCTCGGGGATGGAAAGCGCCCGGCGCCTGGTGGATGTATTGTCCGCCTTGAACGCACAGTAAAGGCAGGCATTGGCGCAAAGGTTGCTTATGTAAAGGGGCGCAAAAAGCACCACCCGCTTACCGTAGATGCGGTCCTTGACTTCGGCGGCAGCGGCAAATATCTCCCTGACCAACTCCGGGTCCCGGCAGCACAAAAGCGCGGCGGTTTCCTCGAGGGAAAGGCGGGTCAAGGTGCGACTCTTGGCCAGGATGGAGCGGATGCGCGCGGCAGTCGCCTGCGGCGCTTTGGAGATGATATCGAAGATCAACGCTTCGTCGATGTATCGCATGTGAACCTTTCTTTACTCCCCGCACATCCAGGTACCGGAGGCGTCGCGGTGGCACAGCTGCCACGCCGGAGCATCATACCAGAGCTGGAAGGTATCCTTCTGCGCATTGGGGATATAATGGAACCCGCTGTGCTGGAATGCAGGCGCGGGGATGGATTTAAGATGGTCAGGGATCAGGTCCTGCAGGGTCTCGGGAAGCCGGCCCTTGGTGCTGCGGTACTCCTGAATGGCGGAGAACACCCTGTTCCCGTCTATCTGGGAGAATTCATGCAGATGCTTCCTGCGCTCGAAGGCCATGCCCCGCACCATGAAGAACGCGCCCGCGGCCAGCGCCACCAGCAGTATCCCGGCGATATTGCGCCGCACAAAGGAGGCGGCGATAAGCAGCAGAGAAATGATCCCGACACCCAGGAGAAAAAGCCCCATGAGCGCGGAGAAAATGAATCCGATCGCCATCACCGATGAGAAATAGAAAAATCCGACCGCGACCAGCACCAGCCCCAGGTACACCAGATACAGCCAATTGCCCATCTTACCCTCCCTTGCTCAATGCCGACTTGACCGAAACCCCGGGCACCTTGCCGAGCTTGCCCGTCAACGCCCCCAACTCGTCGGTCGTGGCGTCCACGATCAGCGCGATGACGTTCATGTCCCGCTTGGCGTGCGGGATACCCATGCGACCGATGACCAGGCCGCCGAATTCGGTCAGTATCTCGTTGACCTTGGGCGCCGCGCCCTTCCTGTCCTCGATGATCACACCCACGAACCCTAACCGCTTATCCATTCGACCTCCTTGAAGCAGGGACGGTTCTCCCTGGGGACACTTTTAACCGTAAATGAGAACCGTCCCTAACTAAACAAAAACGGTCTTACCGCAGCTGCCTGCAGTAAGACCGGGATAAAATGAACCTATCTCGTTCTCCCTTGGGCTCAGAACGCGCACCTCGCGATTCCTTACCGCAGGCAATCGACACACACCGCACACCAGAACTACTTCGCGTATACCGGACGGGCCTTATATTTCGTGTGCAGAAGCTTCTCGGATTTTTCTCCCAGAGGCTTGCCCAGGAATTCCTTGTACAGCTGCTGGATGTACGGATTCTCATGCGAACATCGCAGCTTGTGGTCCTTATCGTCCTGATAGATTCCCTTGGCCCGCAGGATGCGCAGCTCATCCGTCACACCGTACGGCTGGCCGCCTCCGCCTACACAGCCGCCCAGGCAGGCCATGACCTCCACGAAATGGAACGCCGGCTCCTTGCCCGCCTTCTCCGAATCGCGGATCATCTGCAGCACTTCCTCCACATGGCTTAACCCGTGGGCCACGGCAATGCGCAGCTTCTTGCCCGGGGCCACCTCGATCTCCGCGGTCTTGACGCCCTTTAAGCCCCGCACATCCTCCAGATCGATCCTGCCCAGATTCTTGCCGTTGACGAAATAGTACGCGGTACGGACCGCCGCTTCCATGACGCCGCCCGTAGCCCCGAAAATGACGCCCGCTCCGGTGTAATCGCCGAGTATGGAATCCGGTTCCTCATCCGGCAAATTGACGAAGTCCACGCCCGCCTGCTTGATCATGCGCGCAAGTTCCCGGGTGGTCAGGGCTACGTCCACATCCTGCAGCCCGGAGGCATACATCTCTTCGGAACGGATGATCTCGTTCTTCTTGGCGGTGCAGGGCATGATGGAGACCATGAAGATCTTCTTCGGGTCGATCCCCGTCTTTTGCGCATAATACGTCTTGGAAAGCACCCCCACCATCTCGTGCGGGGATTTGCAGGAGGAAAAATGATCGATCATATCCGGATGGAACTTCTCCATGAAATCCACCCACCCCGGACAGCAGGAAGTGATCAGGGGGAGAGAACCCTTGCCGTGGGCATAGCGCTCCACGAACTCGCTGGCCTCCTCCATGATGGTCAGATCCGCGCCGAAGTTGGTATCGAACACCGCCTTGAAACCCAAACGCCGCAGCAACGCGTACAGCCGTTTGGTCATGTTGGTACCGATGGGAAGCCCGAACGCCTCGCCTATCGCCACACGGACCGCCGGAGCGATCTGCACCACGCAGTACTTCTCCGCATCCTGCAAGGATTCCCACACCTGCGCGGTCTGGTCCTGCTCGACGATCGCCCCCGTCGGGCAATGATTGGAACATTGGCCGCAGCGGATACAGGGCGAATCCGCAAGCTGGATGTCTCCGGCAGGCGAGATCCTGGTGCAGAAACCGCGCTCGAGGAATGAAAGCGCCCAGACGTTCTGCATCTCCTGACAGACCTTCACGCACCGGCCGCAGCGGATGCACTTCTGCGCATCCAGCACGATGGTGCGGGTGGAATCGTCCTTCGGCACATCGGGAAGGAACTTATCGAAAGGCTCCTGCCGGATGGCGAAATCCGCCACCAGACGCTGCAGCTCGCAATCGTTATTGCGACCGCACTGCAGGCAATCGTTGGGATGATTGGAAAGGATGAGCTCGACCACGGTGCGGCGCACCGCCACGATCTCCGGGTCATGGGTGATGATATCCATCCCGTTCTCCAGCGGAGTCGAACAGGCCCGCAGCATCTTCGGGGTGCCCTTGATCTTGACGATGCACAGCCCGCAGCCCGCTCCCGGAGGAAGGTCGGGATGCTTGCATAAAGTAGGGATATTGATCTGCACCTTCTTGGCGGCGTCGAGGATCGTCGTTCCTTCCTTCACCTCGATGGGAAATCCGTTTATTTTCGCACTGATCATGGCTACTCCTTGGAGATGGCGCCGAATTTGCACACTTCAAAACACTTGCCGCATTTGACGCACTTATCCTGGTGCAGGGTAAAACCCTGCTCCTTGTCGCCGGTAATGGCGCCCACGGGACAGTTGATCACGCAGACGCGGCAGCGCTTGCATTTATCCTGGATGATGTCGTAATTGATGAGATTCCGGCACTTATGCGAACGGCATTTCTTATGCACGATATGGTCCATGAACTCCTGCTCGAAATACTTCAGGGTGGAGACCACCGGATTGGCGGCGGTCTGCCCGAGCGCGCACAGGGATGCTTTCTGCATAGCCAGGGCGATCTGCTTCAGTTTGGCGATGTCTGAAAGCAGCCCTTTTCCCTCGCTGATCCGGTTCAGGATCCCCAGCATCTGGTAGCCGCCGATGCGGCAGGGCACGCACTTTCCGCAGGACTCGTCCACGCAGAACCCTAAATAGAATTTGGCGATATCCACCATGCAGTCGTCCTCGTCCATGACGATCATACCGCCGGATCCCATGATGGAGCCGAGTTTCGAGAGATTGTCGTAATCGATGGGCGTATCCAGGTACTCCTTGGGGATGACGCCACCGGAAGGCCCGCCGGTCTGCACCGCCTTGATGGCCTTGCCGGAATACATGCCGCCTCCGATATCGAAGACGATCTCGCGCAGGGTGGTGCCCATGGGCACTTCCACCAGCCCGGAGTTCTTGACCTTGCCCGTGAGCGCAAAGACCTTGGTGCCCTTGGATTTCTCGGTGCCGATGGCGCCGTACCAGGCCCCGCCCCGGACCATGATCTCGGGGATGTTGGCGAGCGTCTCCACGTTATTGATCGCGGTCGGTTTCTCCCAGAGTCCGGACACCGACGGATACGGAGGACGGGGACGCGGCGTGCCGCGTTTCCCCTCGATGGAAGCGATCAGCGCGGTTTCCTCTCCGCAGACGAACGCGCCCGCTCCCAGGCGGATATCCAGGTCGTAGCTGAAATCGCTCCCCAGGATATTCTTTCCCAGCAGCCCCAGCTCATAGGCCTGGGCAATGGCCTTTTCCACGCGCTTGACCGCCAGAGGATACTCCGCGCGGATATAGAAGAAACCCTTTGAGGCTCCGATGGTATAGCCGGCGATGATCATGCCTTCCAGCACCGAATGGGGGTCCCCTTCCAGCACTCCGCGGTCCATGTACGCCCCCGGGTCCCCCTCGTCGGCGTTACAGATCATGTATTTCTGATCTCCCTTGGATTCGCGGGTCAGCTTCCACTTCATCCAGGTCGGGAATCCCGCGCCGCCCCGGCCGCGCAGCCCGCTCTTTTTCATCTCCTCGATCACCGCTTCCGGTGTCATCTCCGTCAAAACCTTCTTCAGGCCCTGATACCCTCCCTGGCCGATATATTCCTCGATCGACTCCGGATCGACCTTGCCGCAGTTGCGCAGCACGATGCGCATCTGCTTGGGCTCCTGGGTGAACGCCAGGTCCGAAAGCACCTTGCCGTCCTTTAAGGTCTCGTCCACGATCCGGTTGATATCGGACTCGCGCACGTTGGTATAGACGATGCCGTCGGGCACGATCTTGATCACCACCCCCTGGCTGTAGATGCCGATATCCGCCACCCGCACCACCTGCACGGACTCCTCGAGCTTATCCTCCCGGATGCGGTTGGAGAAAAGCGTGTAGAAATCGTGGGTGGAGTCCTGGGTCAGGCCTTCCGAATCCTTCAACAGTACGATCTTCTTATCCATGCGGCTTCACCTTATCTATTATTTGCTGCGCAGTTCGTAGATGCTATCCTTAACCAGGACGTTGGAGCAGACATGCTTCTCCATGATCTTGGCCGCGATCTCCTTGTTCACCTTCCCGTAGAGCACCGCCGGAAGGCCCTCGGTCTTGACCTCCACCATCGGCTCGGCATAACACATCCCCTGGCAGCCGCAGCGCTTGATCTCGATGGCGCAATTGCGCTTCTTGGCTTCCTCCTGCAGGGTGGCGAACACCACATCCGCGCCCGCGGCGATCCCGCAGGTGCTCATCCCCACTTTGATCCACGCCGACGGTTCGGCGGAAAGGTCCTTGCGCATCGCTTCCAGGCCGTTCTTATCGAGCTTCGCCATATCCCTTAACCCTCTTTCTTGCTGTTGCCGTACTGCGAAAGGATATCCATCACTTCGCTTTTCTTGACCTTGCCGTAGACCTTATCGTCGATCATGATGACCGGAGAAAGTCCGCAGCATCCCAGGCAGCGCACCACGTCGAGCTGGAAAAGCTTGTCCTTGGTGCTCCCCCCCTCCTCCACGTTCAGGATGGTCTTGATCTCGTTGAGGATGACCGGGGCTCCCTTGAGGTAGCAGGCGGTCCCCATGCACACCGCGATCTTATGCTTGCCCGGAGCCTCCAGCTTGAAAAAATTATAGAAGGTGATGACCTCGTAGATGCGCGCCAGCGGCACGCCGAGTATCTTGGAGAGCTCCAGCGCTGCCGGCCGGGGCACATACCCGTAATGATTCTGCAGCTCGTGCAGGATCATGATCAGGTTGCCCTGCTTGTCCTTCCACTTGCTGGCCAGTAAGGCGATCTCTTGCTTTACTTCCTGCGGATCCATAGGTTTCGCTCCTGTAAAAATTTCGGGGGACTTCGTTACTTTGTGAAAACTATCACAAATCGGCGATAAAAAAAATAATAGTGCAGTTATACTACCTTTCTTCCGGTTCCCTGTCAAGGGAAATCTCCCCGGACCGGGGCTTCAAATCACCGTGCCGGAAGGGATTACCGTATCTTTGGGGATGATGATGATCCCGTGCCTCGCCACGCAGAACTCGTTCTCGAACTCATCCAAGCCCTTCTTATTGGTGATCTTGACGTTATCCCCGATGCGGCAGTTCTTATCCACGATCACCTTGGAGAGATGGCAGTTGCGGCCGATACCCAACGGCGGCTGTTGGGCCGCGCCGTGCCTGGCCGCGTACGCCTCCGCCGGGTCATAATAATCGTTTCCCATGAGGATGGAGTCCTCGACCACGGAATCCGCGCCGATACGCGCGCGCAAGCCGACGATGGAATGCGTGATGCGCGACTTGTCGATCATGGCACCCTCCGCGATGATGGAGCGCTCGATGCGGCTCTCCGCGATCTTGGAAAGGGGCAGGAAGCGCGAACGGGTGAAGAACTGCCAGTTCTCGTCATAAAAATCCAGGGGCGGCTGCGCGTCCGTAAACGCCAGGTTCTCCTCGTAGAAGGACTCGATCGACCCGATATCCTTCCAGTACCCCTCGTGCAGGAAGGCGAAGGTCTTGGCCCGGACTAAAGCGTCGGGAATGATCTCCTTGCCGAAATCCACCTTATGCTGGTCTAAAAGCAGCTGGGCCAGAACGTCTTTGTTGAAAAGGTAAATGCCGGTAGAGGCCAGGAACTTCTCTTTACCCCCCACCTCGATCTCCATCCCTTCGATCTCCTCGCTCTTTTTGGGCTTCTCGATGAAGGTGCGGATACGGCTGGTCTTGTCGATCCCCATGATCCCCAGTTCCGGAGTCTCCTTGCGGTCGACGGGATTGCAGGCGACCGTGATCTCCGACTTCTTCTCGATGTGGAAATTGAACAGGGCGCTGAAATCCATGCGGTAGAGCTGGTCGCCGGAGAGGATCAGCAGGTACTTGATGCGGGGGTCGCCCAAATGCCGGAAGCATTTGCGCACGGCATCCGCGGAACCCTGGAACCAGTCCGCATGCTCCATGGACTGGGACGCGGCCAGGATCTCGATGAACCCTTCGGAGAAGGAGTCGAGCTTGTACGCCCGGGTGATGTGCCGGTTCAGCGATGCGGAGTTGAATTGCGTCAGGATGACGATCTTCTTGATGCCGGAGTTGATGCAGTTGCTGATAGGGACGTCGACCAGGCGGTACTTCCCGAAGATGGGGACCGCGGGTTTGGCGCGGTACTTGGTGAGGGGATAAAGCCGGGTGCCCCGCCCTCCCCCTAAGATCACGCACAGGACGTCTTTCATCTGCTTACGCGCCTCCGGAGAGCACCTGGCGCACCAGATCGCTGACGGTTTTCCCGTCGGCGCGGCCCTGCACCTTGGCGTTGACCTCTTTCATCACTTTCCCCATATCGCGCGGCCCGATGGCGCCGGTTGAGGCGACCGCCTCCTTGACCAGCGCGCGCAGCTCCTCCTCGCCCATCTCCGGAGGAAGATACGCCTTAAGCACCTCCAGCTCCCGGGCCTCCTTCTGCGCGAGCTCCGGGCGCTCCCCCTTGGTAAAGGCCTCGATGGAATCCTGGCGCTGCTTGATCTGCTTCTTGATCACCGGGATGACGTCGGCATCATCGAGCGCCTTGACGTTCTTGGCGGTAGATACGTATTTAAGCTCCGCGCGCAGAAAGCTCAGGACCGAGCTCTTCAGCGAATCCTTGGCCTTCATGGCCTCCATATAATCCTTGAGCACTTTCTCTTCCAGCATGACAGCCTCCCTCTAGAACATAAAGCACTTTTTGTACTCCGCCAGCCGCTGCGTGACCTGCCGCAGGGTAAGCTGACTGGTACGCTCCGTGCCGAACCCTTCGACGTTGAATGACGCGCACACCGTGCCGTAGGCCAGCGCCTTCTTGATCGACGAGGAACTGATGGTCCGCTGCGCCGCCAGATACCCCATGAACCCTCCGGCAAAGGTATCACCCGCGCCGGTAGGGTCGACCACCGAGCCGGTCGGATACGCCGGCAGGGCGAAGAAAAAATCCCCGAGGGAGAACATCACCCCGTGCTCCCCCTTCTTGATCAGCACCATTTTCGGCCCCTTGGCCGCCAGCGCCCTGGCCGCGCAGATCAGGTTGCTTTCCCCGGTCAGATCGCGGGCTTCCTGGTCATTGGCCACGAATATATCCACCTGCTTCAAAACCTTAAGCAGCGCCTTTTTCTTGGTATTGATCCAGTAATTCATGCTGTCCAGACCGACAAGCCTCGGCCGGCGCATCTCGTGCAAAAGCTTCTCCTGGATCTCCGGATCGACGTTGGCCAGGAACAGATGCCTTATTCCGCGCTGCGTCGCCGCGATCCTGGGGCGGAAGGCCGCCAGCACGCCCAGTTCCGTACGCAGGGTACGCGCGCTGTTAAGGTCCCCGTGGTACTCCCCGGCCCAGGCAAAGGTCTTGCCCTCTCCCTTGATCAGGGAAGTAAGCCCCACCCCCCGGCTTTTCAGGAAATTGATGTGCTTCTGCGGAAAATCCTCGCCGATGATCGCCACCAGGTCCACGCCGGTAAAGAGCCGGGCGGACATGGAAAAATGCACTGCCGAGCCCCCGAGCATCTGCTCCCGTTTCCCGAAAGGGGTTTTCACCGAATCCAGCGCGACGGTCCCCAACACCACGATACCCATACTCACCTCACGAATAATAAGGTCGCCGCAGCCGCGGCCAGACAGTAATACCCGAAAAGATAGAACACCTTCCGCTGCATGATCCTCTTCAACAGGATCAGCGCGCACCACCCCGAAAAAAAGCTCGCCACGAAACCCGCGGCCAGCTGCCAGGGACTGGCGGAGATCGCCGCGCCGATATCTTTGGCGTCCAGCAGCGCCGCTCCCAGGATCGCAGGGATGGAGGCGATGAAAGAGAACGCAAAGGCGGCTTTCCTTTCCGCGCCGCGGAACAAAAGCGAAGCGATGGTAAACCCGGAACGGGAGATGCTGGGAACGACCGCCAGCCCCTGCGCAACGCCCATCACCGCAGCGTCGGTACGGGTAAGTTTCTCCCTGGTGCCGGCCATATAGCCCCTGGTCAGAAGCAGCACGATCCCGGATACCGCCCAGCCGGCGGCCAGCCACCATGCGCTGTCATAAATGCTGAGGAAGAATTTTTTACCGCCCACGCCGATCACGCCGGTGATCACCGTCACCAGGCCGATCAGCCCCCACATGCGCGCATCCCGCAGCGCCTTCCTGATATCGGGAAAGAAATATATCCCCACTGCCAGCAGGGTGCCTAAGTGCAGCGTGACATCCAGCGCCACATCCATGCTGCTGACCCCTAAAAGCTTCTGGAACACTTTCAGGTGGCCGTGGCTGCTTACGGGCAGGAATTCGGTGATCCCCTGCACGACCCCCAGAACGATGTACGCGACCATGGCAGCTTACCGGTGCTCCTGGATGAAAGTTTCCATGTCCTTAGGCAGAGGCGCTTTTGCCGCGACCTCCCCGCCCGTCACAGGATGAGGGAAACTTATTTTATATGCATGCAGCATAAGGGATTTCGTCTTGAACGTAAAGTCCCTGCGGAACGCGAACTTGGTGTCCCCCAGCACCGGATGCCCGATCTGGCGGAAATGGATCCTGATCTGATTGGTCCTGCCGGTTTCCGGCATTATCTCTACGATATCAAAACCACCGCGTTTTTCAATAACTTTATAGTGGGTAACGGACTTGCGGCCTTCGATGGGACTGACGACCGTCCCCCGCCGCTCCTGAAGGTTCCCGCTGGTCAGCGCCCAATAGGTCTTCTTCACCAGGCGGGCATGGAAACGCTCCATCATCCTCTGCTGGGTAGCCTTGCCCTTGGCGAACACGATCGCGCCGGAAGTGTCCCGGTCCAGCCGGTGGCAGGGGTGCAGCCGGTACGTAACCCCCTTTTCCCTGGCATCGTCGTTAAGGATGCTTTCCAGGGTGCGGGATTCTTTAGCCGGGGTGGGGATGGTCAGCAGGCCGCGCGGCTTGTCGACTATGCAAAGATGCTCATCCTCGAAAAGCACGGGAATGTTCATTTATACGATCTCGAGCATCCGGTCAATGGCGCGCCTGGCCCTAAGGCGGATGTCGGCAGGGACCTTCACCTCCTCCTTCATCTCCTCCAGAGCCCAGAGCACCTTCTCCTGGGTGGTGCGCTTCATGTTCGGGCACACCGCCGCTTCGGAAGCCGGGTAAAACTCCTTATCGGGAAAATCCTTCTTCAGCCGGTAGATCAGCCCTGCCTCCGTGCCGATGATGAATTCTTTATCGCGGGAGTCCTTGGCGAACTGCCACATCCCGCTGGTGGAAAGCACCTCATCCGCCAGCGCCACCACTCCGGAAAGGCATTCGGGGTGCACCAGTACTTTCGCTTTGGGGTGAAAATGTTTCTCCCGGAGGATGTCCTCGGGCAGGATCTTAACGTGCGTGGGGCAGAACCCCTTCCAGGTGATGAGCTTGCGGCCGCTTTTCCTGGAAGCATACTCCCCCAGGTATTTATCCGGCACGAAGATGATCTCCTTGGCGTCCTTCAGGTAATTGATGACCTTCACGGCATTGGTGGAGGTGCAGCAGTAATCCAGTTCGGCTTTGACCTCGGCGGAGGTATTAACGTATCCGACGGTGACCGCCTGGGGATGCCTGGCCTTAAGCTCGCGCAGGTCCTGCGGGGTGATCATATTGGCCATGGGACAGCCGGCGTGGATATCCGGGACGAGCACGGTCTTCTCCGGAGAGAGGATCTTGGCGGTCTCGGCCATGAAATGCACTCCGCAGAACACGATGACGTCGGCCTTGGTTTTGGCAGCGGCCCGGGAAAGCTCCAGGGAATCCCCGCGCAGATCGGCGATATCCTGCACTTCGGGAAGCTGGTAGTTATGCGCCAGGATCACCGCATTGCGCTGCTTCTTGAGCTCCTTGATCCTCTTGGGGATATCGTCTTTAATCAGGGGTCCCATATCTTACCTATATTACCTTTTCTATGATACCGCCCCCTACCACTATGTCCTGGCGGTAGAAGACTGCGGATTGACCGGGAGTAACGGCAAACTGCGGGGTTTTGAATATGACCTTGAGCGAACCTTTCCCAGGGACAACCTCGGCAGGTGCTTGGGGGTGATTATACCGTATCTTGACATCCAGGGCAACCTTCTTTTTGAACGGCTCCCCGGAAAAATGCACCTGCGAGACCAGGCACTCCCTGGAACTCGCCTGCTCCCGCGTGCCGACGACCACCGTATGAGAGGCGGCATCCAGGGAAACCACGTATGCGGGTTTTCCCAGCGCCACTCCCAGGCCCTCACGCTGGCCGATGGTATAAAAAGCCACCCCCTGGTGCCGGCCGACGATTCTGCCCTCCACCGTCCGGATCGGCCCGGGTGCCGCCTTGTACCCCCTGCGGCGGAGGAATGAGCGGTAGTCATTGTCCGGAAGGAAACATATCTCCTGGCTGTCGGGCTTCTCCGCCACCGGCAGATGCAGGCTTCTCGCCAGCTCCCGGATCCGGGATTTGGTGAATGCGCCGATAGGGAACATCAGCCGGGAAAGCTCCTTCTGGCCCGCCCGGTAGATAAAATAGGACTGGTCCTTGCGCGGGTCTTTTCCCCGGGCCAGGAAACGGTTTGTGGTGCGGCGCACGATGCGGGCGTAATGGCCGGTCGCCAGGTGCGTGGCGCCGATCGCCTGCGCCTTGGCCAGCAGGGCCTCGAACTTGACGAACTGGTTGCAGCGCACGCAGGGATTGGGAGTGCGGCCCAGGGAGTATTCGGAGAGGAAATCCGCGATCACCTTGTCGTTTAAGTGCCGCTGCATGTTCAGCACATAGTGCCTGATCCCCAGGGCGGAGGCGACCCGGCGCGCATCCTCGATCGCCTGCACTCCGCAGCAGCTCGGATGCGCCCCCTCTCCATCGGAAAGATTAAAGCACATGGTCAGTCCGACCACTTCGAATTTTTTTTGCACCAGGAGCGCCGCGGCCACGGAGGAATCCACCCCTCCGCTCATGGCCACCGCCACTCGGCGGGGTCTTTTCATGCGGGTATTATACCAGCCTTACAGGTAATTTACCACCACCAGCTTGCCGCACTTCCTGATCTTTTCCGCAAGCAAAGGCACCACATCGAGGCGCGGCAGGATACCCAGCTCCTTGAACAGGATGGATTCATTGGCCGGATTAGGGGCGCGCCCCACCCAGAAGACGATATGGTCCGCTTCCCGGATCATCTCGCAGAACCGGCTGACCCCCGAATCCGGCTGGTAGTTGCGCGGGTCCTCGTCGAAGATGTTGCAGACGCGGTTCAAGGTAAAAGCCCCCTCGGTGACAAGATCCACGCCATTGATGTAATACCTCGGGGGCTCAAAATAGTTTCCCAGCTCCTCCTGCACCTGCATGGAGATACCCAGCGACCGCGAGACGATCTCGGCGGTAGTGGACCCGCAGATGATCTTCGGGCCCTCCAGGTCCATGAACTCCTGCACCACGGCGCGGTCATGGTGCGGGGAAAGGGGCGGCCCGCTCAGGATAGTGAGGGGCTTTCCCGGACGGCTGGTGATAAGGCAGGCCGTGGCATCGTCATGGAACACGCCCTGCGAATACTCGCCCGCCTGGGCCAGCACGTACTCCGGCACGTCCCGCATGGCGCGCGATTCGGCGATGCACTTGTTGACAAAATCCCTCACCCCTTCGCTCGTCCAGCCCAGGCGCAGGGTCTGGCCCATGCCCGCCTGGGATATCCCGTCGGAAAAAAGCAGCAGGTGCTGCTGATGGTGCAGTGTCAGGTGCGCCTGGCCCAGCACTTCCCCTCCCAGGGTGAAAAAATGCTGCGGCAGGATACAGGCGCGCGAATCCTGGATCGCCACCGGCGCGGGCATCTCATAGGTCAGGACCGAAGCGCTGCCGTCGTTCAGCACCCGGACCAGGCAGAACGCGGAAAAAGGGATATCCTCGGTGCGGGCCTGGTGCATGGTCTGCATCAGGCTTTCGCACGTCTTCATCAGGGATACGCCGCGGCGCATGAGCTCCATCATCCGGGAGGCGCATAAGGTCGCGGCGACATGCGCCTTGATCCCGCTGCCCAGCCCGTCGCAAAGGAGCACGGTGGTAGCCTCGGGGGTGCGCTCCGTGACCGCCAGGTCGCCGCACACGGAATGCTCCCCCTTAGCCGCCTGCGCCATGGCGACGTCAATATGGGTATAGCCTTTCTGCACGGAGTTCATCACTGCTTCTCCTGCTGGCTGATGAGCTTGTTGATCAGCTCTTCGGAACGGGCGGTGCTCTCCCCCAGGAACTGCGCCAGTTTCTGCGCCATCCCGATCTGATGGCGCAGCAGGTCCTTGGCCTGCGCCTGGGTCTCCTCCTTCAGCTTCGCCAGCTGGGCCTGATTGTTCTGGTACTTCGTGACGTCGACGAAGATCCCCACGAAATGCCGGTCGTCGCGCATGGCGTACATCTGCTGGTGGCACACCAGATTATAGGACGCGTGGCGCACGGTTTCCTCCAGCTGGTCCACCGTGCCGGCAGCCAGCTTCTCGAAGGGCGCCGGGTCCATCAGACAGGAAACGTGCTTGCCGATCAGGGCATCGGAACAGACGAAGAACCTGCGGAACGAAGGGTTCATGCTCATGATATGCAGCCCCTCGTCGAGGGTCACGATCCCGTTCGGGCTGGTCTCGATGATACGGTCGGTGCGCCGCTCCGCCAGCCGGCGCATGTACGGCATGCACATGGAAACCTCCGCCATGCCCCGCACCACGGCCTGAGCCTTTTCCCGGCAGGTCGCGTACCCGCACGCTCCGCAGTTAAGCTCGTCCTCTGCCGCATATTTGCCCGTGCGCGCGAGGACCTGCGCGATCTCCTCCGGAGCGACCTCGCGCAGCGCTTCGGGCGCGGCGGCATACTGCGCCCGCAGCTGCGGCATGGTCAGCGCGCCCTCCGTCACGGCAGGAGCCTCGGCGGCGGAAAAGCTGCGGGAGTGCACGTACTCCAGAAGCTTGCCCTTGCGCTCGAAGACGTTCGTCCCGGAAGGGACTCCCGGCCCGTTGATACACCCCTGGGAGCAGAACAGCGGCTCGACCAGCGAGAACGCCTCTCCGGAACCCCGGCGCGCGACCTCGTCCAGGGCCTCCTTGACCTCCTGCGGCCCGCTGACGTGCGTCAGCTCGCGATGCATTCCTCCGTGGTCAAGGTGCGCCGCCTTCAAAAGCCCTCCGGGAAGCGCAAAGAACCTCGCCTCCGCAAGGGCATCTCCGTCAAAACCGCTCTCCTCGCAATTGGCCAGCACCACACCCCGCCTCGCGAACCACTCCTCCAGCTCCTGGAAGGTCAGCACCACCTCGACCAATCCCTTATACTCCGGCCGCTGGGCCTCGATCTTCTTGGCCACGCAGGGGCCGATAAACACCACCCGCGCATGCTGCCCCAGCCTCGCCTTGAGATATTTCGCATGGGCGATCATGGGAGAGACCACCTGCACCAGGGTGCCGGCCAGCTCGGGACGGTACCGCTCGACGTAATGCACCACCGCCGGACAGGCAGTGCACACCTGCGCCCGCGCGCCGGATGCCTGCGCCGCCTGTATGGTCGCCGACGCCACCTCACCCGCACCCCGGGCGGTCTCATGCACTTCGGCGAACCCCAGCGCCCTAAGCGCCGACGCGAGTCTAGAGCGCTGCCAGGGAGTGTACACCGCGGCATACGAAGGCGCGACCGAAGCCGCCACCGGGACCTTCAGCTCGAGCAGATCCTGCGCCAGGTCGATATCCATACGGTAGGTCTTGGCCCCCTGCGGGCACTCCCGGATGCAGGTGCCGCAGCCGAGGCACAGGCGCTCATCCACATATGCCTGGCCCTCGCGCATGCGTATGGCCTTGACCGGGCAGACCCGCAGGCACCGGTAACAGTCACGGCACCGGGCGCTTAAGGTAAAGACCACCTGCCTGGGGTGCTGCAGCATCTCAGCCATTGCCCATCTCCTGCGTAAGCACTGCCGTTGCCTTCTCCAGGGTGCATTTTTCCAATACCTGGGAGTTGATCCTCACCACCGGCCCGCGGTCGCACTTCTCGAAACAGAACGACGCTTTGACCTCGACCGCGTCCTTCCACCCCTTCTCCGCGATGTGCGCGATCAGGGATCTGAAAAGCTTCTGCGCGCCCTTGAGGAAACACCCCGTGCCGAAACACACTTCCACTTCCATCTTCTTCACCTGGGGCTGCGCCAGGGTCAGCGCCTTTTTCACCACCCGGCGCCGGCTTTTATACCCGGTGTGCAGCAGTTCGTGCACCCGGTGGCCGGCGTGCCCCTTGAACACGTTCTTATAAAGCTCCTGGACATACGGGTTCTCCTGCGCCTTGTGCAGCTGCAGCATCTTGTCGTTCTCGTAAAGCCCGCGCGTACGCTTCTGCCGCACCCCCGGGTCCTTGTACACCGGCTGGCCGGCCCCGCCGATACATCCGCCCGGACAGGCCATGACCTCGATAAGGTCGAAGGCATAGATCCCTTTACGCACCCCCTCGAGCACTTTCTTCGCGTTGGCCAGGCCGTGCGCGATCCCCAAGGTATACTCGCGCCCGTTGACCGCGAGGGTCGCCTGCCTGATCCCCTGCTCCCCGCGGACCATGGCGAACTCGTACGTATCCCGCGTATCCGCGGCCAGCTTCTCCGACACGTAGCGCAGCACCGCCTCGCTCACCCCGCCGGTGTTGCCGAAGATCACTCCGGCGCCGGTCTTGAAGCCGAAGGGCAGGTCGAAGGACTCCGGCTCGAGCTCCTCGAAACGCAGCCCCGCCTCCTCGATCATGCGCGCCAGTTCCTGCGTGGTGATGACGTGGTCCACATCGTAAAGCCCGTCCCGGGAGAACTCCTCCCGCTTGGCCTCGAACTTTTTCGCGGTGCAGGGCATCAGGGAGACCACGACCAGGTCCTCCCGCTTCACCTTCAGCGCCTCGGGCAAAAGCTCCTTGGCGAGCGACCCGAACATCTGCTGCGGAGAACGGCAGGTGGACACGTGCGGCAGGAAATCGGGATAATACTGCTCAACGAACTTCACCCACGCCGGGCAGCAGGAGGTCAGCAAAGGCAGGGGCGCGCGCTCCTTGATGCGCCCGATAAACTCGTTGCCCTCTTCGATCACGGTCAAGTCCGCGGTAAAGGAAGTATCGAACACCTTGTCGAAGCCCATCGCCCGCAGCGCCGCCACGATCTGCCCGGTCGCCGAAACCCCGGGGGCCAGGCCGAAGAGCTCGCCGATCGCGACGCGCACGGCAGGCGCGATCTGCACTACCACGGTCTTCCCGGGATCGTCCAGCGCTTTCCAGACCTCCTCCACTTCGGAACGGGGGGTCAGGGCTCCGGTGGGACAGACCCGCGCGCACTGGCCGCAGTTGACGCACTCCACTTTATCCAGGTTCTTGCCGAAGGACGGCACCACCATGGACTGTGACCCGCGGTGGGCGAAATCGATGGCGCCCACTCCCTGCACCTCCTCGCACATGCGCACGCAATCGCCGCAGAGCACGCACTTGTTCGGGTCGCGCACGAGAGAGCGGCTGGAGCAATCCACCGCACGCGCCGGGGCCTGGGACTTGAAGCGCACCTTCTTGACCCCCAGGCGGCGGGCCAGGTTCTGCAGCTGGCAGGTCGAGCTCTTGGCGCAGGTAGGGCACGCCTGCTCATGGGATGCCAGCAATAGCTCCACGATGATCCTGCGCATGCTGCGGATCTCCTCGGTATTGGTCCTCACCTTCATCCCCGCTTCGGCGATGGTGGAACACGACGGCACCAGCCCTTTGCCCTCGATATCCACCATGCACAGACGGCAGGCGCCGTACACAGAGAGCTCCGAATGGTAGCAGAACGTCGGCAGCTCGATCTTCGCCTTGCGGATCACCTCCAGCAGATTGCGCTCCCCGTTCAGGGGAAGCTCTTTGTTATCTATGGTAATGTGCGCCGTGGTCTTCATCTATGCCCCCCTGGTGATCGCCTTGAATTTGCATGTAGTGACGCACGCGCCGCATTTGACGCAGGCGGCCGCATCGATGCGGTGCGGCTTTCCCTTCTCCCCGCTGATCGCGCCGGCAGGACAGGCGCGGCCGCATAACGTACATCCCTTGCACAACGCCTCCGCGATCGCATACTTCGCGAGGGCCTTGCACCTTCCGGCAGGGCAATGCTTATGCTCGACGTGCGCATCGTATTCTTCCCGGAAATACTTGAGCGTCGCGAGCACGGGGTTGGGCGCGGTCTTTCCCAGCCCGCACAAGGACCCCTTCTGCACCGCCACCGCCAATGACCGCAGCACCTCGATCGTCTCCCTGGTCGCACGCCCTTCGATGATATCGTCCAGCAGCACCAGCATCTGCTTGGTGCCTTCCCGGCAGAGCACGCATTTTCCGCAGGACTCGTTCTGGGTGAACTGCATGAAAAACCGGGCGATACTGACCATACAGGTATCGCTGTTCATCACCACCAGCCCTCCCGACCCGACCATCGCCCCGGCTTTACGCAGAGAATCGAAATCCAGAGGAAGGTCAAGGTGGTCGGAGGTAAGACATCCTCCCGAAGGCCCTCCGATCTGCACCGCCTTGAAGGCTTTTTCGGCGATGGTCCCGTCGTCAGAGGTCACCCCTCCGGCGATCGAGAAGACCACCTCCCGCAGGGTCGTGCCGAAAGGCACTTCGATCAGCCCGGTATTGGCCACGTGGCCGGTAATGGCAAAGGTCTTGGTGCCGGGAGAATTGGCGGTCCCCTTCTTACGGAACTCCTCCACCCCTTCCCGCAGGATAAGGGGCACGGTAGCCAACGTCTCGACGTTATTGATGACCGTGGGTTTGCCCCAAAGGCCGCTTTGCGCCGGGAACGGAGGCTTCGGCGAAGGCATGCCGCGCTTCCCCTCAACGGAGGCGATCAGCGCCGTTTCCTCGCCGCAGACGAACGCCCCTGCTCCCTCCATCACCTGCACGGAGAACGCCTGCTCCGTACCGAAGACATTCTTCCCCAGCACGCCCATCTCCTGCGCATCCTTAACCGCCTTGCGCATGCGACGCACCGCCAAGGGATACTCGGTACGCACGTAGACCACGCCTTCGTCCGCGCCGATGGCCCGGGCGGCGATAAGCATCCCCTCGAGCACGCTGTGCGGATTGCCCTCCATGACGCTGCGGTCCATGAACGCGCCCGGATCCCCTTCATCCCCGTTGCAAATGACGTATTTTTTTGTGCCCGGCTGCACCCGGGTGATATCCCATTTCTTCCCCGCGGGGAATCCGCCGCCTCCCCGCCCGCGCAGTCCGGACGCGCTGATCAGATCGCAGATATCCTTGGCCGACATCTCCCGGTACGCCTTCGCAGCCGCCGCATACCCGCCTTTGTGCACGTATTCGCGGATATCCTCGGGATCGATGAGCCCGCACTCCTTGAGCACATAACGGTGCTGCTTTTTATAAAAGGGTATTTCCTGCGGCCCGGCGCACGCCTGGCGGGTGGATGGCTCGAGATACAGCAGCCGCGTGACCAGCTCGCCTTTGACCAGGGTCGTGTCGATGATCTCATCCACATCCCCGGCTTTGACCTTGGTATACAGGATATTCTCGGGAAGGATGGTCACCAGCGGGCCCATCTGGCAGAACCCCTGACAGCCGCTCTTCGAAACGTACGCGCCCCGGGACTCCTCCTTCAGCTCGACGCAGAAAGGCAACCCCTTTTCCTTAAGCCTCCGGATAAGGGTGTCGTATACTTTCAGGGAGCCGCCGGCCACGCACCCCGTGCCGGCGCATACCACTACCCGGCGGGTGCAGGCATGCAGCGCGGCGTGCACCTCCCGGGCGATCCCGGGGATATCAAGCGACTCGGGCTTCATCTTCCTGCTCCTTCCTGATCACTTCGTCTATAAGCGCCGCGGCGAGCGCCGGGGTCATCTGCCCGTGGACCTCGTCGTTGAGCACCACTGCCGGGGCCAGGCCGCAGGCGCCCAGGCAGGAGACGGTCTCCAGGGTAAAAAGCATGTCCGGGGTCGTGGTCTGCCCGTCGGATAATCCCAGCTTGCGCTGCAGCGCGTCCAAAATGGCGGTGGACTTCTTCACATGGCAGGCCGTGCCGTCGCACACCCGGATCACGTACTTGCCTTTGGGGGTCAGGGTGAAATGGGAGTAGAACGTGGCCACTCCGTAGACCTTCGCCGGAGAAAGCCCGAGGGAGGTCGCGATGAAAGTCAGGATCTCCTCCGGGAGATACCGGTACTCCTCCTGCACCGCCTGGAGGATGGGGATGAGCTTGGCCGGATCATGGTCATACCTGGCCAGGATCTCGCAGAGTTTATGGAATTTATGCAACGCGTCGTTTTTCATCGGTATACCCCTTATTTCATCCCGGTCTTCAGCGCCGTGCTCAGGCGCTTCGAGAGCACTGCCAGGGAAGATGCCAGATTCTCGTGCTGTACGATCACCCCTTCCCGCACGCTGATGCGGTAAGGGGAAAAATTCCAGATCCCCTTGATCCCGGCGGCGATCATGGTGTCCGCCACGGCCTGGGCCTGGGCGGAGGGGACGGTCAGGATGCCGATCTTCACTTTCATGCGGCGGGTGAGGTCTTCCAGTTTCGCCAGGTCGAAGATCTTCTTCCCGTGGAACTCCCGGCCGATCTTTCTTTTATCCACGTCGAAGGCGGCCACGATGTTAAGGCCGTAATCCTTGAACCCCTGATATCCCAGGAGCGCCAATCCGAGGTTCCCGGCGCCGATCAGGAAGGCGTCGGCGGCGTTATCCCACCCCAGGAAATTCTCGATAGCCTTGATCAGGACGTCCGTCTGGTACCCCACCTTGGGCTTGCCCGCCACGCCCGTGACCTCCAGGTCCTTGCGCACCTGGATGGGAGTAAGCCCCAGGGCTTCCGCGATCTGCGTGCAGGAGACGACGTTCTTTTCCTCCGCCAGGATATTCTTGAGGTACTGGTTGTAGATCGGCAGCCGGCGCAGGCTCGGTTCCGGCACTCCCTTGAAAACCTCCTGGTTATCCATCGCGCTTACCGTCATCCCCGCCTCCTTGTAAAGAGAACTCGCAATCGGTATATTTTTATCAATAAAAGTATATCGATATAATTTTATCTTGTCAAGGCAAAATTTTTTAGAAGTCGATGCGCACTCCCGCGCGCAGCCAGCGGCCGGGCTGCACCACCCCGCCCGCCTCCCGGTAATGGGCGTTATTGAGGTTGGTGCCGGAGATGAAGGGGGTGACCGTACAGGAAGGGTAGGCCATCTGGCGGGAGAGGCCGAGGTCGAGGAGGAAATACTCCTCTCCCAGGCGGCGGGATACGTACGTTCCCGCCCAGGAGAAGTCCAGTCCGCACACCCGGTGGGTCAGGGTGCCTGCGGCCTTATGCCGCACGATATCCAGCGCGTATTTAGAAAGAAGATCCCCGGGATCGTTGCGGGGCTCCATATAGATATAGGAAAAGGCGGCTTCCGAGATGCGCACCCCCCGCCCTTTCTGGCGCGGCTTCCAGGTGACCCCGGCCTCCACCCCCCGCACCTCGACCCTCCCGATATTCGCGGCATCCCAGGGATCGGTGGAACGGGCGCGGGTCCAGTCGATCAGGTCCCGGCTTTGGCGCAGGAAGGGCTCCAGGAGGATATGCACCTGCGGCAGCGCACAGGTTGCGTTGAGCGCGAAGGTATCGGCGCGCTCCGTGCCCAGCCCGGGGTTTCCCCTGTTCGCCGCATCCCGGTAATACAATTCCGTGAATGTCGGTAGCCGGTAACTGCGGGCGTAAGAAGCGGAAAACGAGAGCGTATCCTCGATCGCGTCCCAGCCCAGGAGGACGTCCCCGGCATACCGCATCCGCTGCTGCGAAAAGTACGCCGGCGCCGCACCGGCTTCGAGACGCAGTCCGGCCCCGGGCCTAACCCTCGCCCGCGCGCCGGTGCCTGCGCTCCACCGGGAATGACGGCCGAGGTTGCTGGAGGTGATGCGCTCCTCCTTCAGCATCCCCGAGAGATCGATCTGCGCCGTATCGAAAGGAATGGTGCGCTCGGAGACTATGCCGTACATATGCGTGGTATGGATGTTCTGACGGGAAGGGAACTCCTTCTGCAGGATGAACGTATCGCCGTGCCGGCGCCAGAGCGCCGTGTGTTTCCAGGGGCCCTCCTCCTCCAGGGAAGCGGCGGAGAGCCGGACGAGCAAGGTGTCGGTACGCTCCTCCTCCCGGGGGAAAAGATTCGAGTAAAAATTGGCTGCCCCGAACTCCTTCTCCTGATACCCGAAGAACGCCTCATAACGCCGCTTTCCGGATTCATACGCCGCATGCGCGGTGCCGGTACCGGAATCGAACTCCGTATCCGGGCGGGCGGCTTTCGCCTGCGCATGCTCAAAGGATATTCTGGCCCCGAGCCCCCGGCGGAACCGGGAAAAAGATGCCCCCTCGCCAAAAAGCCCGTGCTGGCCGAAGTATCCCATGGCCCGGGATCCGTTATGCAACGGGTCCTTAAGCCGCACCCCCACGCCCCCGGCAAGGCCGGAGAAGGCGGCGGTTCCCGGAGGCAACTGGTCCAGGCGGGCGACGTCAAACAAAGTAAAGGGAAGGTCGAAGGAATGGTGCCCGGTCTGGGGATCGGCGAGGGGAACCCCTTCGAGATACACCCCGGACTGGTCGAAGGTAGCGCCGCGCAGCGACACATCCTGTTGGATCCCGAACGCCCCGCGGCTGCGCACGTCAAAGGACGCGGCGCGGTCAAGCACGCGGGAGAGCGTATCCGCCTCGGCGGCAGAAAACTCCGCGGCGCCCGCGATCCTGCGGGATGATTCATCCGCCACGCGGGATAAAGAAACCACCGTGATCGGATCGAGCTCGGAGGATACCTCGGCGCCGGCCCGCCCGGCGCATAGGGACACTACCGCGGCCAGGGACAAAAAAATCCTTTCTCTGCGGCACATGCGGACAGTATACCGTAGAAAAAGGATAAACGTCAACCGATATTTAACGACTGGTTTACAATTACCGGCAGTGCACCACGTCCCCTGCGGTGACCCGGCGCACCAGCCCGGCATCGTCCCGCACCAGCAGCGCCCCGTCCGCGTCCAGGTCCACGGCCTCCCCTTCGAGCGCGGCATGCGGGGCATGCACCTTGACCCGGCGCCCTAAGGTCACGGCATGGCTTTTCCACGCCTCGATCACCGGCGCCGGCCCCTCCTTCTGGAAACGCAGGTACCACGCCTCCATCCGGCGCAGGAACTCCTGGAGAAGCATAATACGGGAACAAGGAGCGCCCGTCACCTCGCGCAGGGAAACCGCCTGGCCGGGGAGATCCGCCGCACGGGCGTTCACGTTCAATCCCAGCCCGATCACCACGAAACGCACCGCGTCCGTTTCCGCTTCCAGCTCCGTGAGTATCCCCCCGAGCTTCTTTCCCTGCACCAGGATATCATTGGGCCACTTGATGGAAGCCGCCACCCCCGCGGTTTCCAGGCAGGCTTCGCACGCCGCCACGGCGGTCAACAGGGTCAGCACCGGAGCCTGGGCCGGCGCGATCTCCGGCCTCAAGATCAGGGATAGATAGAGGCCTTTATATTTCGGGGAAGCCCATTCCCTGCCCATCCTTCCCCGCCCCTTCTGCTGTGATTCCGCCAGGACCAAGGTCCCTTCCGGCGCCTTCTGCAGCCCCAGGGATACCGCCACCTCCATGGTGGAGGAAACCGCGTCGAAATAGTAGATCTTTCTGGCCATGGTCCTGGCCTGCAGTCCGGAGGAGATCTCGGGGGGGAAAAGGCGGTCGGGGGAAGAGACCAGCTGGTAACCGATGTGCGGCACGGCGGCGATATCGTACCCGTCATCCTTGAGCTGCTGGATATGTTTCCACAACCCCTGACGGGTGATCTTCAGGCGCTCGCTTATCTCCTCGCCGGACACATACCCCTGGGCTTTCTTAAGGATGGAAAGGATCTTATCCTGCATGTGCTTTTTTCAGGTACTCCTCGAAACGCTGCCAGAAAGGATCGACACCGGGATGAGAAAGCGGGCGCACCTGCCCGTCCCTCCTGACCGTGATCCCCTGCGCCAGAGGCACCACTTCTCCCGCGATCGCTGCCTCGATCCCGGCGCGCTTCAAGGCCGAGATGATGGCGGGAGCGCGGGAAGCCCTGGCCGTCGCCAGAAGCGTACCCTCGCTGATGGAGATGAACGGATCGAGGGAGAAGCATTCGCAGGCCCGGCGCACTGCCTCCGGCATGGGGATCGCGTCCGCGTCGATGGCCATACCTACCCGGCTGTGCGTGGCGATCTCATAAAGGCCTCCCAGCACCCCGCACTCGGTCGCATCATGCATGGCGGTCACTCCCCCCACCGCCGCGGCGATACCCGCGTCCTTGACCACGGACATCTGATAGTACACGTCCTGCGACTCCTTGCGCGCGGCAGCCCCGTAACGCTTTTCCAGGTACTGAGGGAAATACGCGGCCATCAGCCCCGTCGCCTCGATCGCCGGCCCCTTGGTCACGATCACGGCGTCCCCGGCCTCCGCCTTGGGGATGATGAGCTTTTCGCGCGGCCCGATGCCGAAGACCGTAGCACCCCCCACCATGGGGTAGGAGCATCCGGCATACCGCGCCGTGTGACCCGTCACCACGGAGATACCCAGGGCGCGGCACTCCTGATGCACCGCCTCCCACATCTCCTCGAGCTCCTTATCCGTGATCTCCGGAGGAAGGTTCAAATCCACCGCCATATGCGTCGGCGCGATGCCGCTGACCGCCACGTCGCTGGCGAGAATATGCACGGCGAACCAGGCGGCGCGCGCCATCCCCAGCTCCCTGGCGATGTAAAAAGGATCGGTGGAAAGCGCCATCACCTGTTCCCCCAGGTCGATCACGCCGAAATCCACCCCGTTGTTGGGCCTGACGATGACCCGGGGATCCTCCGCGCCCAAACGCGGCTTGATCACCCGGTCAAAAAACGACCCCTCTATCTTTCCCAGCTTGCCTTGCGTAGACATAGGTAAGGTTATGGTTTCTGTTCGTAAAGCGGGGACATCTGCCGCAGGGTATGCACGATCTTGGGCAGCGTCTTGACCACGGCTTCCGCATCCTCCCGCGTGCTCCAGCGCCCGAGGGAAAAACGCAGGGAACCGTGGGCCACTTCGTGCGAAAGACCGATCGCCAGCAGCACATGGGACGGCTCCAGGGAGCTCGAGGTACAGGCAGAACCGGTGGAAGCCGCGATACCCAGCATATCGAGGTTCAGCAGCATCGCTTCGCCTTCGATGTATTTGATGGAGATGTTGACGTTATTGGGCAGCCTCAACGCAGGGTGTCCGTTCAGGATGCTCTCCGGGATCAGGGAGGTCAGCTCCTTGATCATCCAGTCCCGCAGTCCGCTTTGCGCGATCGCCTCCTGCTCCATCTTCTCCCGGCAAAGCTCCGCGGCTTTCCCTAAGCCGACGATACCGGGGGTATTGTAGGTGGATGCCCGGCGCCCCTGCTCCTGGTCGCCGCCGTGCAGGAAACGGTCGATACGCGTGCCCTTTTTCACGTACAGCGCGCCGACCCCCTTGGGGCCGTAGAACTTGTGCGCCGAAAGGGAGAGCATGTCGACATTGAGATCCGCCACGTCGATCGGGATATGCCCGACGGTCTGCACCGCGTCGGTGTGCATGCACACCCCTTTTTCCCTGGCGATGGCGCCGATCTCGCGGATCGGCTGGATCGTGCCGATCTCGTTGTTGGCGTGCATCACGGAGATCAGCACCGTCTTGTCGGTGATGGCCTTCTTTATGTCGGCAGGATCGACCAGTCCGTACTTATCCACCCCCACCGTCGTCACCTTGAAACCGCGTGACGCCAGGTGCGCTGCCGGCTCGCTCACCGCATGGTGCTCCACCGCGCTGACGATGATATGGTTACCCTTTTTCTGCCTTTCGAAGGCATGGGCCGCGCCGATGATCGCCGTATTGTTGGACTCCGTCCCGCCGGAAGTGAACACGATCTCCTGCGGCAGGGCGCCGATCAGCCCGGCTAAGGCGATACGCGCCTGCTCGATCCCCTTCTTCGCCTGCTGCCCGTAGGAATGTATGCTGGAGGCGTTACCGAACTCCTCCAGAAAATAAGGCTCCATCGCCTTGAGCACCAGCGGATCGCAAGGCGTGGTCGCGGCATAATCCAGATATATTCTCTTCATCGTTCCCTCACTTCGTTCATGCTTCCCACCCTGTACCCCTCCAGATCGAGGGTTATATAATTATAACCCAACCGCTTGAGGCGAGCCACTAAAAAAGCGCGGCGGGCGGCCGCACGCGGCACACGCGCCGGCTCCACCTCGATCCTGCAGGAAAGGCCGTAATCCCTCACCCGCACCTGGGAGAAACCCTGGCGCCGCAGGTACTCCTCTGCGGAGTTGACCCGGCGCAGCGCTTCTGCGGAAAGAGGGGTGCCGTACGGGATACGGGAAGCCAGGCAGGCTAGGCTCGGCTTATCCCACGTAGGCAATCCCCAGGAACGGCTTATCCGGCGCACCTCCTCCTTGGTCAGTCCCGCCTCCAGAAGCGGGGAACGTACGCGCGCCTGCTCCTTCGCCCGGGTGCCGGGGCGGAAATCGGAAAGATCGGTGCGCGTGCTGGCCTCGGCCACCGCGCGCAGCCCCTTTTTCCGCGCCAAGACCTTAAGCCTCCGGAAAAGCTCCCCCTTGCAGTAATAGCACCTCTGGGGGGAGTTGGCGCGAAACCGCCGGTCTTCCATCTCGCGCGTGCGGATCACCATGTGCGGCGCGCACAGCCCTGCCGCGATCCTGCGGGCAGCGCGAAGCTCCTGCGCGGGGTAGGTCTGCGACGCGGCGGTCACCGCAAGCACCTTGCCCGGCAGCGCGTGCTGCGCGGCTGCCAGCAAAAACGTACTGTCCGCACCCCCGGAGAAGGCCACCAGGCACGATCCCATCTCCTCGAGGATGCGGCACAGCCGTACTACCTTGTCCATGCCGGTGCTCAGACCGCCATCACTTCCTTGATCTCGGGGACTTCCTTCTTGAGGATACGTTCGATCCCCATCTTCAGGGTCATCTGGCTCATCGGGCAGCAACCGCAGGCACCGGTGAGCTTGAGCTTTACCACGCCGTCTGCCGTCACGTCCACCAGCTCCACGTTGCCTCCGTCGGCCTGCAGCATGGGCCTGACCTGTTCTAACGCCTTCAGCACTTTTTCTTTCATTGCGCTCTCCTTGTAGTTACTGCAACGGTACGTATCGGTTGATCCGGGAATGCAGGTATATCCGCTTCCAGTCCTGCCGGCGCAGACCCCCGTAATAGAACACGGTGGCCGGCTTATGCAACGCGGCGGAAAGGGTCGCTCCGCCGCTGGCAAAACAATAATACTTTTTACAGGAATAAAGCAGGTCGGCGAAGTGCCTAAGGTCCGGGAGGGTAAGCCACTGGCCGGCCCCGGCAACCTCCACATGCTTTCTCCGCAGCGCCATCTGCAGATCTATCCGCGCGCCCTCCCGGAGGAAGAACGCGCGCACCATCTCGCCGGTGATCCCCTCTCCCGCGTTGGTCCAGTAGTTCGGGTCGTACACGACCTTGCCGGCGTATTCCGGCCGCACGGAAGGGGTGAAATACACTTCCGGCTCATGGAACCTCTTGCCGTCGTCAAGCCCGTAGAACCTCATGAACTCGTCCATGAGGTTATGGCCTGCGCGCACGCGCGTGAACTCGGCGTAATACGAAAGGATGCCGATCGTCGTGTGCGCTCCGGGCTCGTCCACGAACCCGTCGATGTACGGATTGGTCTCCCATAGCAGGGAACGGATATCCGGATAACGGAACTCCGAACGGGTGGAGATATACACCTTGTCGTACTTCCTCAGCTGCTTGGCGAGCCGGGGGAGATGGGAATAAAACAGATGATCCCCCAGCCCTCCGTAGCGGATCTCCAGGACCAGGATACGGCGGCGGGAAACTTCCCGCATATACTCCCGGCCGCGGCGACGGTGCGCATACAAAGAGGAAAGATACCGCAGCGTATTGCTCATGGCAGATGTATGTCAGACCCTCAGCACGTTCCACAAGAACGAGACCCTCTCCGGGCCCTGGTTCTTCTGGTATGAGAATGCGGGGTTGACCAGATATATGCTGTCCCCCGCCTCCAAAGTGAAAGATTTTCCGTTGACGCCTATCTCGATGCGCCCCGTTATCGCGACACCCAGCATCTCCTCGCCCTGCGGGGAACGGTCGGCAGGCAGCTCCTCCCCCGGATCGAGGGTCAAAAGCATGGGCAGGATACGGATATCCATGACCCCGGATGCCAGGAGCTCATAATTTCCGATAGGATCCTTTGGCCGCGCCTGCTGCTGCGGTGATCTGCGCAGGAACACGAACTCGGAGGCCCTCTCCTCCTGGAAAAGATCGCCCACCCCTACCTCCAGCGCTTTGGCGATCCTGCGCAAGGAATCCACGGAAGGCGCGGTCATCCCGTTCTCCAGCTGGGAAAGGAAACTCGAAGTGAGCCCGGTCCTGGCCGCGACCTCCTTCAGAGGGAGCTTTTTCTGCGATCTCAGCTGTTTGATACGCTGCCCGATATCGTTCATGAGGAAAGCTTAAGTCGAACCGCCAGGTCAAAGAGCGTCCGCACCAGGAATTCCTTAAGGAAAAGTATCAGTAAAAACGCGATAATGGGGGAGATATCGACACCCAGCCTGAAACGGTAAGGCAGCATCCCGCGCAGAGGCGCGAGGAGCCATTCCGTGCTCGCGTGAAGGAACTGCACCAGGGGATTGAAAGGGTCCGGGTTCACCCAGCTGATCAGCGCCCGCACCAGGATCAGCCAATAGAGACCCGTCAGCACCACATTCAGGATGGAAGCTGCGGAAACGAGGAAATTACTTACGATGAACATAGCTGGTTTAACCCCACTAACGCGGAGAGATACCGGAATGATTTTTGTATCGGTTCCGCATTGATTATATGCGCTATTAATTTCATTGTCAACACGTTGCCTGCCAGCATAACTCCGTTAAGAAAATTCAGTGTGGATGAACTCCCGATCACTGCGGATGCTGCAGAAGGTACTTGAACGCGCTTAAGCAGGCTTTTGCCCCTTCGCCGGCAGCTACGATGATCTGCTTTTCCGGCACATCGGTGACATCCCCGGCCGCAAAGATCCCCGGCACATTGGTCTCATTCGCGGCATTGACCAGTATCTCCCCGTAAGGATTCCGCGCGACCGCTTCGGCAAAGGAGCTGTTAGGGATTAGGCCGATCTCGACGAATACTCCCTCCACCGCAAGCTTCTTCTCTTTGCCTTCGTGCAGGAAGGTGATCCCCTGCACGAAACGCTCCCCCTGGATCCCGGTGATCCGGGCAGTGCGGTACACCGTGACCAGCGGGTTGGAGAAAAGCTGTTCCTGCATCACGGCATCCCCGCTTAAGGAATCCGCGTTGGTGAGCACCGAAACCGAAGTGCATATCTTCACCAGCTGCAACGCGGCATCGAGCGCCGAATTCCCCCCGCCGACCACGGCCACGGCCTTGCGGGAGAACAGCGGCCCGTCGCACGTCGCGCAGTACGCCACGCCCCGGTTCTTGAACTCCTTTTCCCCGGGCACTCCCAGCTCCCGGGAACGCTTGCCCGAAGCGATGATCACGGTGCGGCTTTCATACGCGGCCTTGTCCGTCTCCACCCTGATCGCTCCGTCAGGGAGGACCTTGAGCCCCCGGCACACCTCGCGCTCATGCACCGCGATCCCGTAGTTACGCATGTGCTCCTCGAACTTCGCCGCCAGCTCGGGCCCGGTGACGAACTGGTAGCCGGTGTAATTCTCGATATCCCCGCTCCAGATTGTCTGGCCTCCGATATCGTCGGTAAGCATCAGGAAGCGCATGCGCTTGCGGGCGGCATACACCCCTGCGGTGATCCCCGCGGGTCCGGCGCCGATGATGATCAGTTCGTACCTCTCCGGTGCGGCCATGCGCGTACCTTAGATCCCCAGCGCCTGCTGGATGCGCGGCTTATCGAACCCGACGATGATCTCCCCTTCGATATCCAGCACCGGTACCCCCATCTGTCCCGATTTCTTGATCATCTCCTCCCCTGCCGTTTCGTCGGCGGAGACATCGATATCCCGGAAGGCGATACCGCTGTCCTTGAGATACTGTTTCGCCCGGATGCAATACGGGCAGGTGGGAGTGCTGTACACCAATACGTTCTTTGCCATGCCTGCTCCTCCGTTATTCCGCCGCCCGGTTCTGGTAATGCGCCAAATCCACCACCTCGTCGATCGCGACACCGATGAGGAACTTCGGGGTAGGCAGCAGCAGTTCGGGATGCCGGGGATGCCCCTTTTCCCCGCCGATGTTCTTCAATAACCGGCTGGTGATACGGGAGGTGATACGCGCCTCCCAGGCCTTCACCAGCTCGGTGCCGATATCCTCCTGGGTGATGGAGACAGCCTTACCCTTAAGGCAGTACCCCTTGAAGTGATGCTCGTCGACCGCGGTCAGCGAGATATTGGGGGTCCGCTTCAGATTGGCCAGGGTCTTGCCGTGATACAGGTCAAAAAGGTAGACCCGCCCCGCAGGGCTGACGTGCACGATATCCTTGCAGGAATTGTGCACCGCCCCGTTCTCATCCACGGTCGAGACGATCACGAAATTCTGCTCCCGCAGGAATTGCAGCGCGTCTTCCACCGGTGATTGCGCCATCTTACACCTTTTCGAACATATCCTTGCCTACCCCGCATTCGGGGCAGACCCAGTCCGCCGGCAGGCTTTCGAACGCCGTGCCCGGCTTGACGCCGTTCTCCGGATCCCCCTTCGCCGGATCATAGATATACCCGCACACCGTACATTTGTATTTATCCATCAGATGATACCCCCCTGTTCGGTCAGCTCATTGATCTTTCTTTCGATGAGCTCCTTGTGTTTGTACTCCTCGGAGACCAGGAACTCGAATATCTCCCGCACTCCGGGGAAATCCTCCGCATACCTCTGATACGCCTCCATTGCCTCCTGCTCCTTAAGCAATGCCAATCGCAACGCGTCTACCGGGGTCATTCTCCCTCCCACTGGATCGACGAACGCGCAGGGGCCGGATATCAGGCCGGCCCCCGCGCACATCGTTTCACGGGACAATTACTTCTTTTTCTTCTTGGCAACCTTCTTCTTGGCAACCTTCTTCACTGCTTTCTTCTTCGGTTTGCAGCTTCCACACGCCATGAGACTTCACCTCCCTTCTATACGAACTCTTTGAAGAGCGGCGCGATATCCACCGCGGAAATATCCTGTCGCACCAAAGGACCGGGCCTCAACGCGGCGACCTCGTCCTCATAGGTCGGACGCGATTCCTGATAGAACACTCCTATGGGGATGCGGTCTTCCTGAGCCAGGGCCTTCGCCAGCGCCGCCGGCTTGTTCCCGCGGTCATACCCCGCCTCCTCCTCCAGCGTATACACCCGCTTCTGGAACCACTCATAGGTATTGACGCTGTTGAAGGTGACGCACGGCTGGAAGATATCCACCACGGCGAACCCCTTGTGCGCCAGGGCCTGCGTCATCACCGTCTTGATATGGTCGAAGGAGCCGACAAAGGTACGCGCCACGAACGTGGCTCCGCTGGCGATGGCCAGGGCCACGGGGTTGACCGGCACTTCAATCACTCCCGAAGGAGTGGACTTGGTCACGAACCCTTTAAGGCTGGTGGGCGAGGTCTGCCCGGTGGTCAATCCGTACACCTGATTGTTGTGCACGAAGTAGGTGATGCCGATATTACGGCGGCAGGCGTGCAGGAAATGGTTCCCTCCGATGCCGTAGGCATCCCCGTCCCCCGAACACCCGATCACCGTAAGGGCGTGGTTGGCCAGCTTGATGCCGGTGGCCACCGGAAGGACTCGGCCGTGGAGCCCCTCGAACCCGTAGGTGGAGATGAAGTGCGAATCCTTGCCCGAGCATCCGATGCCCGAGACCACCACCGTCGATTCCGGCACGATATTGGATTTGGACAAAGACTGCAGCAGGCTGTTGAGCAGCCCGTAATTGCCGCACCCCGGGCACCAGGAGGGTGTATACTTTGATTTCAACTGCTGCGGCGTCGTCATGCGGAAAACCCCTTTTGCACTTCCTGAAATATCGCGTCGGGATAAAAAGGCTGGCCGTCGTATTTGAGGATGCGGGAGCCGAAGACATACCCCGTTTCCCTCGCGATCAGCTGCCCGAGCTGCCCGGTCTGATTGAGCTCCACCAGGATCGTCCGCGCACAGGAACGCAGCAGCGCACCTGCCTTATCCGACGGAAAAGGCCAAAGATGCGTGAAATGGAGATAATTGGCTTTGATCCCCGAGGCCGCGAGCATCTCCAGGGCTTCCAGGATAGGCCCTTTGTTCGATCCCCAGCTGACCAGGGTCACCTGCGCCTGGTCGGCGGGCACGCCCAGGAGCACGGGAGGCGGCACTTCCCGCTGCATCGCGCTCATCTTGGCGGTGCGCTTGTCGAACATCTTCTTTACCAACGCCTGGTCCTCGGCGTAATACCCGTATTCGTCATGCTCATAGCTGGTGGCCAGGTGTATCGCGCCCGCGGTGCCGGGAAACGCCCGCGGAGAGACCCCGTGCTCCGTCAGCCGGTACCGGGCATACTCCCCCTGCGGCGGCGATACGACAACCTCGCCCCGGTCGATCCCGACGGACCGGAGATCGAAGGGGTCCGCCGTCACATAACTTTCCCCCAGATACTTATCGGTCAGCACGATCACCGGCACCTGGAAACGCTCCGCCAGATTGAACGCTTCCTGCGCCGCAAAGAACGCTTCCTGCGCGTCTCCGGAAGCAAGGATGAACCTGGGGAACTCCCCCTGCGAAGCATGCAGGGCAAAAAGCAGGTCTCCCTGGGCGGTATGCGTCGGCTGTCCGGTGGCAGGACCGGGCCTCTGGCCGAGCACAAAAACCACCGGGACTTCCGCCTGCGCCGCCAGGCCTAACGCTTCGGTCATCAGGCAGAACCCTCCTCCCGAAGTGCAGGTCATGGCGCGCACGCCGGCATACGCGGCGCCGATCGCCATATTCGCGGCGGCGATCTCGTCCTCCGTATGCTTGACCACCAGGTTATATTCCTTTTCCTTGGAGGCGAGGTAATGCAGGATGGGAGATGCGGGGGTCATGGGATAGGCGCTTAAGAATTTCAGGCCCGCCTTAAGCGCGCCCGCGGAGAACGCTTCGTTACCGTTAAGGAACATACGCGGATGCGGATCGCCGATCTCGATGGCCTCCCGGCACGGATAGGTATAGACCTGCCGCACGTAATGATACCCCTCCTCCAGCGCGGAAAGATTGAGCGCCACCGTCTCCTCTCCCTTTCGCGCGAACTGTTCCTCGATCAGTGTTTTCAGCGCATCGAGAGGATAACAAAGCAGGCCCAGCAGCGCGCCCAACGCAATGGTGTTGCGCATCACCGGGGGGACCTTGAGCTTGGCGGTCAGCTGCTCCAGGGGAACGCCGTAATAATACACCCCGGGCCGCTTATCCGCCTCGGAAAGGGGGATCATCTCGGAATCAAAAAGCACCATGGCCCCGGGCAGGAGCTCCGTCTGGCGCTTTGCTACCGCATCCTTGGAAAGGGCCACCAGCACATCCACCCGGGCCGACTGACAGGCGACCGGTACGGAACTGATACGCACGCTGCACCAGGCATGCTCGAGCTTGATGGAATTGGGATTGTCGGTAAGGAGGTGGACCCAGGCGCCCTGCCGGGTGAACGCGCGCGCCAGGGACAATGCCGAAACATTGATCCCCTGCCCTGCTTCCCCGGCGATCTTGATGCAAAGGTCGCGGTACGCCATAAAGGATTTGCGGAAACTACGCGCGAAGCTGCTGCGCGAACTTCTGACCCCAGGCATAGCACTGCGCAAGCTGCGCCTGGTCCGGAACGTACTGAACGCTCATCGACTCCTGAGGCAGAGCGACACCGGTCTCGGCAAGCAATTTCTCGATCTCCTTGACCGCGCCTCCGGCCCACCCATAGGAGCCGAACACCCCGGCGAGACGGCCCTTAGGCTTCAAGCCTTTGAAATACTCCAGGAAACCGGCGATGATGATAAGCATATCGTTATCATGGGTGGAAGAACCGAAGACGAACCCCTTGGCATCCAGCATCTCGGTGATGATCTCGGTGGAATTGGATACCGCGATATCGTAGAGCTGCACGCGTACCCCCGCATCGGCGATGCCCTGAGCGATTGCCCTGGCCATCATGGCGGTCGAGCCCCACATGGTCTCGTAGACCACTACCGCCTTAGGGACCGTGGTATTGCCCGCCCAGCGCACGTATGCTTCGACGATCCCCGCCGGGTCCTTGCGCCAGATCACCCCGTGCGAAGGCGCGATCATATCGATGGGAAGCGCCATTTTCTGGAGGTCCTGCAGTTTCTTCAGGATTATGCCGCTCAAGGGCCAGAGGATATTGGCGTAATATTTCTTCGCCTCGTCCATCAGCACCGCCTGATCGACCTCGTCATCGAAACGCTCGGCCGTGGCCAGATGCTGTCCGAAGGCGTCATTGGGGAAGAGCACCTTTTCTTCGGGGCAATAGGTGAACATGGAATCCGGCCAGTGGATCATGGGCGCTTCGATGAAGGAAAGGGTACGAGAACCTAAGGAGACCGTATCCCCGGTCTTGACCACCCGGAAATCGAACTTCCGGTGATAGACCTTCTCCAGCCCTTCCTGGCATTTCGCCGTACCCAGGAATTTCGCCCGGGGACAGAGCTCTGCCAGCTGGGGCAAACCCCCGGAATGGTCCGTTTCCACATGGTTGGCCACGATATAATCGATGCGCTCCAAAGGCACGATCTCCCTGATCCGATCGAGATGCTCTTTGACGAAAGGCCCGAAGACGCTGTCGATAAGCGCGATCTTCTCATCCACCACCAGATAGGAATTATACGTCGATCCCCGGCGGGTGGTATACGTGTTGCCGTGAAAGGTGCGAATATTCCAGTCCACCACTCCGACCCAGTATATGCCTTTTTTGATCTCTACCGGCTTCATACCTTCCCCCTTGCGCCCGAAACTACTGCGCCAACCCGTCGATGATGCTCGCCATGATGAAATCGTTCATGCTCAGCCCCTTGGCCGCATGCGTCGTCAGGGTGACCTTGACCTTGTTCCAGGAGATCGTCAGCGTGGGATGATGCCCCTGTTCCTGCGCCGCCAGGGCGATCATATCCAGCAGGACCTTCGCGTCCGCGAAATCGGAGCGGACGAACTCTTTGACCAGCTTTTTGCCTTCGACCAGCTCCCATCCCGGAGCGGCGGCTGCCAGCTCCCCGGCCTTCTGCGGGTCCAGCGCCTGAGCCGGGCCTTCGCACGCCACGCATTTGAGCACGGCTTCACGGTTGGAGGCTTTCCCCGGATCAGCCTGCACCTTCTGCAGGAACTCCAGCGCGGCATCATAATCGGGCGCGTGAGTCACTTCCTCCACCACCTGCAGGTAACGGACGATATCCGCCCGGTCCACGATAAGCACTGCCCGGGCGAGAAGCCCCAGCTCCCGGATCAGCAGCCCGTAGTGCAACCCGAAGGAACGCGTGGCATAATCGGAGACCACCGTCACGGCACGGATGTCATGCTCGGAGCAGAAACGCTTCTGGGCGAAAGGCAGGTCCATGCTGATACCCACGATCGCCACATCCTGCCCCAGGGACGCCGCGCGCCTGTTGAACTCCTTGACCTGCAGGTCGCACACCGGCGTATCCAGGGAAGGAAACGTGGTAAGCACCTTGATCTTTCCGGAGAAAGAATCCAAAGTCACGGAGGAAAGGTCCTGCGCGGTCACGGTGAAACGCGGCGCCAGCCCCCCCACCCGCACCTTGTGCCCGGCCAGGGTCAAGGGCGATCCCTTGAACGTAACGGTCTCGGCCATGCCGGCCTCCTTAGGCTCCCCTTCTGGCTAACTCGCGGTCCAGCATGATCAATGCCGGGCCTTCGGCTTTGAACATCTTCATGGTATCGATCACGTAGGTCGCGTTCTTCTCCTCTTCGACCTGCTCGGTGATGAACCACTGCAGGAACACCTGGGATGCGGTGTCCTTCGTCTCCAGCGCCAGCTTATAGAGGTCGTTGATCCACGCGGTCACTTTGCGTTCGTGCCCGAGGGCGGCCTGAAACACCGCCAGCGGAGAGGCGAATTCCGCCTCCGGCTCTCCCAAGGCCTGCAAATTCACCCTCACCCCGCGGTCGACGAGGAATTCGAACATCTTCATGGCATGGCCCTGCTCTTCCTTGGTCTGCACCTTCATCCAGTGGGCGAATCCCGGAAGGTTCACGGACTCGAAATACGCCGCCATGGAAAGGTAAAGATACGCCGAATAAAGCTCGTTCTTGATCTGGTCATTGAATGCCTTCTGAAGTTTCTTATCCATCATGATCTCCTTGTTATGCGTATCGCGTATTATTCGACTGAAACCTGCTTGCTGCTTTCCCAAAGGCCGTGGATATTGCAGTAGGACACGGCGATAAGCGTACCGGGCTTTTCGGTCTTGAAGGAGCAGACCGCTGCCGGCACGGTGTATACGGTGCTGGTATTCGGCCCCTGCGCGGAAGCCCCGTGCGCGGCAAACTCATACCGCCCCAGCTGATAGGAGAATTTCTCACCCTGGGGAAGGAAATAAAGGCTCGCCCAGGCGATGTGATGTTCCGTGGTATTGGGATGCGCGATCTCCCTGCCCACCGATACGGACACCTGGAGCGCTTCCCCTTTTTTGACCTTATCCGGAGCTTCTATGACCGGAACGTGCTTCTCGGTCTTCCAATCCGCGGACTGAACGATATCCTTTGCCGATGCCATAATGCCCTCCTTGAGTATCTTTTAAGTATACTGCGGAAGCGAATGCAAGTAAACCACTTTCACTCCAGCTTATCGCCGACCTTACCCACCAGGTCCTTGCCCGGAGTAAGGGTCTTATTCCCGGATTTCCACTTTGCCGGACACACCTGCGCAGGGTTGCCGCGCACATATTTGAACGCCTTGAGCTTGCGCATCAGCTCCTCCGCGTTGCGGCCGACAGGGAAATAATTGACCTCGGAGGCCATGAGGGTCCCGTCCGGATCGATCAGGAAGGTGCCCCGCAGCGCCAGGCCGCTGGCCTCATCATACACCCCGAACGCCTTGGAAAGACTGTGCGTCGGGTCCGCCGCCATGGGGAAGGCGATGTGCGAAAGCATCTTTTCCGACCCGTGCCAGGCGTAATGCACATAGTGCGTATCCGTGCTTACCGATACCAGCTCGGCGCCTTCCTTGACGATCTCCTCATACTTTTCCCCCACGTCCGCGAGTTCCGTCGGACAGACAAAGGTATAATCCGCAGGGTAGAAGAACAGCACCAGCCATCTGCCCTTTCCCGTGATCTCGGATACCTTCAACGACCCGAAATCCTTCTTCGCGGGCAGATACACGTTCATCGCGAAATCAGGGACCTTATCCCCTATCTTCAACACGCAACTCTCATCCATGACCCTCTCCTTTTTTTGGGGCAGCGCATGCATGGCAGCGCCCGTACAGATCCACTCTCTGATAGGCGACCGAAAACTTGAACTTCCGGCGCGCCAGCTTGGCGAACTCCCCGCAGTGCGGCTCCTCGATATCCAGCACCCGCCCGCAGGAAAGGCACACCAGGTGGGAATGGTCCTGCACCGTGGCATCATACCGGCTGGGTTTCTTCCCGAACCCCAGCTCCACGATACTGCCCTCCTCCTGCAGCAGGCGGAGATTCCGGTAGATGGTCCCGAAGCTTACCGCGGGAATACGCTTGCGCACCATCCGGTAGAGGGTTTCCGCCGTAGGGTGCGTCTTGACCTTACGAAGCTCCTCCAGGATCATGCTGCGCTGCCGGCTCACCCTGCGTTGCATCCGCCCTCCTCCTATTAACAGTAATGATTCTTATTATCAATATACTATACGAAAAAGGCCCCGGAGTCAATGATTATTTTCCGGAGCCGTCAATACCCGACGAAATTCTCCGTTTTTACCGCCTGCGGATCGCAGCCTAAGGAGACGCACAGCGACTGCATCGCCTGCACCATGCGCGGAGGGCCGTAGATGAAGAAGGTCCGCTGCGCGATATCGCAGATATACCGCCTGACCGCCTGCTCGTCGATGACCCCGAAGACGCAGACATTATCCTTCGGCGGGCACTCGGAAACCAGATAAGACACGCGCATCCGCGGATTTCCCGCGGCCCATCCGTCGAGCTCCCTGCGGAAGGCGATATCCTCGTCGGTACGGTTGGAGTAGAGCAGGCAGATATCCGTGGGCAATCCCCGGGAGGCCACGTGCTCGACGATCGAGATCACCGGCGTGATGCCGATCCCTCCGATGAGGAATCCGATCTTGCGCATCCCCTCTTCGAACACGCAGGTGCCCAGGGGCGCCTTGACCGAAAGCTCGTCCCCCGGCGAAAGCGCCTGCAGCTGCCGGGAAAAATCGCTCTGGCTCAAACGTTTGGTGAATTCGATGTAGCCCTTGCCCGGGGCGCAGGAAAAGGAAAGATATTTGTTCAAGAGCTTGTCCCCCGGGACGGCGGGATTGAACATCACCTGCAAGAACTGCCCGGGCAGGAAATCTATCTTTTCTTTGGAGACCGGCTCGCAGCGGAAGCTCTCCACTCCCGGCGCACGCACGATCCTCTCCCGCAGCCGCACCCGGTGCTCCTTCATATCCCGGCCTCCTGTATGACCACGCGCAGCTTCTGCGCGGAAACCTTGAACAGCTCCTGCTCGTGGTCATCCAGCGCCAGCGGCAGCACCTCCCGCACTCCCCGGCGGCCCACCACCGCCGGAATGCTCATGTAAAGCCCCTCGGCTCCGTACATCCCCTGCACCAGGCTGGAAACCGGGAGGATGGAATGCTCGTCCTTGACCAGCGCTTCGGTGATGCGCACCAGCGCCAGGCCGATCCCATAGGAAGTCTCCCCCTTGCGCTCGATGACCTTGTACGCGAAATCCCGCACGTCCTCGAAGATCTCCTGGAGCTTGCTGCCGTGATCGCAGCGCCGGCACGACTTCCCGTACTCGTCCAGCGGGGTCGTCCCCAGCATGGCCTTGCTCCACACCGGGAATTCGCTGTCGCCGTGCTCACCCAGGATATAGGCGTGGATGTTGCGGGAATCCAGCCCGCAATGTTCGGAGAGCAGGTAACGCAGCCGGGCGCTGTCCAGCACCGTCCCGGATCCCAACACCTCCTGCCAGGGCTTTCCCGATATCCTGAACGCCGCATAGGAGAGAACGTCCACGGGATTGCTTACCACCAGCTGAATCGCTTCGGGCGCATGCCGCATGATGCGGGGAATGATCTCCTTGAACAACGCCACGTTATCCCGCACCAGGTCGAGCCTGGTCTGTCCGGGTTTTTGCCTGCGGCCCGCCGTGATCACCACCACATCGCTTCCCGCGATATCGGCATAATCTCCCGCCATGATCCTGACCGGGGACACATACGGCATACCGCTTCCCAAGTCGAGGACCTCCCCTTCGGTACGGTTGCGGTCCACATCCACCAGCACGATCTCGCGGGCCAGGCCGCTGATCATCAATCCGTAGGCATACCGCACTCCCACGTTGCCCGCCCCGATAACGCTAATTTTTGGAGTATTCATCTTTCCCCTCCTTGCGCAGCAGCATCGCCGCCATCGCCTCCGCTGCCGCCTCATGCGCCCGGGCGTCGTAATGGTTATCCCACTGCGACGTCCTGAAGCGCGTCCCGTCCTTAAGCGTAGCCTTGAACGCCGGATACAGGTCCCACACTTCGAATCCCCTATCATTCGCCAGTGCCGCCAGCCGCGCGTGCACTTCGGCGAAATAATACTCCGTATAATCCTCCGTCACCGGCAGTATGACGAAGACGGGCGGCGCATCCGATAGCCTCCGGGAAAGGGCCGCACACTCGTCCAGGGCATTTCCCAGCTGCTTCCAGCGCAGCGCGTAAGTGCGCTCCCGGGGGTCATACTGCGCAAAGAGCTGCCGGTGGTACTGCCCGACGTCCTGCATGCGCCCCCGGGCCAGCGCGTCGCTTACCAGTCCCAGCAAAGGAGATGTCCTTGAACGCAAAGCCCCGAACCCTGCCTTGAATCTCTCCTGCACCCCCCCGGCCGGGATCATGTCATTATGATAATACGCCAGTATCACCCGCCCTGCCCGCGCGCCCCGAGGGACCCGGCGAAGGATCCGCGCATACCCTCCGACATTCTCGCCCGCCAGCCCCAGGCTGAACACCCTGCCCGTTTTTTGGGCAGCGCGCAGTTTCTCCTCGAGCTTATCCCCCATCCGCTGCGAAACCTCAACCCCCACGCCCCAGACAAAAGAATCACCGATGAGCAGGATATCCCGCGGGCCTGCGGTGCGCAGGTCGTAGCCCACCCGCAACTGCGCTCCGAGAGGCCCCTCGCTGGCAGGACGCGTCATCTGCCATATCCCCAGTCCGGCATCCGCGGCCGATGCCGCGATGAAACACGTTCCCAGCGCCAGCAACCAGGCCTTTGACGCGGCCAGGCGGAAAGCCCCCCATACCAGCCCCGCGCCGCAAAGGAACCGCACCCCGATCAGCGCTGCGGGCATACCCCAGGCGTCCTGCACCGCATTACTGCCGATCACCGCCAGTGACGCGAACCCGAAATACGCCACCACGGCACAAAGCCACGATTCCCGTCTCGTGCGCCACGCCCACACCCCAGCCGCATATCCGAGTACGTGCGCGAGGATCATCCCCGCCGCCTCCCAGGAGTAACGGCCGAAGACGACTCCCACCGAAGACCGGCCCAGGGCCTGGACTACGGCCGGATACAGATACAGGGCCATCACCGCCAATGCCAGCGCACGCAACATTCCCGCTCCCCTAAAAAAACACCGGATGCCGCATGAGCGGCACCCGGCGTAATGCTCCTGCGTGCGTTTATTATACTACTTCTTCCCCAGAATATCAGCCAAATCCTTATCCGGAGTGGTGATCAGTTTCAGATCGAAGGCATCCTGCAGCACCTTGAACACCCCCGGAGAGATGAATGCGGGAGGTGTCGGGCCGACGCGGATACCCTTGACGCCCAGAGAGAAAAGGGTCAACAGGATCGCCACGGCCTTCTGCTCGAACCAGGAGAGTACAAAAGAAAGCGGAAGGTCGTTGACCCCGCAGTTGAACACTTTTGCCAGGGCGAGCGCCACCTGGATCCCGGAGTACGCGTTATTGCACTGCCCCAGGTCGATCAATCGCGGGATACCGTCGATCTCGCCGAAGTCGAGCTTGTTGAACCGGTACTTGCCGCAGGCGACCGTCAGGATCACGCAATCCTGCGGGACCTTTTCGGCCAGCTCGGTGTAATAATTACGGCCCGGTTTCGCGCCGTCGCAGCCGCCGATCAGGAAGAACCTCCGGATCTTGCCGGCCTTGACCGCGGCCACGATCTTATCCGCCAGCCCCAGGATCGCGGTATGATGGAACCCGGTCATGATCTTCTTTCCCGGTGCCTCCGGCAGCGCCGGAAGGGATTTGGCCTTCGCGATCACCTCGCTGAAATCACGGCCCTTCAGATGTTTTGCGCCGGGCACTCCGGTGATACCGATGGTATAAAGCCGGTCCAGGTACGTCCCGTCCGGCGGGATCAATACGCAGTTGGTGGTGGCGATGAGCGCGCCGGAGAACGCGGCGAACTCCTTCTTCTGCTCCTGCCAGGCTCCCCCGTAATTGCCGGCCAGATGCTTGAACTTGCGCAGCTCGGGATATGCGTGCGCCGGAAGCATCTCGCTGTGGGTATAGACATTGATCCCCGTGCCTTCGGTCTGCTTAAGCAGCTCATAGAGGTCCAGCAGGTCATGCCCGGTTACCAGTATCCCCGGCCCCTTGCGCGTCCCCGTATCCACTGCCACCGGAGAAGGAGCGCCGAAACGAGCCACGTGCGCGGCATCCAGCATCTCCATGGTCTTCAGGTTCATCTCCCCGCATTTAAGCACCGTCGCCACATGGTCGTTGAGATCGAAGCTCACGTTGGTGATGGTCTTGAAAAGCGCTTCGTGCATGAAGGCATCCACTTCCTCATTGCGCGCGCCAAGCTCACGGGCATGGAATGCATACGCCGCCATACCTTTGAGGCCGTAGAGCAACGTATCCTGCAGGCTCTGAATATCCTCGTTCTTGCCGCACACCCCTACCTTGGTGCACCCCGTTCCCATCGCCGTCTGTTCGCACTGATAGCAAAACATGATTTCAACCTCCGTTTGGTTTTTTTACCGCGTCTTCGCCGATACATTCCTTCGCCGCCTTGCACCACTGGGTGCAGGAAGGCAATGCTTCCTTCATCACCCGCGCGCCGCACTCCGGGCAGCGCACGCTTACTTCATCCGAGAACACTTCCACGGCATACCCGCACCCTGAGCACGGCACCGTGGCCGCTTTCAACTTCCGGCGGTCCTGTCCCGGACATTTACCCATCGATCAGCTCCCCCTGGATGGAAACCGTCACCTGCGAGAAGGGGATCTCTTTCCCCGATGCGGCCAGCGCCTCCTCGATCACCGGGATCAGCCCGAAACAACAGGGCACTTCCATATGGGCATAAGTGACCGAGCGGATATTGCGATGCGTGAATATCTGGGTAAGCTTCTCCCGGTACGCCTGGGTGTTATCGAGCTTGGGGCAGCCCACCACCAGGACCTTGCCTGCCAGCAGACCGCGGTGGAAATCCGGATACGCGAAAGGCACGCAATCCGCGGCGATCAGGAGGTCCGCGTCCTCCAGGAACGAGGCCATGGGAGACACCAGGTTCAGCTGCACCGGCCAGTGCGTCAACTCCGCGCTCATGGGTGTCCCCTTCAGGAGCGTCCCTTTTAGGGACGCTCCTGCGGGAGCCACCCCTTTGCGCGCCGCAGCCGGGATCTTCCTCTCCGCGCTTCCCGGACATCCTCCTCCGTGGCATCCCGCCCCTTCCCCCAGCACTTCCTGAGGGCTTACCTTAATATTACGCTCCTGGAGCACCTCCATCGCTTCGCGCAAATACCCCATCTCATTATGCTCCTTCAAATGCCTCAAATGCGCGATAATGGTGCCTCGCCCCTGCTTGACAATATTCTCCATGACCTTTCGCTCACTGTAGGGCTCGGCCTCCCGCTCCTCGATCGTGATCGCACCCTCCGGGCAATGCCCCAGGCACGCTCCCAGGCCGTCGCAGAACAGGTCGCTGACCAGCCTCGCCTTGCCTTCGATCAGCTGAATCGCGCCCTCCGGACAGTTCGGGATACACTGCCCGCATCCGTTGCACTTCTCATCGTCAATGCGAATAATCTTGCGCTTTGCCATGGTTATCCTTCCTTGCACAATTCCGCCAGCGTCACCTCTTCCAGCTGCCGGCGCACCTGTTCTTCTATCACCGATATTTTCGACCGCAACACGCAGGTCTTCCGGTCAGGGCACAAATGCTTCTTGAATGCGCACTCGTTGAGCTTAAGCGGCCCCTGGAAGATCCGCATAATATCGGTCAAATGCACCTTCCCGGGGTCTGCCTTGAGCCCGAACCCTCCGGACTTGCCCTTATAGGAAAAAAGGATATTCTCCTTCTGCAGCATCTGAAGTATCTTGCGCAGGAAAGGCCTCGGCATAGCCAAAGACTGCACCAGCTCCGCAGCCGTCACCAGCCCGTCCTTCTTTCGGCCGATATAACAAAGCGCCTTCAGCGCGTAATCCGTATCCCGTGTGATTAATTTCATAGTAGTAGGACGAAGGGGCCTTTTAACGTCGTGCCCAGGACATGCGACTGCAACCTTCCTTACATCGGGCAACAGGCCGCAGCATGAAATCAACTGTGATATCCATGTCTGCCTCCTTTCATCATAATGATACCATTATTGTATCATTTGTCAAGGATTATTACAAAGTATTTTTTCCTTTAATATGCGCCGGGACGGATACGGCGGCCGAAGACGGTACGGCCGTGCAGCGGGTTGCGGAACTGAGGGGTGTGCGCGTTTCCGTCGGAGTCCCCGCTTCCCGGCCCGGGCTTGGGGACACGGGTGCGCAGGGCTAATGAATTGAGCACCACGGAAAGGGAGCTCAACGACATGGCGGCTCCGGCCAGGGCCGGATGCAGCAGAAAACCGGTAGCGCGGTAAAGCACGCCGGCCGCCAGGGGAAGACTGATGACATTGTACAGGAACGCCCAGAAGAGGTTCATCCGGATGGTGCGCATGGTGAGCGCGGAAACCTCGAGCGCCCGCGGCACCTGCAGCAGCTCGTCGCGGATGAGCACGATATCGGCGGCATCCAGCGCGACATCGATCCCCGAACCCAACGCCACCCCCAGATCCGCCTGGGTCAGCGCCGGCGCATCATTGATCCCGTCCCCCACGAACGCCACTTTATGCTTCTGCTTCTGAAGGGTGCGGATAGCCTCGATCTTGTCCTGAGGCATGACATTCGCCAGCACGGTATAGATCCCCAGCTCCTTTGCCACCGCCTTGGCGGTACGCTCGTTATCCCCGGTGACCATCAATACTTCCTTTCCCATCGCCTTGAGGCGCTTGATGGTCTCGAAAGCGGCGGGATGTATCCTCGCCTGCGCCGAGATCACTCCCAGCAGGGTCGCATCCTTGGCCACGCACACCACTGCCCGGCCCAGTTCCTCGAACGTCTCGATATCCGCCTTGGCTTTTCCGATGGGGACACCGGATTCCTCCATGAAACGCTCGCTGCCGATCAATACCGTGCCAGTGCCGATCACTCCGCGCGCGCCCCTGCCGGGGACTGCGGTAAACCCCTCCACCTCCGAGAGCGATATCTTCCGGGACTTCGCGTACGTCGCGATCGCCTCGGAAAGCGGATGCTCCGACTTGCTGGCCAGGGACGCCGCCAACCGCAGCAGCTCGCTTTCGCTGTATTGATAAGAGCGCACGTGCACGCTTCCCGGCAGCCGCTCCGTCAGCGTGCCGGTCTTGTCGAAAAGCACCATGTCGATATCCCGGGCCGCCTCGAGGCTCTGGGCGTTCTTGATGATGATCCCTTCCTTGGCCGCCACTCCCGTGCCCACCATGACCGCCAAGGGGGTCGCCAGCCCCAACGCACAAGGGCACGCCACCATCAGCATGGAGATCGCCACTTTAACCCCGAACCCGAAAGATTCACCCGCGCCGGCCACCCACCACCATCCCACGGCACAGGAAAGAAGGAACACTACCGGCACGAAATACGCCGCGACCCGGTCCGCGAACTTCTGCACCGCAGCCTTGGAGCGCTGCGCCTCTGCGACCAGCTCGATGATCCGGGAAAGCGCGGTCTCCCGGCCGACCCGGGTAGCCTTGAAAGTGAACGCGCCATGGCCGTTGACCGTGCCCCCGATCACCACGTCATGCTGGTTCTTCTCCACCGGAAGGCTTTCTCCGGTGACCATCGATTCGTCGATCGCGGAAGTGCCGCTGACCACGACCCCGTCCACCGGAACCCGTCCTCCCGGCTTGACCGCCACGATATCCCCGACCACCACTTCCTCCACCGGGATCTCGATCTCCTGCCCCTGCCGGATAACGAGCGCGGTTTCCGGGCGCAGCGCCAGAAGGTCCTCCATGGCCGCACGGGTACGCTGCAGCGTCCTGGCCTCCAGATATTTCCCCAGAAGGATGAATGCGATAAGGAACGCCGCGGTCTCGTAATATAACGGCTGGTGCTTTGCGCCATACACCCCCTGCCACACCTGCACGCTTACCCCCAGGCTATACACCAGCGCGCTTCCCACGCCCAGCACGATCAGCGTATCCATGGTCGCCCGCCGGAATCTGACCACCGACAACACGCCCTTGACGAAGAAATCCCATCCGCAGGCCACTACCGCCAGGGAAAGCACGAACTGCAGGAACACCGAAACATCGGAGTGCGGCGCCAGATGCAGCAAAAGCAGCACCCCGGCCCCGGAAAGCGCGGCAACCGTCTTTATGCGCACCCCGCGCATCTCCTGCGCCCGGGATTCTCCGACATCCGCGCCCTCCGTCACCGCCTTATACCCCGCCCTGCTCACCGCGCCCTGGATACTTTCCGGGGACACGGCATCCGCGTCATACGTCACGGTCAAAGTATGCGCCACGGGATCCACCCGGGCCTGCTGCACGCCGGAGAGTCCCCGCACCGCCTGTTCGATCACGCCGGCACACGCCACGCAATGCATCCCGGTAACCGCGAACCTGCTTTCGACCTGTCTCATCGCGCCCCCCATATTCCCCAGACAAACGCTCCCGCCGCTGCCACTGCCACCAGGGTGAACGGCACCCCGATGCGCATGAACTGCGGAAAGGTGACCGGATGCCCGTGTTTTTTAAGCAAGCCGCACGCCACGATATTCGCCGATGCGCCGATGGGCGTGATATTACCCCCCAGAGAAGCGCCGATCAGCAACCCGAAAAGCAGCACCGGCGCAGGCACTCCCAGCTTCTCCGCCAGGGAAAGCGCCACCGGCAGCATCGCCGCCAGGAACGGCACGTTATCGATGAACGCGGATAACAGCACCGCTAAAAACACCAGCAGCGCATACGCCGCCAGAAGGTTGGTCCCCACCACCTGGGCCAGGGATGCCGCAATGACTTCGATCCACCCGGTCTCGGCAATGCTCCCCACGAGAACGAAAACTCCGATCAGGAAAAAAGAAGTGTCCCAATCCATTTTCTGTACGCCCTGGCGTATCGACCGCTGGTTCGACCCGCGGTCCCAGGCCAGCGCAACAAACCCGCAGATCATGCAGATGATGCCGGCCAGATAGGAAAAACCCTTATCCAGGAAGGAAGAAACCGCCAGGGCCACCACCATTCCCACCAGCAGCACCGTAGGGAACCAGGAACGCACCTTTTCAGTCGGCACCACTACCGGTTTTTCCCGGTGCTGCCTGAAAAACCAGTACAGCACGAACGCGGAAGCCAGCGCTCCGATCTCAACGGCGAAGAAGATCCCCGGCTTTCCCTGATAGATAAAAAAATCCCAGAAGGTCATCTTGGCAAACCCGCCTAAAAGCATGCTCGGAGGGTCCCCGATCAGCGTCGCAGCACCCTGCAAATTGCTGGAAACCGCAATAGAGATCATCAACTGGGAAGGATTGATCTTGAGCTTGCTTGCCATGGCAAACGCGATCGGCGCGACGATCAGCACGGTCGCCACATTCTCCACGAACGCGGAGATGAACCCGGTGAGCCCGCACAACGCCAGCATGGCCCACGCCGTGCTGGGCACGCGGTTAACGATACGTTCGGCCATGTACGCCGGCACCCTGCTCTCCATGAAGATATCCGCCACCGCCAGAGTGCCGACGAATATCCCCATCACGTTCCAGTTGATCGCAAGGAACGTCTCCTGCGGAGTGAGTATCCCGGCCGCGACCAGCAGCGCGCTGCCGGAAAGCGCCACAAGGGTGCGCTTCGCCGGGAACACCACGAACAACACATATGCCAGCACGAATATCGCCATCGCGGCAGCCTGATGCCAATCACCCATCCCGATCCCTCCCTACCAGGTTATCACTCCGAACGCCTCCAGGAACATCAACACCCCGAAAAGCACGAATATGCATGCGCAGACTGTCTTGATGGTCCTCTCCGGCAGATGCTTTCCCGCCAGCACTCCCGCGCCGATCGCCACGGCATCGGCGAGGATCATCCCCGCACTTGCGCCAAGCCACACCCCCAGCAGCGAACGGTACTTCGCTGCCAACGACATGGTGGCCAGCTGGGTCTTATCCCCGAGCTCCGCCAGAAAAAAGGTCATGGCCACGGTCAGCACCGGAGAAATTCCTCCCTTCGCCGGGCAGCACTTCCCGTCTTCCTTCTGCTTCTCCAGCAACGTCCACACCCCGAAGCCGACGAATACCGTCGCGATGATCAGCTTGAGCACCTGCTCCGGGATAAGCAGGCTCAACCGCTCTCCGATCAGCACCGCCAGCAGATTGACCGCCGCGATCCCCAGTATCACTCCGGTGACCGCATGCCTGGGCCGGTACGCCGCGGCGCAGGAAAGCGCCAGCAGCTGGGTCTTATCCCCCAGCTCGGCGAGCAGGACCAGCAAGAACGAAGGCAGGAAACCCGTCATCACCTCACCCCTTTACTTCGGATAAGCCGGGACGCGGTGACAAATACAACCCCGCGGCTTTTCATCAATGTCATCGCCTTCCGGGAATCCCCGGGTTTCACCTCCACGCCCCGGATCGCATCCCCCAGCACCCTGACCTTCAGCCCGGAGGATACCGCATCGAGCGCGGTGAATTTGACGCAATAGTCGGTTGCCAGTCCTGCGATCAGAAGCTCATCGACCCCCAGCACCTTAAGCAATATGGCAAAGGGGATGCCGTCCTCATCCTGCGCCTGGAACACCGAATAGCTGTCTTTTTTCGGGTCCATCCCTTTGTACAGTTGTATATGCCGGGCCGGGATACGCAGGCGCGGATGGAATCGGGCGCCTTTCGTATCCATCACGCAGTGCACCGGCCACGCCCCGCCGTACTTCGAAAAATGCGAGGTCTTTCGCGGATGCCAGTCCCGGCTCAAAAAAACCGGCCACCCTTTGGCCTCGGCATACTTTAAGTACCGGTTCAGCACCGGGATGATCTCGTCCCCCCGGGGCACGGACAATGCTCCGCCCGGGCAGAAATCGTTCTGCACATCCACCGCCAGCAGCGCTTTCATGCGAATACCCCCGGGACCTTCGCCCCGCACCCCGGGCACTTCCCCTCTTTAAGCGTGTTCTTCTCCAGAGCTATCCCTGCCCTGGTGATCAGGGGAACTCCGCAGGAAGGACAATTCGTGTCATTACCCCAGCCTATGATGTTCCCGGCATACACATAGGCCAGCCCCGCGTGCCTTCCGATCACCTGCGCACGCTCCAGGGTCTTCTCCGCGGTCGGCTCCCCCTCTTCGAACTTATAATCGGGATGGTAGCGGGAAACGTGCCAGGGGATATTGGGGCTGATCCCGGCGATGGTGCCGGCGATCTTCTCTAAGGCCTTCGGCTGATCGTTCTCCCCGGGGATGACCAGCGTGGTCACTTCAACCCACACTCCGGCCCGGTGCATCCTGCCGATCGAATCCACTACCGGCGAAAACTTACCCCCGCAGTGCTTCAGATACTGCTCGTCATCGCTGAATTTAAGGTCCACGTTGGCGGCATCCATGAACGGCAGCGCCTCTTCCAGCGCCTCCGGGGTCATATACCCGTTCGTGACAAATACGTTCTTTATCCCCGCTTCCTTCGCCTGAGCCGCCACGTCCAGCGCATACTCGAGATATATGGTCGGCTCGGTATAGGTATAGGCGATACTGGCGCACCCGCTTTCCCTGGCAGCGCGCACCACCTCGGGAACAGGGACCTCCTCGTTCTCCAGGGGGCCTTCCCGCGCCGAAACCTGGGAGATCTCCCAATTCTGGCAGAATCCGCAGCGGAAGTTACACCCGATGGTCGCGATGGAAAAACTCCGGCTCCCCGGCAGAAAATGATACAGCGGCTTCTTCTCGATCGGGTCGATGTTGGCGGCGATGAGCTTGCCGTAGGTGTGCGTATAAAGCCTGCCTGCCCGTGCCTGCCTGACCCCGCAGAACCCGAACTGCTGATCGAGGATCCGGCAGCGATGACAGCACAAATGACAGGAAATTTCGCCGGATCCACCTGCCGGCGTAAAGAACCGGGCCTCTTTCATCGGACACGCCTCTGCATACTATATCCTCTGCCGCTCCACCACATCTTCGGACACTTTCTGCGCTTCGAGCCGCATCTCCTCCGAAGGCAGATGACGGCAGACGATCTCTATCCGCGCTCCGGCGCGCTCGTCGCAATAGGAGCGCACGATACCGGCGGCCAGCGCGATCTCCTCTTCGCCGAAGCTCCCCCGGCCCAACGCCGATGGCCCGGCGGTTTCCGCGTCGGGAAGGAACAGCCAGTCCCCGGGCAAGGCCTGCGCCTCCAGGGCCAGACTTTCCTTTTCGTTACGCCCCACCACCAGCTTCGCCTGGGCGCTGACCCTGAAATGACGGCCGGTCTTCAGCAGCCGCGCATTCTCCAGCGTAAGGGCGTTCCTCTCCCGCAAGTCTTTGATACGCCGGGCGAAGGACGGATCGGTCAGCAGGCAGCCGCCCGCGGGCTGCGCATACTGCGTCAATCCCAGCTCCTCGGCCAGGGCAAATTGCGGCTTGCGGGATCGGCCGTTAAAAGACAATAATTTATCCCGGGATATCCATCCCTGCGTTTCCGCGAGGGTCGCCGGAAGGAGCTTTCCCGAAAGAGGCCGCAGGAGCAGCCCTTCCACCCCGGCGCGCCTGGCGATCAGATCCAATGACTGGCGCTGTTGAGACATCGGCCGCTGGCCGAGCACTTCCCCCGTCACCAGGAAATGCGCCCCCCACGGCTCCAGCAGCGCCTTGGCCTTGGAGAGCATCAATATCTTGCAGTCGATGCACGGATTCATGTTCGAGCCGAACCCGTACCGGGGGTTTCCCATCATCACGAGGAACTCCGCGCTGATATCGGCATAACGCACTTCGATGCCGATATCCGGCAGGGGCTTGGCCGACCGGATGTAGAAAGGCATGTCGAACTTGACGCCGATGACCTCGCAGCCGGCGCGCTGCACCACTTTCGCCGCGAGGATGCTGTCCAGTCCGCCGGATAACAACGCCAGTGCGCGCATAAGGCTTATCCGCGCAGCAGGAGGTTAAGTATTCCGCCCACGACCGTGCCGGTCACGATCATGATCAGCGTGGCCTTGACCAGCGCCTTCCACCCCAGCTCCTTGAGCATCACGGCAAACGTGGCGATGCAGGGGAAGGAGATCGCCAGCAGGGTCGCGGCGATGAACATCTGTTTGACCGTCAGCCCCAAAGGCACCAGCATGCCCGCGGCCACGTCCTTGCGCACAAAGCCGACCAGCAGCGCGATCACCGTTTCCTGCGGGAGCCCGAAAACCCCCTTTACCAGGGGGGAGAAGATCGCGGAAAATAATCCCAGCAGGTTCGAATACAATAAAAGGTTAACCGCCAGCACGCCGGCGAGCACCACCGGCACCGCTTCGATCACGAACCCTTTGATGCGCAGGAACATCTTCTTCGCCAGCATCCCCAGCGGAGGGAAACGGTAGGGCGGGATCTCCAGCAGAAGCTCCGGGCTCGGCCCTTTGACCGTACGGTTGAGGATCATCCCCAATACCAGCCATATCACGAACAGCACCAGATAGACCCCGGCCACGTACCATCCGGAATACCCCCCCAGCAGGGCGATGATCATCGCCTGCAGCGCCACGCAGGGCACGCCGATCGAGATCAGCGTCGAGGCGATGAACCTCTCCCGCGCCGATTCCAAAGACCGGGTCGCCAGGATCCCGGGGACGTTGCACCCGAAACCAAGCAGCACGGGGATGATAGCGAATCCGTGCAGGCCCAGCCGGTGCAGAAAACTGTCCAGCACCAGCGCCAGGCGGGGCAGATAACCGATATCCTCCAGCAGGCTCAGGATCAGGTAAAAGGCGAACACATACGGGAGCACCATGGCGAATTCGATGTAGGGCGCGGTAGTCAACACTCCCATGGCCTGCTTGAAATCGATGGTTCCGTCGATAAGGTCCCCGATGAACACATGGTGCAGGAAACTCTCCGGCCCCAGGATAAGGCTGATGCGTTCGACAAATGGGCGGTAGAGATGCTCGAACACCGGATCGGCCACGTACTGGATCAGCCCCTCTCCGATCAGGCGCACCAGGGAGAACGCTGCGGAGATCACCACCGCACCCATCAGCAGCCCGCTAAAAGGCTTCACCGATGCATCCTCGATGATCTCGCGCAGGGTGTGATGGCGATGAGAAAGGACCTGCACCTGCTCGATGATCTCGCCGATCTGGCTCCAGCGCTCAACGTGCGTGGCCGGAGGCCGCGCCACGGCTACCGCGTCAGGCAGACGCTGCAAAAGGAACTTGACCCCCGCGCCGGTCACCGCGCAGGTAGGGATCACCGGCACGCCTAAAAGCTGCTCCAGCTTCTTCTCGTCGATCTTAATGCCCCGGTGGATGGTGTCATCGCACATGTTCAGGCACACCAGCACCCGCACCCCCCGCTCCAGCAGCTGCAGCGTCAGATAGAGATTGCGCTCCAGGTTGGTGGCGTCGACGATGTCGATCACCAGGGACTCTTCCCGGGCCTGTTCGGTCAGGAGGGAAACCGCCACCTCCTCTGCCGCGGACGCGGCATCAAGGGAATAGGTGCCCGGCAGATCGATCACCTCCACCGCACCGGCTGCGGATTCCAGGAAACCCTTGGCGATCTCCACGGTCGTGCCGGGATAATTGGAAGAGATCACCTGCACGCCGGTAAGGCGTGAAAAGACCACGCTTTTTCCGACATTGGGATTGCCTAACAGGAAGATCTTCTTAATCATGCGGCTCAATGAATATCTTTTCCGCCATCTGGTGGCCGAGCGCGACGGTGGCCCGGGCAACCCGTATCGTCACCGGCCCCTGCATCGCGAACTGGCCGACTTTGGTCACTTCCCGGCCGATATGGATACCCATCCCCATCAGCCGCTGCGTCAAGGCGCTTCCGCCGGAGATCTCGACGATCCGGCCGCGCCGGCCGGCCTTCAGATGCGCCAAGGACTGTTTTCTCATCGAATGTCCCGCTCCCCCCTGACGCACCATACCGTTATCCCTTTCCCCACACGCAGAACTTTCCCGGACCGGCAAGCGCCAGCGCCAGGCAGACCGCCGCGATCACGAACACATACTCAAAACCGCCATTCTGCAGAAAAAACCCCTTGGAGACGTGCACCTTGAACCCGGCGATCACGATCAGCACAAAAAGCAGCGCCGAGGCAGTGCGCGTGCCCGCCCCCAGAAGCACCAGCAATCCTGCCAGCAGCTCGATGTACGCCGCCAGATACGCCCAGGCCCAGGCCGGAGAGAATCCCAGGGAAGCACAGAACTGCGTAAATCCCTGCATCCCCGGTCCGCCGAAGGCGCCGAAGGCCTTCTGCATCCCGTGCGCCATGAACATCACCCCTAACCCCACCCTCAGGACCAGCAGCGCCCAATCCGTCATCTTCCACCTCCTGTACAAAGATCCCGTATCACTCTCCATCTATGCTTCAGACCGGCGGAACGAAAGATGCTCACGGCATAATGCAACCCGAGGGGCAGCCATCCCCGCAGAGAAACACCCAGCACAATGCCGCAGGCGGTATTATCGGCGAGCGGAACGATGTACCCGGCGTCAAAAGGCACGTAGGGCGTAAGGCCCAACCCCTGTTGCAGCCGGGCACTGGAGCGGCCGGCAGACTCCCCCTGAGAAACCGCGAACTGTACCGCCATGCGCAAGGGCTCCCCCTTCCACATGGAGACGCCGGCATCACCCACGACGAAACAGCGCTCGTCGACCCGCAGCGTCCCGTCCACCTTGACCCGGCCCTGAGGATTCTTCCCGAAAGGCAACGATTGCACGCACTCGCCGGTCCTGACACCCGCAGCCCAGACCACCAGCGCGCGGGGGAACATCTTCCCGCTGGAAAGGAACGCCGTATCTTCCTCCAGCTTCTCCAAAGACGCATTGGCCTCTACGGAGATGCGCCATCTGCGCAAGCGGCCGGCGACGTACTCCTTCATCCACTCCGGAAGCGGACCTAAGATCGACGGCTGACGTTCCACTACCGTAACCGGCATGTTGCGGCGGCTGCGGATCAATGCCCGCCTGATATTGGTCGCGATCTCGATACCGGTATACCCGCCTCCCACCACCAGATAATGCTCATGACGGCCGGAGGAGACCGCCTCGGATAAGGCCGCGGCATCCGCGGCGCAATCCACCCTGAACGCCCGCTTGGCCACGGCATCATTACCGTAGAAATTGGTCTCGGTCCCCGTGGCCACCACCAGATAATCATAGGAGAATGCCTCGGCCCCGGCAAAGACCCGGCGCGCTGCCGTATCGATAGAGGTAACGCGGCGCCGCAGAAAAGCCGCGCCGCAGCGGCGGCACAAGCCGGAGATATCCGCGCTGACCGCACCCGAGGTCATCCCGCGGCCGACCATGTCGGGCAAAAGCGGCAGGAAATCCTGGGAAGGACGCTGATCAAGCACCGTGACCCGGCATTGCTTCGCCTCCCGGCGCAGCGCAGCGGCGCAGGCGATCCCCGCGAACCCTCCTCCGACCACAAGTACTTGTGTCATCTGTATTTTTGTTTGCGTTACAACTCACCCTATGGTAGCATAAACTCATGTTGAAAGAAATAAAAAAGAGGCTGGAAAAAGAGCTCGTCCGCTACGTCTCCGAGATAGACGAACATTTCGGACTGCGCAACATCTCCCCCCTGCTTTTTTCCCGGATCCGCGAATTCGTGCTGCGCGAAGGCAAGCGTGTACGCCCCACCCTCTTTATAATCGGCTACCTGGGGTACTGCCGGCGCCCGGCCAAGGGCCTCTACGCCAGCGCGCTTTCCCTGGAGCTCCTGCACGATTTCATGCTCGTGCATGACGATATCATCGACAAATCTGACCTGCGCCGGGGAAAACCCTCCCTGCACAAGCTTTTTGAAACCGCGCTCAAGCCCCATCCGGAAGCCAAATTCAACGGCCAGGACCTGGCGATCGTGGCCGGGGATGTGATGTACGCCATGGCGCTGCACACCTTCCTGCGCATCGAGGAGCCTGCCGCCCGCAAAGAAGCCGCCTTCAAGAAACTCATCGAAGCGGCGATGTACACGGGCAGCGGGGAATTCATCGAATTGATGTACGGGGTCCGCTCCCTGGAGCAGCTCAGTCTCGAGGATATCTACCGGGTCTACGATTATAAGACCGCGTATTATACCTTCGCCTATCCGCTGACCATGGGAGCCACCTTAGGGGGCGCCTCTCCCAAAGAGATCGGGCGGCTGTTCAAATACGGGGTCTATCTGGGCCGGGCGTTCCAGATCAAGGATGATATCATCGGGCTCTTCTCCGATGAGAAGGAGATCGGAAAGTCGAACCTGACCGATCTGCAGGAAGCGAAGAACACCGCGCTGGTATGGCACGCGCATGCCGGCGGGACTGCCCGTCAAAGAAAGCAGCTTAAGGATATCCTGCGCAAAGCGCATGCGGACCGCAAAGACCTGGAGCTGATGCAGGAACTTATCCGCGCGACCGGCTCCCTGGAGGCGAACAAGAAGGAGATCGCGCTCCTTATCGAGAAAGCGCAGACGATCGCCGACCGCCTCACCCTCTCCCCGCGGACAAAAGCGTTCCTCCGCGACTATCCCCGCGAGATCCTCTCCGTCTAGGGACAGATGAACCGGCAGGTGCCGGTAGAGACATCCCTGGCCAGTTCGTTCTTGGGGTCTAACGCCAGCGCTTTTTCCATGCTCTTCGTTGCCCCGGCCGCATTACCCTTCTTCTTATACGCCTGAGAAAGCCGCACATACGCATCGGCGAAAAGAGGGTCCGCGGCCACCGCCTTTTCCAGATACTCGATCGCGTGATCAAGGTCCCCGCCGCCGAACTTAGGCGCCAGCAGGTAGAAGGATCCCAGGCCGAAGAGCACCGCGGGAGCCTCCGGCTGCAAACGCTGCGCCTTCTTCAGGGTAGAAAGCACCACCGAGCCGTTGGTCACTTTCGCCATCGGACCCCCGTAGTGCGCGAGCATCCCCTTGGCGCCGGAATACATGGAACAGGCCCGGACATAATTGGAAGTATCCACCTCTCCTTCCGGCCTGAACATCACCGCCCCGGCATGCTTCGCCGTAGCGGAAAAATCCCCCTGCATGAACGCGATGTAACCGCGGCTTAAGTGCGCCGGGTAGAACACCGGGTCCTTTGCCAGGATCTCGTCGAGCATCATACGGCTCTCCTCGAGCTCATGGGCGCGGCGCAGCACCTCGGCCTGCCCCCAGCGCGCCGCCGGCATATCGGGAGCCGCCCGGCTCACCCGCTCGAACACAGCCCGGGCGTCGTCGATACGGTACAGATACAGGAACGCCACCCCCGCCACATACGCCTCCTGCCAGGAGATCGCAGGATCACGCGCCGCCTGCCGGGCCTCCTCCAGGCTCATGCGCTCCGCCCGCTCATGCAGGGATTTCCATGACACGGGATCCGCCGCAAAAACCGGAACCGCCCACCACACCGCCAGTAACAAACCCGCGCACAATCGGCGCATCATCGTCCACCCCTTCCCGCGCTACGGCGCAATTTGGACTCCCAGAGCACGATCGTAGCCGTAACCATGGAAAATCCGAACACGAAATCCTCCAGCGGGATCGTTCCCGCGCGGACCCCCATATAGAACGCAGGGTCATACCTGACCACCTGCGCGCCGGTAAGATACCCGTTGACCAGCAGCTTGATCATGCCCATCGCCGCCAGGAACCAGTAGAATTCCTTCCGGCGAAAGACCCCGGTACGGCAGCGGATCTCCAGCCACCATACCGCCAGCACGGAACACAACGCCAGCAGCGTATACTCCTTCATCGCAACCTCCGGCGCAGATATACGATAACCTCCCAGCTGAAAATGCAGCAAAAAGGTATCACCAGGAAAAACAGCACCTCCTCCAGGGGGAGGTTGAACAGGCGCAGAGGCAGGACCATCCGGGGATCGAAACTCCAGTGCCCCCGCCAGGTCGCATACACGTCCCACGCCGTAAAGACCACGGCCACCTGGGCCAGCGTCGCCGCTAATTCCCGGTAGTGCCTCCAGAATTTAAGGGACGGCCAGAAACTGAATGCCAGAGGGACCAGGACGCAATACAGCAAGACTCCCAGATATGCGCTCATGGCCGTATTATAGCGCATAAAGTTTAACTTGTCAGCGCTAATGCTCCCGAGGTACAATATCGGCATGCGTGAATACGGATCCCCCCTCCTGCGAAGCGGTTTTGCCCAGGCCGAGGCCATCACCCGGCGGTACGCGCACACCTTCTACCTCTCTTCCCTCTTTTTGCCTGCGCCGGTCAGACGGGGAGCCTATGCCGTCTATGCGGTATGCCGGATCAGCGATGAAAGCGTCGACACCGGTTCAGAAGAGACACGACACCGGGCGCTGGATTCGATCGGCAAAAATATCCAAGCCTGTTACGGGACGGGCGAGGTGCCCCCGCTTTTCGCGGCCTTCCGCGCCACGGTCAACGCGTACGGCATCCCGAAAGCGCTCTTCGATGAGCTCCTCGCCGGGATGGAGATGGACCTGCGCGTGACCCGCTACGAGACCTTTGCTCAACTGCAGCGGTACTGCTATCTGGTCGCGGGAACGGTCGGACTGATCATGCTGCGCCTCTTCCAGGTCGATGACGCGGCCGCGCAGGAGCCGGCCAAAGCGCTGGGAGAAGCCATGCAGCTGACGAATATCCTGCGGGACGTGCGGGAGGATCATCTGCGGGACAGGATCTACCTCCCCCGTGAAGACCTCCTCCGCTTCGGGGTCACGGAAGAGGATATCGCGCAGGGGCGATACGATACCGACCGCTGGCGCGCATTGATGCGCGCCCTGATCGGCCGCGCCAGGGAACGCTACGCCCTGGCAGATACGGGACTCTCCCTCATCCGCGATCCGGACTGCCGCCGCGTGGTGCTCCTGATGCGCACGCTTTACGCCGCCATCCTGGAGGTGATCGAAGCGCGGCAGGGGGATGTCTTCACCCGCAGGGCAGTGGTATCGCTGCCCCGCAAACTCCGTCTTACCGCGCGTATCCTATTGAAAAGGAGCCTTCCATGAAGATCAACGTTGCCCGCTCCGCGGGTTTTTGTTTCGGCGTCAAACGGGCGATCAACATCGCGCTGGAGAACGCCCGCTCTACCCCCGGCCTGGAAATGCTGGGCGATATCGTGCACAACGAAGAAGTAGTGGCGCAGGTCGCCAAAGCCGGCATACGAAAGATATCCTCGCTGCGCCGCAGAGGCGACGGAAAGACCCTGCTCATCCGGGCGCACGGGGCTTCGCAGGCCACGGTCTCCAGAGCCAAAGCGCTGGGATACCGCATCATCGATGCCACCTGCCCCATGGTGCAGGAGATACACCGTACCGTCACCCGGCTGGAAGGTCAGGGGTACCGCATCATCGTCATCGGGGATAAAAAACATGACGAAGTGATCGGGATCGTCGGCCAGCTGAAACATAAAGCCGTGGTCATCGATTCGAAAGAGGCGTTCAAGCCCGCGCAGATAAGGAAGCTGGGGAAAACCGCGGTGGTGGTACAGTCAACGCAGAACCTGGAGAAGGTGGAGCGGATCGTGGAACAGCTGCGGCCGCTGGTAAAGGAGCTCGCGTTCTTCAACACCATCTGCAAGCCGACCCGCACCAAGCAGGAAGAGCTCAAGACCATGCCCCGGGAGAATGACTGCATGATCATCATCGGCTCGAAGACTTCCGCCAACACCCGCAGGCTGTATGAGCTTTCCCGTTCCCTGAACAAGCGCACGCACTGGATCCAGACCAAGAAAGAGCTTCGGCCGGCATGGTTCAAGGGCTGCGGATCAGTCGGGATCAGCGCCGGAGCCTCCACTCCCGAAGACACGACCCGCGAAGTGATCGCGGCGATCGCTGCCCTCGGAAAATGACCCGCGCTTCTTATCGCTTCGAGATCATATCTGATACGATGCGCGCGCTCGCCAGCACTACCGGCAGCCCGCCTCCCGGCTGCGTGCTCGCGCCGACATAATAAAGCCCCGGCATCCGCCTATCGGCGTTATACGGCCGGAAGAACGCGCTTTGCAGAAGATTGTGCGCCAGGCCAAAGGTAGCCCCGTACTTGATATTATAGCGCTCCGTAAAATCCTTCGGGTAAAACGCGTGTTCAACCTCGACCAGGGGCCCGAGGTCTATCCCGGTGCGCTGCTTGACCACCTCGAACACCTTGCGCTTCAGCTGTGCTTCTTTCCCCTCAAACGGCTCGCTGCCCGGCTCGCGGTTGTTGACGGGGATGAGCACGTACACCAGGTCCTTGTCCGGAGGCGCCAGTGACGGATCGGTCACCGTAGGCACATGGATGTAGAAAGACGGGTCGGTCGGCACCTTGCGCTCGGTGAATATCTCCCGGAGGTTCTGCCTGACATCGGAAGAGAAAAAAAGGTTGTGGTGCGCCAGGCCCGGGACCTTGCGGGAGAGCCCCAGGTAGAGCAGATACACCGAGCAGGAATACATGAATTTAGGCAGCCGCCGTCCCAGAAGCGTCTCCTGGGCATAGGAGTAATCGGCGTTGACCACGACCCGGTCTGCCCGGGCTTCCCCGCGCGGAGTGCGCAGCGTGAACGACCCGTTCTTATGGATACCCGAGACCTCGGATCCGTAATGGAACCGCACCCCTTTCCGGCGGCACATCTCCTCCAGCGTCTGAGGGATACGGTACATCCCCCCCATCGGGTGGCGGATCTTATCCACATGGTCGGTATAGGCGATGATGCTGTAAAACCCGGGCGCGCGAAAGGGGGAAACCCCCATGAACATGGCTTCAAAGGTGAAGGCGAAACGCAGCTTTTCGGATTTGAAGAAGCGGCTGGCCAGGGTCCAGTATGACGCGGGAAGGTTGAGCTTGGAGAGCAGCGGCCAGTACCTCGGGTTAAGGGGAGCGGAGGGAGAAAAACTCTCGAAGAGGTAAGGCTTGAGCGCGCGGTACATGGTCCCGGTAACGCGCAGGAACTCGTCAAACCCCCTGGCGCTTCCCGGCTCGATACGCTCCATCTCCCGCTTGGTGCGCTCGCAATCACGATGCACGGTGAACACGTCCCCGTCGGGATAGAAAATCCGGTAATTCTCGTCCAGCACTTTCAGGGGAAGCGTATCCCCGAGGTCCACTCCGCAGGAGCCAAACGCCTCCTCGAAATATTCGGGCATGAGGACGAAGGAGGGTCCGGTATCGAAGAGGAACCCCTTATCCCGGATGATGTTGTTGCGTCCCCCGCAGTGCGGAAGCTTCTCGAAGACATCGACGGAATACCCCTGCGCGGAAAGCCTGGCGGCCGCGGAAAGGCCCCCCACCCCCGCACCCACTACGGCAATATTGGGACGTGCCATCGCTCCTCCTCCAAATAGTGAGGGCACCGCGCCTGATGGCACGGTGCCCTGTGATGACTTAACGCACTATTACCCAAGATTGGGTTTTCTTCCCTTATTCGCTTTCTTGGTACGCCAGTTAAGCTTACCCCTGCGTTTGCGCTTTCCCATTATATCCTCTCTTGTTGATACACTGCCGCGTTAATATTTATAATAATTGGCCGGCACGGTCTGCGAAATATAGCGCACCGCCTCGATGATGCAGATACGGATAGCTTTCTCCATGGGAGTGTTCGAATACGCCGACAAACCGCCCCCCAAACCAAACCCGCCCATAAAACCGGCCATGAACCCGCCGGCGATATCCGATGCCTGCCCCTGGACCCGGGTCGCTGCCAGGACTTCGGAGGTCGAGGTATCCACGATGCGGATATCCAGCGCCATATGCGCCTTGTTCATGGTCGCCCCTAAAAGGCCTCCCAGGACGCCGTTGGCGATCCCGCCGCCTCCCCCGATCCCCGCCGATCCCCCCGAAGACTGGGGCTCGAACTCCGTCACCGCCGCGGTCACGATGATATCCGCGGTCTTGATCTGTCCCCGCTGCGCGCCGCTTCCCGCCTGCGCCGCGCCGGACGCCTGCAGTTCCTGCTCCTGCATCACGGCGTTGAGCGCCTGGCGCTCCAGTACGGAGAACCGGTTGCTCTGCAGCATGGAAGTCACCAGCATCTCGCGCAGCCCGGAACCGATCTCTCCGGTGGCTTTCGCCGCCTTCACTTCGAAATCCGCCACGGCAATGCGCACCTTGGGGCCGGAATAAGGAGGCAGGGGCGATGCCCCGGCGGTATTATCCACCTGGGCGGTCGGCTGCGTCATGGACGCGCACCCGGCCACAACCGCTGCTGCGGCGACCAAAGCGACCACTACGAAAATTCCGCGCACGCGCATATTACTTTCCCCCTTCTTTTGCCAATGCTTCCGAGATCTTGAGCGCCAACGCTTCCCCGGCTTTTTCCAGGGCTTCCCGTCCCCCGGTGACGACGTCCAGATGCGCGGAGTTGCCTCCGGTCGAAAGATACGCCAGCACCTTGCCGTCCCTGACCCGGATCAGTTTCGCAGAGACATTGGCGAAGCAGGAACGCATCGAAGACTGCGGGATATTGCCGCCGGAAGTGGCCACGGCCTTTCCCACTACCGCATACTCGGCGCCTGCGGCGCTGGCCAGCTTACCCGTGGCATCGTCCGTGATGGAAACCACCCGGAATGCCGGCTGCTGCGATAATGATTCCTTGGCCGAAGCCGGATCGACCACGGTGAACCCTTTTTCGATCAATTTTCCGGCTACCATCGCTTCCGTGGCAGAAAGATCTATCTCGCTGGCCCACCAGGCGCGCTGCGGGCCGTCAATGTTCTGTTCCGCGATCAAAAGGATTATCCGGAGGGAGGATACCGCTGCGGGAGCCTGGAGAGGCGCAGCCGGCGCCGCAACCGACGCATTCTCCTGCGCATACACGTTCCCAAACACGCACACCGATAATGCCCACACCAACGCCAGGATATACCTTTTCATACCCGCTCCTTTTTCCTTACTATATACAAAATATACCCGCTGTCAAGCCAAAAGCCCGGCGCGGGTTATCTGCCCCAGGCCCGGGACCACACGCCAGGGACGCTGGGCCGAAAGCTCCCTTTTCGTGCTCGAGCCGGTCGTCACCATGATGCAGCGGACACCGGCGTTTCGCGCGGTCTCAGCGTCGATCGCCATATCCCCCACGAACACCGTCTCCGCACATGCGCACTCCAGCTTCTGCATGATCACCTGCAGGATACGGGGATGCGGCTTTCCCCTGGCCAGCGTATCGGCGCAGCGCACATAATCAAAATACTCCGCGATCCGGAGATGTACCAAAAGCAGGCGGGCGAACTTCGTCGGCCGGTTGCTGGCGATCGCCAGCTTCACTCCCCGGCGTTTCAGCCGGCGCAAAAGCGCTTTCGCCCCAGGCATTAACCGCGAATACCTCGGCAGGTCCTTACGATGGACTTCCCGGTATATACGGATCGCTTTCGGGAAATCCTTTTTCGAAACAAAGGGACGGATCAGCTGCTTATCCCCCCATCCGACGCTGCGCCGGATGAACCCCAGGCTTTTCTGCGGATACCCCAGGGACCGCATGGTAAAATTGAAGCTTCTGGCGATCGCGGGATACGCGTTGACCAGGGTGCCGTCCAGATCGAACACCACCAGGGAAACCGTTGCCTTAGCGTTACTCATGCCGGAAACAAAAGGCAGGGGTTACGTTCAACCCCTGCCTTGCTGTCTGATATCGGTAAATTGCTATTGCGCGGCCGGCGCGGCTTCAGGCGCTTCGGGAGCCGCCGCTTCCACTGCCGCAGCTTCCTCTTTAAGAGGCTCATCCATAACCGGAGCAACCGGTTCCGGTTTTTCCACGCTTATGTTCTTTGCCAGGACTTTGCCCTCACCGGCAGACATATAATCGATGCTTACCGTATCCTGGGGCTTGATCTCATCAAGGGACTTGCTGTTCTCAAAGGTGGTCTTCTCGTCGACAGACAAGGACATCTCTTTTTCAGCGTCCGCTTCGTAATCGAGGTATTTCACCACCAGCACGTTCTTCGAAGGATCCACCGAGACTACCTCTCCCCAGAGCCACTGCATCTCGGGCTCCAGCACTGTCGGGTCCGGGACCTTCAAAGTCGCATCCTGGCAAAAACCCACTGCCGCCACACCGCACATCACCGCAAGAAAAATGACAAATAATACCGCCCGTTTCATACCTGCCTCCTTGTAATGGTAGGTTTTACCCTACCACACTTTGCCGGCCTTGTCAAGAGTACGCCGGCAGCATCACCAGCGCCGCCCATACGATCGCGGTAGTGACCACTCCGACCACCAATCCTATCCAAAACCATTGGAAGAACTTGACTTTCAGGTTTCTTTCCTTTTCCAGGATCCCCAGCGCGACGATATTCGCGGTAGAGCCGACCAGGGTGATATTCCCCCCCAGACACCCCCCGAAAAGCAGCGCCCACCACAGCGGCTGAAGCTTGACCTGCAGCGCGCCGAACCCCTGGATGATGGGGATGAACGCCGCCACCAGCACCACGTTATCCAGGATGCTCGAACCGATCGAGCTTATCCAAAGGATGATCCCCAGCAGGAAATCAGGATTTGACCCTGTTGCCTGCACGATCTTTCCGGCCAGCACGTCGGTCGCACCCGTGTACTTCAGCGTCCCGGCCTGCGCAAAGAGCAGCAGGAAGAACAACAGCGTCCACCACTCCACGTCCTTCTCCACATACTCCCTGGCCTTGTCCCTTTTCCAGATCATGATCCCGGCGCTGGAGATAAGCGGCACCACCAGCAGCATGGTATTGCCCTCCAGATCGAAAAAGAGCTCGAGACGGTGGTGGAACGCGATCACCAGCAGGGTGGAAAAAAAGATCCCCAGGCCGATCTTGAGCCTGCGCTCCGCGGGCACGGAGATGAGCTTGATCAGCATTTCGTTGTTGCCGAACTCCTTGATGTGCTGGTCGAACTTACGCATCTCTTTACGGTACCAGACCATCATGATCAGAGAGGCGGCGACCAGGCAAATCACGCTCAAAGGAAAGGCCTTGAGGATGAAATCCTCGAAGGTAAGCCCCGATTTGGAGGCGATAAGGATGCCGATGGGATTGCCCAGGACCGTGGCAGCGCTTCCGATATTGGTGGCGAGCACCGCGATGATGATGAAGGGTAAAGGGTCCATCTCGAAGTAATCGCAGATCTCCAGCACCGCAGCCACGATGAAAATAATGGAGACCACCTCGGAGGTCATGGCGGAGAGGGCGGCGGAAACTCCGCAGACGACCAGTACGAACTTGCGGGCGGTAAGGTTGCGGATGCGCAGCATCAGCTGCACCACCCAGGCAAAAAACCCTTCGTCCTTGAGCAGTCCGACGATGATCATCATCCCCACCAGGAAAAGGATCACTTCCAGGGAGGCGAACTTAACCAGATGCTCGAGGTCTATGGCTTTGAAGATAAGCAGCAGGGACGTGCCGATGAAGGCAAAACTCAGGCGGAACTCCCAGAAGAAAAGCGTGCCCAGGATAGAGACGGAAAAGACCGCGATCGACAATGCCTGGGAGGGCTCCAGCCCTATCTGACGCACGAAAAAGCCCAGCGCGGCGGAGAGCAGCGTCAACAGGAGCATTTTGGGCAGGAAGCCGCGCATACGGAAGGGCTACCTCAATGGATTGATGAGCGCGCGTAAAAGGTCGGCGCGCGAGACTATACCCGAGACCTTGCCCTGCGCATCCAGCACCGGCAGGCGGCGGGCCTTACGGGCGAGCATCACGTGTATCGCCTCCACCACACCGGTGGTCTCCGTCACGGTGACCACTTCCTTGCGGGAGACATCCGCGACCAGCGCCTGCGAGAGCTGCGCGAACTTCCGGTGCACGGCCTTGGGGTCGTCCTGATAGACGAAATTCCCGACTTGCGAGACATAACTGGGGAGGATATACGAAAGGATGTCCTTTTCCGTGAACATGCCCACGAGCGTGCGGTCCTCGGTCAGGACGGGCAGCCCGCTGATCTTGCGCTCCAGCAGCAGGTCCAGCGCCTTAAGCGCGGGCATCTGGGGCAACACGCTTACCACGTCCCTGGTCATGATCTCGTGTACTTTCATCATCCCCTCCCTGCCCTGCAAAAACACCCCGAACTCGTTATCTCCGGAATGACCCCCGCGCTTTTGCGGAAACGGCCACCGCGGCCATGAGCTTAAACCCTTCCGCAGCTATGAACGGGGCTGCGCCGGCGGCGAACGCCTGGGCGAAACTCCCGGCAAAATACACCCTCAGCCAAAGGACCCCGGCCGTGAAGATAATGACCTCGGCGGCCAGGAATGCGACCACGAGACGAACCGGGCTCCTCGAACCGCCGCGCAGGATGAAGGACGCCGCCAGGAACGCGGGCACGAACGCCCACAGGTATCCTGCCGTAGGCCCTGCCAGGTACAGCCAACCGCTTCCGGCATTGGTGAACCAGGGCACTCCGGCTGCGCCGAAGGTCAGGTACGCCGCAACCGCGGCCAAGCCCGCACCCCTGCCCGCAAAAGCAGCCATGCACATGATCACAAAGGTCTGCATGGTCGCGGGAACGGGGGTAAAAGGCAGCGGGATGCGCACAAAGGCGCTCAACGCCAGGGCGGTCAGAAAAAACAACGCCGTCAACGATTTTACGGCGATCTTATTGGTCACTATCTCTTTCTTCAGCAAAGCTTCCATGCTCATTCCTTTGTTAACCATGATTGAACGAACGATTTACCTTAATGGTTTATATAGTATACCGGATTCCGCCCGAAAAGTAAAGCGGGGACGGTTCGCACAGGCGAACCCTGAGCATACCGATAAGCTCAGGGGTAGCTTCAAAGGGGGACAGTTTTAACCGTAAATCAGAACCGTCCCTAACGCTTATTCCTTGGCGATCGCCAGGGTGATCAACCCGGCGAGCAGGAAAAAGAGCCCCACACAGCCCTTGATGATGAACGCCAGATTGCCGAACCAGCGGTTGATGGCATACGCCCCCACCACCAAAAACGCCAGCCCCAGCACGACCTTGCAAAAGGTGGCGAATACCTTGCCTCCGTCGGGTTTCTTCTCTTCCTTCTTGATCTCGTCTGCCATATCCCCTCCTTTTATGACGGCCTCGATTTCCAGCGCCGGTGGATCCATCCCCACTCCTGCGGATAGGCCCTGATATATCTCTCTATGATATCCGTGATCTTCTGTACGTTCAAGACCAGGGTCTCCTGCGAAGTCGCGCCCTCCGCCAGCTCCAGCGCCGGCTCGAAGATCAGACGGTGCGTATCACCCTTCTCCCGTACGATGAAACAGGGCAGGAGCGCCGCTTTGGTCCGCTGCGCCAGCACCACCGGCCCGGTCGCAGTCGCCGCCTTGGTGCCGAAAAAATCCACAAAAACCCCGGAGGTACCGAAATTCTGGTCCATCGGGATGAAGACCAGCTCGTTGTTGCGCAAATATCGCAGCGTAGTCTCGACACAGGTGGTCCGCGGCTGGCTGCAGATGGTCTTGATCTTCATCAGCGCCCGTTTTTCATTGAACATGCGGTCGGTGCGCGCATCCCGCATCGGCCGCATGATCCCGGAAACCGTGTATCCTTCGGCCGCCAGCTTCCCCAGCATCAGCGGAAAGTTACCGAAATGCGCGCTGACCAGGATCGCGCCTTTTCCCCGGGCCAAGGCGGCATCCAGATGCTCCCGGCCCTCGAAACGCACCTGCGACTTAAGCAGCGCGGGCTTGTCGAAAAAGAACATGATCTCCATGGCCGACTTCGCCATGTGGTCGAAACACTGCTTGGCGATACTCCTGATCTGCGCCGGCGATTTCTCCTTCCCGAAGGCGATCGACAGGCTGGAAAGCGCGATCTTGCGCTGTTTGCCGGCAAAAACATAACCCAACCCGGCGATGGCGTGCGCAAACCCCAGCACCCAGACGCGCGGAATGACCCGCATCGACATAAAACAGAAGTTCAAAAAGACCCACCCGACAAGATACGAGATATGCTTGCGAAATTTTTTCATGTCCATACCGTATTGTACCAGAAAATCCCCGGAATTACCAACCCCCGGAGTATCAGCGTTTATATCCTATCTGGCGCAGGAGAGACTTGCGCCAGGCCACGTCCTTTTCATCCTCTATCCCCTTCGGGGAAGCGCCGTCCACGACCCCCAGGATCCCGCCGCCGTTTGGGGTCCGCGCCACGATCACCTCCACCGGATTCGCGGTCGCGCAGAAGATCCCGCACACCTCAGGCACGCTCTTGACCGCATTGAGCACGTTGATGGGGTACACGTTCTTCAAAAAGATGTAGAAGGTGTGCCCCGCCGCCACTTCCTGCGCGGCATGTCTGGCCAAGTCCGCCATCTGCGGATCCGTCCCCTCCACTCGTATCTTGCAGGCGCCGGAAGCCTCGCAGAACGCCACCCCAAAAAGCGCTCCCGGAACGCAGTTGACCACCGCCTCATACAGGTCTTCCACGGTCTTGATGAAATGGCTCTGCCCGATGATGACGTTCACCTCCGCCGGCTTGGACAACGCGACCGAAACGATCTCAACCATTCTGCCCTCCTTGCAGCACGATCTTGCGAAACCCGATCACATCAGCGGGAGTCCCCCCGTTGTAGCATTTCATCGAGGCCAGGACGAACTCGGGGTCTCCCAGCGTACGCAGAGGCACCCGCAGCACCGCCACATGCGCCCCCAGCGCGATCTCGACCCCCGAAACGGGGACCTGCCGCGCGCCGTCAAACACCCGGACCTTCTTATGTTTGGTCAATATCCTTATCTTGGGCATCTGCGCAAAAGGCGTTTCCCGCCGGTACCCGAAAAGATACGCCTGCGTGCCGAAATGGATGTTGGTTTCCGCGTTCTTCTCGATCTTGATCAGCAGGTCGCCGTTTTCCAGCGCATAGCTCACCCTGCCGCGGACCTGAGGCGCCGGTTCTTCCTGGGAGATAGTCTCCTCCGTCTCTTCCTCCTGCTTGCGGCTGGAGAACAATTCGGAGATCCCGAAGAACTCCCTGGCCTTATCCAGCAGGGACAGCCTCGCAGGTGCGGCCTGCGACGCTTCCCGGCGGGGACGGGTCAGCGCCACCTCGGGAAAATCCCCGTAGAGCTCGTTCTTCCTGGCGAACGCCAGCAGGTAGAACGCATGGGAGGCGGTTTGGCTCCGGTACTTCAAAATGGCTTCGTGTTTCTTCTCCAGCTGTTCCGGGGTCAATTCATAGGAAAGCCAACGCACGGACGCATGGTCGAATTTCTTCGCAGGCTCTAAGCTTAGCTCGGGGTGATAATGCCTGGGCAGCGGCCAACCCACGCTGTGCACCAGGTAAGGGTACACTTTCGGCGCAGGCGTCAACCGCAGGTCCGCCAGCGCCACCTGCAGGAAAAGATACAGGCTTTTATGGTCCACGTTCACGTCTGCAGGATGGGACACGAAGATCTTGGTAGGCGCGAAATCCTTCAGCACGCGCGTAAGGTCTTCCAGTATCATCTCGCCGGAATAAGGGGCCCCGGGAGAAAGGTTCTCCTTGTAAGGCACCGCGGAGATACGGGTAAGCCAGCTCTTGTACGGCGTGGCCTTACCCCAGTGCCACCGGAAGATGGTGAACGTCCCGAAATCGGGATATCCCAGAAAGGTCAGATCGGAGGGGTCCAGCCCCAAAAGCCGCATCCCTTCCACCGATTCGCTGCGGCGCTCCTTCCCCAGCTTGATGAAATCCTTCTGCAGGAAGACCAGGCGCTTTTCGTACACAATGAACGCGAACTGGTTATGGTCTCCGTTGGTAAGGAATGCCACGTGCACTTTGGCGCCGGCTTCGCGCGCCGCCTGGATCGCTCCGGCACAGGCGATCGCCTCGTCATCCGGATGGGGGGCCAGGACCAATACCCTGTCTTCGGCCGTAAAAGGCTCGAGACGCGCCAAAGGGACGGGAGACACGGGAATATCCTGCCCGCGGGCAACGGACCCGGGCAAGAGCAGCGCCGCGATAAGTACGCTTAAAAGGTTGATTCTCATACGCATAGACATTATGGTGAGGTATCCTAGCACACAACAAATGCAACGCAAAGACTTTTTGGTGCAAAATGACGGCGGATGGTATATACTATCCCTATGAACGCAGCCGCATTAGGTATCCATTACGCCAAGGTCCGCCGGGTGCTCCTGCAGGTGCTCCTGCTTAACTGGCTGGTCGCCGCGGCGAAACTGGTCCTGGGATATGCCACTTCCTGCGCCAGCATGTCCGCGGACGGGTTCCACTCCTTTGCCGACGGCGCTTCCAACATCATCGGCCTCGTGGGCATTGCTTTGGCCTGCCAACCCAAAGATAAAGAGCACCCCTACGGGCATAAAAAATACGAGACCCTCTTTTCCCTGGTCATCGCCGCCATGCTCTTTTTCATCTGCTGGAACCTCCTGCTGCAGGGGATACATTCGCTGCGCGACCCCAAAACCCCGGAAGTCTCCAGCGCAAGTTTTATAGTAATGGCCGTCACGCTGCTCATCAATATCGCGGTCACCCGCTACGAAAAAGCCCGGGGCACCGCCCTTAAAAGCGACATCCTCCTCGCCGATGCCATGCACACCCGCGCGGACATCCTCACCTCGTCCGCGGTCATCGTTGCGTTGATCGGCATTTCCGCGGGATTCCCCCTGATCGACCCCCTCGCTACCTTCCTTATCTGCGGGTTCATCGCCAAAGAAGCGGTGGCAATATTCAAGAAAAGTTCGGCCGTGCTCTGCGATACCGCCATCATCGTAGACGAAAAAATGGTTTCGGACGTAGTCCTGGGAATAACGGGGGTCAAAGCCTGCCACAATATCCGCTCCCGGGGAAGGCCGGACGATATCTACATCGACCTGCACGTGCAGGTGGACTCCCGCATGCAGGTGGATAAAGCCCACCGGATCTGTTATGCCATCGAGGACGCCCTGCGCTCCGCGATCCCGGAAGTCTCCGACGTAGTGGTGCACATAGAGCCGCAGGACTAGCGACGCGCGGTCTCGCGGCGCAGGATACAGGCGACACCGATACTCGCCGCCAGCCCCATCCCCGCTCCCACGCTAAACGCCGCCCACGAACCGTACATTTTCCACAACATCCCTGCGAGCAGGGACGCCGGAAGAAGCCCCACCCCGACGAGCATGCCGTGCGTACCCATGACCGTGGCCTTGAGGTGCGGCGGCGCCAGCTCCGCCAGAAGCGCTTTTTCCACCCCCTCAGTACAGGCCATGAAAAGTCCGTACACCGCGAAAAGCCACCAGGCCGCGGCCAGGGAACTTGTCAGGGCGAACCCCGCATACACCAGCCCGTACGCGGCATACCCCGCGACCAACAAAGCCCTACGGCCGATCCTGTCGGAAAGCCGGGCCGCAGGATAGCTTACCGTACTATAGATGACGTTATATCCCAGATACATCAGGATCACCTGCGGAAGGGTCGCACCCAGTTCCCGGGCCCGCAGCAGCAGGAACTGATTCGAAGAGTTGCCCAGCGTAAAAATGAAGGCGAACGCCAGAAATCCTTTCAGCCGCGGGTCCAGCTGCTTCCAGGCAAAACGGGGAAGCTCCCTGGCCGGCGCAGCCGCAGGGACGGACGCCTTCTCCCGCACCAGAAACAGGACCCCCACCCCCGCTAACGCCGGGATAACGGAGATCAGGAAGATGACCCGCAGGTCGCCTGTGAACCTGGTGACCAGAAGAAACGCCAGCGCCACCCCGATGCAGGCGCCCAGGGTATCCATGGCCCGGTGCAAACCGAACGCCGCTCCGGCGCCGCGCGAGGAAACGACGCTCTCCGCGATCAGCGCATCGCGGGGCGCAGTGCGCACCCCTTTGCCGAAACGGTCGATGAGGCGGCCGGCCAACACCTGGCCCCATCCTCCGGCGGCGTAGAGGAACACCTTACCGACGGTCGAGCAGAAATATCCGGCGATGGTAAAAGGACGGCGCCGTTTCATCCGGTCGGAGAAGTACCCCGCGAAGACCTTGAGCACGCTGGCGAGGCTTTCCGCGAACCCCTCGATCACGCCCAGCAACGCCGGGCTGGCACCCAGCTGCGACACCAGGAAGACAGGTAAAAGAGGGTACACCATCTCCGAGGAGATATCGGTCAGCAGGCTGGTGATCCCCAACAACACCACGTTGTTCATCCGCTCCCCCTTACCGCTTTTTCCGGCGGAAGATCCAGGCGCTCGCGGCCGTCAGCGCGCATACCGCCACCCACCAATCCCCCAGCTTTCCGTACACCGTCCCCGCCCCGGCTGCGGCAACCTGCGCCGCGACCGTGCCCGGCACAAAGATCTTCCTGCCCGACGCATCCTGCACCAAAGAGACCACCCTGCCCCGCGGATCGATGCACGCCGAGACACCGGTATTCGCTGCCCGGCACACCCACACCCTGTTCTCCACCGCGCGCAGGATCGAAGCCTGGCAGTGCTGCCAGGCGGCGGGGCTTTTTCCGTACCAGGCGTCATTGGTGATGTTGATCAGGACTTGCGCGCCGGAGGCCACGAACGCGCGGCTCAACTCCGGGAAAAGGTCCTCGAAACAGATCAAGGAGGAGAATCTGACCCCGCACTCCAGAGAAAATACCGTCCGCTCATTCCCGGGGGTGATATCCCCCAGCTCGTTGATCACGGGAATGAAGGAGAATGCGCGGCGGAAGGGAACGAACTCCCCGAACGGGACCAGATGCACCTTCCGGTACTCCTGCGCGCGCGCACCCTGCGCATCGAGCAGCAGCGCGGCGTTATAATAACGGTCCTCCTCGCGGGTCACGGCACCGGCCAGCAGAGGAACGCCTTCGGCAGCCACCCCCTGGGAAAGGGCGAGGAACAGCTGGGGAGTCTCTTCGACGATACCGGGATAGGAAGCTTCCGGCCAGACCACCAGGTCCGGCCGCTTCTCCTGCCCTGCGGCGCTGCGGTAAAGTTCCAGGTGACGGCGGAGGATGAACTCCCGGTGCCTCGGGTCCCACTTGAGCTCCTGAGGGATATTCCCCTGCACCACGGAGATCGTACAGGACCTCGCAGCAGACGGCGCACCCTCCCCCTTCATCTTCACGGCCCCATAGGCTCCTGCCGAGATCAGCAGTATCAGCGCGCACGCCGCAGCCTTACCCTTGTCCGCCAAAGGGACCTTTGCCTCGAGACAGAACGCGAGCGCGACATTCGACACCATCACCAGAAAAGAGACCAGCCACACCCCGCCGATATCCGCGGTCTGCACCAGCCAGGGGGTCCCGGCCTGGGAATTCCCCATAAGCGCCCACGGCAATCCGGTAAAAAGATGGCTGCGGACAAATTCCAGAAGGACCCAGAGACAGGGAAGCGCGAAGAAACGGCGGGAGAAAGAAAGGGGTGCGCGAAGCAGGTACGCATACCCGGCGGAGAATATGGCGGGATACAAGGCCAGATATGCCAGCAGCACCGCGGTGCCGAGGAACGTCACATGGACCAGCCAATACATCGTCACCAGCCAGAACACGGCGCCGAAGGCCAGGCCAAGGACAAACGCGTTGCGCACGCCCGCGCCGGAAAGCATCAACAGCCACGGGACGAACGCTCCCCAGGCCAGGAACCCGGCTGCCGGATGCCAGAAGGATATCCCGGCCAATGTTCCCGCGGCGCTACACCAGGCTATTTTCCGCAGCATTTTTTGTATTTTTTCCCCGAACCGCAGGGACAGGAATCGTTACGCCCGACCTTTTCGTGCGTATTCCTCACCGTAGGCATCGCGCCTTGGCCGGGATCGCTGGCAATAAAAGGGCCTTCCCCCTGATTGATCTTCCCGGGGATGACCGGCTCTACGGCCGGAGCTGCTATCCCTTTCACTTCAGGATGCACCATCTGCTGCGAAACATTGCTGAACGCCCCCGTCATGCGCTCCTGCCGGTGCGCCTGCACCTTGCACATCAGCTCGACCGCCTCATCCTCGATCGTCTCCATCATCGCGGAGAACATGGCGAAGGCTTCCCGCTTATACTCCACCAGCGGATCGCGCTGGCCGTAGGCCCGCAGCCCGATCCCTTCGCGCAAAGAATCCATGGCGTACAGATGGTCCTTCCATTTCGCGTCGATCACGTGCAGCAGGGACATGCGCTCGAGATATCGCAGCAGATCGGCACCCGTAGATTTTTCCTTTTGCGCATAGAACGCCGCGGCGCAGGACTTGACCTCCTCCCGCAACCCTTCCCAGGAGTGCTGCCGCAGCTGTTCTTCGGTCGCCTCGATCCCAAAACGCTGCCGCAAGGCCTGGGAGAGCCCGACCACATCCCACTCTTCGGGATGCGCCTGCGCGGAGGCATACCGGGAAACCTCCCGATCCATCACCGCCGCGAACATCTCCTGCACCTGCTCCTGCAAAGAAGCCCCTTCCAGCAGCTGCCTGCGCTGGGCATAGATCACCTCACGCTGCTTGTTCATCACGTTATCGTAATCCAGCAGTTGTTTGCGCACCTCGAAGTTGTGCGCCTCCACCCGCTTCTGGGCGATCTCGATGGACCGGGTGACCAGGGGATGCTCGATCACTTCCCCCTCCTGCAGCCCGAGGGTTTCCATGATCCCCACCAGCCGCTCCGACCCGAACAACCGCATCAGGTCGTCCCCTAAGGACACGAAGAACTTGGAGGCGCCGGGATCCCCCTGGCGTCCGCAGCGGCCGCGCAACTGGTTATCCACGCGCCTGGCCTCATGCCGCTCCGTACCGATCACGAAGAGCCCGCCGGCATCCACCACTTTCTCGTGCTCCTGACGGCACTCCTGCCGGTATTTATCCAGGAGCTCCTTGTATTTCGCCGCCGCCTCCGGATCGCTCTCTTCGAGCTTCTGACGGGCCACGCTCTTGGCCATGAACTCGGGATTGCCTCCCAGAAGGATGTCCGTTCCCCGGCCGGCCATGTTCGTCGCGATGGTCACTCCCTTGTAGCGCCCGGCCTGGGCTACGATCTGCGCTTCCATCTCGTGGTACTTGGCGTTGAGCACCTGGTGCGTGATCCCCCGCATCTTCAGCAGGTGCGAAAGCACTTCGGACTTTTCGATGGAGATGGTGCCCACCAGGACCGGCTGGCCGCTCTCCTGCAGGGCCACGATCTGTTCCACCACCGCGGTGAACTTCTCCTTCTCCGTTTTGTACACGGCGTCGGGATAATTCTTGCGGATCAGCGGACGGTTGGTGGGGATCACCACCACGTCGAGCTTATAGATACCCTTGAACTCGTTGGCCTCGGTGAACGCCGTGCCGGTCATGCCCGAGAGCTTCTCGTACATCCGGAAATAGTTCTGGAAGGTGATGGTGGCCAGCGTCTGGTTCTCCCGCTCGATCTTCATCCCTTCCTTGGCCTCGACCGCCTGGTGCAGACCGTCGGACCAGCGGCGGCCCGGCATGAGGCGGCCGGTGAACTCATCGACGATGATGACCTCGCCTTCCTTGACCACGTAATCCACGTCCTTCTTATAGAGGTTGTGCGCGCGCAGGGCCTGGATGATATGATGCCGCCACTCCATGTTCTCCATCGAGGAAAGGTCCCCGACATTGAGGATCTCCGCCACCCGGGACTCGCCCTCGTCGGTCAGGTACGCGGTATGGGCCTTTTCGTCGATGATGTAGTCGAACCCCTTGGTGATATCCTCGCCCCGGTGCTTGGCATTGATCTCGTCCTTCTCCATGATCACTTTGCCCTTGAGCTTCGGGATCAGCCGGTCGATGATGAAATATTTATCCGTGGACTCCTCCGCCGGACCCGAGATGATCAGCGGGGTGCGGGCCTCGTCGATCAGGATGGAGTCCACCTCGTCGACGATGGCGTAGAAGAAAGGCCGCTGCACCAGCTCCTCCACGCTGTACTTCATGTTATCCCGCAGATAATCGAACCCGAACTCGTTGTTGGTGCCGTAGGTGATGTCGCAGGCGTACGCGACCTGCCGCTGCTGATCGGACATCTCGTGCTGGATCGCGCCCACGGTCAGGCCCAGGAACTCGTACACCGGCCCCATCCATTCCCGGTCGCGCCGCGCCAGGTAGTCGTTGACGGTCACGATATGCACGCCCTTTCCCAGCAGCGCGTTAAGGTATGCGGGAAGCGTGGCGACCAGGGTCTTGCCCTCCCCGGTGGACATCTCCGCGATCCTGCCCTCGTGCAGGATGATGCCTCCGGCGATCTGCACGTCGAAATGCCGCAGCCCGATGGTGCGCTTGGACGCCTCGCGCACCACGGCGAACGCCTCGGGAAGGATATCCTCGAAGCACTTGTTACGGGCATGTTTGATCTTTTCCTTGATGGATTCCTTTTCTTCGGGCAGCGCCGCCTGATACAGCGCATCCTCCAGCGCATCGATCTGCGCGGCCTGGGCCGCGGACTGCCGGGCGATAAAAGCCCGGAACTCCTCCGTCTTGGCGCGCAGCTCCCGATCGGAAAGGGCGGCGACACGGGCCTCGCAGTCATTGACCTTCTGCACCAACCGGGCCACCTCCGCCATCTTCCCCAGGGAAGGATTGGGCATATCCGGATGCAGCGAGATCTGCACTCCCGGAGCTTTCTTGGCAATGGCGCGCTGATGCTGCGCCCGGGACATCTTTTTCAGTAGGTATAACATATCACTCCTTGGGCATTGACTGCTGTTTCAAGAAAGCCTCGATGAACGGATCGAGGCCTCCGTCCATTATCTTATTGGTGTCGCCGGTCTCATGGCCGGTGCGGTGGTCCTTGACCATGGTGTAGGGGTGCAGCACGTAGGAACGGATCTGGCTGCCCCATTCGATCTTCTTCTTCTCGCTGCCCACCTGCTTCTGCAGCTCCTGGTCCTTGCGCTCCTGCTCGAACTCGTAAATGCGGGCCTTGAGGATCTTCATGGCGGTCTGCTTGTTCTGGAACTGCGAACGCTCGTTCTGGCACTGCGCCACGATGCCCGTGGGAAGATGGGTGATGCGCACCGCGGAATCCGTGGTGTTCACGCTCTGCCCTCCCGCTCCCTTGGAGCGGTATACGTCGATCTTGAGGTCCTTTTCCTCGATCGGCAGATCGATCTCCTCTTCGACTTCGGGGATCACGTCCACCGAGGCAAAGGAAGTATGCCGCCGCTTGTTCGAATCAAAGGGGGAAATACGCACCAGCCGGTGCACCCCCCGCTCCGCCTTGAGATACCCGTAGGCGAAAGGCCCCTCCACCATCAGGGTCACGTTCTTGACCCCCGCCTCTTCCCCTTCCAACAGGTCGATGGTCCTGACCTCCCAGCCGTGGGATTCGGCGAAGCGCCGGTACATCCGCAAAAGCATCCCTACCCAGTCGCAGGACTCGGTCCCGCCGGCGCCGGCATTGATGCTCAAGATCGCGTTGCTGCGGTCGAACTCTCCGGAAAAAAGGGTCTTGAACTCCAGCTGGGATATTTCGGTGTGCAGGAAGGCGACATCGCGCTGCAGGTTCTCCAGAAGCCCGGGATCATCCGGCCCGGCCAGGGCGGCGAACTCGATCCCTTCCTGAAACTTGGCGTTCGCCTGCTGCCAGGGTTCCACCACGGTCTTTAAGACCTTGAGCTCCTTGACCACCCGCGCCGAAGCCTCCGCGTCGTTCCAGAACCCCTCGGAGGCCATCAGACGGTTCAGTTCCTCTATCCGGGAAAGTTTCGCATCGACGTCAAAGACACCTCCGCAGTTGCTGGAGTTGCGACCCCAGGGAATCCAGGCGGGACTTGATGTCTTCGATCATGGCGTTACCTTTCGGAGGATTATTTGCGCTTGAAACCGCGCAGGAAAAGAGAGAACTCTTCCTTATTGTCGGAATATTCGGCGGCGACCTCTTCGTTGACCTTGCCGTCGTTGACGAGCCTCGCCAGCGACTGATTGAAGGATTGCATCCCGAACACCTCGCCGTCCTCGATGAACTGGGGGATCTCCCAGGTCTTGCCCTCGCGGATAAGGCGGCTCACCGTAGGGGTGAGCAGCATCACCTCGTATGCCGGGATGCGGCCCGTCCCCTCCTTCAGGGGAAGCAGGCGCAGGGAAATGACGCCCTTGAGCAGGCTGGAGAGCTGGGTACGGATCTGCTGATGCTGGTGCGGCGGGAAAAAGTTTATGATGCGCTCCACCGTCTGCGCGGCGTTGACGGTGTGCAGGGTGCTGGTCACCAGCACGCCGGTCTCCGCGGCGGTCAACGCGGCGGACATGGTCTCGTAATCGCGGATATTGCCGATATAGATGACGTCCGGGCTCTGCAGGGTGAACGCTTTCAGGGCCACCGAATAGGAGGCCACGTCTATCCCTAAGTCGCGCTGGTTGATCAGGGAGCTCTTATCCTTGAAGGTGAACTCGATGGGCTCTTCGACGGTCAGGATATGCCGGTGGCTGGTCTGGTTGATGTACTCGATCATGCTCGCGATGGTGGTGGACTTGCCGCTTCCCGCCGCGCCCGTCAAAAGCACCAGCCCGCGCTTCTCGGCGGAGAGGGTGCGCAGCACCTCCGCCGGAAGATTGAGCTCCTCGAAGGTGGAGATGTAATCCCGGATATTACGGATGACGATGGAAGGGGAGTTGCGCTGCATAAAGACGCTCACGCGGAAACGGCGGGAGAATTCCTTCATATACAGCGCGAAATCGATGTCCAGGGCGAAATCGATGTCCAGGCTCTTGCGGAACTTCTCGCGCTGGTCATGGGTGGTGATATCGTCCACGGCCTTGATCACGTCTTCCACCGAAAGCTTCTGTTCGCCGAACGGGACCAGGACCCCGTCGATCCTGATCTGAGGGAACCCTCCGGCGCGGAAAAAAAGGTCCGAGCCGTCCTTTTGCACCATCTCCGCCAGCAATTCCTTGATGTTCATCCGTACCCTCCTGCGTTGGGGACAATTATAACATCGATTGGATGATTTGTCTTTCCAAATCTAAGAGCGTGCGCTTGGCCTTCACCCCCCAGGCGTATCCGCCGAGTGCGCCACCGGAAGCCACCACCCGGTGACAGGGGACCAGCAGGGGCCAGGGGTTCTTTTTCATGGCCTGTCCCACCGCCCGGGCCGCCTTAGGGTACCCGGCCTGCCGCGCCACCCACTGATACGTACGCACCTCTCCCAGGGGGATACGCATGACCACCCGGTATACTTTTTTCTCGAACTCCGTCATCTTCCGATCACCCTCTTGCGGTGCAGGATATGGTGATACGCCACCGCGAAACGGTGCGCTTCATCCCGCACGCGGCGGATGAGATTAAGCCCGGCATCCCCTTCCCGGAAACGGAACGGCCGGGGCCTGCCGGCAACGTAAATATTCTCGTCCTCTTTGGCGATGCTCATCAGCGCCACTTCCACCCCCAGCCCCTTCAGCACCCCCAGAGCCGCTTCCAGATGTCCCTTTCCCCCGTCGATAAGCACGAGGTCGGGCAGCGCCGCGCCCTCGGCCAGCACCCGCGTATAACGGCGGCGCACCACTTCCCGCATCATGGCGTAATCGTCGATACCGGCAACGGTACGGATACGGAACCTGCGGTAATTGGCTTTGTCGGGCTTGCCCTGCCAGAAGCTGACCATGGACCCCGTGGCCTCCCGGCCGCGCATATTGGAGATATCGAACGCCTCGATGCGCTCGCAGGGCTTGGGCAATCCCAGCAGATCCTGCAGGCGCTGCGCTTCCCCCAGGTATACCTCCCCTTCGGATTCCCCGGACACCACGCTCAACGCCTGCACCTGGTCCCGGTACTGTGCCGCGGCCTCGTAGCGGTGCTCCCTGGCAGCGCGCTGCATCTGCGCCGTCAAAGACGCGATCAGCTCTATATATTTCCCCTGAAGGAACAGCCTGACCCGGCCGATTATCTCTCCGTACTCTTTTTCCGGGATACTGCCTTCGCACGGCGCCGGACAGAGACGAAGCCGGTGATAAAGGCACGCCTTAGAGGGCATGGCCCGGCAGGTCCTGAACCCGAATATCCGGCGCATGGTCAGCATGGCTTTGCGCAAGCTGGCAGCGTCGGTATAGGGGCCGAAGTACTCCGCAGGCGAGGGATCCTCCCGCTTATTCCTGCGCACTACCGAGACGATGGGAAACCTCTCGCGGGTGATCCGCACCCAGGGAAAAGATTTGTCGTCTTTGAGCGCGAGGTTATACTGCGGCTGCAGCTCCTTGACCAGGGAGGCTTCCAGTATCTGGGCCTGCGCCTCGCTTAAAGTGACCCGGTGCCTGACGGATACGATGCGGGCGACCAGCGCCTGGGTCTTGGCATCCAACCTGCGGGAAAAATACGAGGCCACCCTTTTGCGCAGGGATTTGGCCTTGCCCACATACAGTACCGTACCCTGCGCATCCAGAAAAAAGTACACCCCCGGCAACAAAGGAAGTGCCGCCGCCTGCTCCCGGGCCGTCATACCGCCATCCTGCTGCGCGCCCAGGCTGCCAGCTCCCTCAACTCCCGCACCCGCAGCACCCAGCAGCTTCCGACATACACCGCGGCCCCGGAGAAGATCACCCCCGAGAGCCTCAGCCAATGCGCTCCGGCAGAAGCATCCTTCGGGAAAGGAACGCTCCCCAGCAGCGCGCAAAAAACCCACATCAGCCCGCTGCACAGCGCGATACGCGCGGCGGAATCCGCGCACTCTCTGACGGGAAGCTGCGGAAGCCTGCGCCGCAGCGCATCCACTAACCAGACGCAGGATAACAGCCCCGTGATCGAGGTAGCCAGCGCGATCCCCGAGATCTTCAAGGGGAACATGAGCGCCGCATTCAATGCCACGCTGCACGCCAACGCCACGGCCGAGATCCGGGCAGGGGTGGCGGTATCCTTCAGGGCAAAGAAACAGAATTGCAGGATACGGTTCAGGCCGAAAGCCGTTAAGCCGATACTGTAGCAGACCAGCACCCGGCTGGTCTGCTCCACCGCATACGCGTCGAATTTCCCTCCGGAGAAAAGGGTCTCCACGATCAGGGGACTGGCAGCGATAAAACCGGCGGTGGCAGGCAGGAGCACGAAGAGGGTCGCCCGCACTCCGAATGAAAGCGTGCGCAGCAAATTGTCCCGGGAACTCTCCAGTCCCTGTGCGGAAAGGGTCGGCAGGATGGCCTGCGAAAGCGCGGTGCTGAACACCCCCAGGGGGAACTGGATAAGCCGGTACGCGAAATACAGCACCGCCACCCCCCCCTCCCCCACGACCAGCGCGAAAGACCCGAAAATGGAATCCACGAAATTATTGAGCTGGTAGATACCCGAGCTGGCCATGCGCGGCACCATCAGCCTGCCGATCTGGCGGCAGCCGGGATGACCGAACCCCGTAAGGAACGAGGGCCGGAACCCTTTTCTCCACAACATCGGCACCTGCACCGCCAGCTGCAGCATCCCGCCCAGGAGCACGCCCACCGCCACCCCCCTGACCCCCTCTCCGAAAAAGATCGCGGAGGCGATAATGGCGATGTTAAGCAGGCAGGGCGCGAACGCCGGAACGGAGAAATGCTTCAGGGAATTGAGCACCGCCATGGCGTAGGCGGCCAGGCCGATGAGCAGGATATAGGGGAAGATGACCCGGTTGAGCGCAATGGTCACCGCCAGCTTCTGCGGATCGTCCGCAAACCCCGGGGCCATCAGCCGCACCAGCACCGGCGCCAGGGCGATCCCGGCCAGAGTGATCACGCTCAACACCACCAACAGGGCATTGAGCAGGGCATTCGCCAGCTTCCAGAACTCCTCCCTGGAGCGGGTCGCGGCATACTCGCTTAAGACCGGCACCATGGCGGCATTGGCCGCTCCCTCCCCCACCATATCCCGGAAGAGGTTGGGGATGCGAAACGCCACCACGAACGCCTGAGCGTACACCTGCACTCCCAGGAGCCTGGCCAGGACCATATCCCGGAAAAACCCCAGCAGCCTCGAACAAAGGGTCGCCAGGCTGATCACGGAAGCGCTGCGGGCTATGGATTTGTTTGTTGACATTATCCCTCAAGTATGGTATAGATTAAATACTTGTGAAATCGTATGTTTCAATCGTATAAGAAAAACGGTAAGGAGATATTTCAATGCCAAGACGTGCCACATCAAGAAGGACGGATCGCGCGGCGAACCGCAAGTACCTGCGCAATCTCAAGACCAAAAAAGACATAAAGAAATCCCTTAAGGAATTCCAGGGGCTGCTTACCGCAAAGAACATGGCGGAAGCGAAAAAGCTGCTGACCAAACTTTTCTCAAAACTGGATAAAGCGGCTAAAAAAGGTATCCTGCACCCCAATACCGCGGCCAGGAAAAAATCCGGATTAAGCCGCCGCGTGGGCAAAACCGCTTAACGCGAACACCAGTTTTTCCAGCGCCAGCTCGGCTTTCAAGGCGCCGGTTTTGATCTCCCTGTCGCAGTCAAGAAGCAGTTTCATCTGCTTTTCGGCTGCGACAGTGTTTTGTAGGGCGCCCTTCTGGCAGGCGTACCGCAATCCTCCCAGTATCCTTTCCGGCTTCTCCCCTTCCTGCAGCAGCTGATGCAGCACCTTGAGCGCTTCCGAGACCTTGCGCTGCTCGAGTTGCCGGTAAAGATAGAACGTGTCGGGCTTGCGGAGCTCCTTGAAGGACATCCGCTTCGCCTTCGGGGCCAGCGCCTGGAAAAAGGCGTCCCTATACGGCACCTCGTCAGCTTCCAGCACCAGCACCACATGGCCTGCCGGTGCGCGTACGTATGAGGTAAGGTACTCTTTCAATTCGTCCTTGAGGGAAGCGGCGTCTTTGATCACCACGACACGCCGGGAAGCGCCGGCGCCGACAGGCAGGAAGAGCAGCTTTTCCTGCAGTAATTTCAAGGTAAGGTCACGGCCGAAAAGGCAGTCGTAATTGAATTCCCGGGATTCCGGGGAGAGGAGCTGCGCCTTCAGGGAAGCTAACGCGGCGTCTTTGGCAGGGACATCCGAACCGACCAGCAGATAGATCATGGGCACCTCGGGCAAGCGCCTACCACTCCTCGACGGTGCGCTCGACGATGCGCCGGGCCAGGTCCGCGATCGCGTCGCTGATCGCCGCTTCGTCGCTCTTGGAATTAAGGTGTCCCGGAGTGAAGTAGGTGGTATCCCCGGTAAAGCTTTTCTCTTCCCACACCAGCTTGTTCTCCCGGGCATCCCACAGCGCCAGGTTCACCCGGACATTGACCCGGTATTCCTCCACCTCGTCGTTATCGTCATAGCGTAAAGGATCGCGCATGAACTCCACCAGCTCCCCGCGCAGCACCAGGTCGGCATTGGCCTCGCTGACCGGCCGCAGGTTGCCGTCAAAAAGATATTTGTTCGCCACCGCCTTGGTGATATCGGTCTCCAGCCTCGGCCGGTAGATCTTATATTTACCCTGGACGTTCGACTCCAGGGTGATGTCTATCTTGTTGACGAACGGCACGATATAAATGGTGCGGTACTGGTTAGAGATCGCCGAACGCGTCGTATACCCGCACCCCGCGCACGCCAGCGCCAGAAGACACGCGCCTGCCCGCAAGAACGTTCTCATCGCTTCCTGCCTTTCTCCATCCGCTGCAGCCGCTCCAGGGCCTTGACCGCCCAGGAGGAGTGGGGATATGAATCGATCACGTCGTTATAGTAGATCGCGGCGGAGTCATATGCCTTCTGCTTCTCGTAGAATACCGCCGTCTCGAAATTCGCCTGCGCTTCCTTCTCGTTAAGCGCCGAGATGTTCTCTTCGGCCTTGTCGGAAAGCTCGGCGTCGGGATTGTCCCGCACGAACTCCTCGAACTTCTCCTTGGCTTCCTGCGCGGCGCCCTGATCGTACGCCGGCCCGCGCGATACCGCTGCGCGGCATTCGGCGATCTGGAACTTCGCCGGTTCGACCCAGTCGCTCTCGGGATAGCGGGAAAGCACCTTGTTGAACGCCTCCTCCGCCTCATAATAACGCTGCAGCTGCTTTAAGACCAGGCCGAGCTTATACTGCGCCTTGGCGGCAAGAGGCCCGTAGGTCGAATTCTCCACCACCTTGGTAAGGATCTCGATAGCCGGGTTCTCCACCGGCAAATTCACGCCCAGCGCCTTGCGCTTCTCCCCTTCGATGAACCGCTCAGCCAGCGCATACTGCTTCTCGATGATCTCCTGGATCCTGGTGGAGAACGGATACTTGTCGATCACTTTCTGATACGCCTGGAACGCTTCGTAAGGACGGCCGGAAGCATCCTCGGAGAGCCCGAGATAATACTGGCTTTCCGCCGCTTCCTTGGATTTAGGGTAATTCTTGAGGAGTTTTTTGAATTCGGTTATGGCAGAGACGTAATTTTTTACCTCATAAAGGCTTCTGGCATATTCGAACTGCTCCGCGGGAGAGGGACGCGGCTCGGTTTTCGGATTGATCATCTTCTTGGTCTTCGGATTCAATATCCAGAAGGCATGCGCGTCAGCAGGGAAAGATGCCGCACCCAGGGCAAGGATCATCATCAGGACAGTAATTCTCATAGGAAAGTACTTTAACACACCGCCTACGCTTTGTCAACCGCATCCGCGCGGCAGAAAGAAGCACGCGCCGGGCATTTTCGAGGCCAGGTGTGCGGCTGCCAGCAGCGCTGAGATGGACAGCCGGCACAGATATGCGCAGGGCCAGGCTGCCGGAGGCAGCCAGAGTCCGCATACGATCAGCGCGGCTCCGGAAACGGTCACGGCCGTAGCCAAAGGCACGATAACGATATTGGCCAGTATCCCGGAAGGAGCGATCACCCGGCAGTGCCAGGCTACCGGCAGCGCCGTCCCGAACCAGGCGGTCAGGGAAGCGGCCAGCCCCGCCCCTATCCCGCGCATGATCCTGCCCGGATACCGGCTGACCCGCATCCAGGAATATACCCGGGGATACCCGGCGATCAGGGTGACCACGCTGGCAAAGGAAAGCTGAAAACTGGCATCCTGTGCCTGCCGCGGATCGGCAACGAGCATCGCGGTTGCCGCGATCCCGGCCGCATGCAGCATATCCGGGGTGCGCTGGCAGGCGGCTGCCAGAAGCGCCAGGCACGTCATTACCGTAGCCCGGGTGACCGGGGCAGCGGCTCCGGTCAACGCACAATATGCGATCACGCATACTGCCGCCAGGACCAGGCGCCTGGACCTGGAGAGCTGCACGAGTTTTCCCGCTCCCAGCACCAGCCAGGCGACCACTCCGGTATTGAACCCGCTTACCACCAGCACGTGCACTCCTCCGCAGCGCACCAGCATCTGGAACACGGGATCCGGCACCCCCTCCTTCACCCCCAGCACCATCGCCGCCGCAATGCCCGCATGCAAAGAAGGAAGGTACTTCTGCAGTACCTGCGAAAGCAGCACGCGCAGGGAGGCCATCATCCGGGGCACCTGCGCAAATCCCGTTGCGGGACGGCGGGAAAGGATATCGTATCCGCGCACCTGCGCACAGAACCCCGGGACCGCCCTCCGGCACGGCCTGGCCGGCAGGGAAAGCCGCATTTCGAGAGAATCCCCGGAAAAAAGCGCCTCCCCGCCGGTAATACGCAGCGTCACTTCTCCTTCACACGAGTACGCCTCCCGGCCGGTGCGCACCTCCTGCACGGAGAGCACGCACACCTGCGCGCTGCCGTATTTACGGACTTCCCCCTTTACCCTGCCGCGGCACTCGTATATCCCGGGATCCTGCAACGCGGGGATGCGCGCGAAGTGCCGGGCGGATATCCCGCTGCGTACGGCCATGTGCGCGCCCCCGAGCAAAAAACACACTGCCAGGATGAGGCCTCCTCCGTATATCCGCTGCGCGTACCCCCGGGCCAGGGACGCCAGCATCATCGCACCGGCAGCCAGACACCACCAGGCTGCCGGAAACGGGATCAGCACCGCCATCCAGATCCCGGCTGCGAACGCCCCTCCTGCCGCGCACCAGGGCCGGCCGGAGACGGCATCATTCCACCTTGAAATGATCCTTGATCCGTTCATACCGCACCGGGCCTATTCCCTTGACCTTGCGCAGGTCATCCACGCGCTGATAAGGACCGGCGTCATTGCGGTAACGGATGATATCCCCGGCCAAGCGCTCCGGGATCTTACGGGTCCGCAGCAAGTCCGCGACCGTTGCCCGGTTCAAGTCCACCCGGCCGTCGAGCCCCTCCGCATCCAGGAACCGCGCGGCCGCAGGGAGACGCTGCTGCGCCAGACGTACCAGCGCACCGGCCTGCACCAGGCCGATCACCGCCATGACCATGATCCACTGGGATTTTGTCAGCATGCGATCCTCCTTTCCCCTTAAGACGCAGGGCAGGAGAGTATCTCACGCGGGATTGCACTGGCAGGAAGGAAGGGAATGCGCTATACTAAAGGTATGGATGGGTGCAAGATACTGTGCATTGACGATGACAAGAACACCTTCGTGACCATCCGTGATTTCCTGGAATCCTTCGGATACCAGGTCTGCGCGGCGTATGACGCCGCCAGCGGGCTGGAGATGGTGCGGGACTGGCAGCCGGACCTGATCCTGCTCGACTTGGTGCTCCCCGATATCAGCGGATTCAAGATCGCCCAGGAAATAAAAAATGCGCCCGCCTGGGCGCATATCCCGATCATCGCCATCTCCCTGAAACACGAGGACGTCGACAAACACGTCGCGGCCAAGAGCGGCGCGATCGACTACCTGGAAAAACCCGTCTCCCTGGAAAAACTCGCCTACAGCATCAAGGAAGCGCTGGGACAAAAAAGCTAGATCACGATACTGATCAGTTTGCCCGGCACCACGATCACCTTGCGCACCGGTTTTCCCGCGATCCACGAGGAGATCTTCTCGTCCCGCAGCACCTGTTCCCGGATCGCCTCTTCTGCCGCCGTCGCCGCCACTTCCAGATGCCCGCGCACCTTTCCGTTGACCTGCACGGCCAGCGTCACCGTGCTCTCGACCAGCAGGGCGGGATCGAAGATCGGCCAGGAGGCCTTGCCGACACTTCCGGCATGCCCGAGGTTCTGCCAGATCTCCTCGCAAAAATGGGGCGCGATGGGGCTTAAGAGCACCACCAGCTGCGAATACACCTCCTTATCCGCGCCGTGGCTGTAGATGGCGTTGGTCAATTCCATGAGCCCGGCGATGGCGGTATTGAATTTGAACTGCTCGAAATCCTCCGTCACTTTCTTGATGGCGCGGGCAAGGGCCTTGCGCACCTCGATACCCGCCTGGGGGATAAGATTATCCTGGAGGCGCCAGACGCGCAGGAGGAACTTGTACGCCCCTTCGATCCCCCGGTCATCCCACTCCAGCTCGGTCTCGGGAGGAGCGGCAAAAAGGATGAAAAGCCGCAGCGTATCCGCGCCGTATTTACTGATGATGGAATCCGGGTCGACGATGTTGCCCTTGGACTTGGACATCACTTCTCCGTCCTTCAACACCATCCCCTGGGTCAGCAGTTTGGTGAACGGTTCGGAAAAATCCACCAGCCCTAAGTCCTGGAAGAATTTAGTGAAGAACCGGGAATACAGCAGGTGCAGGATAGCGTGCTCGATGCCGCCGATATACTGGTCCACGGGCATCCAGTATTTCGCGGCGGCGGGATCAAAAGGCCCCTTCTCGAATTTCGGAGAACAGAAACGCAGGAAATACCAGGAGGAGTCGAAGAAGGTCGCCATGGTGTCCGTCTCCCTGCGCGCGGGCTTCCCGCACTTCGGGCACGCGGCCTCGACGAATTCCCTGACCTTGCCCAACGGGCTTCCGCCCTCTCCGGTGAAAGGCGCGTCCTCCGGCAGGCGCACGGGAAGCGCCTCGTAAGGCACCGGCACGATACCGCAGGAGCCGCAATAGATCACCGGGATGGGCGTTCCCCAATAACGCTGACGGGAGATGAGCCAGTCCCGCAGCCGCCAATGGGTCTGCACTTTTCCCATGCCCTTGTGCTCCATCCACTCCGCGATCTTAGCCTTCGCCTGAGTATTGGCCAGGCCGTCGAACTGGCCGGAGTTCACCTGCACTCCCGCCCCCTCCCAGGCTTCGGCCATCGTTTCCGGCGACAGTGCCGGGGCATCTTTCGGCTGGATCACCACCCGCATGGGCAGCCCATGGGCTTTCGCGAAAAGAAAATCCCTCTGGTCGTGGGTCGGCACCGCCATGATGGCGCCGGTGCCGTACTCCATCAACACGTACTCCGCCACCCAGACAGGGATGACTTCCCGGTTCACGGGATTGACCGCATAGCTGCCGGTAAAAACCCCCTCTTTAGAAGCTTCTTTGGAATCCCGGGCCCCGCGCTTTTCCTTCAACGCCTTCTCGCAGAACGCGGCCACGGCCGCCGCTTCCGGTTTTCCCCGGGTCAGGGTCTCGACCAGAGGATGCTCCGGCGCCAGCACGATATAGGTCGCCCCGAAAATGGTATCTGCCCGGGTAGTGAACACATTGATGGTCTGGTCGCTTCCCTGCACCCGGAAGAATATCTCCGCGCCCTGGCTCCTGCCGATCCAGTTGGTCTGCATCGCCACCACGCGCGGCGGCCATTGCGAGAGCCGGGAAAGGTCCTCCAGCAGCCGTTCCTTATAATCCGTGATCTTCAGGTACCACTGATCGAGCTCCTTCTGCTCGACCGCGGAATGACAACGCCAGCAGCCGCCTTCGATAACCTCCTCGTTCGCCAGGGTGGTCGCGCAGGAAGGGCACCAGTTGACCTTGGAGGCCTTTTTGTACGCTAATCCCCGCTCGAGCATTTTCAGGAAGATCCACTGATTCCAGGCGTAATACGGCGCGTCGCACGTGGAAACCTCGCGCTCCCAGTCATAGGAAAACCCCATCTTCCGCAGCTCGACCTTCATCCAGTCGATGCACTTGTGCGTCCAGATGTCGGGCTTGGTGCTGTTCTTGATGGCGGCGTTCTCCGCCGGCTGGCCGAAGGCGTCGAATCCCATGGGATGGAGCACGGAATACCCCTGCAGCGCTTTGACCCGCGCCGCCACATCGCCGATGGTATAATTGCGCACGTGGCCCATATGGATCTTGCCCGAAGGGTACGGGAACATCTCCAGGAGATAATACTTCCTGCGGCCCGGAGTTTCCTCGGCCTTGAACGCCCCGGACTCCGCCCAGATGCGCTGCCATTTCTCTTCTACTGCCTTGAACGAATACTCCATTTATTTACCTTCCTGAAATTTCCGCAGCGGGACTAAAGAAAGCATGGTATTGATCCCGGAGAGTATCTTGTCGAACCCGCAGGGCTTGGTCAGATAATGGTCCGCGTCCAGCCCGTAGCCGCTGCGCACGGAATCCAGGTCGTTCTGCGCGCTGACGATGATGACCGGGACCCAGCGGTCCGTAACCTGTTTGCGGAGCTCTTTCAGCACCTCGAAACCGTTCATCCCGGGCATCATCAAATCCAGCAGCACCACATCGGGCTTTTCCCCGATAGCCTTCTGCAGCCCCTCTTCCCCGCTGTATGCGGTCGCCACTTCGAACCCTTCCCGCATCAGCCTGCGGGCGAGGGTCTCGGTGATATCGGAATCGTCGTCGACTACCAGGATCTTATGCGCCATGACGTTATGCGGAGTTGCGCAGGGACCTGACCAGGGCCAGGTTCTGCTGATCCGCATCCTCGCTGTCTTTGGGGGTTTCCAGTATAAAGGGGATATCGCGCAGCGCCGGGTGGTTGATGATCCCGGCGATCCCCGCTTCCCCGATCGAACCTTTGCCGATATGGGCGTGCCGGTCGAGATGGGAGCCTAACCGCCCCTGCGCATCGTTCAAATGCACCAGCTTCACCCGCTGCACGCCGACGTTCTTCTCGATCTCTCCCAGCATCCGCTCGAGCCCCTCCCGGGTGGCCAGATCGAAACCCGCCAGGTACGCATGCGCGGTATCCACGCACACCCCGACCCGGGAAACATCCTTGAGATCGGCCAGGACCTTGCGGTGATGGCTGAAGGTGTACCCCAGCCACGAACCGGAACCGGCGGTATTCTCCAGCAATATCCCCACCGGGCTTTTCGCGGTCTTCTCGATGATCTTATTGATCGCCCTGGCCAGACGCTTGAGCCCGCCCTTTTCCGTCGTATCCTTATGGCTGCCCATGTGGGTGACGATATATTCCGCGCCCATGGCCTCGGCCTCCTGAACATCCTCGATATACGCTTCGATCGAGGCCCGGTACAGCCGCGGATTGGGGGACGCCAGATTGATCAGATACGGGACATGGATGAACACCGGGGAGATCCCCGTGTCCTCCCGGTGCCGGGAAAATTCCTTGAGGTCGGCGATCTCCGCGGGCTTTTCGCGCCAGCGCTGCGGGCTGCGGGAAAAAACCTGCATGGTGTTGCATCCTAACGCCACTGCCCGGTCCAGGGAACGCGGAAGCGACCCCTGCGCGGAAACATGCACGCCTAATAACATAATAGGTGATTATACTTCAGTTGGTAGCCAGCGTCAAGGACGCCGGAACAGCCGGCGCAGGGTAACGGAGATCACGTTATGGATATCCGGAAGGTAGATCCAGAACATCAGGAAGAAGAACCGCGCCTCCTCCCAGGTGCGGAGCTTCGGGAACATGCGCCAGGGGTTGAAAAAGGAGGGCAGCCTCCGCTGGAGGAAGCGCCAGTTGAGCGCATGCTTGGCCGTAGAAAGCTGCTCCCTGGTAAAATGGGGGGTGGCTACCGTCGCTTCGCCGATATCCCCGATCCACTGCTCGTCCAAAGGCTCCGGCAGATCCTTCAACAACCCTTCCCGCTTGTAGATATCGAAAAGCTCGCTGCCCGGATACGGGGTAGCGGTGTAGAAGGTCGCCTTATCCAGCCCGCTGTCCAGGGCGAATTCGAGGGAAAGCCGGAAATCCTCCTCCGTTTCATGGGGGAACCCGATCAGAAAAGGGCTCATGGTCCACATCCCCAGCCGGTTGCAGTACCTGATGATCTCCTTGGCATGGACGGGGTCCATGAAATCCTTGTGCATGAACTTGAGGGTCCGGGGAGAACCGGATTCCAGGCCGAAGACGATCTTGTAACAGCCGGCGCGGCGCATCTTGCGCACGGTCTCCTTATCCAGGGTCCAGATCGCCACCCCGTTGGGAGTGCTCCAGCGGATATCCAGCTTCCTGCGGATGATCTCGTCGCAGATCCCGTGGATGAACTCCCGGTTGAAGGTAAGGTTGTCGTCGTAAAAAGCCAGCTCGCGCATCCCGTACCGGCGGTACAGCTCCTCGATCTCGTCCCCGACGCGCGCGGGCGAACGCATCCGGTAGGTGTGCTTCCAGAGGCAGTGGATGGTGCAATACACGCACCGGTAGGGGCAGCCCCGGGATGCCACGATGCTCATGCGGGGATTGCGCATGTTGCGCGCGGTCAGGTACCGCTCCTGCTGATAGGGCGACATATCCAGCATATCCCGGGCGGGAAAAGGCAGCGAATCCAGCGGAGAGATGAACGGACGGGGAGGATTGACGCGCACCGACCCCTCCTCCTTGACCACGGTGCCGGGGATATCCTGCAGCGGCTGCCCGGCCGCGCGCCGGCGCACGATCTCCAACAGGGTCTCCTCCCCTTCCCCCTGCACCACGATATCGATGTAAGGGCTGCGGATCGTGCCTTCATAGGAAACCGCGCCGGCGCCTCCGCAGACCACCAGGATACCGGAAGAGACCTCCTTGACCATCCGCGCCGCCTCATACACCCCCCGCGAGTACTGGGTGTACATGTAGCTTATGCCTACGATATCGGGGGCGTACTCGCGCACCCGCTCCCGCAGCTCGGCGAAGGGGATGCCGTTACCCTGAAAATCACCGTCGGAAAAATCGCTGCCGTTGACGAACCCGTCGATCACGGAGACCTCGAAGGAATGCTGGCGCAGCCAGGCCGCAAGGTACAGCAGGCCCAGGGGCTCGGATTTCAGCTGGCCGGGCAGCCTGCGGTAACTCACCGCCGGGGGACGCAGCAAAAGGACCTTCATGCCGCACCCTGCCGAGAAGAAGCCTGCCAAAGCCTGACCCGCAGGATAAGCAGCTGCCAGGCTCCGCGCAGGCAAAACGCGATCAGGCGCCAGCGCACCAGCCATATCGCACCGGTGACCCGGGGCAGATGCGTCACCGGCACCGTGCGCATGCGCACCTTCCGCGCTCCGGCAGCCAGGGAAAGCATCAGGTTGGGGGCGCCCGCAGAGGAAGGGATCAGCCGCAACAACTCCTGCAGCACGCTGCGCTTGATCAGCCGGAAAGGGCAGTTGGCGTCCGGACACCACACTCCGAAAAGCAAAGTATCCGCGACCGCGATCACCCGGGAAAGCGCCTGCCTCTGCCAGGAATCCCTCCGGGGCGTACGCACCCCGCGGATGAAATCATACTCCTGCCGGAGGGCGTATATTTTAAGAAAATCCTCCGCGACGAACTGGCCGTCGCTGTCCACCTGGAACACGTACTCCTTGGAGGAAGCGGCAAACCCGCGCAGGATGGAAGCCCCGTGCCCCTGCTGCGTATCGTTGCGCAATACCCGCATCCGGCCGTACTTCTGCGCCAGGCCCTGCAACAGCGCCGGAGAGGCATCCCGGCTGCAGTCATCCACCACGATCAATTCGAAATCCCGGACTGCGCGGGAGACCACCTCGTAGAACTCCTCCACCACGCGCACGATCGTCTTTTCCTCGTTGAAGCAGGGCATGACTACGGAAACCGACATATCACTCTTTCCTGGCGATGACCAGCATCTGGCCGACATACATCCATAACGGTATAAAGAAAAGCGCCCGGAACCCCCGGGTCTTTTCGATCCTCCTGCCGAAAGGCAAAAGACGGATCAGCCTCTCCAGGGCGTATCCCGCCGGAAGGCACTTCCAGTGCCGCCGGACGCGGACCACCTCGAACCCGCACTGCGAAAGCATCCTCCGGATGGTGGCCGGAGAAAAATAAAAAAGGTGCATCGCCTCGATGAACCAGTAGCTGCGGCGGGTAAGCCAATGGTACGCGGAGTCGATGTTGGGCGTAGTGATCGCCAGCACGCCTCCGGGCTTCAGCACTTCGTACGCTTTCTTGACCGCCGCTGACGGGGAAGCCATATGCTCCAGGGAGTCGAACATCGCCACCAGATCGAAACACCCCTCCCGGCATGCGAAATCCTCGAAATATCCCTGGGTCACCGGCAGCCCCTGCGCGTTCGCCGCCGCAGCCGCCCACTCCGACGGCTCTATGCCCCGGCACTCATATTCGGGCCGGGAGACCAGTACCTGCAGCAAGGGGCCGGTGGCACACCCTACATCCAGGACCCTGGCCGGGCGCCGGTCCGGCGCCAGGAAACGCGCAGCCTTGCGAAACGCCGCATACAGTTCTTTGGACCTGGTCCGCTGGCCCTGAAGGTAGCCGTCATCCACGGTCCGGGCATAGTATGCACAATACCCGGATGCCGCGGGAGAGAACACCAGTCCGCACCCCTTACAGCGCAGCACTTCGGTCTTGATCATACGGGAGCCCGTCACCGTGAAATCCTCCGGACGTATGGTTATCCCCTCGTCCGCCGGATATACCACGGAATGTTCCGTGCCCGCGCACAATTCGCAGGGCCGGGAATACTCCGCGTTGACCGAAGCGCTCCTTTTGGACATCCTCATGTTCCTCCCAGCCATTGCGCGATCCGGCGCTCCGCCGGGAACTGATAGATGTTATGCCGGTAGCGTAACCGCGCCGTCGGACGGTAACAGGCAGCCGCGAGGCGCGCGAAGGAGTTATTCAGCTTATAGGATAAGGACGCGCCGAGAAAAGGGCTGACGAAGCAATAATTGTCGATCATGCGGGCTTGCCGGGAAGTAAGCCAGGGGTAGCGCCAGTACGCCATCCGGTCGCTGCCGCACTCCGCCCACTGCTCCAGGGATCCCGGCTCCCGGTACCCGTGCTGCAAGGCCAGGCGGAACAATTCCGTGCCGGGGTTGACCTGGTACGGGGTGAAAAGCAGCATCGCCCGGGGATTCTCCTCCAGCAGCTTCCAGGCGAACTCGACGGTCTTACGCATCTCACCCTCGGTCTCCGTGGGAGCTCCCAGCAAGAAAGTGTACTTGACGTGCCGCATGTATTTTGCCAGCCGCAGGTTGGTCTCCCGCACCTCATCCAGCCGGATATCCTTGCTCAAAAGCGAAAGCATGCGCGCATCCCCGGACTCGACCCCGATATCCACGCTGCGGCATCCTGCCCTGGCCGCATCCTGCAAGAGTGAATCCGGCATACGGCGCAGCGTATCCACGCGCGCGCCCAAAAGGCCCCAGGCCACCTTATACTGCGCGCGCAAGAGCCCCTGCACAATGGCCTCGAACCTTTTGGGGTCCGCGCAGAAATTATCGTCCTCGAAGAAAAGGCTCTCCGCCCCTAAGTCCCGGACCGCATGCCCGATCATCTCCAGTACCCGCGCGGCGGACATCCCTCTCCAGGTGTTGCGGTTGAACACCGTATTATAACAGAAGGTGCAGCGGAAAGGGCACCCGCGCGAGGTCATCAAGGTAAGGCTGCGGCCTTTTTTTAACGCAATCCCGTAATACTTATCCATATCGACCAGGTGATACGGAAGCGGAAGCAGGGTATCGAGGTCCGCGATCAATTCCCGGTCGGGAGTATGCCTGATCCCCTGTTCCTTATACGAGATCCCCGGCACTCCCGATACCGGATCACCCCGATATAAAGCTTCCGCCAATTCCAGAAGCGCGATATCCCCCTCTCCCCGCACGATATAATCTATCGATCCCTCCCGGAGAGTCTGCTCCGGAAGGAACGTCGCATGCACTCCTCCCCACACCACCGGAACTCGGCCCGCGGTTTTTACCAGCCGGCTGGCCTCCAGGGCGGAATTGATCTGCGGCCCGGTCATGGAGGTGATGCCGCAAAGCACCGCGCCATCCAGCGCCTCCCGCAGGGAATGCTTCCACCCGCGATCGGTGCGCTGATCGATGATGCGCACCTCATAGCCGTGGCGGCAGGGTAATGCGGCCACTGCCAGCAATGAATCCGGGGGACGGATACCGGCAGCGTCCCATCCTCCGCTGCGGGGCTGGAAAAGCACTGTCTTTTTCAAAACGCGGCCTCCTCCAGCACGGTTTCCCGGCTCCCGCGCACCAGCCTATCGGCGACCTCTTTACCCTGCATCACCGCATGGTCGGTGTTGCCAAGCTCATATTGCCAGGTGCCGAATCTCCCCCGGGAATAGATGCCGCGAGACTCGAGCCAGGGACGGATACATTGCAGCGCGGCATTACGATGCAGGGTGGGGCGGGGATAGGCATAAGGCGCATCATACACCGCGGTAGAGACGATCTTTCCGGCATCTTCCCGGGAGATCACTCCTCCTGCGATCAGTCCTTCGATGGTACGGCGGACGATGGTCGCGGGACGCTCTCTCCGGTATTCGGAGTAGGAGGTCTCGCAAAGCAGGGAATACTGCCGCGAAGGATGGGGCACATTATGCCCGGAGTAATTGGAAAGGTACGTGACCCGGAAAAAGGGAAGTATGGGATCGGGGAAATACATCCAGCACGTCTTTTCCGGAGCGCGGCCGGCGATCCCGATACCTACGACCAGCACCCCGCTGTGCCGAAGCTCACCCGCCGCTTTGCGCACAGGGGAAGGACAACTGCGGAGGCTGCGCACCAGAAGATCCAGGGGCATGGTGGAAACGAGGGAATCGTACCCGGTACTGGTCCTGTCTTTGAAAAATATCCTGTGCGCATCCGCATCTATGCGCACGGCCTCTTTGCGAAAACGAACGCGGGGCCCAAGGCCTGCGGCGAGCGCGCGGATCCATCCGCCCGAGCCTCCCCGTCCGGGATAGCGGAACAGGGCGTTTCCGCCCCAGGCTTTGGGAGATCGCCCCTGCGCATCCGCTCCCTTCCCGCGCGCCGGGCTTACCCTCTCCCCCACCCAGAACGCGCCCATCGTCGAAGGGTCGCACGCCCACACCTTTTCGTTGTAAGGGAGCATGAAATGCCTGGCCAGGCCGCGGCCCATGGTGCGCACCACCCAGGTGCGAAAATCCTCACCGGGCATGGCTGCGCCTGGGGAGGCGGCATCCAGGCCGCGGATACACTCCTGAGATATTTTTTGGGGAAGAAGGGAAAGGTTTCGCTGGAGAGGATACGGCACCCAGGTGCCGGCGATACGCACCAGGCTGTGGCGCCGGTGCTTCAACACTCCTTCGGGAAGGCCCTCCTGCAGGAGCTTAAGGAAATACCGGTGTCGCGAAAAAAACACGTGTCCGCCCAGGTCCCAGGTAAAGCCCCGGGGATCCTGAAAACTCGCGCACAGGCCGCCGGCGTACTTCTGGCGTTCGAACACCCGGAACCCGCGGCACCCTGATTCCCGCAGCCGGTGCGCCGCGGCGATCCCTGTCGGCCCTGCGCCTATTATCGCGATGCCGGAACTTTTGGCCACGTTGCTCCTTCAGGCAGGACGGATACGGCAGGTAATAATGGTGGAGCTGAGGAGGATCGAACTCCTGACCCCTTGCATGCCATGCAAGTGCTCTCCCAGCTGAGCTACAGCCCC
>CAZAPM010000007.1:0-113752 GCA_964487475.1 uncultured Planctomycetales bacterium
GGGACGCCCTTAAGGGGGACACCCCTTGATTGAAATCAGAGGATTACATGAGTTTATCGAGTGGTTTTATTGTTTTTTTGGGAATAGCAACTGTCTATTAACAGAATTTGTGCAAAGGGGTGTCCCCTCCAGGGGCGTCCCCTTTAGGGGCGTCCCTAGGGAGCGTTGATGAGGTTCGAGATAGCGAAGTTGGATGAGGGGATGATGCAGCGGGCGCAGGCGAGGCTGGATAATCTTACCAAACCTCAGGGAAGCCTGGGCAGGCTGGAGGAATTGGCAAAACGGATCGCTGGTATCACCGGCAAGGAATTCCCCTCTCTTAATCGCAAAGTGATCTTTACCCTGGCCGCGGACCACGGCATCACGGATGAGGGGATCAGCCCGTTTCCCAAAGAGGTCACCGCGCAGATGGTGTATAACTTCGTGCGGGGAGGGGCCGGGATCAACGTGCTGGCCCGTCAGGCAGGCGCCAAGGTGATCGTCGCGGATATCGGTGTCGCCGGTACGCTCGATGCCTCGCAGCTTAACTCCGCCAGCTTTAAAGACAGGAAGGTCGCCTTTGGCACGAAGAATTTCGCTAAGGGCCCGGCCATGACCCCGCAGGAGGCGCAAAGATCAGTCGAGGCAGGGGTCGAGCTTTTTGAAGAGGAGTACGCGGCCGCAGGGATCGACATCGTAGGCACCGGGGAAATGGGGATCGGCAACACCACTTCTTCCAGCGCGATCGCCGCGGTCTTCACCGGATTTCCCATCGAGAAACTCGTGGGCAGGGGCGCAGGGCTGGATGACGCGGGAGTGCGCAGGAAGATCGAAGTGGTAGCGCAGGGATTGGAAAAGAACGGTCTTGTCCCCGGAGCGGGGAAGGAAGATCCCGGTCCGGATTTCGCCATGGAGGTGCTGGCGAAGGTCGGAGGGCTCGAGATCGGCGGATTGGCGGGAGTGATGCTGGCGGCCGCATCTCACCGGGTCCCGGTGGTGATCGACGGGTTCATCTCTACCGCCGCCGCGCTCATCGCCGCGGGGATCGATCCCCGGGTGAAGCAGTATCTTATCTCCAGCCATTGTTCCGTCGAACAGGGGCATCTGCGTATGCTCGAGCTGCTCGGTCAGAAGCCGCTCTTCGACCTGGGAATGCGGCTGGGCGAAGGTACCGGCGCTGCCATCGGGATGATGCTGGCTGATGCCTCGGTCAATATCCTTACGCAAATGGCGACCTTCCAGAGCGCCAACGTTTCGGGGAAAGTGCAATGAGCGCGAGCCTCATGGCTGCGGTGCAGTTCCTGACGATCATTCGGGTGCGGCTGCGTTCATGTCACGATCATACCGCGCTTTGGAGCATGGCCTGGTTTCCCCTGGTGGGAGCGCTGGCGGGAGCTGCCGGCATCGGCGCGGGTGCGTTCTCTTCGATGATGGGAGTGGCGCATCCCTGGAGCGCTGTACTGATCGCCGCGGCGCTTTTCTTCGTGACCGGAGGATTGCATCTCGACGGGCTTTCGGATACGGCGGATGCGTTCTTCAGCCGCAGGGACCGGGAAGGGATGCTGGCGATCATGCGTGACCCCCATGCCGGTGCGCTGGGCACTTCCACGGTGATCTTTTTCGTGCTGGTCCAGGTCGCGATGCTGGTTTCTCTCCGGCCGGAGGTGCTGCCAGCCGCGGTGGTGGGTATGTGCGCGGTCAGCCGCTGGGTAATGGCGTTGGCAATGGCGGTATTCCCTTATGCGCGTCCTCAGGGTAAAGCCAGCCTGTTCTACCGGGGTTCCCGCAGAGGTCCCTGCGCATTCGCGGGATGCATTGCGCTGGCGCTTTCCTTCCTTCTGGGAGGTATCCCCGGGATCGTGATCGCTTCCGCAGTCACTGCCTTTTCCATGGTTCTGGCATGGATGTTCGCCCGCCGGCTGGGAGGTATCACCGGGGACGTTCTGGGTGCGCTTAACGAGATCGCGCAGCTGCTCGCCTTAGCCGCGGTTGTTGCCTGGCAGAGAGGGATATATGGATAATCGCGTACTGGTTTCCTGGAGCGGCGGAAAGGACAGCTGCCTGGCCTGTTTCAAGGCGATGCAGCAGGGATATACGGTGCATTCGCTGCTGCATTTCTATTCCCGCGGTACCGGCAAAGGGTGTTTCCACGGATTGGACAGCGCCCTGCTCAAACATCAGGCGGAGTGTATCGGCTTGCCATTGTCCGACTGGCCGGTCGGTCCTGACATGCGCACCTATGAAGAGGAGTTCAAGGCGGCGGTCAATTCCTTCAAGCCCGCGGGTATCGGCGCCATGGTCTTCGGGGATATTTATCTCGATGACCACGAGAGCTGGGTGGAGCGGGTGTGCGGCGAGCTGCAGGTAAAAGCCCTGGAGCCTCTATGGAAACTCGATCCTTTGCAGATCATGCAGGAGTTCTTTTCCCTGGGGTTCAAGACCATGATCGTCAGCTGTAAAGCGGATATCATGGGCCGGGAGTATCTGGGAAAGATCATGGATATGAACATGGTTCGGGAGCTGCAGGGGCGCGGGATATGTCCCTGCGGAGAAAGGGGGGAATTCCATACGCTGGTGGTGGACGGTCCGATCTTCCGCAAGCCGATCTCGATCATTGAGAGCGAGCCGCTGCTGCGGGAGAGTTTCTGGACGCATTGGGCATTGGATATCAGGAAGTTCTCATAACTTTGAGTGACGCCAGGCTGAAGAAGGAAGTCCCGGTGAGATCCCGGGCACTGTCGCGCAACGGTATTCCCCATTTCGGGTTAGTCCGGTCGATCTTCTGCCCAGGTCAGTACTCTCGCATGAAGAGAAAGGATGTTCCGCATGAAAAATAAGTACGCACGCGTGATCGCCGCAATCATAGTGTTCCTTTTTTCCTCATTTTCCTCGGCGCTCGCCCAGGAAGAGCTCGACCTTAAAAAGATCGTGGTGACCCCGGGCAGGATCGAACAAAGCGAAGGGGCCACTGCCAGGACCGTGGATGTGGTCACGGCCAAGGAGCTTGCCTATTCCGGGGCCAGGACCGCGGCGGAGGCGCTTTCCGCCATCAGTTCCCTTTCGGTCATGGATTACGGCGGGCTGGGAGGCCTTAAGACCGTGCAGATGCGCGGCTCGACCGCTTCCCAGATGCTGCTGATGGTCGACGGCAGGCCGGTGAACAGCGCCCATTCCGGGGATTTCGACCTCAATACGCTTTCCGTCGCGAGCATCGAAAGGATCGAAGTGCTGCGCGGGGGTGCGTCCTCGCTGTACGGCTCAAGCGCGATGGGCGGAGTGGTCAACGTGATCACCAAGAACCCTCCCAAGGAGAAACAGAAGACGGCCTTCACCACCGCGTTCGGGAGTTTTCGCACCTATCTGGAACAGATCACCCACGGCGCCCGCCTGGGAAAGTTCGGGTATCTGGCGACCGGCGAATATAAATCCTCCCAGGGGCACCGGGACCACAGTGAATACTCCGCGAAGAACGCGGGATTGAAGCTGGAGTATGAGTTCGACGAGGGCAATACCCTGCGCCTGGGCAGCGGATTCCACCGCAGCGATTACGAGACACCCGGGCCGCTGACCTGGCTCGATTACAGCGATTATCAGCGCACGTACAAGCGTTTTTACGACCTGCAATGGGACTGGCAGGCCGGTGAGGGCACTCTTATCAAGTCGAAGATATACGGGAATTACGACCGTTTTGAATATACGGAGGTCCCGGTCCCGCTCGACCGTTCGGTGCACAACACCATCACCCGGGGGTATGAGATGCAGGTATCCCATGCCTTCAGCGAGATCTACTCCGTGCTCGCGGGGGGGAGCCTGGTCGGTAACTATGACGACAGCAATAAATCCGGGAAGCACCGTTATTTTCAGCGCAGCGGATTCATGCAGCATACATTGCAGCCCTGGGAGTTCCTGGCCGTCGAATTCGGGGGAAGGGCGGACGATTATTCGAATTTCGGGACCCAGCTTACTCCCAATATCGGAGTGCGTTCCGATATCGGGGAGAACACCACGCTGCGCGCCACGCATACCCGTTCCTACCGCGTGCCGACGTTCAGCGACCTGTACTGGCCCAATACGGGGTGGGAGGCCGGCAATCCGAATCTGCGTCCGGAAAAGGGCAGAGGGTATGAGTTCTCGGTCGAACAGCGTATCCGCGAGCGGGCGGTGGTGTCATTGGGGTATTTTCGTAATGATTATTCCCAGTTGATCAAGTGGGAGGAGACCTCCCCCTGGTTCTGGACCCCGCGAAATATCAGTAAAGCATGCATCCAGGGAGTGGAGTTCGGGGCGACCATGCCCCTCGGTGAACTTTTCGAGGTAAGGGCGGGGTACACCTGGCAGCGTCCGATGAACAAGATGCTGCACAAGTACCTGACCTACCAGCCGTGGCATAAGGCCACCGGCGCACTCGTTTTCCATGACACGGAGGGGTTGCGCCTGGCGTTGAAAGGCCAGTTCGTCGGCCGGGTGTATACCAACGAGGCGAACACCCAGTATCTAAAGCAGTATTTTCTCCTGGGAGTGGAAGCCTCGAAAAAACTCACCCGTCAGTTTACCGTATTTCTGAATCTTGATAACGTGACCGACCGGGTCTATCAGGTGCAGCGGGATTATCCGGTGCCGGGTTTTGCCATGCAGGCAGGATGTACGTTGGAGTTCTGATCGTTCCGCCGCCCGGGGCTCTTGCAAAGACAGCCGGCGTATGGTAGAGTAATCCCATGTGGAGAGACCATATTTTTTCCATCGCGCTTGCCGTTTCATTCGCGGCGCACGGCGTATTGTTTTTGACCAGCCCCGGGCTGCAGGTAAAGGTCGACAGGACCCGCACCGGCAAGCCCCTCAACGTGCAGTACCTGGCGCTGCCCAAGCCGCACAATAACGAGCTTATCCCGAAGGAGCCCGCGGTCAAGAAGGACCCGTTGATCAAGCTTCCGGAAAAACTCGGAGCCCAGAAAGCGAAGCTCCCGCCTCTTTCCGGAGACCGTCAGCTGGCGGTGAATAAGGAGCAGGCGATGGCTTCGGGCGCGATGAGCGAGCAGCGGGTGGCGAAGCCCACATTTACCAGGCCGGATATCATCCCGGTCAAGAAGCGCATCACCCTTTCCCAGACCGACATCAACAAGAACTCAAGCCCGGCGTACCTGGGGTACTCGCAGATGTGCCGGGAAAAGGTCAAGAGGGCCGCGTACCAGAACTACACCGAGCTGGTGGAGGGGGAGGTGTACCTTACCTTCGTGGTGTCGAGCGAAGGGTACTTGACCGATGTGCGGATCTTCGAGGATAAGTCCTCCGCCAACGCGTATCTGCGCGAAATCGCCCTGAAAAGCATCCGGGATGCGTCCCCTTTCGCCAAGTTCCCCAAAGAGCTCGATTATCCCCAATTGACCTTTAACGTGGTCATTTCCTTCGAAACCGAGTAAAAGAAAGCCCTTTCTTGACATGGCCAGGGCCGTGTGTTATACTTCTTCCGTACTTTTTTATCCCATAATATAATTTAGGTAAGAAGGAGAGTGTTAAATTGTTCAACTTTCTGAGACAATTTAACTGGGTGGATATTTTTATCCTCGTGCTGCTGTACAGGATATGTTATATTTCCATGGCCAACGGTTTCGTGACCGAGCTTTTCAAGCTCCTGGGAACGGTCACCGCCACCTTTCTGGCGTGCCATTATTACCACAGCCTGCTTTTCGAGTTCAAGGATAAGGTCGGCTCGCAATTTTTTCCGGTGAATTTCCTGGATTTCCTTACCTTCGTTCTGCTGGCGAGCGCAGGGTATCTGATCTGGACCGGAGTGCGGCTGCTTTTTTCCAAAGCCATTAAGACCGAGGCTGCGGTCAATTTCGATAAATGGGCAGGGTTGACGCTGGGAGTGGTGCGGGCGGTGCTTCTGGCCGGACTGATCACCTGCGCGTTCATGGTCTCATCGATCGAGTATTTCCGGGCGATCACTTCTTCTTCATATTTCGGGTCGCGTTTCAGCCATGTCTCTCCGTCGGTGTACAAGGGGATATGGTATGGGGCGGTCTCGAAGTTCATGGCCAACGAGAAGCATAATGCAGCGCTGGATTCGCTGTATTCCGCTCCAGAAAAGTGAAATTAGGCGACTTCTACCGGCACATCGTCAATGTGGGGAAACTGCGCGATCCGCGGCCCCGTTCCCGCGTCAAGGGATTCGAGGATTCCGGGATATTGTTCGGCGATCATTCCCGGGAAGTACGGAAGATCCTGGTAGGGATCGATATGGAAGCTCCGGAGCTCGTCCTGGCGGACAGGCTGCGTGAGAAGAAGGGCGTGGATTGCGTGATGGCCCATCATCCGGAGGGAGCGGCTTTGGCCGGCCTGCCGGAAGTGATGGCGCTGCAGACCGATATCCTGGTGCAGGTGGGGGTATCCCAGGATACGGCGCGCGAGCTGATGGAAGAGAGGATGCGGGAGGTCTCCCGCGGGGTTTCTCCGGCCAACCACTCCCGGGCGGTGGATGCGGCGAGGATACTGGACATGCCTTTTCTCTGCGCGCATACGCCGGCGGACAACCAGGTGGCGTATTTCCTGGAGCGGCTCTGCGCCCGCCGTAAACCGCGTACCCTGCAGGCGATCGTGGACATGCTTCTGGAGATACCGGAGTACCGCTATGCCCGGGAGCAGAAGACCGGGCCGGTGATCATCGCGGGGTCACCCCGCCGCGCGCCGGGAAGGATTTTCGTGGAAATGACCGGCGGTACGGAAGGCCACCGCGAGGTGTACGATAAATTGTATAAAGCGGGCGTGCGCACGCTCATCTCCATGCACCTGGCGGAGGATCATTTCCGCAAGGTCAAGGATGCCAATCTGAACGTGATCATCGCGGGCCACGTTTCTTCCGATACTCTGGGGATGAACCTGCTGCTCGACGGCGTCGAGAAGGCCGCCCGCGAGCGGCTGGAAACGGTCGATTGTTCGGGGTTTCGCCGCGTCAGAAGGTAAGTACGGTAACCGAAGGTTTGTGTGAAAGTATGCCCGGGCGTATTCCCGATAATGTCTTAGAGGATATCTTAAGCAGGGTGGATATCGTGGAGGTGATCTCCGCGTATCTGCCGCTGAAGCGTGCCGGAAGGAATTTCAAGGCCACCTGTCCGTTCCACCACGAGAAGACGCCTTCCTTCATGGTCTCTCCGGACAAGCAGATATTCCACTGCTTCGGGTGCGGGGAATCGGGAAACGCGTTCAAGTTCCTGATGAAATACGAGCGCGTGGATTTTCCCGAGGCCGTGGAATCCCTGGCGCGCAAGGCCGGGGTGGTGCTTCCCCAGGCGCACGTGAAACGCGACGAGCACGGGACGGCATCGGCCAAGTTCTTTGAGATCAACGAGTGGGCGCTGGAGTATTTCCAGCAGTGCCTTTTCAGCAGCCAGGGCATCCAGGCGGTGGAGTATTTCAAGAAACGCGGGATCACCAAGGATACGGCGCGGGAGTTCAAGCTGGGGTTCGCGCCTCCGCGCTGGGACGGCTTGTTGGAGCACCTCAAGGCCAAAGGGGTATCCCTGGAGCTGATGGAGAAAGCGGGATTAGTCCTCCCTAAGGAAAAGGGCGGATATTACGACCGTTTCCGCAACCGCACGATATTCCCGATCTTCGACGTGAAGGCCAGGCCGCTGGGGTTCGGCGGCAGGGTGCTCGACGAGGGGCTGCCCAAATATCTGAATTCCCCCGAGACCCCGGTGTATGTCAAGGGCCGGCAGCTCTTCGGGCTGCAGTGCGCCAGGGACTATATCCGGGAAAAGGATTGCGCCGTGGTGGTGGAGGGGTATCTGGACGCGATCCTGCCGTTCCAGTTCGGGATCAAGAACATCGTGGCGACGCTGGGTACGGCCATGACCCCGGAGCAGGTAAGGCTGCTCAAGCGTTTCACCCATAACGTGGTGATGATCTACGATCCGGATAATGCGGGGCAGATGGCTACCCTGCGTTCGCTGGATATCTTCCTCGAGGAGGAGATGGAGGTGCGGGTGGTGTCCCTGCCCGCGGGGCTCGACCCCGACCTTTACGTGCGCAAGCACGGGGCGGCGCAGCTGCAGTCGATGATCGACCAGGCCCCGGGATATTTTTCCTTCCAGCTCGGCATCTGGTGCAGCCGTTACAACCCGGCCACCATGGAGGGTAAGGCGAAGATCGCCTCCGAGCTGCTGCAGACGGTGGCGAAGTGCCGTAATCTGGTGCTGCAGGCGGAGTACCTCAAGATGCTCGCGGAGCGTCTGCAGGTCGACGAGACGGTGCTGCGCCAGGAGATGAAGCAGGCAAAGTTGCCGCATGTACCGGCCAGGCCCGCGGCAGGCGCGCTGCAGGAGAAAGAGAAGGACACCGCGCATCCGACGGAGAAATTGCTGGTGACCCTGCTTTTGGATGCGGAGGGGTTTGCGGGAAGGATACGGCAGGCGCTTTCCCCGCAGGATTTCCAGGACGAGAAGGTCTCAAAGATCGTTTCCACGATCTTCCGGCTCATGGACGAAGGCAAGACCGTGGAATCGCGCACTTTGCTGAACCATTTTGACGACGATTTGGCGCTGCGTTTCATCTGTCAGACGGCATTCCAGCCCGAGACCAGCGTGCAGGAAAAAGAGAAGATCGTTGACGACTGTATCCGGAGGATGAAACAGTGCGGCCTCCAGCGCAGGCGTCATCAGTTGCATGAACGCATCAAGGACGCGCAGAGAAGCGGAGATGAGGTAGTGCTTCAGTCTTTGATGCGGGAGTTCCAGGAGTTGCTTAAATCCCCGAAAGAGTGAGCGGTAAGTAGAGGAGAAGGGCATGATCAGGAAAGAGTTTTCCAAGAAGGACGTTGAGAAGATTATCACCCTGGGCAGGCAGAAGGGGTACGTGACATACGATGACGTCAACGAGCTGCTTCCCGATGACATCGCTTCATCCGACCAGATCGACAAGATATTCGATATGCTGGGCGACGAGGATATCCGCGTGGTGGAGACCGATAAGGACGCGGAGAAGCCGGCCGCGGCCCCTTTCCGGGAGAGCGTATTCGCCAAGGAAGAGCCCCTGGATAAGGACGATGCCCTGGATCAGCCCCGGCCCGAGGAGCGTTTCCTGCCCCTCGACGACCCGGTGAAGATGTACCTGAAGCAGATGGGGTCGATCTCCCTGCTTTCCCGGGAGAACGAGATCGAGCTGGCGAAAAAGATCGAGGACGCCGAGGAGCGTTACAAGGGCGCCGTGCTGGCGACCAGGTTCGCGCGCACCGAGATCCTTTCCATGGTGCAGGATGTGCTCGACGACAAGATCAGTTTCGACGAGGCGGTGAAGGAGGATATCAAGTCCAAGCGTGAGACCGTGGTCAACCGGCTCAAGCGCACCGCGATGAAGATCCGCGCGTCCCGCAGCCCGGCCAAGACCCTGGAACTTTTCATGCAGCTTAATTTCACCACCTCGGTCATCGAGATGGCGGTACGCAAGATGCACGGGTTGCTGCGGGAGTATGAGCAGCTGGAGCGCAAGGGCGCCAAGGCGGCGCTGGAGCGCAAGAAGCAGCTGATGCGCGAACTGGGCGAGCCTTTGCCCAAGCTCAAGGAGCAGGTGAAGCTGATCCGGGCGGCGCAGCTCAAATTCAACCGCACCAAAAAGAAGCTGGTGGAGGCCAACCTGCGACTGGTGGTCTCGATCGCCAAGAAATATACCAACCGCGGGCTTTCCTTCCTGGACCTGATCCAGGAGGGCAACATCGGCCTGATGCGCGCGGTGGAGAAGTTCGAGTATAAGCGGGGGTATAAGTTCTCCACCTATGCCACGTGGTGGATCCGTCAGGCGATCACCCGTTCCATCGCCGACCAGGCGCGTACCATCCGTATCCCGGTGCACATGACCGAGACCATCAATAAGATCATCCGTTATTCCCGCGTCTTCGTGCAGCAGAACGGACGCGAGCCGACTCCCGAGGAGATCGCGCACAAGATGCGCCTGCCGCAGGAGAAGGTCAAGTCGATCCTCAAGATCGCGCAGGAGCCTATTTCCCTGCAGATGCCCATCGGCGACGAAGGGGATACGCATTTCGGGGATTTCATCCAGGATAAGAAGGCGATCTCTCCGGCCAACGCTACCGTGCACACCATGCTCAAAGAGGAGATGAATACCGCGCTGGAGACCCTGACCGACAGGGAGCGCAAGATCCTGCAGCTGCGTTTCGGCGTGCATGACGGGTGTGCCCGTACCCTGGAAGAGGTGGGCAACGTCTTCAAGGTGACCCGGGAAAGGGTGCGGCAGATCGAGGCCAAGGCGCTCAAGAAACTCCGTCATCCGACCCGCTCCCGCAGGCTGCGCAGTTTCCTGGACATGACCATCGCGCATCAGAGGGAGTATTAAGGGGTGTGGGGGGATCCCGTCTTCTGGATGTGCTTCGGGTTCGCCGCGCAGATGGTCTTCTTCCTGCGCTTTCTCGTCCAGTGGATAGTTTCCGAGAGGAAACGGGAAAGCGTGATCCCGGTTTCCTTCTGGTATTTGAGCATCTGCGGAAGCCTGGGATTGCTGCTGTATTCACTGCACCGCCGCGATCCCGTCTTCATCGCCGGCAACTCCCTCGGGCTGCTGATCTACGTGCGTAACCTCTGTCTGATCCACAGGAAAAAATCCGCCGCCAAGTGCTCATGAGCGATCATCACGCGGATACGCGGGCGAAGGGGGGCTGGGACAGGGGGACCTGGGCGCTCCTCGCGATCTGCGGAGTGGGCTGGTTCCTGCGCGTGTTCAATATCACCGGGCCGAGCCTGTGGCTCGACGAGATCATGACCGTCGGCCGGGTCGCGGGCAGTGCCGCGGAAACCCTGCAGCATGTGTATATATCTCCTCACCCGCCGCTCTATTATCTCCTTCTGAACTTCTGGCTGGCCTTAGTCCCGCTCAGCGAGTTTTTCCTGCGTCTGCCTTCCGCGCTCTTTTCGGCGCTCACTGTCCCCGTAGTGTACTGGATCGCCCGCCAGCTTTTCGACAGGAGGACGGGGCTGATCGCCGCGCTCTTGCTGAGCCTTTCTCCGTATCAGATCAGTTATGCCCAGGAGGCGAAGTCGTATGCCTTGCTCTGGTTCTTGCTTGCGGTCTCCTTCGGGTGTTTTTTCCGTTTTCAGCGCGACGGATCGGGACGCGCCCTGCGATGGTACGTGGTTTCTTCGGTGGCAAGTATCTACACCCTGTATTCCGGGTTCCTGTTCATTGCGGTGCAAAACGCGCTCTTTTTCCTGTTTTATCGCGGGGCCCGGGAGAAACGATGGTTTCGCGCGCAGCTTCTGATCGCCGCATCATTCATTCCGTGGCTGCCGTTCTTTCTTTACAATGCCTTCCACCGCTCCGGGATCGAATGGATCTCTCCGGTTACGGATCACGGTAAAATGCTTCTGGATACCCTGGAGTTGATCTCGGGATTGAGCATCCGGGTATTCCGGAATCCGGCGGAGTTTTGGTTGCTGCTGCTTTTGCTCTCGGCGGGGGTGTTTTCCGTGCATCGTGCCGCGGGGAGGGGATGGTCCGTATCCGGGCCGCGCGATAACGAGCGGGTATTGTTGGTGTGGCTGGGCCTGCCTCTGTGCGCGCTTTTCATCCTCGATCTTTTCGGGTGGCATCTTTTCGTGGTGCGTTATGTGGGGTTCGTCTCCGTGCCGCTGGTCATCCTCGTCGCTCACGCATTGGCCCGGGACCGGCACTGGCTGCGGAGGGTCGCCTTAGGGCTCCTGGTATTATCTACGGTCCTTCTGCACCTGGTCCCGTTCTACCGGTGGTCGATGAAGGTGAACCAGGAGGATTGGAGGAGCCTTGGGCGAAAGGTGCAGGAAACGGTTACCTCCGAAGACCTGTTGTGGGCTACATCCTTTACGGATACAGAGATGTATTTCTTCTCCCGGGGTTTCAGGATATACCTCCCCGGGAAGGAGATCTCGACGGTCAGCCCCCGATATTCGATACCGGTGCCGGATAAACCGTACCGGAACATTTACCTGTTCTATTTGTATTACCGACCGGCGGTGGATACCCTTCCCGGAGGATACGCGCTTAAGGAAGAATCGGTGGTCCGGGTGATCGACCGGAATTACCCGCGCAAGCCGGCGGATGCGTGGAAATGCGGTGTGCTGCGTTTTCAAAGGCAATAGTATCGTTACTTGAGCCCGAGCAAAGGAGGATCCTTGGAATATTCGGTGATCGTTCCGGTCTTTGACGAGCGTGAGTCCGTTCCCTTGCTGCACGAGCGCATCCTTCGTGCGATGAACACGACCGGCGCGCAATTCGAGGTGATCTATGTCGACGATCACAGCGGCGACGGGAGTCTCGAGGAGCTGCGGGCGATACGGGAAAGGTCCCCGTTCGTGCGGGTGATCTCCCTTGCGCAGCGCAGGGGCAAGTCCGCGGCCCTGGCTGCCGGGTTCTCCCGCGCCGGGGGAAAATGGATCATTTTGATCGATGCCGATCTCCAGAACGATCCCGCGGATATTCCGTTCATGCTTCGTTCCCGGGGCGAGTGCGATCTTGTGCACGGGATACGCGCGAAAAGGAAAGATACACTTTTGCGCAAGATATCATCGGAGATCGCGCATGCGGCCAGGAAAGCGGTATTGAAGGATGTCACCGTGGATACGGGCTGCGGCCTTTCCCTGTTCCGCAGGGAGGTGCTGGACGCCGTGCACCTCTTCGATAACTTCCACCGGTTCATCCCGTATCTGGCGCGTACGCACGGCTTTCGGGTAACGGAGGTCCCGGTCAGCCATCACCCCCGCAAATTCGGGAGGTCGAAATATTCGACCTTAGGCAGGCTGATGGAGGGGATTTCCGATCTTTGGGGGGTGTGGTGGCTGGAAAAACGCCGGATAAAGTATGAGGTAAGGGAAGATAAAAATCCCTCTTTACTTCCTTGAAAAAATCTGGTATATTTAATACTCCTTTTTATGGCCTGCTCCAGGAATCGTCAGCCGCGGTTGGACGCGGGTGTATGCTCCGTAAGTTATTGCGGTATCGGGGCCCATAGCTCAGTCGGTCAGAGCAGGTGACTCATAATCACTTGGTCCGGGGTTCGAGTCCCTGTGGGCCCAGTTTGAATGTTCGTCCCGCGTCATATGCAGCGTCAAAATTTCAAGTTACGAAATTTTGACGTATTCCGCGGGACTTCACTAAATGCGTGCTACGCACGCATGATTGAGTTCAGGGCATTTAGCTCAGTTGGTTAGAGCGCGTGCCTCACATGCACGAGGTCAGAGGTTCAAGTCCTCTAATGCCCATTTTTTTACATCTCTATGACCATACCTAACCTTAAAGCGCAGATCGCGGTGCTGAGCGAGTTGCAGAAACTCGACAGCCGCATATACCGTCTCAAGATGGAAAAAGACGGCACCCCTGCGCAGATAAAGGAGCTGGAAGCGGCGTTCGAGGCGAAGAAACAACGCCTGGCCGAGCTGGAAAAAACGGTCCTGGAGGTGCAGAAGCAGCGCAAGGAGCGGGAAGGGGAATTAGCCACCAACGAGGAGCACCGCAAGAAGCTGCAGGGCCAGTTGTACTCCCTGAAGACCAATCAGGAGTATAATACCATGCTCAAGCAGATAGCCGACGCCAAGGCGGATGCCTCCGTGATCGAGGATAAGATCCTTCAACTGATGGATGCCGCGGATAAGGCCAAGAGCGACGTGGAGCAGGAGAAGGGCCGGGTAGCGGTCGAAGAGAAGGCGTTCAACGAGCAGAAAAAGAAGGTGCAGGACAGGGTCAGAGAGATAGATGCCGAGGTGGCGACTTTGGACACGCAGCGTTCGGCGCTGCTGCCTTCGGTGGATACGAAACTTCTCGCGCAGTACGAGAAGATATTGCATAACCGCCAGGGGATCGCGCTTGCAGCAGTGAAGGACTATTCCTGCCAGGGCTGCAACATGTCACTCCCGCCTCAGAAGGTGAACCTGGTGCAGATGTACGACGAGATCGTTACCTGCGAATCCTGCAACCGGATTCTGTATATAGAAGAAACCTCCTGATGGAGCAAGTGGAAGTATATATTGACGGCGCCTCTAAGGGCAATCCCGGCCCTGCGGGGATCGGGGTGATTGTGTGCCGGCAGGGCGAAGTGATCAAGACCATCTCGCTTTATATCGGGGAACAGACGAACAACGTGGCGGAGTATACCGCGTTGATCTGGGGCCTGCAGGAAGCGCGGGCCCAGGGAGCGAAGGCAGTGGCGGTGCGTTCCGACAGCGAATTGCTGTGCCGCCAGATGAACGGCCTCTACCGGGTCAAGCATCCCAATATCGTGCCTTTGGCGGCGCAGGCCAAACAGTTGCTGGCGGCGTTCCAGGAGTGCGAGGTGGTGCATATCCCGCGGGAACAAAACCAGGGTGCCGATGCCCTGGCGAACCAGGCAGTGAAGGAATATCGGAAAAATGTGGGGAAAGCCCCATTGTTCGGGGCGGATAGCGGGCAGCCGCTTTCGCGGGTAACCCCCGCGGGGGAGGAAAGTCCGAGCTCCAGAGGGAAGCGTAGCGGGTAACTCCCGCCGTTCCGCCGCAAGGCGGGGCAGGACCAGAGCAACAGAGACGAGTCGCCCGAAAGGGCGGGTGAAACGGGCAATCTCTACGCGGAGCAAGGCCAAATAGGAGGCGAACCGGAATTCCCTCGCCGTCACAAGCCTCGGGTTGGCTGCTGGAGCCCGTCGGTAACGCCGGGCCAAGAGGAATGGCTGCCCTTTGGGACGCGTTCGCGCGGCCCTCAGACAAGACTCGGCTTACGTGCTATCTGCCCTGTTATTTTGTTAACGTTATGAACACGTATCGGAGGAAGCGTCATGTCGGGACACTCTAAATGGAAGACAAATAAGGGTAAGAAAATGGCAGCGGACGCCAAAAAAGGCGCGCTGTATACCAAGATCATCAAGGAACTGGTGGTGGTCGCCAAGGAAGGCGGCGGCAACCCGGATACCAATCCCCGCCTGCGCGCGGTCATGCAGAAGGCCAAGGAAGCGAATATGCCTTCGGATAACGTCAAGACCGCCATCAAACGCGGTACCGGAGAACTTCCGGGCGTGGTGTACGAGACGGCTATGTTCGAGGCCTACGGCCCGGGCGGTGTTGCGCTCATGGTCGAGACCCTGACCGATAACAAGAACCGCACTACGGCCGAGCTTCGCAATATAATGAACAAGAAGAACGGCAATATGGCCAGCGCCGGTTCGGTAGGCTGGATGTTCACCCGCAAGGGGTATATTCTCATCGAAAAGGCGAACGCTCCTTCCGAGGACGAGTTGATGGGTATTGTGCTCGAAGCCGGGGCGGAGGACGTCAAGTCGGACGAGGAGAACTTCGAGATCAGCACCGCGGTGGCGGACCTGGAGAACGTGAAGGCCGCGCTGGAAGCCAAGAAGATCAAGTGGAAGGATGCGGAGCTGACCATGATCCCCTCCTCGACCGTCAAGGTCGAAGGTAACGACGCCAAGGGCGTGCTGGCGCTGGTGGATGCGCTCGAAGAGCATGAAGACGTGCAGCAGGTGTACGCGAACTTCGATATTCCCGACGAAGTAATGGAGAAGCTTTCCCAAGAGGAGTGATGAGGATCCTGGGGATTGACCCCGCGCTGACCGTCACCGGTTACGGCGTGGTCGATTGCGCGGGTGGGAAACTGGCCCTGGTGGAAGCGGGGGTGATCAAGACCGCCAGCACCGAGCCGATCACTTCCCGTCTGGAAAAGATATTCACCGCGCTGCAGGAGCTCATCAAGGAAACCTCCCCCCAGGTGGCAGTGCTGGAAAAGGTGTATGCGCATTACCGGCACCCGGCCACGGCCATAGCCCTCGGGCAGGCGCGGGGGGCGATCTGCCTGGCGTGCGCGCTCTCCAAGGTCGCGTTGGTCGAGTATTCCGCCACCCGGGTTAAAAAAGCGGTGGTCGGAAGGGGACTGGCAGGCAAGTATCAGGTGCAGCGGATGGTCGCGTCTCTCCTGGATATCTCGCAGCCGCCGCGTTATTTCGATGTTACGGATGCGTTGGCCCTGGCGATCGCGCACAGTTATATCGGCCGGGCCGCAACCATGAGGCAACGTCCATGATCGCGCATATCTGCGGAAAAGTGACGCAGGTCCATCCGCATAAAGTGCTGCTCTCCTGCGGCGGCATCTCCTACGAGGTCCTGGTCGCGCCCACGGTGCTCCAGAGGGTCAAGGAGCTGGCGGAGTCCGGCACCGAGGTCTCGCTGGTCACCTATCATTATTTCCAGATGGAACCTTCCCGCGGCGTCCCGGTCCTGGTGGGATTCTGCAACGAAATAGAAAAAGAGTTCTTTGAGGTGTTCATCACCGTTTCCGGGATCGGCCCCCGCGCCGCGCTGCGCGCGCTCATCGAGCCGATCTCGCGCATCGCCCGGGCCATCGACGAAGGGGATGTGGAGTTCCTGCGTTCCCTTCCCGGCATCGGCCCGCAGCGGGCCAGGGAGATCATCGCCAAGCTGCAGAAGAAGGTGGGGAAGTTCGGACTGATGCAGGATGCGCCTTCCTCCGCGGTAAAGGAACCCGGCCGCAGCGATCTGCAGGTGGAAGCGCTGGCCGTGCTGCTGCAGCTGCAATACAAGAAGCCCGAAGCGGAGGCGATGGTCAAGAAGGCGCTGGAGAGGGCACCGCATATTTCCACGACCGAAGAGTTGCTCAACGAGGTCTATTCACAAAAGAAACTTCATTAACGTATGGGTGAGCGTATGCCGGGTGAGCGTATCGATAATGCGAAGGCGGTGTTGGAGGCGGCGTTGTTCGTCAGCGAGAGGCCTTTGATGCTCGAACAGCTGAAAGCCGTGCTCCAGGGGTATGACGTGAAAGAGATCCGGGAGATGATCCTGGCGCTGGGCCAGGAGTACGAGCAGACGAACCGCGGCTTGCGGATCATGGAGGTGGCGGGAGGGTTCCGCATGATCACCCCTCCGGACCTGGCATCCTTCCTGAAGAAACTGTATAAGGAGCGCAAGGTCGAGCGCCTGAGCCGGCCTGCCCTCGAGACCCTCGCGATCATCGCCTATAAGCAGCCGGTCACGCGCTTGGAGATCGAGTCCATCCGCAGCGTCAAGAACGTCGATTCCATGATCAAGACGCTGGAAGAGAAAGAGTTCATCAAGGTGGTGGGTGAGAAGAAGGCCCCGGGCCGGCCGAAGGTGTACGGGACCACCCGGCAGTTCCTGGAGTATTTCGGCCTGAATTCCCTGGAGAATCTTCCCAAAGTCGAGGATATCTCCAAGCTGGCGCCGGGTGAGCTGGAGGCCCGGTTGCAGGAGCGTCAGGAAGTGATGATGACCGATCAGGAAGCATCCGCTCCCGTACCGGCAGGAGAGCAGCAGGTTGAGCCCGAACAAGCAGAGGTATCGAATGGACCTGAAGAAACTGCGCACACAAATTGATTTTCTGGATTCCCGGATCGTGGAGTTGCTGAACAAGCGGGCCAAGGTGACCGAGGATATCGGCCGGGTCAAGATCTCCCAGGGCAAGAGCATTTATTCCCCGGAGAGGGAGCAGGCGGTGCTGTCGCGGATCATCCGGCTTAACCGCGGGCCATTGACTGAAGGGGGCCTGCAGGCGATCTACCGGGAGGTGATGTCCTCCAGTTTGGCTTTGGAAAAACCGCTGAAGATCGCGTATCTGGGGCCGGAGGCCAGTTTCACTCATCTGGCTTCTCTGCGCAAGTTCGGTTCCCAGGTGGGGTATGTCGCCTGCAAGAGCATTACCGAGGTCTTCCTCGAGGTGGAGCGGGGGGCGTGCGATTACGGGGTGGTGCCGGTGGAGAATTCCATCGAGGGAGCGGTGACGCACACCCTGGACATGTTCATGGATTCCGATCTGAAGATCTGCGCGCAGACCGTGCTGGATGTTTCGCACAACCTCATGGGCCGCTGCGCGCTCAAAGATATCAAGCGGGTGTACTCCAATCCCCAGGTGTTCGGCCAGTGCCGTATGTGGCTGCAGGAGCATCTGCCTCAGGCGGAACTGGTCGATGCGGCCAGCACCACTTCGGCGGCGAAGACGGCGGTCAGGGAAAAGGGCAGCGCGGCGATCGCCTCCAGCCTGGCGGCACAGGTGTACAAGCTTAAGATCCTGGCGGCGGATATCGAGGATTCCCCGCATAATATCACGCGGTTCTTCGTGATCGGGCTGCATCCTACCCGGTCCACGGGCAAGGACCGCACTTCGATCATGTTCTCTATCAAGGATAAGGTGGGGGCGCTTCATGAGATGCTGCTCCCTTTCGCGAAATACAAGATCAATCTGACCAGGATCGAGTCGAGGCCTTCGAAGAAAAAGGCGTGGGAGTATTATTTCTTCGTGGATATGCAGGGCCATTGCGCCGAGCCGCGGGTGAAGAAGGCGCTGGCGGAGCTGGAAGACAAGTGCAAAATGCTTAAAGTGCTCGGTTCATACCCGGTAGGAGACTGAAGAATGGAATTGGTCCGCAGTAATATCGCCACACTTAAACCGTATATCGCCGGAAAGCCGATCGAAGAGACCAAGCGTGAGCTGGGTCTGCGCACCGTCATCAAGCTGGCGTCGAACGAGAATCCTCTGGGGCCCAGTCCCAAGGCGGTTGCCGCCATGCGCAAGGTCATTTCCCAGGTGCACCGTTATCCGGACAGCGGCGGTTTCTATCTGAAGAGCGCCCTGGCCAAGGCCTACGGGATCACCCCCGACCATTTCGTGCTGGGCAACGGTTCGGACGAGCTTATCGATACCCTGATCAAGACCTTCGTGGCCGAGGACGAGAATATCGTCACCGCGGATGTGACGTTCCTGGAGTATAAGATCATCGCCCAGGTGAACAACCGCCAGGTGCGCACCGCGCCCCTCTCGGAGTTCCGTTTCGACCTGCGGGCGCTGGCCGGGCAGGTGACCCCGAAGACGAAGATGGTCTTCATTGCCAATCCCAACAACCCTACGGGAACATATGTGGGCAGGCAGGAGTTCGAGGCGTTCCTTTCCTTGCTTCCGCCGGGGGTGATCGTGGTGCTGGACGAGGCGTATGACGCGTTCATCGACGTGAAGGATTTTCCCGACAGCGTCTCGTACCGGGAGAGGAACGTCGTCGCCCTGAAGACTTTTTCCAAGGCCTACGGGCTGGCCGGTGTAAGGGTGGGATATGCCGTGGCCTCCCCGAGACTTACCGCCAGCATGGAGAAGACCCGTCAGCCGTTCAACGTGAACCTGCCGGCGCAGGCGGCGGCAGCCGCGGCGCTGGGGGATAAGGCGTTCCTGCGCCGCACGCGCCGGGTGGTGCTGGAGGGTAAGAAATTCTTATATGCCGAGTGCCGCAAGCTTGGGGTTACGTTCGTGCCTTCCGTGGCGAATTTCATCCTGATCGATACCGGGCGCGACTGCGTCGAAGTGTTCAAGGCCATGCTGCGACAGGGGGTGATCGTGCGCGATATGAAGCAGTACGACCTCGATACCTTCATCCGCGTCACTATCGGCATGCAGAAGGAGAATGAGCGTTTTGTGCGCGCGTTTGCGCGCGTTATGGGGAGGGTGGCATGATAATCGTCTTAAGGCCGGACGCGACCCAGGCACAGGTAGACCATATCATCGAGAAGGTCACGACCATCGGTTTGACCCCACATATCTCCAAGGGTACCGAGCGTACCATTATCGGGGTGATCGGTCCGGAGGACCTGCTGAGGGTGACCCCGCTGGAGGTGTTCCCCGGCGTTGAGACCGTCATGCCGGTGCTGGCTCCCTACAAGCTTGTGTCCAAAGAGTTTCGCAAGGAGCCTTCCGAGATCGATCTGGGCAAGGGTGCGAAGGTCGGGGGGAAGTCCGTCCTGGTCATGGCCGGCCCCTGCGCGATAGAAGACAGGGCGACGTTGCGCGAGATAGGTGCGGCGGTCAAGGCCGCCGGCGCCAAGGTATTGCGGGGAGGTGCGTTCAAACCCCGGACCTCGCCCTACAGTTTCCAGGGGCTGGGAGAAGAAGGCCTGAAGATGCTCAAGGATGTGGGGGACGAGCTGGGCATGGCCACGGTGACCGAGGTCATGGATACCCGGGACGTCGGGCTGGTGGCCAAGTACGTCGACATGCTGCAGATCGGCGCGCGCAATATGCAGAACTTCAACCTGCTTAAGGAAGTGGGCAATACGAAGAAACCCGTGCTCCTGAAGCGAGGCCTTTCTTCCACCGTGAAAGAATTGCTCATGTCCGCCGAGTACATCCTGGCGGGCGGGAATTTCAATGTGGTGCTTTGCGAACGGGGTATCCGCACTTTCGAGGATGCCACGCGCAATACGCTGGATATCAGCGCGATCCCGGTGGTCCGGGAGAGTTCCCATTTGCCGATGGTGGTCGATCCCAGCCATGCCGCGGGAAAGTGGGGGCTGGTGGCGCCTCTGGCGAAAGCGGCGGTGGCGGCGGGTGCGGACGGCCTGATCATCGAAGTGCACTGCCGTCCGGAGGATGCCAAGTCTGACGGCGCCCAGTCGTTGCTGCCGGAGCGTTTCTCCCGCCTGATGGATGAACTGCGCGTCATCGCGCGGACCGTAGGAAGAGACCTCTAACATGCCCATGTTCAAGAAAGCCGCGATCATCGGCACCGGCCTTATCGGCGGTTCGCTGGCGATGGCGCTCAAGAAGAAAAAGCTTTGCCGTCAGGTGGTGGGTGTCTGCCGTCACGAATCGTCCGCAAAAAAAGCGGTGGCATCCGGAGTGCTTGACGAGGGGTCGACGTCCCTCGGAGTGGTGAACGGCGCCGATCTGGTGGTCCTGGCCGCACCCGTGCAGATGATCATCGAGACCGGCGAGCAGCTGGTGCCTCTGGTCCCGGCCGGTGCGCTGGTCACGGATGTGGGGAGCACCAAGAAACAGATCGTCCAATCATTGCAGAAGCTCTTCCCGAATTTCGTGGGGTCGCACCCCATCGCGGGATCGGAAAAAAGGGGCAGCGCCTGGGCGGATGCCGATCTGTTCAAGGGTAATCTTTGTGTCCTCACCCCGACTCCGCATACCAATCCGGTGGCGCTGGCGGCGGCCAGAAAGATGTGGCTGGGAGTGGGGGCGAAGGTGGCGGTGATGCCTTTGCCGTACCATGACCGGGTGTTCGGGTATGCCAGCCATCTGGCGCATGCGGCGGCGTTCTCCCTGATCGCCAGTATTCCGGAAGAGTATGCGAAGTTCTCGGGCGGCGGGCTTAAGGATACCACCCGCATCGCGGCATCCGATCCGGAAGTATGGGCGGATATTTTCATCAGCAATGCAGTCAACGTCCTGCCGGCATTGGACGGGTATGCGAAAAAGTGCGGGCAGCTGCGGGCGCTCATCGCGCAAAAAGACAAGAAGAAACTGATCCGCTTCCTCGCCCAGGCGCAACAGCGCCGGCTGGGCATATAATACACAATGGTCATAGCGATCGACGGGCCCGCAGGCGCGGGCAAGAGCACGATTGCCAAGATCCTGGCAAAGAAGCTCGGGTTTTTGTACATCGACACCGGGGCCATGTACCGGGCGCTTACCTTGAAAGCGCTGGAAACCGGGGTGCCGATCGAGGACCCGGAGAAGCTATTTGCCATGGCCCGGCGGACCGTGATCGACCTGCGGCCATTGCCTGACGGCTCTCTGGCCGTGCATATGGACGGGAGGGACGTTTCAAAGGAGATCCGTGAGCTGCGGGTAAGCGCGCGGGTATCCGATGTGGCGAAGGTGCGCGAGGTGCGGGAAGTGCTGGTCGAACTGCAGCGCAGGCTGGGCGCCCGCGCGGATGCGGTGCTGGACGGACGGGATATCGGAAGCCATGTGTTCCCCGATGCCGCGTACAAGTTCTATCTGGATGCGGATGTGCGGGAGCGGGCGATGCGCCGTTTCAAGGAGCTTACCGCGGCAGGGACGCAGACCAGCCTGGAGGCGGTCGAGGCGGACGTGAAGAACCGCGACCGGATCGATTCTTCCCGGGAATTCGCCCCGCTGTGCCGGGCGAAGGACGCACAGTACGTCGATACGACGTCATTGAACATCGAACAGGTGGTGGAGGTGCTGCTGCGCCGCATCACCGATTCAAAGGACAGGAATGGATAAGAGCAGGATCAGGAATTTCAGTATCATCGCCCATATCGATCACGGCAAGTCGACCCTGGCCGACAGGATCCTCGAGGTCACCGGCGCGGTCGATATCCGTCATCGCGGGGCCCAGCTGCTGGATGATATGGACCTGGAGAAGGAGCGGGGCATCACCATCAAGGCTTCGATGGTCAGGCTTTCCTATACTTCCCAGAAGGACGGCAAGGAGTATGTGTTCAACCTGATCGATACTCCCGGCCACGTGGATTTCACCTACGAGGTCTCCAAATCCCTGGCGGCGTGCGAAGGGGCGATCCTGGTGGTCGATGCGGGGCAGGGGATCGAGGCGCAGACCGTGGCAAATTATTATCTGGCGATGGAGAATAACCTGCACGTCATCCCGGTGATGAACAAGATAGACTTAAGCTCCGCGGATGTGGAGCGCACCAAGCATCAGATCGTCAGCGTCCTGGGGTTCAAGGAGGAAGAGATCATCATGGCTTCCGCCAAGGAGGGCCGCGGCGTCCCCGAGATCCTGGAGCGGATCATCGAGGCGATCCCGGCGCCGAGCGGGGAGGAGGGCAATCCCCTGAAGTCCCTGGTATTCGACTGCCGTTTCGACGCCTATAAGGGTGTCGTGGTGTTCGTCAGGGTGGTGGACGGCATGATCACCCCCCAGACCCCGCTGAAGATGATGCACTCGGGAAGCATCTACAAGATCGAAGAGCTGGGGGTGTTCAAGAACCTCAAGTATGAGAAGGCGGACACGCTTACCTGCGGCGAGGTCGGATATTTCACCGCCAACATCCGCGACGCCCGCGAGATCATCATCGGCGATACGGTCACGGACAATAAGAATCCGTGTAAAGAGGCGTTCCCCGGGTATCGCACCCTGAAACCGCTGGTGTACTGCGGCATCTATCCGGTCAACCCCAGCGATTTCCCCAATTTGCGCGACGCTATGGACAAGCTCAAGCTCTCCGACGCCTCGTTCGTGTACGAGCCGGAGAACTCCCAGTCCTTCGGGATGGGGTTCCGCTGCGGGTTCCTCGGGCTGCTGCACATGGAGATCGTCCAGGAGCGGCTGGAGCGCGAGTATGACCTCAACCTGATACTCACGGTGCCGAATGTCGTCTACCGCGTGCGCGCGCGGGGAGGGGATCTGGTGGAGGTGGATACGCCTGCGAGGCTGCCTTCGGCGCAGGATATCACCGAATCGCAGGAGCCTTTTGCCAGCCTCCTGATGATCATTCCGGTGGAGTCTATCGAGCTGGTGTGCGATTTCGTCAAGGCCCGGCGCGGGGTATTCAAGTCCAGCGAATATCTTTCGGAGGACAGGGTCAAGCTTACCTTCGAGATCCCCCTCTCCGAGATCATCGTCGATTTTTATGACCGGATCAAGTCCATGACCCGGGGGTACGGTTCCCTGGATTATGAGTTCCTCGATTACCGGCCCACGAAGCTGGTGAAGATGGACATCCTTTTGAACGGCAACATCTGCGATGCGTTTTCCACGCTTCTGGTCAAGGAGAAGGCCATGACCAAGGGGCATGCGCTGGTATCAAAACTTAAAGAGCTCATTCCGCGGCAGCTTTTCGAGGTCACGATCCAGGCGGCGGTCGGCAGCCAGATCCTGGCTTCCGAGCGTATCCGTTCCGTAGGCAAAGCGGTCACCGCGAAATGTTATGGTGGCGACATCACCCGTAAGCGCAAGCTTTGGGAAGAGCAGAAAAAAGGCAAGAAGCGGCTCAAGCAGTTCGGACAGGTGGAGATACCCCAGGAAGCATTTTTGGAGGTACTTAAAATATGAGCGATGCGACGCAGCAACCGGTAAGGAAGAGCGCCCGCCAGAGACGTCTCGCGGTGATTCGGGAATGGGTGGAGTCGATCGTCGTCGCGCTGCTCCTGGCGATGGTGATACGGGCATTCGTGGTGCAGGCGTTCAAGATCCCCACGGGATCCATGCGCATGACGCTCCAGGAAGGGGATATCATCCTGGTCAATAAGTTCCTGTATGGGGCGCTGGTGCCTTTTACCGACCTTAGGCTGCCCAAGGTGCGCGATCCCCAGCGCGGGGACGTGATCGTGTTCATCTATCCGGAAAACCCGAAGAAGGATTTTATCAAGCGGCTCATCGGCCTGCCCGGGGACGTCATCGAGATCAAGAACGGCACCATTTTCGCCAACGGCAAGCCGGTGGACCATCCGGTGCTGCGGCAGATGTATTATTATAATCGCGGGATGTTCGGGCAGGAGGGGCAGAAGATCACGGTGCCTCCGGATTCGTATTATGTGCTGGGGGATAATTCCCGTTCCTCGCAGGACAGCCGGTACTGGGGTTTCGTGCCGAAGAAGAACGTGCTGGGAAAAGCGTTCATCATTTACTGGCCTTTGAACCGGATACAGCTGATCCAATAAGCGTATGAACTTCGCCAATAAGATCTCCACGTTCCGGATACTGACCGTTCCTCTGTTCATCGCCACGTTGATCTATTATGTGCCGGGGAAGGAGCACCTGCGGTATTTGGCGTTGGGGATATTCATCCTGGCGGTGATCTCGGACGCGCTGGACGGCTACATCGCGCGCAAGTCGAAGATGCAGTCGGAGGCGGGGATGATCCTCGATCCTTTGGGGGATAAGCTCCTGCTGATGAGCGCGTTCGTCTGCCTTTCCTTCGATAAGTTCCCGCTGCATTTCCCCCTGGGCGTGGTGCTGACCGTGATCAGCCGGGACGTGCTGATCCTTCTCGGGACGATCGTCATTTTCATCGTCAAACAGGACCTGGACATCTCGCCGACGCGGTGGGGGAAGCTGACCACCACCTTCCAGATGTCCGCGGCGATCGCCGTGCTGCTGCAGTGGACGCAGGGTGCTCCGGTGTTGTGGTGGAGCGCGGTGTTCTTTACCGTCATTTCGGGCGTGGATTACGTGATGCGGGGGTTCAAAAAACTCTATGCTGTGGATATTCGCCGGAATACTCATTAGTTATCTGCTCGGGGCGATCCCGACGGCGTATCTTTTCGGACGCCTGCTCAAGGGGATCGATATCCGTGCGCACGGCTCGGGGAACGTGGGCGCGACCAATGCGCTGCGCGTGCTGGGCAAGGGGCCGGGGATCGCGGTGCTGCTGCTGGACGTGCTCAAGGGCGCGGTGGCGGTGGCGGTGATCGGTCCGATGGCCTCCGCGAGGATGCCTTCTTTCCCGCAGGACGTGTTGCTGGTGGTGTGCGGGGTGGTGGCGATATGCGGTCACAACTGGACGGTATTCCTGCAGTTCAAGGGGGGCAAGGGGGTGGCGACGTCCCTGGGGGTGCTGATCGGACTGGCGTTTCGCATCCCCGGAATGCCGCTGGTGATCCTGTGCGTGGTGGCGACGTGGGGCGTGGTTTTCCTGGCCAGCCGTTTTGTTTCCCTCGGATCGATCATTGCGGCGGCAGCCCTTCCTATATATATCGCGTTGTTCGTGCAGTCGAAAGTGATCTTAGGCGCCGGGATCCTTCTGGCCCTGTTCGTGGTATTCCGGCATCATGCCAACATCTCCCGACTTCTTCAAGGCAAAGAACCCCGCATTCAGGGACGCTCCTAAAGGGGACGCCCCCAAAGGGGACACCCCTCTTCCTGTTTTGAGCCAATAAAAAGTTTTATTTCTCATTTCCTGAAAAAATTTCCTCATTTTCACTCCTTATTCAGTTAAATTAGGCTCAGGGGTGTCCCTTTCAGGGGCGTCCCCTTTAGGAGCGTCCCTAAAGCAAACGCTTTCGAAAAAACCTCGTTTTACTCTTGAATGCCAATGAGTTACGAGACATACTTTATCAAGCAAGACCCACCAGCCAGCAGTGAAGTGGGGCTGACGGGTTGCCGGATGATCATTAGATACGGCAACCCGTTTTTTTAAACCCTGAGGTTAAAATGCGCGATCTGGTATTCAAAAACCTGACTTCTGTCGAAAAACGGCGCAAGGTGATTGCCAGCAGCGAAGTGCTCGATAACAACGGCATTCACAGTGTGATCAACCGCCATTTTATGTATATGGTCAGGGAAGTGGCGTGCGGTACGGAACTCCCTAAGCCCGAACCATATGTGCATGTGATCAAGGACCGCAATACCAAGGACCAGCGCGAAAGATTTTTTTGCAAAATAAAAGGCGGGGTGTATGTGATGCACGAGGAAAAACTTTACCTGGTGAATTACATGCATACGCTGCGCATTCAGCTCACCGCAGCGACGATGGGGGCGCAGGGGTAGAAACAGGGGGGTACAGGATATTGGTGCCCGCACATTGAGGATATACAGCATCCGGTGGAAACGCCGGATTTTTTTTGTTGACATGCCGCGAAATCTTTTTATAATAAGAAGCGGCAATGAAAAAAATCATCCTCCCCATACTTCTTGCATCGGTTTTCGTTGCGGCCTCTTGTTCTTCTCGCGCGCTCGCGCAAAGCCAGGCAGTACAATATCTCAATGAGTTAGGGGCTACCTATTACAAGATGGGCAAGTTCGATGATGCCCTTCAGGAGTTCGAGAAGGTCCTTCTGATCGAGCCCGGCAATCCCACCGCACAGAAATACGTTTCCGCAATTTTCCGCCGCGATACCGAGATCGATATCAGCGAACGCCAGAAGGCTCCCGAAGAAATGAAGCTTTCCCGGCTTTCAAAGGTCTCGGGTACCCTCAACCGCATGGAAAAGCGCCTGCAGGCACCCGTTGATGAGGGGGTCCCGGAGGAAAAGAAATCAAAGCAGCTCGGGCCCTTCTCGGTCAAAGGGGAGATGCAGGTAAGCGCCGGCATTGACGAGCGGGATTTCATCTGGAAGCAGGCCAACGCCGATCTCAATGAAAAGAATTACCGTTTGCTCTCCGACCGGGCGTATGACCGCCGTACCAATACCTTCGACGCGCGCGTCTTCGACCGGGTCAAGGTCGAGCTGGATACGGAATACGAGCAGGGGTTCAATGCTCACAGCAATATCGTGGTCGATCCCTGGAGCTTTGTGGGTAAGGGGCCGAAGACCACCATCTCCAGCGATTTCGGGGATACGGCCGAGGTCGAGCTTAAGTACTGGTCCAATACCCGTTATCTGGTCAACGAGAAGGTCCTCAGCGACCGGTTCGGTAATTCCCTGAATATCCCCGAAGTGAAGGTCTATAACGGAGAAGTGCAGGCGTTCACCGTCCCCGGCGCATTTACACCGAACGATACTTTCCGTATCCCCGACACCAAGATCGATATGGAGTTCAAGCCGATCCGGGAATTCTGGGTGGATTATACCCAGCCGGGCACCAAGTTCCGGGTGTTCCCGATCGCCTATCAGGATCAGGCGTTGAGCACGAGCGATCCGCTGGCCCTTTCCAACAATCATATGTACTGGCAGCAGAGCCCCTGGCTGGACAGCTGGAGGCCGGGCAAGCTGAATTACGGAGCAACTCCGGTGGATTTCACCAAGGGCAAGTTCGACGATTCGCTCTCTTATTTCACCCGTGACAGCGACGGCACCAGGCTCACTTCGCTGCGCGGCGCGTCCCTGGAGATGTCGCCTCTCGAGGGGGTGAATTTCGCCACGACTTTCGCCACACCGCTGACCCTGTGGCAGGATTATGATGATTTCAACAACCTTATCAGCGCATCCCGGATGACGTACCGGATGCTGGAGAACTTCAGCATCGGCGGGCTTTTCACCTACCGGGTGGGCTTGAATCAGGATAATGACCGGGATTACACCAATGCGGTGTGGGGGTATGATGCGGCGTACGAACCGGTAGAGGGCGTGCAGGCCAAGATGGAGATCGCCGGGTCCCAGACCGGCCGGGATAAGACCAACGACGATTACAAGACCGAATCCCGCGGGAACGCCTATATGGTCTCGGTGATGGGCACCTATCCCCAGCGGCCGCTGATGGACCTGAAATTCGGGTATAACGAGCTCAAACCAGAAGAGGATCAGGATGTGTTCGCCAAAGCCAAGCTTTTCGCGGCGCATATGGATCAGGGATTCGATCCCGCGCTTTCCAATTACCGCGAGACCAGGGACGATACGTTCTGGTCCAGGCACATCCATTTCCGCAAGCCGTTCCAGTTCTATTACGAGGGGTTGTCCTCTCCGAGCTTAAGCTGGGATGATATCTCGCCGTACCGTATCGGCGACGGTATCGATGTGGGGCGCGATTCCATAGGTTTGCGCGTGGAGACGGTGTTGCCCCAGTCGAGGCTGGAGAACCTTTTCGACGTGCGCAACGTGCACGAGGCGAACGGTAAATTCATAGAGAATGTGATCAGGGACGAGCTGACGTTCGGCCTTACTGATAAGCTGACCGCAAAACTGCTGGGTATCTATCACAAGCTGCCGAAGACCACGGGCGGGGTGGATCCGTTCATATTCGATACCGCGACCGGGGAATACCTGGCGAATGCCGCCATCCAGGACGAGATGAGCCCGACGCTTAAGACCGGTTCGGCGGGGCTCGAGTATGCGTTCACCGAGTGGGCTGCGATCTCGGGAGTGTGGGAGCGCACGAATGATTCCACCCTGGGCACGGATAACTTCCCGCGCGGTGTCCTCAACAGCTCGAGCATGACCACCTTCTCCGAGTATGACCGTAACTATCGCCGGGAATATCCGTTCCTTTACAGCCAGGGATTTTATCCGCTGCCCCCGTATGATTACTTCGATATCTTCAAGACCGGCTTGCGCCTGTCTCCCATGGAGACCATGGAGATCTATCTTGATTACACCCGCAATGAGTTTAAGGGCGCGGGTATGATCGACGACAACATGAACCATATCGGCCTGGAGGTCGCATATATGCCGACCAAGAAGCTCGGGCTGCTCTTCAAGTATACCTATTCTCGCTGGAATGACGTCAACCGGCTGCTCGACGGCCATGACAAGATCTATATGGGCTTCCACAACTTCTTCTCGGAGTTGCGATACCTTCCCTGGCAGGACGACGAACTGGTGTTGCAGTACGGGGAGGGAGGAAGAAGCCCCATTGCGTCGGTTACCTTCGATCCCTTCGGAGGGAGCCTTTCCACGCTGGAGACCCAGCATATCTTCAGGATGTATTACCGCAGGAAGTTCTAACGCCGCGTTACCAGTCTGCGTAAAAATATAAGGCCGGGATTATCGATCAGATAATCCCGGCCTTTTTTTATGGTCGGTGCGTTACTTCAGTTCGATGGATATCTCTTTGATGCGCTTCTCGCGCACCTGCGCGGCGTAAGGGGCGGGAATGGTATCTCCCTGGATGGTAACCGCTTTGCCCTGGGCGCAGGTAAAGGATATCCGTGTAACCTTCGCGCCCTTTGCTCCGAAGGTATCCTTAAGCGAAGGGTTCAGGTAGGTTATCTTGACCGAGCCGAGGAACGTGCACTGGTAGGTCTTGGTGCGCGGCGCAAAGAGCCATTTCGCGAGCGCCGGGGCGAAACGCAGGTTAAGCTGTTCCTGAGCGTTGAGGAAGAAGGGGGCTGGCCCGTAGTTCATGGTAAGCAGCATCTGCAGGAACTCGGCGGTCGAGCCGGAGAGCCTGGCCACAAATCCCGTGCCGTGCTGGGACTTGTCCGGAAACGCGCTGCTGGCGATGAAGGACGAGTTCTCCAGGACGCTTCTTCCGTAAACGCTTGGTTTCATGAACGGTATCAGGGTCTGCGGTATCTCCGCATAGAATTCCTCGTACATTCCCTTCTTCAGCAGCTCCAGGAGGTATTTATACTCCATATGCAGCCAGATGGACTCGTTCTCCAGCCAGCCGGGAGCGAATACCCTGCAGCGTCCGATCTCCAGCGGCATGGGTGCAAGCGGCGAGGTCACTTTGTACATCCCGAGCTTCTTGTCGAAAAGAGGGCTCTTTTTGGTCGAAAGGTGCAAGGCTTTGGCTTCGCGCGTTGCGAGCGTCTTCATGGCGTGTACCTGCGCTTCCAGGAAGAAGGGAAGCTTTACCTGTTTGAATGAGGTGACCTTGACCAGGGGAGCCTTCGTCAATTCAAATGTCACCGGCTCATGGATGAAATACCCGTAATACAGGCCGCTTTCTTTATCTTTTGCCGCCGCGATACCATCATCGAGCTTCCGGCAGGCAAGGGTGAGGAACTCTTTGATCTGGGGAACGGGCGTCCCGGTTTCGGTCCCGGAAAAACCCAGGCGAGTCTTCTGCCAGTACAGTTCCTTGACCGTGTGCGTGGCATCCCAGAAGGCGAAACGGATATCGTTCTCGTCGGCGTAGGTGTCCTTGATCGCCGCAACCAGCTCCTGCATCAGTGCCGCCACTTCTTCCGTGACAGGCAGGGTGTCGGACCTGTGGAGCGTAAGGGCATCCTGCATGAACTGCATCAGCCTGCGCAGCTCCAGGGTCTCGTTCAAAGAGGAGCCGAAAAGCGCCGGCAGTCCGTTAAGCGCGTCATACCAGTTCGGCTTGTCCGCTTCCATCTCGATCCCCATGCCCATGGGGTCAAGCGAGGCGAATTTGTTGGCCGCCAGGCATAAGAGCTTGTTGAAAAGGCTGGTGCTGTATACTTCGTCCGTCGTGCCGTATCCCGTGCGCGCCGTATGGGGAAGCTGGAGGCGCTTCTTGAGCAGCTCTTTTTTTGCGGTATCGACGCCAACCGAGTGTAACTGCTTGACCTTGCCGTCGTGCAGCTGGTGTTTTTCGCTGCGCGGCTTGACGTACTCGGCATTGTCGAAGAAGGTGAAGATCCTCTTTTCGAAGAGGAGGGAGCGTTTCTGCTCCGGGTACAGGGAAAGGTAATTCTCGATCAGGTCGAGGTTATAGGTCCAGTGGTCGCTCCAGAAACCTTCTCCGTGTTCGGCGTCCTGCATCTTGCGGGAGAAACGGATGGCGGTTTCCACGATCTCGTCCATCGATTTGCTGTCTGCGGCCAGGCCGTGCTGTTCCAGGTAGATGGCCAGGTCACCGGGAGTGAATGGTTTGGCCAGGAAATCGCAGAGTTTCTGCACTTTTGCCTGGTCCTCCGCCGGAAGAGAGGCCCGCAGCGCATCCTGCATGCCCCGGCAATCTTGCAGGGTGAAGGTGGAGCCTTTGACCACGAGCGGATTGTACCCGTCGGATTGCAGCAGGTTCATGAAGGCCACGATATTGGAGTCACCGACCTTCGGATTGAACCAGGTGTCGAGCCTGCGGTTCTGGTTGACATCGCGGTAATTGCCGTTGCCCTGGGAGAAGTAGGAGGGCTGGATCTGGAAATTGTTGTAATCCCGTTCCAGGTCCCCGTGTTTGCGGGAATAGAGGTAGAACACTTCCCCCGACGAGAAGGTGAGGGGGAAACCTCCGCGCAGGAGGTTGTCCAGATATGTCTGCTTGCAGTAAAGATCGAACTCTTTGGAGGCGCTGGCCGTTTCGACGTTGGCTTCCAGGGAGGCGATGAGCGTCCTGTTCTCCGCCTTTTTCGCTTCCAGGTATCCCGGGGTAAGGCATTTCTTTGTCAAGGACCCGAGCAAATCCTTGGAGCGCAGGTAACCCGCCACTGCGGAAAAGGACTTCGATTTTCCCGCTGCCAGGGTTGCCCGCAGATGAAGCATGGCGCAGGGGGTTTTACTGGTGGTGGTCTCATGCGCAGGCGCAGTGAAGCGTTTTGCGGAAAGGAAGGCGTGCGGCTGCGAGAAATCGGTGATCTGGCCGAATACCGTCGCGGGGTCGACCAGGGGCTTGAGCAGCTTTTTAACGCCGCGCTCCTCATGCACCCCGAGATAGAAATTGCCTTCGTGGATGTGCACCACTTCCGGCCGGTCGGAAGGATCGACCGCCAGCTTGAAATAGGGCACTCCGTGCTCGAGGTTCTCCACGTTCATCCAGCCTTCGATGGTCCGCGAGAGGTGTTTCAGGAACCAGTTGTTGGTGCCGAAGGGGACGATCTGGGGAAGTCCGTCGATGATCTCGATCTCTTTGGCGCTGCGGGAGGTGTTGGTGACCGTTACTTCCCTTACCAGCGCGCCGTAGGAATCGTTGGGGATCGTATAATAGTGCACCCGGGTGTGCAGGCCCAGGGTCTCGTTCGTCTCCTCCAGGATCAGGTCGGAAGAGGTGATGCGCATCAGGTTGTGCAGGGAGAAGCGTTCGCTGGCGTATCCGTTATGGAAAGGTTCGTAATAGGTCTGTTTTTTGCCCGAGACCTTGTAAAAGGTGCGGAATCCGTGGTTGCTGACGAACTGCCAGGTCTTATTGGCCGGGAAGAACTCGAGGATGGCGTGGTCCTTATCTTTAGTCCCGAAACTGGCGATCGCCTGGCCCCGGTTGGCGTAGAAGACCCAGATGGGTACGCCGTACTTGCCCGCTATGCCGGGGAAGAAGTTGGCGAAGGGTTTGGCATAATTATAATTCTCAATGACGAATGAATTGTCTTTATCGAGGTAGTACTTCGGTGCGGTGGTTGCCATAGGTCTCCTTGTTGTAGGGACGGTTCTCGCTCGTGAGGAGAACTGTCCCCTTAGGGGACAGTTTTAACCGTAAATCAGAACCGTCCCTGGATCAGAATAATTTATTTTACCTAAATCATAGTGTTTGTCCAGGGGTATTTGCGCGTTTTGCTGCCGGAACAGGCCGAAAAAGCCTTGAATTTCCGAAGGTATTGGAGTATAGTAGATTGCGTATTTGGAGGTGTAAATGCCGAAAAAAATTCTCGTGATAGATGATGAGCAGGACGTGGTGGAGTTCCAGAAGGCATACCTGACCAGGAAAAAGTTCGAGGTCTACTGCGCCACCACTACTCCCCAGGCCATGGAACTGCTTGCCTCCGTGCGTCCGGATGTGGTCTTTTGTGATATGCGTATCGATTCCGACCGCTCCGGCCTGGATATCCTGGAACAGGCGAAGAAGAACGACCCGGAGGTAGCGTTCTACCTCATCACCGGCCTTTCCGACGGTACGATCGAACAGCAGGCGCTGGCCGCGGGCGCCCGGGAAGTGCTGGTCAAGCCGATCTCCAACGAAGAGATACTGAAACGCCTGGAATAGAAAGCTAAGGACACACCCATGTCCATCGACCGAAAGACGGTAGAATACGTTTCACATCTGGCAAGGATCGAGCTGGATGAGCAGGAGCTTTCCGTGCTCGCGGGCCAGCTTACGGGGATCCTTGATTTCATCGATACCCTGACCGAAGCGGATATTTCCGGTGTCGCTGCGACAAGCCACGTATTGAACCTGCGCAATGTCCTGCGCGAAGACCTGCCCGGTACTTCCCTGGAGAATGCTGAGGCGCTGCGCAATGCGCCGCGCAGGGAAGGCGAATTCTTCGGCGTTCCTAAAGTGATCGAATAATCCTGGATCCGGCATCTTCTCTATGGAAAAGAACTCCTTGACCGCACAACAATTACTCTCGAAGATCGGCGCGAAAAGCCTTGCGGCAGACGCGGTCATCGACGGATTGCGGGCGCGTATCGCCGCGGCCGACCAGAAGATCAACGGCTATGTGCGCAAGGACTCGAACCCCTTCGTCATTCCCGCATCATCCGCGGCCGCGGGGGGGATTTTGCGCGGACTGCCGGTATCCCTGAAGGATAATATCTGTACCGAAGGGGTCCGTACGGAATGCTGTTCCCGTATCCTGGAAGGGTTCGTCCCGCCCTATGACGCTACCGTCGTGACGAAGCTGAAGGAGGCAGGCGCGTCCCTGCTGGCGGTCAAGACCAACATGGATGAGTTCGCCTTCGGATCTTCCACCGAAAACTCTTTTTTCGGCCCTACCCGCAATCCCTGGGATTTACAGCGGGTGCCGGGAGGCTCCTCCGGCGGTTCGGCTGCGGTAGTGGCCGCTGACGAGGCGATCTGGGCATTGGGATCGGATACGGGAGGTTCCATCAGGCAGCCGGCAGCGTTCTGCGGAGTGGTAGGGGTCAAGCCGACGTACGGAAGGGTATCCCGGTACGGATTGATCGCGTTCGCCTCCAGCCTGGACCAGATCGGCCCGCTCGCCAAAAGCGTTGCGGACGCCGCGCTGCTGCTGCAGGTGATCGCCGGCCATGACCCCCGCGATTCCACCTCTGCCGATGTCCCGGTGCCGGATTTCACCGCCTGTCTCGGGGAGGATATCAAAGGCATGACCATAGGCATCCCGAAGGAGTATTTCATCGAAGGGATCGATCCTCAGGTCGATGCTGCGCTAAAAGAGGCCATTGCGCTGCTGCAGCAGAAGGGTTGTACGGTCCGGGAAGTCTCCCTGCCGCACACCAGATACGCGGTGCCGGTGTATTATATCGTGGCGACGGCGGAAGCCAGTTCCAACCTGGCGCGTTTCGACGGGGTGCAGTACGGCCTGCGCGTTCCCGCGAGCGCGCTGATCCCCATGTACATGAAGACCCGCGGTGCGGGGTTCGGCCCCGAGGCCAAGCGCCGCATCCTGCTGGGCACCTTCGCGCTTTCGCACGGGTATTACGACGCGTATTATCTGCGGGCGCAGAAAGTGCGCACCCTGATCGCCCGGGATTTCGAAAGGGCGTTCGCCCAGTGCGATTGCCTGCTCACCCCTACCGCGCCGACACCGGCATTCCGCATCGGGGAGAAATCGCAGGACCCCCTGCAGATGTACCTTTCGGACATATTCACCATCTCCGCGAACCTGGCGGGGATCCCGGCGATGTCCCTGCCGTGCGGGTTCACCAGGGAGGGGCTGCCGGTGGGAATGCAGCTGCTGGCGAAGAATTTTGACGAAGCGACGCTTTTCCGCGTGGGGCACGCGTATGAACAGGCGACCCCCTGGCATACCATGAGGCCCAAGGTATAATACGCATATGGCATACGAGACCGTGATCGGACTGGAAGTGCACGTGCAGCTGAAGACCCGCACCAAGGCGTTCTGCGGATGCGCGACGGAATTCGGCGCGCCCCCGAACAGCCAGGTGTGCCCGGTGTGCCTGGGATTTCCGGGGACCCTTCCCGTGCTCAATGCCGCGGCGCTGGACCATGCCATCAAAGTGGGGCTGGCCCTGCATTGCACCGTGCAGGAATATACCAAATTCGACCGCAAACATTACTATTATCCCGATCTGCCCAAGAACTACCAGATCTCCCAGTATGATATGCCGGTCTCCAAGGACGGGTATCTGGATATCGAGACGGATGCAGGGACCAAGCGCATCGGGATCGTCCGGGCGCATCTGGAGGAGGATGCCGGGAAGCTGGTGCACAAGGAGGAGGGCAGCCTGGTGGATTACAACCGCACCGGGATACCCTTGCTCGAGATCGTCAGCGCTCCGGATATGCGCTCTCCCCAGGAGGCGTATGAATACCTGACCAGGCTCAAGAGCATTCTGGAGTATCTGGAAGTTTCCGATTGCGACATGGAAAAAGGCCTCCTGCGCTGCGATGCGAACATCTCCATCCGGCCCCGGGGACAAACCGAGCTGGGCACCAAGGCGGAGTTGAAGAACCTGAATTCCTTCCGGGCGGTGCGCGATGCGCTGGCATTCGAGGAGAAGCGCCAGGCCGAGGTGCTGGACGAGGGAGGGCGGGTGGTGCAGGAGACCAGGCTTTGGGATGCGGATACGCTGACCACCGTGTCCATGCGCTCGAAGGAAGAGGCTAAGGATTACCGGTATTTTCCCGAGCCGGACCTGGCCCCTTGCCTGATCTCACAGGAAAAGATAGCGGGTATCCGTGCGACCCTGCCGGAGCTGCCGGACGCCAAGCGCGCCAGGTTTGTCTCTCAGTACGGGATGCTGGAGGCGGATGCCGCCGTGCTGACGCAGGTCAAACCGGATGCGGAATTCTCCGAGGAGTGCCTTCGGCTCTTCCCTGGAGCGGATAAAAAACCCGTGGTGAATTGGCTTACCGGCGCGGTGCGTTCCCTGGCCGCAGCCCTCGGTAAAGAACGGATCGGCGAGCTGGGGATTTCCGCGGCAGGGCTGGTGGAGCTGGCCGTGGCGGTGCGCGACGGCGTCATCTCCAACCTTGCGGGAAAAGAAGTGCTCAGGGAGATGGCCTCATCCGGAAAGAAACCGGGAGAGATCATCGCCGAGAAGAATCTGGGGCAGATATCGGATTCTTCGTCGCTGGATGCGTTCGTGGCGGAGGCGGTGGCGGCCAACCCGAGGTCGGTCCAGGATTTCCTCTCCGGCAAGGAGAACGCGCTGATGTTCCTGGTCGGACAGGTGATGAAAAGGTCCCAGGGCAAGGCGAATCCGAAAGTGGTGCAGGAGTTGTTGCGCAAAAAACTGCAAGGAGCTTGACGATGTCTACGCGTACGGCAGGAAGAAGGTTGCTATGGGTGACGGTGTTCGCTTCGTTATCGGCACTGGCGCTGGCCACCTACAGTATCAGCGCCACCGATAAGAAGAAGGATGACGACCTTTTCAGGCAGATCGAGCTTTTCTCCGATGCGCTGACCTACGTGCAGTCGGATTATGTCACCGAGGTCAAGTCCAAGGACCTCATTTACGGCGCGCTCAAGGGGATGCTTTCCTCCCTCGACCCGCACAGCCAGTTCATGGATCCGGATGCGTACAACGAGCTTAAGACCGACACCGAGGGCAAGTTCGGGGGGATCGGTATCGAGATATCGCAGCGGGACGGGATATTGACCGTGGTCACCCCCATCGAGGATACTCCGGCCTGGAAGGCGGGGTTGAAGCCCAACGACCGGATCGTGAAGATCGACGGCAAGGTCACCCGGGATATGACCCTTCCGGAGGCGGTCAAGATGCTGCGCGGCAAGCCCGGGGATCCCGTGACGGTGACGGTACTGCGGGAATCGGTGAAGAAGGTCATGGATTTCAAGCTGGTCCGGGGGATCATCACCATCACCGATATCAAGGAGGCGCGGATCCTCGAGGACGGCATCGGGTATATCCGCATCGTCGAGTTCCGGGAGGATACGGACAAGAATCTCATCTCTTCCCTGGAAAAGCTGCAGGGACAGGGGATGCAGGCGCTGGTGTTGGATCTGCGCAATAACCCCGGCGGTCTGCTCGACAGCGCGGTGAACTGCGCGGACGAGTTCGTGGAGAACGGAAAGGTCATCGTCTCCACCAAGGGGCGAAAGAAGGACCAGGATACGGAGTTCCTGGCCAAGAACCCCAAGCCGATGCTGACGTTGCCCATGGTGGTGCTGATCAACGAAGGATCGGCATCCGGAAGCGAGATCGTGGCCGGCTGCCTGCAGGATTACAAGCGGGCGGTGATCATCGGGAATAAATCCTTCGGCAAGGGGTCGGTCCAGACCGTGATCCCGCTCGCGGACGGTTCGGGGCTACGTCTGACCACCAGCAAATATTATACTCCGTTAGGCCGGGAGATCCACGGCAAGGGGGTAGAGCCGGATATCGAGGTTCCCGTGCCCGACGTTTCCGAGGATGACGCGAAGGATAAGAATAAGGATGAGGCGGCGCTGAGCATCGAAGAGGTGTTCGATCAGGTGGATGTTCCCGCCGATCCCGCGAAACCAAACGCGGTAAAGGAAGCGTACGATTATAAAAAGGACGTGCAAGTGGTCAGGGCGCTCGATGTGCTTAAGGCGCTGCGAATCGTAGGCGCGGCGAGGACGGAACCCAAGCGATGAAACAAAGTACGGGAGGCTACAGAGGGATCATCGCGCTGTTGGCAGTGATCGTGGTGCTGCAGTGGGTGATCATGTTTACCGGAAAGCAGCAGCCTGCCCGCAAGGTCAAGCCTGCGGCGAAGCGCCCGGTTGCGGCTAAAAAAACGGTGAAGGCCTTCGTGCCTGCGCCGCCTCCCGCACCCGCGGTGACCGTTCCCGCGGTCGTGCCTCCGGTAGCGCCGGTAGTATCCGGGTCCAAGGGGTATATCGCCATCGTGCTCGATGACTGGGGGTATAATCTCAACAATATGCAGGAGCTGGAGCAGATCCAGGCTCCGATCACCCTGGCGGTGCTGCCGAACCTGCCGTATTCCGAGATCGTGGCTGCCCGGGCACATGCTTCCGGCAAAGAGGTCATCTTGCATCTGCCGATGGAGCCGTATGAGCGGCTGCACTGGGAACGCAACACCGTGCTGACCACCATGGATCCCGCGCAGATACGGGCGATCCTCTCTGCCGACCTGGATGATCTTAAATTCGCGAAGGGCGTGTCCAACCACCAGGGGTCGAAAGCGACCGGTGACGATAAGGTGATGACCGTGCTGATGAAGGAATTGCGGCGCCGCCGGCTTTATTTCCTGGACAGTTACGTGACCTCGAAATCCGTGGCCGCGGCCAAGGCGTCCCTGGAGCGTGTCCCCAGCATTCCCCGGGATGTCTTCCTGGACAACCAGAGCGATCCGCAGTATATCCGCGGACAGGTGAATAAGCTCAAAAAGAAGGCGGCGCTTTCCGGCCGGGCAGTGGGGATAGGCCATGACCGGGTGAACACGCTGCTGGTGCTCAAAGAGATGGTCCCGGAGATGATCGCCGAGGGATACGAGATACTTCCCGTGTCGGCGCTGATCGCCAGGCCTAAGGCCGGGGAAGGAAGGAAACAGTGATGTTCGTGCTGGGGATCGAGACCTCCTGTGATGAGACCTCCGCGTCCATCGTGGCGGACGGCCGCAAGGTGCTTTCCAACGTCACGGTATCCAGCGTGCGGCAGCACCGCAAGTACGGGGGGGTGATCCCGGAGATCGCTTTCCGCATGCAGCTCGAGACGATCGCGCAGGTGACCGAAGCGGCGATCGAGGAGGCGGGCATCCGCAAGCCGCAGATCGGGCTGGTGTGCGTCACGCAGACCCCCGGGCTGCTGGGTTCCCTCCTGGTGGGGGTGAGCTTCGCCCAGGCGCTGGGCCAGTCGCTGGAGGTGCCGGTGCTGGGCGTGAACCATATCCTCAGCCATATCTATGCCGGTTATCTGCAGGATAAGGCGCTGCGACTGCCTTTTGCCGGCCTGATCGTCTCCGGCGGGCATACCAGCCTGTATGCGGTGAAGGATTTCGACCGTATCGAACTGCTCGGCTCGACCCAGGATGACGCCTGCGGGGAATCCTTCGATAAGGTCGCCAAGATCATCGGCCTGGGATATCCCGGAGGCCCGGAAGTGGAGAAAGCCGCGCGGCAGGGGGATCGCCGGGCGTACCGTTTCTCCTGTTCCAACACCGCCAGGCCATTTGATTTCAGCTACAGCGGTATCAAGACCGCGGTGCTTTATCACGTGCGCAAGGCAACGCGCAACGGCGCCAGGAAATTGAGCCGGAAGGAAGTATGCGATATCGCGGCATCCTTCCAGGAAAATGCCCTCGAGGTCCTGGTGGCTAAGTCGGTGGCTGCCTGCCGGGCTACGCGCCTGCGTTCCCTGGTGGTAGGAGGAGGCGTTGCGGCGAACAACCGGCTGCGGGAGATGGCGCAGGAGCGCTGCCAGGAGGAGGGGATCAAGGTCTATTTCCCTTCCAAACCCCTGTGTATGGATAATGCGGCCATGGTGGCGGGTTTCGGGTATCAATTGTTCAAAAAGGGTGCGACTGCGGGTATTCTGAAAGCCGTATCGTAAAGGAGGGGGCATGAGCGATAAGGAAATCGCGCTGCGGTTGGTGTTGTCGGCATTGTTGGGCGGGCTCATCGGGTTAGAGCGCCAAATGGTAAGGAGAAATGCCGGCTTGCGTACGCACATGCTGGTGTCTTTAGGCTCCTGCCTTATCATGTTGACATCGATGTATGTTTTTGATATATATAGCTCTAAAGTAGCGATGGACCCCAGCAGGATCGCCGCCGGGGTGATCACGGGCATCGGTTTCCTGGGTGCAGGCGCGATCATGAAGGAGGGGGTGGACAGGGTGATGGGCCTGACTACCGCTGCCAGCCTTTGGGTGGTGGCCGCGATCGGCCTGGCCGTAGGATGCGGTTTTACCAGCGCGGCGCTCCTGACCACGGTATTGACGCTGGTGGTACTGTTCTTTTTGAGGTATTTTGAAGCGCTATGCTTCGATAAGCGCGAATGTCGGAAGGGGGGCGAGGAGGATGGCATTTAACAGCAGGAAGAAGGACGAGGAGCGGGTACTGGATGTCGATGCCTCCATGCAGGGGTCCATGGTATTCAAAGAGCCGGTCAACCTGCGGATCAACGGCAAGTTCGACGGCACTCTGGAGACCAAGGGTAACCTGACCATCGGGCCTTCCGCCCTGGTGACGGCAGATATCACCGGCGATAATATTATCGTCGGAGGCAAGGTCAAGGGCAAGATCTCCGCGCGCCAGCGCCTGACGCTTCTGCCGACCGCGTCGGTCGAGGGGGATATCTTTCCCGCGCGGTTGAACATCGCCGAAGGCGCGGTGCTGGAAGGCCGTTGTTCGATGCTCCATGATTTTTTCAATATCGATGAGGTGGCCCGGTATCTGGAAGTGGACGTGAAGTCCGTTTCGGAGTGGGCCGCGGCCGGGAAGATCCCCTGCCAGAAGGAAGGGGAAGTGTTCAGGTTCGACCGCCGGGCGGTCGATAACTGGATCGCCTCAGGGGAAGTGGCCAAACGATAAGGATGGATACCTGCAATGGCTGTTGAAAAACTGCTTACCATACGGGAAGTATCCCAGGTGCTGGGAGTCTCCGAGCGCGAGGTCATCGACTTCGCGGAGTCAGGGGTGCTGCCTGCCTACAAGGTGGGCGGAGTGTACCTCCGTTTCAAGAGGCTCGAGGTGGAAGAGTACCGCAAAAAGCACCGGCCTTCCGCGCATAAGGCCGCGGCCGCGCACGCCTATCCTATGGGCGAGCGCATAAGCGATTTTTTCTATTTCAACGATTTTTATATCCTGGCGGCGCTCCTGGTCATCCTGATGGCCTGGTTCATCGTGCGGGGATAACGCATGCCTGCGCGACGCGCGTATGCCGATATCGGGTGCGCGAAGCTCGATACGGACCGCTGCCGGCGCCGGGGTTATGCCGAGGCGGTGTTCTGCCAGGGTAAATCCCGCCCGCATCTTTCCAAAATAGTCGGAGAGTTGCTTTGTCATTCGCAGGACCCGATCCTGACCAGGCTGGACGCGCCGACGTACCGCTGGCTGAAGAGGAAGTTCCCTTCCCTGCGTTATCATGCGTTGGCGCGTATCGGGTATGTTTCCAAGGCCCGCGCCGCGGCAGAGGGCAAGATCGTGGTGATCACCGCAGGGACCAGCGACATTCCCGTTGCGGAGGAGGCCGCGGTCACCCTTGAGATCATGGGTCAGAAGGCCGAGCGCATCTATGACGTAGGAGTGGCGGGAGTGCACAGGCTTTTTGCCAGTCTGGAGCGGATACGCGAGGCCAGAGTGGTGATCGTGGTGGCCGGGATGGAGGGAGCGCTGGCTTCCCTGGTGAGCGGCCTGGTGCAGGTCCCGGTGATCGCGGTGCCGACCAGCGTAGGATATGGCGCGAGTTTCGGAGGGCTGGCCGCGTTACTGACGATGCTTAACGGCTGCTCCCCGGGCGTGACGGTGGTCAATATCGATAACGGTTTTGGCGCCGGGTACAGCGCGGCGTTGATGAATCCTCCTGCGCTCCGGGGCAGGCGGTAAGCATGTTCTTTTCCGTGCTATTGACGGGGATATTGGCGGCGGGGGTGTGGCTGCGCCTCATGATGCTTCGGATGCCTTACTGGTATGATGAGGCGATCACGGTGTATGCCATCAATCTCCCCTGGGACCGGCTGTTGCTGCATCTTTCGGGCACGCGGGATATCCTTTCGCCGTTCGCCTTGCTTATGTACCGGTTGCTGCTGCATCTGGGAGTGCCGGTCGAACTGTTCAGGGTGGTCAACGTCGCTCTGGGCGCAGCATCGTTATATGTGGGATACCGTATCGTCGCGCGGGCGTACAGCCGGGCGGCGGGTCTGTGGTTCGCGCTGCTGACCGCTGTTTCCACGGTGCTGATCTTCTATACCGTGGAGCTGCGCAGCTACGGGATGCTGCTGTTCGTTTCCTACTGTTCTTTGTATTATTTCATCACCCTCTTGACTTCGGGATCACCCGGCAGGTACCGCCGCTTCGCCTGTTTCTCCGCGCTGATGCTGTATGTGCACCAGTTCGGAGTGGCGATCCTGGCAGTGGAGGCGGCGTTATGCCTTGCGTATCTCCGTCCGCTTAAATTGGATAAGGCGGCGTGGATAAAGAGCTTCTTCGCGGTGTTCCTTTACAGCGTTCCCGCGCTCTGGTTTAACCTGGTCTTCAAGCAGGGGACGTACGGGGTGTACATCGGCCAGGGTCTTTATTCTGCGGATACCCCGGGGTTGTCCGAACTTTTGTATGTCCTGTATCTGCTCTTTAACCGGATGATCTTTACGTACCTGCTGGCCGGGATCTGTATCCTGGCGTTGTTCCAGGCGCTGCGGCCGATGCGGGGGCTTTCTTTTTCCCAATGGGGGGGAAGGGCGCGGGACTGGAGTGTTTCCCATCCCGCGGCGGTCACGGTGAGCGCGGCGGCGCTGCTCCCTTTTGCGGCACTGTTCTTTTTCAAGGCCGGCGAGATTTCCCTGTTCGTGCACTGTACCAGGTACGTGCTCGTTTCCTGGAGCCTGTTGTGTTTTTTCCCTGCCGTCGCTTTGGCCGCGGTGCGCATTCCCGCGAAACGGCTCCTGTTCGGCCTTCTGGCGCTCTGGTCCGTGGCGCATGCGTTCCAGCTCCAGTCGCACAATAAGGGGATATGGTATTCACAGTATCTGGACAAGGATGAGGAAAGCGCCTTGATCCTGGCGGATTGGAAGGATACGGATTTGCTGGCCACCCCGATCCAGGGGATGGCGTATTATCTTGACCTTTTTACGCGGCTGAAGGTGCCGCTTGCGGTCATCACTGACCGGGAGTATATGGCGCGCAATTATGCGCTGCGTTTCGCCACGCATAATTTCATCGAGAAGGAACTGGTCTTCTCGCCGGAGGATATCCCGGCGGGCAGGAGGATGTGGGTATTGGTGTGCGGTGAATCATTCAGCGATCCGAGCTGGAGGTGGATCCTGACTTCTCCCGGGCTGAGTATCCTGAAGTCGTATTCCCGGAAAAAGACCCAATTGTACCTTATTGAAAGGAAATAGCCATGGCACTTTCCGGTCTGGATATCTATAAGCTGCTGCCGAAAACCAATTGCCGTGAGTGCGGGTTCGTGACCTGCCTCGCGTTCGCCATGCAGCTGGCCAAGAAGGCGGTCGGCATCGATAAGTGCCCGCATATAAGTCCGGCGTCAAAATCGTCCCTGGAAGCCGCCAGTCAGCCGCCGATCAAGCTGGTCAGGATCGGCGCCGGAAAGCGGCAGTTCAGCGTGGGCAATGAGACGGTGCTTTTCCGGCACGAGGAAAAATTCTTCAATCCCTGCGGTATCGGGATCATTCTCGACGATACTTTATCTTCCGAAGAAATATCCTCGCGTGTGCGCAAGATCAATGCCCTGGTCTTTGAGAGGGTAGGCCAGACCCTTTCCGTAGACGCGGTTGCAGTGCGGCAGGTCAAAGGGGGAGATGCTTTCGTCGCGGCAGTCGAAGCCGCAGCGTCGGCGACCGATCTGGGGCTGGTGCTGATGAGCGGTGATCCGGCAGTCCTGGCTAAGGTCTTGCCGAAGATATCCGCCGGCCGGCCCTTGCTTTTTCCCGGCCCGGGAGCGGACTTAGCGCAGATCCTTCCTCTCGCCAAGGCGCACGGAGTGCCCCTGGTGGTTTCCGGCAATACCCTGGAAGACGTGGCGGCCAGGACTTCGGAGTGCGCGGCCGCAGTGCCCGAACTCATGATCGACACCGGAAGGAGATCCGTGCCGCAGAAGCTCTGGGACCTGACCCAGGCGCGCCGGCTGGCCTTGAAGAAGTCGAACCGGGCGCTGGGATATCCCATGATCACGGTCGCGGACCAGGGGGATGCCTTCGATCAGGTGCTGGAAGCGCAGACGTACGTCGCGAAATACGCCGGCATGGTATTGTTGGCGACCCAGGACCCCGCGGCGTTGCTCGCGCTGCTGACCTGCCGCCAGAACATCTATACCGACCCGCAGAAACCCCTCCAGATCGAGCCGAAAGTGTATCCCATCGGACAGGTGAGCGCGAAATCCCCGGTGCTGGTCACCACCAATTTTTCCCTGAGCTATTATACCGTGCTGGGGGAGGTCGAGGCCAGTAAGGTCCCGACGTATATCCTGACCGTGGATACAGAAGGGCAGTCCGTGCTTACCGCCTGGGCTTCCGAGAAATTCAACGGGGAGACCGTGCGCAAGGCCATGGACCGTTTCGGGGTGGCGGACCTGGTCTCGCACAAGGAGATCATCATCCCCGGGTACGTCGCGGTGATGAGCGGGGACTTAGAGGATCAAACCGGGTGGAAGGTGATCGTAGGGCCGAAAGAAGCGGCCGGGATACCCTCATTCCTGAAAAACCGATGACGCAAAAATACAAGGTATCTTTTCTTCCGGACAACCGGACCGTGGAGGTGGCGCAGGGAACGTCCGTGCTTTCCGCCGCGATCACCGCGGGGATCTATGTCAATTCCAGCTGCGGAGGCGAAGGGGTGTGCGGCCGCTGCAAGGTGGTGGTCTCCAAGGGGAAGGTGCTTTCCCGTTCCTCCGGCCATCTGACCGCGGAAGAGCGGGGACGGGGGGTGTATCTGGCATGCGAGACCCAGGTGGCATCGGATTGCGAAGTGCTGATCCCTCCGGAATCCCGGCTTTCCCTTGACGGCCTGACCAGGGAAGAGGTGCTGCAACGCCTTAAGAACGAGTACTCCGATTCCGAAGAGGTGCAGTCCTTTGCCGAAGCCGCGGCCCCTGCCGCCTTCGGCCCTCTGGTGCGCAAGGTGGCCTTGACGCTGCCGGCACCCACGCTCGAGGATAAGGTCAGCGATCTGGAGCGGGTGCAGCGGGAATTGATGCGTACCGCCTGTGTGTGCGCCGGTTACGCTTCCCTGGCCACCCTTAAAGGCTTGGGCGAGCTGCTGCGTTCGGCGCAGTGGGAAGTGACCGTGACCATCGGGATGCGCAGCGGGCTTTGGGACATGCTTTTCATCGAGGCGGGGAATACCGCTTCGCGTAATTACGGCCTGGTCTTCGATATCGGCACCACCACCCTTTCCGGACAGTTGGTGGACCTGGTCACCGGCACGGTGCTGGGGACCAAAGCGACGTATAATAAGCAGGCGGTCTTCGGCAGCGACGTGATCACCAGGATCATCTACGCCAAGGATTCTGACGGCCTGGAAGAGCTGCACCGCGCGGTGGTGGAGGATATGAACGGGATGGCGCAGGAGATGGCCGCGGAGCATTCCGTCGATCCCAATGACATCACCTGCTGCGTGGCCAGCGGCAACACTACCATGACCCACCTGCTGCTGCGGGTGGACCCGTCCTATATCCGCAGGGACCCGTATGTGCCGGTGCTTAACTCCGTGCCGGTGATGCGGGCCTCCGATATCTCCCTGCGTATCAATCCCCGCGGCCTGCTGTACTGTCTGCCGGGAGTGGCAAGTTACGTGGGGGGCGATGTCACTGCCGGAGTGCTTTCCAGCGGGCTGGCCCGCAGGCCGGGGCTTTCGGTGCTGATCGATATCGGGACCAACGGGGAAGTGGTCGTCGGCAACAGCGAGTTCATGATCGCCTGTGCGGCATCCGCCGGGCCGGCGTTCGAGGGCAGCGGGGTGCGCTGCGGGATGCGCGCCGCCAGAGGGGCGCTGCAGGACATAGCGGTGGACCCTGCGACGCTGGAACCTTCCTTTACCGTGATCGGCGGTGAACGTCCGCTCGGTATCTGCGGTTCGGGATACATCGACCTGATCGCGGCGCTGCGCCGCGCCGGGGTGTTGGATAAGGGGGGTAAGTTCGACGAGCGTTCCCATCCCCGCCTGCGCGGTACCGACGAGGGTAAGGAGTACGTGCTGGTGTGGGCTAAGGATTCGGGGACGCATAAGGATATCGTCATCAGCGAGACCGATATCGAGAACCTGAAGCGGGCGAAAGCGGCGATCTACGCCGGGGTCTCCATCCTGATCAGGCATTTAGGGCTTTCTTTTTCGCAGGTGGAGACGTTCTTCGTCGCCGGCGGGTTCGGCACGTACGTGAACATGGACAATGCCATTTCGATCGGCCTGTTGCCGGACCTGCCCCGGGAAAAGTTCGCTTTCATCGGCAACAGTTCCCTGGCCGGAAGCCGGATGGCGGCGCTTTCTCTCGAGGGATGGAATTTTGCCGACGAGCTGGCCCGCAAGATGACTTACCTGGAGCTTTCGGTCGAGCCGGCGTATATGGACGAGTATATGGCGGCGATGTTCTTTCCCCATACCGACCTCACCCTTTTCCCGAGCGTGAAACACTGAACTATGGCGTATATCATCGCGGTTGCCGGAAAAGGCGGAGTGGGGAAGACGACGATATGCGCGCTGCTGGTCTCTATCCTGGCGCAGCGTTCTCCCGGATCGGTCCTGGCGATCGACGCGGACCCCAACAGCAACTTAGGCGAAGTGCTGGGGCTGCCTTCGGGCAGGAGCATCGGGGAGGTGCTGGACGAGCTTTCCGCTTCCCTGGATAACGTGCCGGGGGGCATGAGCAAGGACCGGTACCTGGAATACCAGGTGCAGCAGGCGGTGGCGGAAGGAGAGGGGTTCGACCTTCTCACCATGGGGAAACCGGAAGGGCCGGGATGCTATTGTTACGTGAACAATATCCTGCGCGCCATGATGGAGAAGCTCTCCCGGGAGTACCGGTACGTGGTGATCGATAACGAGGCGGGACTGGAGCATCTTTCCCGTCGGACCACGCGGCGGGCGGACATGCTGCTGGTGGTATCCGATCCGACGGCGGTGGGGTTGCGCGCCGCCGCACGGATCAATGCGCTGGCAGGGGAACTTAAGATAGAGATCGGGAAAAGGAAACTGTTGCTGAACAAGGTGCAGGCAGAGGTGCCGGCCTCGCGGGTCGCGGAGACCGGGCTGGAGCTTCTGGGGACGGTACCCATGGATGCGCAGATCGCGGGGATGAGCATCGAAGGCGCTCCGCTCGTGTCGGCGGATCAATCCTGGCCCGCCGCCTCGGCGCTGCGCCAACTCGGAGAGATGGTATGGCAGAAGTGATGATCGAAAAATGGTCGGGTTCGGTTTCGACGGTGACTATCGGCGCTACCCGTGAGCAGGGGGGGACCAGGTCGGCTGCGGTGCAGGTGGGCGGGCAGAAGACCCTGCCCTTCCTTTTTCCGGAAGGGGACCTGCCGCATAAGCCGGTGATCGCCTGGGAGGTGTGGGATGTTCCTCCTCAGGAGTGGCCGCAGACGCTCACTGCCGAGTATGGCCGGGTATTGCAGGATCCTCTGGAGTGGGCCGCAACCTGCGTCGAGAAGTTCCACGCGCAGCTTTTGTGCGTGCGTTTGCAGGGCGCGCATCCGGATAACGGCAATAAGACCCCGGCGGAGGAGGCGGCCTTTATCAAGGCGCTGCTGAAGAGGGTCTCCGTGCCTTTGATCATCGCGGGGTGCGGGGATGACGCCAAGGACAACCAGGTGCTGCCTGCGGTAAGCGAAGCGGCCAGGGGTGAGCGCTGCCTTATCGGAAGCGCGGTACAGGACAATTACAAGACGCTGGCTGCCGCGGCGCTGGCGGACGGCCATTCGGTCATCGCGGAATCCCCCATCGATATCAATATCGCCAAGCAGCTCAATATCCTGATCTCGGACCTCGGATTGCCTCTCGAACGCCTGGTCATCGATCCCACGATCGGCGGCCTGGGCTACGGTCTGGAGTATGCCTATTCCATCATGGAACGGGCGCGCCTGGCGGCGCTGGCCGGGGACAGGACGGTAGCGTCCCCCTTCATCTGTTTTATCGGCCAGGAAGCCTGGAAGACGAAGGAGGCGGTGGCGCCGCAGTCGGAATTTCCCGCTTGGGGAGATGAGTCCGTGCGTGGTATACTATGGGAAGCGGCAACCGGGGTCACGCTGCTTCAGTCCGGAGCGGATATCCTGGTGATGCGCCATCCGAAAGCGATAGAAAAAGTCGCGTCCTATCTGGATGCGGCATACCGGAAAAATTAAGGGAGCAGGGAATGTTCGTGATAGGAGAGTTGATCAACGGGATGTACTCCCGCATCGGAAAGGCGATCCGGGAAAAGGACGCGCAGGCAGTGCAGCAGTGCGCCCTGGAACAGGTGGCCGCCGGAGCGGATGCGCTGGATATCAACTGCGGGCCGGCGAGCCGTACCCCGGAAACGGACATGCCCTGGCTGGTGGAGACGGTACAGCAGGTGACGGATAAGCCCCTGTGCCTTGATTCCAGCAAGCCCAAAGTGATCGAGGCAGGGTTGAAAGTGCTTGCGCATAAGGGTATCGTCAACTCCACGACCGCCGATCCCGAGAAACTTTCGCAGTTGCTTCCGCTCGCGCAGCGTTACGGAGCCAGGCTCATCGGCATTACCATCGACGCCAAGGGGATCCCCCAGACCAAGGACCAGCGCCTGGAACTGGCCGCGGGGATCGTATCCGCAGCGCAGGAGGCGGGGTTCCCGCTCGATGAGCTGCTGCTTGACCCTATCGTGCTGCCCGTCAACGTGGCGCAGGCGCAGATGGGGGAGATCCTGGAGTCCATCAGGGATTTCAAGCTTTTGAGCGACCCGGCTCCGAAGACGGTGATCGGCTTAAGCAACGTTTCCCAGGGCGCGGGCCCGCGCAGCCTGATCAACCGCACCTTCCTTTCCATGGCCGTCGCCTACGGCCTGGATGCCGCGATCCTCGACCCTCTCGATGCCGATCTGATGGATACCCTGATCACCGCCGAACTTATCGCCAACAAGCAGATCTACTGTGAAACGTTCCTGGACGCCTACAGAAAGAAGTGACCTATGGTAAAACGCGTATTGCGTCAGATCTTCAAAGTGCACGGTTTCCGCGACAGCCTGGCATTGGCGCTTAAAGGCATCGGGTACCTGTTCGTGTACCATCGCAATATGCGGCTGATCTTCCTGGTGGGCCTGGCTTCCATCGGGGCGGGGTTCTATTTCAAGCTCAAGGGCATCGAGCTTACGGCGTTGAGCATCACCATCACGCTGGTGCTGATGGCGGAGATATTCAACACCGCGGTGGAGCTGATGGTGGATATGTTCACCGACAAGTTCCATCCACTGATCAAGCTCATTCTCGATATCTCCGCGGCGGTAGTGGTGCTGGCGTGCATCAACGCGATCGCGGTAGGGTACATCCTTTTCATCAGGAAGATGTTCTAACCCCGGACGGATGGCGCTGAAAATACTGCTTAACCGGACGCAACGTTTGTTCGTCTTCGCGCTGGCTTTTCTGCTGGCGCTGGAGTTCCTTTCCCTGGTAGTGGTGGTGTATTTTGCCCGTTTTGCGCTCTTCATCGCGTATTTCCTTACAATACTTAAATATCTCTCTCCGGTGTTCCTGGGCGCGTACGCGCTGTTCCTGCTGGTGATGTTCCTGGCCAAGGGCCGGGAACTGGCGGTGATCAGCTGGAAAGAGTACTTCCTGGAGACGATGCGTTTTGCCGCGCTCTCCTTCATCCTGGGGACGGCGTTTCTGCTGGGGTGCAGCCTGTTGGGCACCATTGTCGCGTTCCTGCACAGTCAGTTGTCCTCCGTGCCGGTGGTGCACCAGACGGTGGAGGAGCTCAGGCTCTGGGTGCAGGCGCAGTTCTATTGATGCGTGTTAAAGGGAGGGAGGATGAACGCTGATCTGGCCGCATTCTTTACCGAAGAAGGGTTCAGGCAGTTCCTGGCGCAGCCGTACTCCGGGCCTATCATCGCCAACGTCTTTTTCGTGCTGGTGAGCCTGGCGATGCGGGTGCGTTTTTCCACCGTGCTCATCCTGCTGGCGGGAGGGGCGATCTGTTCGGCGGCAGCGGTGGCGATCTCCCAGCCGATCCTGCGCTGGGTCGTTTCCGGGCTCTTCGGAGGTACGGTGCTCTTCCTGGTGTTCAGCAACGAATCCCGTCCCTGAACGGGCCTTTAACGCACCACAAAAGGGGCTTGCATTTTCCGAATTGTATGGTATTATTAAAACTCTTTCCGGAATTCTTCTATGGCGGAGTAGCTCAGCCTGATAGAGCACGCGGCTCATACCCGCTTGGTCGGTGGTTTAAATCCACTCTCCGCCACCATTTTCCTTCTTAAGGAGGGGTCGTCATGGGCAGGCTCGTTCTGATCATCGCGCTTTTGTTATTGCCGTGTGCCGCGCAGGCGCAGTACCTCGTTGATACGGGCACGCCGAACGAGCTCAGCAGCTTATGGGCTGCGGGATCTTCCCAGAGCCTGGCTTCCCGTTTTGACTTAGCCGCTCCCGCAACGGTCACCAGCCTGGAAGGGTATTTCCTTGATTCCCGCGACGCCTATTTTTTCTACCCCGGGAATGTCACGGTGTCGCTTTACCGCGGTACTGCGTTCGATCTTTCCAACCCGCCTTTGGCCATACCGGATGTCTCTTCCAGGATCTTCACTGACAAGTTCGCCGTCAGTATCGCAACACATAACGACGGCAGGATGGGGAACTGGTACGGCGTTGACGGTCTGGGCCTGAATTTAGGGCCGGGAAGCTATTGGCTGGCCTTCGGCGCATCCGGTGATACGTATGACGGGGGCATGCCGAGCGCATCCCCCAATCCTTTGGCAACCGCGGCCTACGCGTATCCGGCGTATCCCGCAAATACCTACGTCGGTAAATACGGAAGCTTTTTGGATAACGGGGTCAGGGTCGGAGGCAGTGCTGCGCCTGAACCGGTCAGTACCGCGCTTTTTCTGATAGGGGGAGGCGCATTGACCGCCATAAAAAGATTCAGGAGAGGCCGGTAGAACAATCCCACGCAATACTTTTCCGAGATTGACAGTCACCGGCGCGCTCATGGGCGCGCTTTTTTTCTGTGCGGTCTTCGGCACCGCGCTTCTCGATCCCGCCTACACGGACTGGCTGATGCTCACCGACGATCCTGCGCTGCAGTACCTCGGCGCGAAGTTCTTCGCCTCTACTCCCTGGCATCTCCCCCCGGGGATCATTCCCGAATACGGCGCGCCGGCCGGTACCGCGGTCAGTTATACCGATTCCTTACCCTGGCTGGCCTTTATGCATAAGGCTCTGCGCGCGCATGTCCCCCCGTCATTCCAGTATTTCGGCTGGTGGGTCCTGTGCTGTTATTGTGCGCAGGGCGCGCTGGCCATGGCGCTGCTGGCGCGCCTGGGAGCGCGCGGGGTATCCCGCGTTGCCGGGGCATTCCTGCTGATCTCTTCTCCGGTGCTGCTCTGGAGGTGGGACCTGCAGCATCATGCGCTTATGGGGCAATGGGTGCTGCTTGCGGCAGCCTGGCTTTATCTGCAGCCGCGTCATCGGGTAGTGCGCTGGACCATATTGCTGGCTTTGTGCGCAGGGATTAATTTCTATCTGCTGGCTATGGTCATGGCGTTCCTGGCCGCGGATATGCTGCGCCGGTTCGTTCGCGACGGCCGTGCCGGCGTTCCTTTCCTGCTTCGCGCCGCAGGTTGTTATGCCGTGGCTACGGGCGTATGCATGTGGCTGACGGGATATTTCAGCGTGCCGGGGATCACCTTGGGCCGCTGGGGGTTCGGAGTCTATTCCGCGAATGCCGCATCCCTTGTCGATCCCGTCGGCACTTCGCTTTTCTTCCGTTGGCAGGCCGCAGGGGGAGGGCAGTACGAAGGGTACGGGTATCTGGGGTTAGGGATGATCTTTTGCGTGTGTTTCGCGCTTGCCGTTCCTTCATCCGCGGCCGCGCTTAAGAAAGTTTTGCGCGCACACTGGCCTCTGGCATTGTCTGCCGCGTTCTGCGGAATATTTTCATTGAGCAATGAAATATATTTTGGTAATCTGTTGCTGTTGCGCTGGAACGTGGTTCCCTGGGCCTCCTGGTTGACGGAGGTGCTCAGGGCCAGCGGCAGGTTCATCTGGGTGCCGTATTATTGTATCTTTATCGGGGCTTTCGCGCTGCTGCTGCGTACCCGCGCGCGTAAGGCCGTTGCCGGCATCATGCTGGCAGCAGCTTTCTTGCAGGCAGCGGACTTTTCCTGGTGGTGGATGTTCGGGGTCAGGCCGCAGGCTTCGGTGCGCAGGGTGTGGAAAAACTCACTGCAGGATCCCCGCTGGCAGGAATGGGGAAGGCAGTATGCGCGGATGGTGGTCCTGCCTTTTTGCGCCGAGCCTTTCTGGGATGTTTCCTGCACGATGCCGGCGAAGGACCTGATCGCTTTTGCCGCGGACCACGGCCTGGCGATCAATATTTCGGCGGCCGGCAGGAGCAGCGGCCGGCAGGAGCAGCTGATGCGGCAGGAGGAGCTTGATCTTTCCCGGGGGCAGGTGCGCCGGGACGCGTTGTACGTGCTGGATGAGGCTTTTGCCAGGGGGGTGCCCCAGGATCTCGGCGAGATGGTCGCAGTTGACGGGGTAACGGTGCTCTTGCCCGTGAAGCACCGCAGGGGAGTTAATGACTGATATGTCCGCAGTGTCCGTGGGAGATAATGTTCTTCGCCGGAGATTCCCGGCAGTTACCGCCTTGCTGATCGGGGCCAACGTTCTGGTTTTCGGCGCGGCGGTCCTGTTCCCCTGGTATCCCGAACCATCCGCGGTGCTGGGTTTCATCCCCCGCCAGGCGGCGCTCTATACGCTTTTTACCAGTGCATTCCTGCACGCGGGCTTCCTGCATCTGTTGTTCAATATGTGGTTCCTTTTCCTTTTCGGTGATCATGTCGAGGATGCGCTGGGCCGGGCTTTTTTTGCCGGGTTCTACGTCTGCGGCGCGGTCTTTGCCGCGCTGGTGCATATGCTTATCGTGGCGGAGGCGGCCAGGGATATCCCCTTTATCGGGGCCGGCGGTGCGATCGGCGCGGTCATGGGCGGGTACGCCGTGCTCTTTCCCCGTGCCAGGATCAACTGCCTCTGGAGGTTCGGGGTACAAAATGTCGGCGCGCCCATTTTATTCGCGCTTTGGTTCGTGGTCCAGCTGGCGTACGGCGAACACATCGGCGGGTTCCTTTTCGGCGCGGTCTTTATCTGGATGATGAAACGCAGCGGCTTCATCGTGGTCAGCGAGCCGCCGGCCCTTAAGGCGCCTCAGGATGCGGGGAGCGGGGAGCAGCAGCCGGGCCAGAGCGAATTCTATGAGCGTAAGCTGCGTATCGAGCGTCTGTGGAGGGAAGGCAGCAGCGAAGAGGCTCTGGAGGCGTATGCCCAGTTCGAGGCGGCAGGCCTGCCCAGGGCGTGCGAGGCGCAGGTGCAAAAAGAGATCGGCGATGCCCTGGCAGCCAGGGGGAACACTCCGCTGGCGCTTCAGGCGTATACCAGATTCCTCGCGGAGTATCCGCGGGACCTGCTGGTCCCCGAGGTCAAATGCCGGATGGGGCTGTTACTGTATCCTTTGCCGCATGCGTTATGGAGAGCGGTCGGTTTTCTCTGCGAGGGGATGCGCAGCTGCCGGAATATCCCCCCTGAGATCTGCCAGAAGGCTTCCGTATCCCTGGATGCCTTGCAGGCGGTAGTACGCAGCAGCAATCAGCGGGTACAGGAGGAGGTCACCGATAAGGCGAAATACGCGCTGTACGCGCTCGATCCGGACGATCCTCTGGTCGATGAGGCCCGTCTCTTCGATGCCTTCCTGCTGTTGGACCGTTTCAGAGTGGGCGCGAACTTCGCGGTTTCGGGGAGCCTGGGCACCCGGCTGGCCTATAAACTCAAGTATTCTATGTCCCGGAACAAGGGGCTGATCCTGCGCGGGCTTTCCGGGGAGGAGGCGGCGGTGGCGCTGAAGAGGCTCGAATCATTCGGTATTTTGACCGCGCTCGTGCCCGAACATCTCCTGCACGGTTATCTGCCGGTACGGTACGTCCGGCAGGCAGTGCTGCTTCCTGCCGGGGTCGCGTTCGATAAGGAGGAAGGCGGGGAGCGGATCAGCGTGCACATCTCCGCGATCAGGCTGGTGTGCGCCGGAGAGGTCCTGGACGGTGCTTTGCTCGCCCGCAGTCCCGCGGCCGGGGTTTCGGTGCTCATCGACGTGTTTACCGATGCCGGGGAAAGGCTGCGTATGGCAGGTTCTTCCTGCGTGTTCGTGCGCGAAGGAGCGGGTTTCGCCGGCGCGCAGACGATCCCGGTCGAGGTCTTTATCGAGGAGTTCGCCGCCCGGCTGGGGCCGGGAGTGCGCGAGGCGTTAGCTTGTCACCGTTCTCTCGCGGAATACGAGCGGGCAGTGCAGGCGAGCCTCAACCGTTTGTCGGTATTCTCCCTCTTCGACGAGATGGCGATTTCCGGAGGGGCGGGATGAAACAAAAGGTGCAGCGTGCCTGGCAATCCTTCCGCGTGGCCAGGGGAAGTACCGTGATCGCGGGAGTTTCCGGCGGTCCGGATTCCGTGGCGCTTCTGCATTGCCTTTCCGGGCTTTGCGGCTGGGCCGGTATCTCCCTGGTGGCGGCGCATTTCAACCACGGGGCGAGAAAGGCCGCGGCGCGTGACGAGAGGTTCGTGCGGGAACTGGCGCGCACGCTCGGGATCCCTTTCGTCTGCGGCCGCAGGAGCGCGGCAGGGGGAAGGAAGGCCGGGGTTTCCGAGCAGGAGTGGCGCGAGGAACGGATGCGTTTTTTCGTGCGCATCGCGCGCGCCCGCAAGGCCGCGGGGGTGGCGCTCGCGCATACCCTGGACGATCAGGCGGAGACCGTGCTCATGCGTATCATCCGTGGGACTGGCCTCTACGGTCTGTCGGCGATCGCTCCGAAACGCCAGCTGCACGGGGTGTGGTTCTTCCGGCCGATGCTGAAGGTGACCAAGCAGGAGGTGCGGGGGTACCTTCGGGCCCGGCGCCTTGCCTGCTGCGTCGATGAGAGCAATGCCGAAGAACGTTTCCTGCGTAACCGTCTTCGCCTGCATTTGATCCCTCTTCTGGAGCGGCGGTACAATCCGGCGGTGAAGGAGGCGTTAAGCGGTCTCGCGCAGACAGCTGCCGACGATATCGATTACCTGGAGCGCGCATCCTGCCGCGGCCGCGGTACGGGAGGGAGGCTGGATACGCTCTCCTTGCGCCGGATGCATCCGTCCTTGCGCAGGCTGCGGCTGCGCCGCGCCATCGCCCTCGCCCAGGGGAGCACCCGCCGTATCACGCTGCAGCATCTCTATGAGCTTGAGGATCTCGCGCTCTCCCGGCCCGACGGGTCCCTGGTGCATCTGCCGCAGGGCCTCGTGGCGCGTCTTTCCAAGGGCCGCATCACCTTCCGTACCGTTGCGTGAGCGCGTTTCCCGCCGTTTTCCCTTGCTTTTGCCATATGCGGGGTGTATAATCGGGTGTTCTAATCCACAAATAAAAAGGGGAACTTATGGCATCCAATAAGCTGTCCAACAATAAAAAGAACAACGCGCTCAAGCGCTTTCCTTTCGGGTGGTTAAGCATAATCTTCCTGGTGTATTTCCTGCTGAGCCTGGTCAATGTCCCCACCGCCGGGATACCCCGCGAGATATCCTATTCGGAGTTTTACGGGTACGTGAAGACGCCGGGTAAGGTCAAGTCCCTGGCCAAGGTGGAGACCGTGCTTAACGGCGAACTCGAGAACGGTACGAAGTTCTACCTGAACATACCCGAGAACGACCCGGAACTGCTTTCCCTGATCAAGCAGAACGTGGCCAGTTTCAAGGTGCAGCCTCCGCGCACCATGTGGGCCAACCTGTTCTATTCCCTCGGGCCGGTCATACTCCTTATCGTGTTCTGGCTCTGGATGGCCAACCGCGGCGAGCAGATCGGCAACCGCATCATGACCTTCGGCAAGGTGCGTACGAAGATGCACAGCGAGAAGGACGGGGAAAAGGCCACCTTCAACGACGTGGCAGGGGTGGATGAGGCCAAGGAGGAACTGCAGGAGGTCATCGAGTTCCTGAAGGACCCCAAAAAATTCCAGAAGCTCGGCGGGAAGATCCCCAAGGGAGTGCTGCTGGTGGGCCCTCCGGGGTGCGGCAAGACCCTGATCGCGCGCGCAGTGGCCGGGGAAGCCGGGGTGCCTTTCTTTTCCCTTTCCGGATCGGATTTCGTGGAGATGTTCGTAGGGGTGGGCGCCAGCCGGGTGCGCGACCTTTTTGAGCAGGGCAGGCGCGCGGCCAAGACCTCGGGTAAGGGCTCGATCATTTTTATCGACGAGATCGACGCGGTGGGCCGTCTGCGTTTTTCCGGGATCGGGGGAGGGCACGACGAACGCGAGCAGACCCTGAATGCGCTGCTGGTGGAAATGGACGGCTTCGACGCGGGACAGGGGATCATCCTTATTGCCGCCACGAACCGGCCGGATACCCTTGACCCGGCGCTGATGCGCCCGGGAAGGTTCGACCGTCAGATCGTGGTCAACCTGCCGGACATCAAAGGCCGCGAAGAGATCCTGAAAGTGCATTCCCGTAAACTTAAACTGAGCACCGAGGCGGATATGAAATCAATCGCTTCCCAGACCCCCGGATTTTCCGGTGCCGACCTGGCCAATCTTTGCAACGAAGCCGCGCTTCTGGCGGCGCGCAAGGATAAGGAGGTCATCGAGCAGAGCGATTTCGAGCGTTCGGTGGAACGCGTGCTGATGGGGCCGGAGAAGAAGAGCCACATCATGTCCAAAAAGGAAAAGGAGATCACCGCGCTGCACGAGTCGGGACATTCGCTGCTGTCTTTGCTGTTGCCCGAGGTCAACCCTTTGAAGAAGGTCTCCATCATCCCGCGCGGTTTGGCCGGCGGGTATACCTTCACTCCTCCCGTGGAGGACCGGCACTACTGGACCCGTTCGCAGCTGATCCAGGAGATCACCATGATGCTGGGCGGGCGCGCCGCCGAGGATATCGTGCTCAGGGAGGTCACCACCGGAGCGCAGAACGACCTGGAGCAGGCCACGCACATGGCCAGGCGCATGGTCACGCAGTTCGGGATGTCCGAGAAGCTCGGGCACATGACCCTGGGCAAGCGCGAAGGGCTGGTCTTCCTCGGCCGGGATATCGTCGAAGAACGCAATTACAGCGAGGCGACCGCCAAGCTTATCGACGAGGAAGTGAAATCGATCGTGGATGCGGCGTACCGCAGGGCTTTGGAAGTGCTTTCGGGCGAGATCGATAAGCTCAAGAAGCTCTCCGCCGCGCTGCTGGAAAAAGAAGTGCTTGACGGTGAAGAGGTCAAGCGGCTCTTAGATATCCAGAAAACCGATATTATCTGACCTGCCGTATGCACCAGGCGTTGACCGTACTAGAGGCTGATACTCCCCAGGCGCTCGCAGCCGCGATGCGCGGCATGGGGGTCGATCCGTACGGTATCCGTCTGATGGTGCCCAAAGCGCAATCCCGCCTGATCCTGTTAAGGAAACTCAAGCCTATCTGCGCCAATATCATCAAGCAGGAGATGCTTTCCTTCGGAGGGGACGCGGCGGTGGCGCGCGGCGCGCTCACCGGATCGGTGGCGCATACGGACTGCCTGATCATGGGCACTGCCGAGCAGTACCGGCGTCTGGCCGCGAAACTCACCCGGCAGCCTTTCGGGCTCTCCGGGATCTCCTCTGATCTGCGCGATTTTCTGGCAGGCCTGGAACGGCGCACGTTCACTGTCTCCGCCTGTGCCCGTACGCTGCGCCTGGGCCCGGGTACGGGGATCATGGGGATCGTCAACGTGACCCCCGATTCTTTCAGCGGCGACGGATTATGTGCTTCGTCATGCCGGGGAGCCGGCGTCGTGGAAGCGGCCGTGGAAAAGGCCAGGGAGATGGTCCGCCTTGGTGCGCGCATCATCGATGTGGGAGGGGAGTCTACCCGTCCCGGCGCGCCTTCCGTGAGCCTGAAGGAGGAGCTTTCCCGTACCGTGCCGGTGGTCAGGGCGCTGGCCAAAACCCTTAAAGTACCGATCTCTATCGATACCAGCAAGCCCCGGGTGGCGGAAGCCGCGCTGGACCAGGGGGCATGCATCGTCAACGATATCACCGGGCTGCGCAACCCCGAGATGATCAAAGTGGCTTCCCGCGCAAAAGCCGGGGTGATCATCATGCATATGCGGGGGACGGTGCGCACCATGCAGAAGGATCCGCACTACGGATCGGTGGTGGACGAGGTACTGTTGTTCCTCTCCCGCAGGATGGAGCAGGCCAGGGATGCGGGGATCTCGGGCGCATCGATCATGATCGATCCCGGCATCGGCATCGCCTTCGGCAAGACCGCGGCGCACAACTTCTCCCTGTTGAAGCATCTGCGGACCTTTACCGGGATGGGAGTCCCCGTGGTGGTGGGTCCGTCGAGAAAATCGTTCATCGGCACAACGCTGAACCTGGGCCCGGAGCAAAGGGTGTACGGCACCGTGGCCGCGTCACTGGAGGCTGCCCGCAGGGGCGCGGCGCTGGTGAGGGTTCACGATGTCGCGGCCGTCAGTCAGGCTTTGCGCATCGCAACCGAAGTGGAGCAGGCGCTATGACCTTGGAGATACTGCTGGCGTACTGGAAGCCGGTCCTCGAGATCGCCATCCTCTGGATGATCATTTATCATGTCATGCTTTTCTTCGAGGGCACCAGGGCTTTTTCCGTGCTCCGGGGGATCGTGATGATCCTGTTGGCGTTCTTCTTTTTCCAGCGTTTCGATTTCGTGGTGCTCGACTGGATACTGACGAAGATGTTCGCGGTCTCCGTATTGGGTATCCTGGTCATTTTCCACCCCGAGATCCGTCAGGGGCTGGCCAAGCTCGGCCGCCGCCACCTTTTCGAATCCGGATTGAACGAAGAGGAGTTCGAAGTGGTGCTCAAGGAAGTGATCCGGGCGGCGGAGCAGTTGTGCAAGGAGAAGCGGGGAGCCCTGATCGCGCTGGTCAAGGACGATCCCTTAAGCGAGTACATGGAGACGGGGGTCAGGATGGATGCGGCGGTCAGCGCCGAGCTGATCCAGACGGTGTTCACTCCCTCCAGCCTGCTGCATGACGGGGGGCTGGTGGTGCAGCGCAACCGCCTGGCGGCAGGAGGATGCCTTTTTCCGCTCACGGATAAACCGGACCTGAACCGCATGTTCGGCACCCGGCACCGCGCGGCGCTGGGTTTGAGCGAAGAGACCGATGCCGTGGTGATCGTGGTCTCCGAAGAGCGCCAGGACATGTCGCTGGTATTCCGGGGAAAGCTGTACAAGGACCTGGCCAAGGAAGACCTGTACGCGAAGATAAAGGAATTCATGAAGGAGCGTAAATAAGCCATGAGACACGCCGAAAAGATCTCCGCACAGAAGCTGCTCCTTTGGGTGACCGATCATCCCTGGCTCAAGCTCATTTCGCTGATCCTTGCGGTGCTGGTGTGGTTCTATGTCCGGGGAGAGATCAACCGGTTCAACTACTGATATGGTGAGATTGGGAGTCAACATCGATCACGTGGCGACGCTGCGCCAGGCCCGCAAGGGCATGACGCCGGACCCGGCGCATGCGGCGGCGGTCGCGGAAGCCTCGGGGGCGGATTCCATCGTCGCGCACCTGCGGGAGGACCGCCGGCATATCCAGGACGCCGATATCGCTCTGCTGCGCAGATGCGTGCGCACGCGTTTCAATCTGGAGATGTCGGTGGCTCCGGAAATCGTCGAGATAGCCTGTGAGGTCGGTCCTCAGCAGGCAACGCTCGTGCCTGAGCGCAGGCAGGAGCTGACCACCGAGGGCGGGCTGGACGCGGCGGGAGGAAAGGCTGCGATACGCCGGGCATGCCGGCGCCTGTCGGACGCCGGGATCGAGGTAAGCTTATTCATCGCTCCCCACCAGCGCCAGATCGCGGCCGCGGCAAAACTCGGGGTGCCGATGATCGAACTGCATACGGGGGAGTATGCGCAGGCGCGCACCGCTGCGGCGCGCCGGGCCGAGCTTTCCCGTCTCCGGGATGCGGCGCGTTACGCCGCTTCTTTGGGGCTGGAGGTGGCGGCAGGCCACGGATTGGATTACGAGAACGTGGCTGCGGTCAGGCGTATCCCCCAGATCGTCGAGTACAACATCGGGTATTCCATCATTTGCCGGGCGCTTTTTTGCGGCCTGGGACGGGCGGTCGCGGAGATGAAGGAGCTGATGGAATGATCATAGGAGTGGGCACGGATATCACCGAGGTCAAACGGCTGAAACAGGCGGTGGAGAAGTGGGGGGATGCGTTCCTGACCAAGATCTTCACCCCGAAAGAGGTTGCGCATGCCAAGACTCGCGGCAGCGTCATGTACCAGCATATGGCCGGACGGTTCGCCGCCAAAGAGGCGGTGTACAAGGCGCTGGGGGACAGAGAGGTTTCCTGGAAGGACCTGGAAGTGCTCAATGACGTTCACGGAAAGCCTCATTGCACGCTGCGCCGCCGCCGGCATGCGCAAAAGCTGCATATCCACCTTTCGATATCCCATGTCAAAAATTATGCGGTTGCCTGCGCAGTGGTCTCGAAGGAAGCCTGAGAGCCATAAGGGGGACTACGGCCATGTGTTCGTGCTGGCGGGTTCCCTGCGCTGTTGCGGTGCGGGGCTGCTGTGCGCGCATGCGGCGCTGAGAAGCGGCGCCGGGCTGGTGACCTGGGGTGTTGCGCGTTGCCTGGCGCTGCCCCTGATAAGGCGCCTGCCCGCGGAGGTGATGCTCCTGCCGCTGCCCCAGACCAGGGAAAAGACCTTGAGCGTGGCGGCATTGCCGCAGGTGAAGGAGTTCTTCGGCCGGGCGAGCGTCTGTGCCGTAGGGCCGGGGTTGTCCCGGAATGAGTCTACGGCGAACCTTGTCCGGAAGGCGGTGTTGGAATGCACGCTTCCCTTAGTGCTCGATGCGGACGGGATCAATGCGTTCAGCGGGCACCTGGCGATGCTGCGTTCGGCAGCAGGCAGGAGGCAGCGGAAGACCCCGATGGTCATTACCCCGCATCCCGGTGAAATGGCAAGGCTTTTGGGCAGGAAGGTGTGCCCCGGGCATGCGGAAAGAATAAATGTTGCAAAATCCTTTGCCAGTGAGTATAATTGCGTAACCGTGCTTAAGGGGCATCGCAGCGTGGTTGCGGATCCTTCCGGTGTAGTGTATAGTAATACTACGGGTAACGCCGGGATGGCGACCGCGGGAAGCGGGGATGTGTTGACCGGTATTATCGCGGGTTTCCTGGCGATCGGGATGCCCCCCTTCGAAGCGGCCAGATACGGCGTGTATATGCACGGGCTGGCAGGGGATCTGGCGGCGTCCAGAATGACGCAGATCGGCCTGACGGCATCGGATATCATCGCATCGCTACCCGACGCGATAAGAAGAACGTCTTAGCGCCGGCTTAGCTCAGTCGGTAGAGCAGCTGTTTTGTAAACAGCGGGTCGGGGGTTCGATTCCTCTAGCCGGCTTTGATTTTTGCGCTGCCTCTGGCGTTTGCGCAAAAATCACCCCGGGCACTGAACGGGGTGATCAGAACGCTGCCTCTGGCGTTTGCGCAAAAATCACCCCGGGCACTGAACGGGGTGATCAGAACGCTGCCTCTGGCGTTTGCGCAAAAATCACCCCGGGCTCTGACCGGGGAGATCATTGATATTGTATGGGCAGGTACCCAAGTGGCCAAAGGGGGCAGACTGTAAATCTGCTGCACATGTGCTTCATAGGTTCGAATCCTATCCTGCCCATTTGATTTTTTCGTCCCGGTTTTTGCAGAAGTGGTCCCGTCGCATATGGGGATGAAAACCTGAATGCTCCGGGACGCATGGAGATAAAGTTAGTAGCTTCATGCGGGAGTAGTTCAATGGTAGAACGGCAGCCTTCCAAGCTGCACACGAGGGTTCGATTCCCTTCTCCCGCTCCAGTGTTACATACTATGACCGAAACCCGCGACACGGAAAAGCAGTTCCTCTACAAGCTCATTGACAATGCCAATGTGATGTTCCTGTACCTGGACCTCCAGGAGAGTGTCCTCATCTGCAACAAGAAGATAGAGGAGGTCACCGGCAGGAGCAAGGACGGCATTGTCGGCAAGCACTGGGCGCAGGCCCTCTACCGCGACAACTCGGCGACCATCCAGCAGCAGATGTTCAAAGCTATCATCGATGACGCCGTCACCTACAACCGCTCCAACAACTACGAAGGCGTCCTGATCGACAGCCGGGGCACCCAGCGCCTGATCTCCTGGAGCATCATCCCCATCCTTACCGACGCCAAGGCCCTCGAAGGCATCCTTTTCATCGGTCATGACATCACCGAACTGCGCGAAAGCGAGACCGCCCTCAAGAAGATCGACGAGACCTTAAAGAGCATCTTTTCCAGCATCAAGGACTACGCCCTCTACGTTATCAATCTCGACGGCAACATCACCTACTATGCCATGGGCTCCGAGATGATGTTCGGCTGGGCGAAGAACGAGCTTATCTTCAAGCATGTGAGCATGCTGCACCTTCCCGATGACGCCAAGTCCGAACTGCCGTATATGCTCGACCAGGTCAGCAAGCGCGGGCAGTACGAAGTCGAGATGAACATGGTCAAGAAAAGCGGGGAGACCTTCCCGGTGGTGCTGACCATCAACAAGTTCCTCGACGCCGAAGGCAAGCTTTCCGGATACGTCTTCATCGCCAAGGATATCACCGAGCGCAAGAAGATGGAATACCAGATCTTCCAGAACGAGAAACTCGCCGCCATCGGGCAGCTGGCCGCGGGCATGGCGCACGAGATCAATAATCCTTTGTTCGTCATCTCCGGCCGGGTGGAGATGATCCTGGAGGATGCCACCCTGGCGGAAGCGCTGCGCACCGACCTGCAGATCGTGACCACCCAGGCGGAGCGGATACGCAAGCTGGTGGACCGGCTGCTGAAATTCGCGCGCAAGACCCCGCCGAAGACCGAGCAGATCGCGGTCAATGACGTGGTGGAAGGGGTGCTGCCCCTGCTCTCGTACCATAAACTGCCTTCCGGCCCGGTCGAGGTGACTCGCGAGCTCGCGAGCGACCTGCCGCCGATCAAGGGGGACCTTAACCAGCTGCAGGAGGTGTTCCTCAACCTGCTCATCAATGCGCATCAGGCCATGCCCGAGGGGGGCAAGATACATATCCGCACCCTGATGACCCGCGACCAATGGATCGAGATCCGCATCACCGATACCGGCCCGGGGATCGCCCAGGAGAACCTGAAGAACATCTTCATGCCTTTTTTCACCACGAAGAAAGAGGGGACGGGGCTGGGGCTTTCCATATGTTTCAACATCATCAAAAATCATGGCGGGACCATCGATATAGAGACCCAGGTGCATAAGGGGACCACGTTCATTATCAGGTTGCCGGTGGTGTAACTTTGAAAGGGGGAGTAGATGCCGTATAAAGTGCTGGTAGTTGACGACGAGGCTCCGGTAAGGGAGCTGTTCACCGATCTGCTCAAGAAGGAAAAGTGCCAGGTCACCCAGCTTTCCAGCGGGGAGGAAGCGATAGAGCTCGTGGCCAAGGAGTCCTTCGAGGTGGTGCTGCTGGATATCAAGCTCGGCGGTATGTCCGGGCTCGAAGTGCTCAAGAAGATCAAGGAGATCCAGCCGCAGGCGTGCGTGATCATGATCACGGGGTTCGGATACGACGAGCAGCTGATCTCCAAATCCCGCGAACTGGGGTGCTCCGGGTATATCGGCAAGAACATGCCCATCTCCCAGATCATGAGCAATTTCCATCTTTTCACCAGCCGGGCGAAAGAGAAGCTTCAGCAGCCTCCGCAATAGCTTTGGTAGTGCCCGAAAGGGGTAAGGCGTATGGGTGAGCAGTTCCTGCAGCCGGTGTATATCGATGCCTTCGACCTGGACGATGCCTGGTTCCAGGCCTTGAGCGCGATCCTGGAGAAGGGCCACGTCTATACCATCACCCGCGGCAGTTATGCCGGGCAGAAACGGCTGGAATTCGATTTCGTCACCATCCGGGTGCGCAAGCCCGATCATCAGATCATCCCGCTGATCCCGGAGGGGATGAGCATCCCCGCGCCGACGGATATGGAATATATCCAGGGGTACCTGGCGTATCTGATGACCGGCACCAAGACGCAGACCGAGGATTATACGTACGGGGAGAGGCTGGTCGAGCCTAAGGTGCGCCTGCGCGAGACCGTGGACGGCAAGGAGATGTGCCGGGAGATGCCCATCGGCGGCAGCCAGATCGAACAGGTGATCGAGATGTACAAGCGCCAGGGGCACGGCACCAACCAGGCGGTGATGGAGATAGGCATGCCCTCCGATATCACTCTGGCTGACCCGCCCTGCCTGCGGTTGATCGATACGAGGATACGTTACGGCAAGCTGCATTTCATGCTGTATTTCAGGTCCTGGGACCTCTGGGGTGGGTTTCCCTCGAACCTGGGCGGGTTGGAACTGGTGAAACAGTATATGGCGCAGGAGATCGGCGTGGAGAACGGCGAGATCGTCGCCTGCACCAAGGGGCTGCACCTCTACGACTACAGCTGGGATCTGGCAAAACTGAGGACCAACAAAAATAACGCGGTGATACCATGAGCGAACAGGGACATCAGGGCAGGGAACGAAGGGAATTCACGCGCATCGAGTATACCACTCCTTTGGCGTATAAGGTGTGCAAGCGGGAGGTGCTTTCCAAGATGGCGCTGGGCTACTCCGTCAACGTGAGTCAGGCGGGGATCTTCTGCCATATCGATTCCTCCGTCACGCCTAACGACGTGGTCTGGCTTAATTTCGACCGGGGAACGCTGGATATCTGCGAAGAGCTGGAGCGCCGCACCTGGATATACCAGAGCGGGGTGATCGGCCGGGTGGTCCGGATCGAGAAGAACGACGACGGCACGTTCGGGATCGGGGTGCAGTTCATCACCCGGGAGGAAGCCCGTCCCAATGAGGCGGTCATTTCCCTCGAGCAGGCGCTTTCCAAGGAGAGCTGATCCATGCTGAAGAAATCCCGTCCGGATATCGCGATCGTGGGTGACGGAGGCTGGGGCACCACCCTGGCGGTGCTGCTGTCACAGAAAGGATACTCCGTGTCCCTTTGGGGAGCGTTCCCCGAATATGCCGCGGAGATGCGCCGGACCAGGATGAACCGGAAGTTCCTTCCGGGCATCGCCATCCCGCGCAAGGTCAGCATCACCGGCAGGATCGAAGAAGCGATACTGGGTAAAGATATCATCGTGCTGGCGGTCCCTTCCCAGTACATGCGCTCCGTGCTGCTGAAGATCAAGGAAACGCTGTATCCCCGCAACGCCGCCTTTTTAAGCGTGACCAAGGGTATCGAGATCAAGACCCATCTGCGCATGTCGGAACTGATCCATAAGCTGCTCGGGCCCGTGCATCTGGCCGTGCTTTCGGGTCCGACCATCGCGCACGAGCTGGCGCAGGGGCTGCCTACCACCGCAGTGATCGCATCCCACGACAAAAAGCTCCGCACGTACCTGCAGGGCGTCTTCATGACCGACCGTTTCCGTATCTATACCAACGATGATGTGGCCGGGGTGGAGGTGGGGGGAAGCCTTAAGAACGTTATCGCCATCGCCTGCGGTATTTCCGACGGGCTGGGGTTCGGGTCCAACGCCAAGGCCGCGCTGCTTTCCCGAGGGTTGAGCGAAATGGCCCGTCTGGGCAAGGCCATGGGCGCGCGCGTGGGCACGTTCAGCGGATTGAGCGGCTTAGGCGACCTGGTGACCACCTGTGTCAGCCGGCACAGCCGTAACCGTTTCGTCGGCGAGGAGATCGGCAAGGGCAAGACCCTCTCCCAGGTCATGGGCAGGATGCAGATGGTGGCGGAGGGAGTGCCTACCGCCAAGTCCGCGTACATGCTGGCAAAACGCCACGGGGTGGATATGCCCATCATCAGGGAGATATTCCTGGTGCTCTACAAGAACAAATCCCCTCTTAATGCGGTGCGGGACCTGATGACCCGCACTATGAAGCAGGAATAACCCGTGCCGGGGGCGCCCCTTCCCGCGGTCCGGACGAGCCTTCGCAGCAAATTCTTCCTGGTAGTTTCCAGCTTTTTCTTCGTGCTACTTGCCGCAGAGGTCTGCGTGCGGGTATATGAGAGCCATTACGAGAGGGGGTACGGATACCCGCAATGGTTCATGCGCTGCGATGCGCAGGCAGGATACGATATCACCTCCGGCAGTCCCCGCAATTCCTATTACGTGTTCGGCCGGAAGTATCCGGTGTGGTCAAACGAGCTGGGTTGTTTCGACGAGGAGTGTACGGACTGTCAGGCGCCGGTGCTGTTGGTAGGCGACAGCATGAGCTTCGGGTTCGTGCCTTTTCCCCGCACCTTTCCCTCTTTGCTCGAATCCCGCCTGAACGCGAGAGTGCTTAAATGCGCGGTGCCGGGTTACGGGACGCGGCAGCAGCTGATAAAAGCGCGCAGGGTGATCTCGAAGATGGAGAAGCCTCCCCGGCTTCTCATTATCGCCTACTTCTCCGGCAATGATTTCGCAGACGATCATCTTTTCCCGCAGTACGGGGTGCGGCGCGGCTTCATGGCCACTTCGGTGCAGATCTCGGAGTATGCCCAGGGGAAAAGAAGATATCTCGAAGGGGGGTTGGGGGCGGATGATCTTTCCCGGCTTACCGCAACCAGGGTTGAGTTCGAGAAGAGCCACCGGCCTTTTCTTTCCTGGTGTTCGGCTAAGTCCAGGGTGTTCAGCATCCTGGCGATGAGGATCCAGGCCGCATATTCCCTCTGGAAGAACCGTACCGCCAGCAAGGTGGTTTTCCGTACGCACATGCTCTCTTTCTTCCCGGAAACCGAGTACCCCTGGGTGCGCCAGGCATGGGATGAGCATTTGCGGACGCTTACGGAGGGGATCGCCGAGTTCCGGGGGAAGGGGATCAGGGTGCTGGTGGTCATCCTGCCGAGCTGGGACCAGGTGCTGGGATTATCCTCTTCCGGAGAGAAGGGATATCTGTTCCGGCAGCCGAACCACCGGGTGAGCGAAGGGGCGATCGCGGCAGGCGCTTCGGTATGCGATCTGCTGCCGGCATTCTTGTCCGCCCCGCAGCCGCAGGAACTTTTCTGGGTGAATAAGGATACGCATTTCACCGAAGCGGGAGCGCAGCTGGCGGCAGATGAGGTTGCGCGCGTCATTACGGAGCAGGGGCTTCTCGAGCAGGCATCAAAATAATCTTTCTTTACAGGCGGAAAAAATCAGCTATAATATGAACGTCTTAATAAAAGCATTTATTTTAAGGAAATTGAAGAAGTTAGGGAAGGTTCTTCGTCCCGCCTGATACGCGGGACTTCGCCCCTGCTGATCCGCTCGCGAAAAGCGCTCGCGGATCAAAGATGCAGGGGCTTCGCAGAAACAAATTGATAGATTGTGCTTCGGGGCGTGGCTCAGTTTGGCTAGAGCGCTTGAATGGGGTTCAAGAGGTCACAGGTTCAAGTCCTGTCGCCCCGACTTTAATTTTGTAGCAGCTTTCACGGAGTACCGCAGGCCATCTTTGACCGGCAAGTAAGGAGGAGGCTATGTCGTATACGGGACCTGAAAGAAGAAAAAATGCCCGCGTGAGCGGAAGATTCATCGTGTCATACCGCGTGCTCGAGGAGAATGACGCGATCGACATCAGCCAGTCCAAGAACATCTCGCTGGGGGGGATGTTACTGACTACCAACCGCCTTTTTCAGCCGGGTACCAATCTGGCCCTGGAAATACGGCTTCCCTTCGACCCCAACCCCATCATGCTCATCGGAAAAGTGGTAGAGTCAAAGGAGATCACCAGAAACCTGATCTATGATACGCGGCTTTCATTTCTGGCGGTCGATGAGCGGCATCGCAAAGTGATCAGCCAGACGGTTGATTACTACCTGAAGCGTTCGTAATTACTCATCCGCATCAAAAGGTTCCGGTAAAATGAAAAAAATTCAGATAGGGATCATTGGGTTTGGTAACGTGGGCGCGGGCGTGGTCAAGATCCTGCGCGACAGGCGTACGCTGCTGGCGGACAAGACCGGCAGCGATATCGCGATCCGCCATATTTGCGACAAGGACATCACCAGCAAGCGCGGGGTCAGCGTAGAAAAGGGCGTGCTGACCCGCGACGTGCGGGAAGTGCTGGATGACCCGCAGGTGGACGCGGTCGTCGAGCTTATCGGCGGGATACAGCCGGCCAAAGAGTTCATCACCGAAGCGCTGCTCAAAGGCAAGCATGTGGTCACCGCCAATAAGGCGCTGCTGGCCGAGCACGGGCGGGAACTTTTCGCCCTGGCACGGGATAAGGACAAGAGCATTTATTTCGAGGCATCCGTCGGCGCCGGGATCCCGATCATCAAGTCGCTGCGGGAAGGCCTGATCGCCAACCGGTTCGGCCGTATCTACGGGATCGTCAACGGCACGTCGAATTTCGTGCTCTCCATGATGGGGGAGCATAACTGCAGTTTTGCGGACGCCGTTTCCCAGGCGCAGAAAAAGGGGTATGCGGAAGCCAATCCCACCCTGGATATCGAAGGGATCGACTCCGCGCATAAGCTGGTGCTGCTGGCGTATCTGGGATTCGGGCGCTGGGCCGGGATGCACGAGCTTTTCATCGAGGGGATCTCCAATATCTCCCTCGCCGACGTCAATTATGCCCGGGAACTCGGGTTCGAGATAAAACTCCTGGCGATCGCGAAGAAGGAAGAGGGGGAACTGGAGCTGCGGGTGCACCCGACGTTCGTGCCGCAGCGGCATATGCTCGCTTCCGTAGGCGGGGTCTTCAACGCCATCTACGTCAACAGCGACCTGGCCGGGGATCTGATGTTCTACGGCCCGGGCGCGGGACAGTTGTGCGCGGCCTCGGGAGTGGTCTCCGACCTGATGGACCTGGCGCAGGACCTGAAAGCCGGCATGTTCCGTCCGGTGATCCGCGCAGTGCCCGACATATCGATCACCCGGCTGCGCAAGATCGACGAGATCGAGAGCCGGTATTACGTGCGGCTGATGGTCTATGATAAGCCCGGAGTGCTGGCCCGGATCGCGGGCATATTCTCCAAGCATGATATCAGCATCGCGCTGGTCAACCAGAAGGAGCGCAAGGCCCAGGAAGTGGTCCCTATCGTCTTGGTGCTGCATGAGGCGAAGGAAAAACATTTGCGGGCATCCTTGCAGGCGTTAAGCAAGCTCGACGTGGTGAAGCATAAGCCGGTAGCGATCAGGATCGAACAGCTATGAGCTACCGGGGTCTTATCGAGCAGTACCGTGCGTACCTCCCGGTAAGCGCGGCGACGCCCGTGGTCAGCCTTCTGGAAGGCAATACTCCGCTCCTTCCCGCCGCCCGTCTTTCCGCGCAACTTGGCCCGGGATTCGAGGTCTACCTTAAGTACGAGGGAGCCAATCCTACCGGGTCCTTCAAGGACCGCGGCATGACCATGGCCATTTCCAAAGCCTGCGAGGACGGCGCGAAAGCGGTCATGTGCGCCTCTACGGGCAACACTTCGGCTTCGGCCGCCGCGTACTGCGCCAAAGCGGGGATCAAGTGCATCGTACTTATCCCGCAGGGGCATATCGCGCTGGGCAAGCTCAGCCAGGCGCTGGTGCACGGGGCGGTGGTGCTGCAGGTCGAGGGGAATTTCGACGAGGCGCTGGAGCTGGTGCGGGAGATCACCCGCGAGCAGCCGATCACGCTGGTCAATTCCCTTAACCCGTTCCGCATCGAAGGTCAGAAGACCGGGAGTTTCGAGGTCTGCGACGTGCTGGGCGACGCCCCGGATTTCCATGTGATACCCGTCGGCAACGCCGGGAATATCACCGCCTACTGGAAAGGGTATAAGGAGTACCGGGATAAGGGCAAGAGTGCGCGTCTGCCGCGCATGCTGGGATTCCAGGCTGCCGGCTCCGCGCCGATCGTCCTGGGGCATCCCGTCAAAGAACCGGAGACCATCGCCACCGCCATCCGTATCGGCAATCCCGCAAGCTGGAAGAGCGCGGAAGCGGCCAGGGATGAGTCGGGGGGAGTGATCGACATGGTCACCGACGAGGAGATCCTGCAGGCCTATGCGTTCCTGGCGGAGAAGGAAGGTGTCTTCGCCGAGCCCGCATCCTGCGCTTCGGTGGCCGGGCTGATGAAGCTCGCCCGCAGCGGGTATTTCGCGGGGGAAAAGGGCGCGCGTCTGCGTATCGTCTGCGTGCTTACCGGGCACGGGTTGAAAGACCCGGACCGCGCGATCAAGACGGTCAAGGCCCCGCGCACGGTCAAGCCTTCGAAGCAGGCGATCCTCAAGGAGATCGGGTATTAAGCGCGCGATGAAGAACGTACGGGTGTTGATCACCGCCGGGCCGACCTGGGTGGCGCTGGATGCGGTGCGCGTCATCAGCAATACGGCTACGGGAGATACCGGCATCGCGCTGGCCAATGCGCTGGCCGCGGCGGGCGCGGAGGTGACGCTGCTGTTGGGGCCGTCAGAAAATGGGGGCACGGCGGCCGGGGTCAGGGTGATCCGGTTCCGCTTCTTTGACGAACTGCGCGCGGCCCTGGACAAGGTACTGGCAGCGAAGCGTTTCGAATATATCGTGCACGCGGCGGCGGTCTCGGATTTTGCGCCGGCCAAGGCGCATCAAGGCAAGATTCGTTCGGGAAAAGGGATCGTGCTGGCGCTTAAGCCTCTGCCGAAACTGCTCGCGGGCCTGGTGGGCCGCGGGGCGACGGTGGTGATGTTCAAGTTCGAGCCCGGCATGCGGGGACGCGCGCTGATGGCGAAAGGCGAGCGCGCCCGCAGGGACAGCGGCAGCGATTACGTGGTCGCTAACACCTGCGGTCCATACGAAGCGTATCTTATGGGCGGCGGGGGCGTGCGCGCGGCGTGCGCCTCGAAGCGCGCGCTGATCGGCGCATTGAAAAAACTGATCCTGGGATAAGACTATGAAATACATGGTGGTGGTGGCTGACGGTATGGCGGATTACCCGGTCGAAGAGCTGGGGGGTCGTACTCCCCTGGAAGCGGCCAGGACTCCGTACATGGACCGCATCGCCAGGGAGGGCGCGGTCGGCAGGGTCAGGACCATCCCTCCGAAATTGAGCCCCGCCTCGGACGTGGCCAATATCTGTATCTTAGGGTACGATCCCCGGGAGTATTATACCGGCAGAGGGCCTTTGGAAGCGGCGTATCTGGGAGTGGACCTCGCGGAGGGGGATATGGCGTTCCGCTGCAACCTGGTGACGGTGGCCAATGACACCATGGTGGATTACAGCGCCGGGCATATCCGCACCGAAGAGGCGGCCAAGATCATCAGTTCCATCAACTCGGCGTTAGGCAACGACCGGGTCTCCTTTTATCCGGGGGTAAGCTACCGGCATCTGATGAAGGTCAAGGGCGGGGTGGAGTTAGGGCTCGCCGAAGTCAAGTGCACGCCTCCTCATGACATCACGGGCAAGCCGCTGGCCAAGCACCTGCCTAAGGGTAAAGCCGCGGATTTCCTGCTGCAGCTGATGGAAGGCTCCTTAAAGGTGCTCTCCGCGCACGAGATCAACCAGGTGCGCATCGACCTGGGGGAGAATCCGGCGAACATGATCTGGCTCTGGGGGCAGGGCGCCAAGCCGATGATGCCGACGTTCCAGGAGAAATTCGGGGTGAAAGGGAGCATGATCTCGGCCGTGGACCTGCTGCGCGGCCTGGGGAAGATCCTGGGCCTGGAAGTGGTGCACGTCGAGGGCGCGACCGGGTATTATGACACCAATTACGCCGGCAAGGCGGAAGCGGCGCTCAAGGCCCTGCAGAAACAGGATTTCGTATTCGTGCACATCGAGGCGCCGGATGAAGCCGGCCATAACGGCGACCTGCGCGAAAAGATCAACGCTATCGAACGGATCGACCAGATGATCCTCGGGCCCGCGATGGAAGCGTTCAAGGGCCGGGATGATTTCAAACTGCTGGTGCTGCCTGACCACGCCACCCCGGTCTCCGTGCGCACGCACACTTCCGATCCGGTGTTCTTCGGGATATACGGAGCCGGGATCGCGCCTTCGGGCACCCCGGCGTTCAGCGAAAAGGAAGCGGCCCATTCCGCGCTCAGCTTCGAGAAGGGCCATGAACTGATGGGATATTTCATTACCGGCGCTTCGCCGTCGTAAGTACCTGGAGGATCTATGAAAGGCAAGTTGATCGTGCAAAAATTCGGCGGCTCCTCCGTTGTCAACGTGGAGCGTTTGCAAAACGTCGCCCGCAGGGTGACCGCGTACCGCAAGAAGGGATGCGACGTGGTGGTGGTGGTATCCGCCATGGGGGATACCACGGATGACCTGATCGAGAAGGCGGACCAGCTCAATCCCGAGCCTCCGGAGCGGGAGATGGACATGCTGCTTTCCACCGGGGAGCAGATCTCCGTGGCGCTGCTGGCCATGGCCGTGCACCGGCTGGGGTTCGAAGCCATCTCCTTTACCGGGCCGCAGGTGGGGATCATCACCGACACTACCCACACTAAGGCGCGTATCGTCAAGATCGACGGGAAACGCATCCAGGATGAGCTTAAAAAAGGGCGGATCGTGATCGTGGCGGGTTTCCAGGGGATGACCCCGGATTTCCATATCACGACTTTGGGACGCGGAGGCTCCGACCTTTCGGCGGTGGCGCTGGCCTACGCCCTGAAGGCTGACGAATGCGAGATATACACCGACGTGGAAGGGGTGTATACCACGGATCCCCGGATCGAGCCCAAGGCCCGCAAACTGGAAGCCATCACCTACGACGAGATGCTGGAGATGGCCTCTTTAGGCGCGCAGGTGATGCAGGCCCGTTCGATCGAAGTGGCGAAAAAATTCGACGTGCCGATCCATGTCCGTTCTTCGTTCTCCGACAAGCCCGGCACGATGATCATCAAGGAGGTCAAGCACATGGAAGAGGTGGTGGTAAGCGGAATTACCCTTAACAGGAACGAAGCCAAGATCACGGTCTGCGACGTGCCGGACAAGCCCGGCGTGGCCGCGACGATCTTCCAGGAGCTTTCCAAGGGCGGGGTGAGCGTGGATATGATCGTGCAGAACGTCAGCCATACCAGGAAGACGGATATCTCCTTCACCATCCCGAAGACCGACGTGGCGAAGACCCTGAAGGTGCTCAAGAAGACGTGCGGAAGCATCGGCTGCGGGGACGTGATCTCCGACGAGAATATCGCGCGGGTGGCGATCGTGGGGGTCGGCATGAAGTCCCACCGCGGCGTCGCCGGAAAGATGTTCGATATCCTCGCCAAGCAGAAGATCAATATCGAGATGATCTCCACCTCCGATATCAGCATCTCCTGCGTCATCGAGAAGAAATTCGCCGAAGAGGCGGTGCGGTCGCTGCACAAAGAGTTCAACCTGGATAAAAAATGAGAGAAGTGACGCTTTACGACACTACGCTGCGGGACGGTTCCCAGGGGGAGGGCATCTCCTATTCGGTCACGGATAAGGTGCGTATCGCCCAGGAACTGGATTTCCTCGGAGTGCCGTACATCGAGGGCGGATGGCCGGGATCGAACCCCAAGGATATGGAGTTCTTCCTTAAGATGGCGGATCAGAAGCACGCGCCGTTGCTCACGCATTCCCGGCTGGTGGCGTTCAGCATGACCCGGCGCACCAATACCCAGGCCAAGGACGACGCCAGCTTAAAGGCGCTGCTTAAGTCCGGGGTGGGGATCGTCACCATCGTGGGCAAGACCTGGCAGCTGCACATCCGGGACGTGCTCAAGGTCTCCCCGGAAGAGAATCTGGCCATGATCCGCGAGACCGTGGAGTTCCTGGTCAGTGCCGGCCTGACCGTCTTTTACGATGCGGAGCATTTTTTCGACGCCTTCCGCGACAGCCGCACCTATGCGTTGGACTGCCTGCTTACCGCGCAGCGTGCCGGCGCGCAGGTGGTGTGCCTGTGCGATACCAACGGAGGCAGCCTGCCTTCGGATATCTTCCGGATCACCAAGGAGGTCCGCGCGCGCGTGGACGCGGGATTGGGGATCCATTGCCATAACGACGCGGGAGTGGCGGTGGCCAATTCCCTCGCGGCGGTGGAAGCGGGCGCGACCATGGTGCAGGGCACGATCAACGGGTACGGGGAGCGCTGCGGCAACGCCGACCTGATCCCCGTGATCGGCAACCTCGAGCTGAAGATGGGGATGCGCTGCCTGCCCAAGGGCAAGCTTAAAGACCTCTCCAAGGTCTCGCATTTCGTAAGCGAGATCAGCAACATGAAACAGCGCAGCGACCAGCCCTATACCGGCTTGTCCGCCTTCGCCCACAAGGGGGGGATGCACATCAACGCGGTGATGAAGAATCCCGCGGCGTACGAGCATGCCGATCCGGCGGCGGTCGGCAATCACCGCCGTTTCCTGGTCTCCGAGCTGGGCGGCAAGACCAACATCATGATGCGCGCCAAGGGTATGGACCTGGAGCTCAAGAAGGACGACCCCCAGACGGACAAGATATTAAAGCTTATCCAGCAGCTGGAGCATGACGGCTATTACTTCGAGGCCGCCGAGGCCTCCTTCGAACTGCTGCTTAAGAAGCATCTGCGGCAGTATAAGAAGTTCTTCGACCTGGAAGGGTTCAAAGTGGTCATCGAGAAGCAGTCCGACCGCAAGATCACCTCCGAGGCCATCATCAAGCTGACCGTCAACGGTCAGAAGGAGCATACCGCCGCCGAAGGCGACGGTCCGGTCAACGCCCTGGATAACGCCCTGCGCAAGGCGCTCAAGGAGTTCTATCCGCAGCTTTCCAAGATGCACCTTTCGGATTTCAAGGTGCGCGTGCTGGAAGGCAAGGAAGGGACCGCCGCGAAGGTGCGCGTGCTCATCCAGTCGCAGGACCAGGACGATTCCTGGAGCACGATCGGCGTTTCCGAGAACATCATCGAAGCTTCATGGCAGGCGCTGGTGGACAGCGTGGAGTATAAGCTGCTCAAGGGGCAGACGAAGTAACCGCCATGGAAGAACTCGCCAAGCAGTACGATCCCCGGACCACGGAAGACGCCTGGTTCGCCTTCTGGATGGAAAAGGGATTGTACGGCGCCTCTCCCGACCCTGCGAAGAAGCCCTTCACCATCATGATCCCTCCGCCCAATGTGACCGGTATCCTGCACATGGGCCATGCGTTGAACAATACCATCCAGGACATCCTGATCCGTCACCACCGCATGCTCGGGGAAGAGGCATTATGGATGCCGGGCACGGACCATGCCGGGATCGCCACCCAGAACGTGGTGGAGAAGAAGCTGGCCAAGCAGGGGCTGCGCCGCCATGACCTGGGCAGAGAGAAGTTCGTGGAGGAGGTGTGGAAATGGAAAGAGGACCACGGCTCTACCATCATCCGCCAGCTTAAGAAACTGGGGGCCTCCTGCGACTGGCAGCGCGAGCGTTTTACCATGGACGAGGAGTATTCCACCGCGGTGCGGGAGGTCTTTGTCCGGCTTTTCGAGAAAGGCCTGATCTATCAGGGGACCCGCATCATCAATTGGTGCCCCCGCTGCCACACCGCGCTTTCCGACGAGGAGGCTGCGCATAAGGAGATGCAGGGGAACCTGTATTTCCTGCGCTATCCCGTCAAGGGCGAGGACCAGGGATACCTGGTGGTCGCGACCACCCGCCCGGAGACCATGCTGGGAGATACCGCGGTCGCGGTCAACCCCAAGGACCGCAGGTATAAGAAATTCATCGGCAAGACGCTCCTTCTTCCCCTGACCGGCCGGGAGATCCGGGTGATCGCGGACGAGATGGTGGACGTGAAATTCGGCACCGGGTGCGTCAAGATCACCCCGGCGCACGATCCCAACGACTATCTGACCGGCAAGAAGCACGGCCTCGAGTTCATCAATGTCATGCATCCGGACGGCAGGATGAACGAGTCGGCGGGCAGGTACGCCGGGCTGGACCGTTTCCGGGCCAGGGAGGCGGTGCTGGAGGACCTGAAAAACCTCGGGCTCCTGGATAAGGTCGAGCCGCATGCGCTTTCCGCGGGGCACTGCTACCGCTGCAACACCATCGTCGAGCCGTACCTTTCCAAACAGTGGTTCGTGCGGATGCAGCCGCTGGCAAAGCCCGCGATAGATGCGGTGCGCAAGGGCAGGGTGAAGTTCCATCCCTCCCGGTGGTCAAAAGTATACCTGAACTGGATGGAGAACATCCAGGACTGGTGCATCTCCCGCCAGATATGGTGGGGGCACCGCATCCCGGTGTATTACTGCGACGCGTGCCTGGAGGCGGGGCGGGAAGGGGTGATCGTGGCGTCCCTCGCGCCGAAACAATGCCCGGCGTGCGGCAGCGGACAGCTGCGCCAGGATGAGGATGTGCTGGATACCTGGTTCTCCAGCTGGCTGTGGCCTTTCGCCACCTTCTACTGGCCTTTCCGTTCGGGCGATCCGGCGCGTAATGCCAGGGGCACTGCCGACCTGAACTATTTCTATCCCACTTCCGCTTTGGTGACCGCGCAGGAGATCATATTCTTCTGGGTGGCACGGATGATGATGGCGGGTTTCGAGTTCATGGGCCGGGAGCCTTTCCGCGACGTGTATATCCACGGCACGGTGCGCGACGCCGAGGGCAAGAAGATGTCGAAATCCCTGGGCAACGTCATCGATCCCCTGGAGATCGTCGAGGAGTACGGCGCGGACGCGCTGCGTTTCAGCCTCGTCGCCATCACCGCCCAGGGGCAGGATGTCTATCTGGCAAGGGAGCGCTTCGAGCAGGGGCGCAATTTCGCCAACAAGATCTGGAACGCTTCCCGGTTCGTGCTTATGAATTTCAACGACGCACCGGCAGTGGAGGATATGGCCGCCTTCGCCAAGGCGCATGACCTGGGCCTGACGGGTACATGGATCCTCAGCCGTTATCAGCATACGGTCAGGGAGGTCACCCGCGACCTGGCGGCGTTCAAGTTCAACGAAGCGGCCAACGCGCTTTACGCGTTCTTCTGGCATGAGTTCTGCGACTGGTACCTGGAGCTGATCAAGCAGGACATCGCCCGGCCGCAGGTGCAGGCGCTGCTGCGCTATATCCTGGAAGGTTTCCTGCGGCTGCTGCATCCGTTCATGCCTTTTATCTCCGAGGAGATATGGCAGAAGCTTAAACAGCGCGGCGCGATCGGCCGGACGGCGGGGATAAGCATCATGACCGAACCGTGGCCCGTGTACATCGCGAAGCTGCATGACAAAAAAGCCGAAGAGGGCATGGCGCTGCTTCAGGCCGTGGCGCAGGAGATCCGCGTCATACGCCAGGACCTGGACATCCCGCACACCCAGGAGCTTTCCCTGACCGCTTCCGTCGCGGAGGATACCCTCCGGGAGCATTTCGCCGCGTGGGCAGGCATGATCAAGCCTTTATGCCGCGTTTCCTCCCTGGAGGTGAACGCGCATTTCGTGAAGCAGCCGGGGTGCGTTTCGGCGGTGGCCGGGCCGGTGCACCTGAGCATTTCCCTTCAGGGAGTGGTGGACGTGCAGAAGGAAAAAATCAAGCTCGCCCAGCGGATGAAGGAAACCGTGGGGGCTATCGCGGGCAAGGAAAAGATGCTTTCCAACGAACAATTCACGGCGCGGGCGCCGCAGGAGATCGTGCAGAAGGAAAAGGATAAGCTCCGGGAGCTCCAGGCGCTCCTGGCCAAACTAAAGGTGGTGCATGATGGACTCTAAACATGACCTCTTCACGCATGCCAAGGTGGTCCTCGAACGCAGCCGCATCGATTCCGTGGTACGCCACGCGCTGGTGGAGGACGTAGGCCACGGGGATATCACCACGTATCTGACCATTGCCGAGGATAAGATGATCGAGGCGGACTTGATCGCCAAAGAGGAGTGCATCGTCTGCGGCCTGGAAGTGGCGCAGCGTGCCTTCGAGCTGACCGACCATACCCTTACCTTCGAGGCCTGCAGCCAGGAGGGACGGCACGCCAAGGCGGGCAAGGTGCTGGCAAAGGTGCGCGGCAAGGCGCGCAGTATCCTGACCGCCGAGCGCGTCGCGATCAATTTGCTCTCCATGATGAGCGGGATCGCGACCAAGACCAGGATGTTCGTGGATAAGGTGGAGCCGCACAAGGTCAAGGTCACGGATACCCGCAAGACCCTTCCCGGTCTGCGGTACCTGCAGAAATACGCCGTGCGCACCGGAGGCGGGTACAACCATCGCATGAGCCTCGACGAGATGGTGCTGATCAAGGACAACCATTTGAAGGTCACGGAAGGGTATTCGAAATTCCCCAAGGTGCCCAAGGGCTTCAAGATCGAGGTGGAGTGCCAGAACTTAGACGAGTTCAAGCACGCCCTGCGTTTCAAGCCGGATATCATCATGCTGGATAATATGCGGCTGGAGGATATCCGGGAAGCGGTCGCCATCCGCAACGGCACGGCGTTCACCAGCCATCACCCCAGGACCCTGCTGGAGGTTTCCGGCGGAGTGAACCTGGATACGATCGCCGATATCGCCGCGACCGGCGTGGACGTGATCTCCATCGGCGCGCTCACGCACTCCGTCGATTCCGTGGATATCAGCCTGGAGGTGGTTTCGTGAACAGGCGGTTCCTGAGGTGGGCTTTGTGCGCGTGGGCGTTTGTCCTGCCGGTCTCCGGGGCCTGGGCGAAAGAAAGCCTCTTGCAGGTCGCTCCTGCCGCGGCAGAGATGCCCGTGGGAGAGTCGCTTACCTACCGGATCGAGTGGATCGGGATACCCGTCGGTACCATCCTGCTCAAGGTGGAGGGTATCGAGGAGGTGAGGGGGAGGCCGTGTTACCATTTGAGCGCCCGTTCCTTTCCCAACCGTTACCTGCGAAAACTCTACGATCTCGAGTATCAGGTGCACAGTTACGTGGATGTGGAGAAGCGGCATTCCCTGCGTTTCGTCAAGGTGCGCCGGATGAAGGATAAGTTCAACCAGGTGCAGATCGAGTTCGACCAGGCGGGCAGGAAGGCGGAATATTCCTCCTGGGGGGACGCCCAGTTCGTGAACTTCTCCAAGCGCACGGATAAGGACGCGTACGTGGAGCCGACCGATACGATCGAGCCGGATACCCAGGACCTGCTTTCCTCGTTCTTCTATTTCCGGTATCTGCCCCTGCAGCAGGGCACCCAGTACCCGGCGAGCGTCTATTACGAGCGGGCGAACTGGAAGATCTTCATGGAGACGGATAAGGCATTTGTGCGGGAATTCCGGGGGAAAGGCGAAGTGCCGGTGATCGGCATCGCGATCAGTTCCCCCCTCAATAATTTCATTTTCGGGAAGAAGAAATTCCTGTTGAACCTGACCACGGATTGCCGGCGCATACCCATCGAGTTCAAGGTGGGCTCCGCGCTGGGCTCCATCCGCGGGGTAATCGACGAGCTGCCGGTAACGACGCAGCGACCCTGATGCCGGATTTCAAGCTGCACGCTTCCTTTCAGCCATGCGGTGACCAGCCCCGGGCGATCGAGGAGCTGGCGGCATCGGTCGGCGCAGGCAACCGCTATCAGACCCTGCTGGGGGTGACCGGCTCCGGCAAGACTTTCACCCTGGCCAACCTGATCACCCGTATCCGCATGCCGGTGCTGGTGATCTCCCACAACAAGACCCTCGCCGCGCAGCTCTACGAAGAGTTCCGCGAGTTCTTTCCCGGCAACGCCGTAGAGTACTTCGTCAGCTACTACGATTACTATCAGCCCGAGGCGTACGTCCCTTCCACCGATACCTATATAGAGAAAGACGCCTCCATCAACGACCGGCTGGACAGGCTGCGCCTTTCCGCGACCTCGAACCTGATGTCCAGGGAGGACGTGATCATCGTCTCTTCCGTGTCCTGCATCTATAACCTGGGCTCGCCGCAGGAGTATCGGGAACACACCGTGTTCTTCGCCCAGGGCGCGCAGATGGACCGGCAGCAGCTCCTGCGCCGCCTGATCTCCCTGCAGTACGAGCGCAACGATTACGAGTTCGTGCGCGGAAGGTTCAGGGTGCGCGGGGATTGCGTCGAGCTTTTCCCGGCGTACCAGCAGACCGCGGTGCGTATCCAGTTCTTCGGGGATACGGTCGAGTCGCTGCAGGAGATCGATCCGCTCACAGGCAAGGTCATCGCGGCCTTGAAAAGCGCCACCATCTATGCCGCCAAGCACTTTCTCGTGGGTTCTCCGAAAATAGAAGCCGCGTTAAAGGATATCGGCCGGGAGCTGGAGGAGAGGCTTGCCGAACTGCGTTCCCGCAACAAGCTGCTGGAGGCGCAGCGGCTCGAGCAGCGCACCCGGTATGACATGGAGATGCTCAAGGAGCTCGGCTACTGCCCGGGTATCGAGAACTACTCCCGGGTGCTGGAAGGGCGCGCGCCGGGTTCCCGGCCGCACTGCCTGATCGACTATTTCCCGAAGAAGTTCCTGGTGGTGATCGACGAGTCGCACGTGACCGTCCCGCAGATCAGGGGTATGTACGCGGGAGATAAGGCGCGCAAGGAGACTTTGGTCGAGTACGGGTTCAGGCTGCCTTCCTGCCTGGACAACCGTCCTTTGCGTTACGAGGAGTTCCTTTCGCTGGTGCCGCAGGCGGTGTTCGTATCCGCTACCCCGGATAAGTATGAGATCGGGTTAAGCGGCAGGGAAGTGGTGGAGCAGATCATCCGGCCTACGGGGCTGGTCGATCCGGAGATCGAGGTCCGTCCGGTGGAAGGGCAGATGGACGACCTGGTCTCCGAGGTCTCGGAGCGGGCGAAGCGCAACGAGCGCGCCCTCATCACCACGCTTACCAAGCGCATGGCAGAGGACCTTACCGCCTATTTACAGGAAAAGGGGTTGAAGGTACAATATCTGCATTCGGATATCGAGACCATAGAGCGCACCAGGATACTCAAGCAGCTGCGGGAGAAAAAATTCGACTGCCTGGTGGGGATCAATCTGTTGCGGGAAGGACTGGACCTGCCCGAGGTGTCCCTGGTGGCGATCCTGGATGCGGATAAGGAGGGGTTCCTGCGCTCCGTGACCTCCCTGATCCAGGTGGCCGGCCGCGCCGCGCGAAACGTCAACGGCCGGGTGATCATGTACGCGGACGAGGTCACCGATTCCATGCGCCGGGCTATCGCCGAGAGCGGGCGCCGGAGACAGCGTCAGATGGAGTTCAACCGGGAGCAGGGGATCACCCCGCGCACCGTGCAGAAGGCGATCAAGGAGGGGATCGAGGTCTGGGCGCAGGCGCAGGAGTTCGTGGCCGGATTGACCGGGGAGGCGAGGGATGAGTTCGAGATGCACAGCTACATCGCGGAGCTCGAATATGAGATGGAGCTGGCGGCGCGTAACCTGCAGTTCGAGCAGGCGGCCCTGCTTCGGGATAAGATCGCCGGGCTTAAGACAAAACAGCAGGTAAGGAAGAAGGGGTGAGCATGGGCGCGTATGTGGTGGCGGCGATAGGGAATTCGACGATACGGGGCGCGGTATCCGGCGCGCGGAAGGCAACGGTGCGCGGGATATTCTCCGTTCCTGCCGCCGATCCTCAGGCGATGGCGCGGGTGCGCAACGCACTTGTGCGGATACGTTTCGAGGAGTCGGCGGTCTGTTCTACGGTGCCTTCCCTGACACCCGTCCTTTGCCGCGTGCTGAAAGAGCGCTCGGGCCGGACTCCTCTGGTGATCGGCCGTACGCTGCGTGTGCCCCTGCGGGTGCGCTACCGCAGTGCCGGTACTTTGGGAGCCGACAGGCTCCTGTGCGCCTGGGAAGCGGTCCAGGTGTGCGGCGCTCCCGTGATCGTGGTGGATTGCGGTACCGCGATCACGGTCAATATCGTCGACGGACAGGGCAGGTTCTGCGGCGGCGCGATACTCCCCGGGCTGTGCATGGCAGCCAAGGCCTTATCCCGGGGTACCGCCCAGCTGCCCTGCGTGGTGCTGCGCGGCAGGGTCGTGCCGGTGGGCAGGGATACGGTTTCCTGCATCAGGGCCGGGGTGGTGCGAGGCGCCGCTGCCGCGGTAGAGGGTCTCATCGCCGAAGCCCGCAAGGAGTTAGGCGTACCGGCCCCGGTGATCGCCACCGGAGGGGATGCGCGGTATCTTGCCCGGTATAGTCCTTCCTTAAGGACGGTCAAGCCCGACCTGCTGCTGGAAGGCGCTGCGCGGCTGTTTTCCCGTCGGTAAAATGATCAGGTATTCTCCCGCCGTCCGAGCCCCGTAAGATCGCAATTTTTTTTCTTGACAAAAATTCAAACCTGTTTATAATTAGCACTCTGTAAGGTTGAGTGCTAAAAATTTCACATACACATCTAACCAATACCTTAAAGGAGGTGCGTGTATGAACATCCAACCCTTAGGAGACCGCGTGGTCGTCAAGCCGTTGGAAGCAGAAGCAAAGTCCAAAGGCGGTATACTTCTTCCTGATACCGCAAAGGAAAGGCCGCAGGAGGGCAAAGTAGTGGCGGTGGGTAAAGGCAAGGTCATGGATAACGGTACCGTTTCCGCTCCCGAGGTCAAGGTGGGGGATAAGGTGCTCTACGGTAAGTATTCCGGCAACGAGATCACCACCAAGGACGGGGAAGAGCTTTTGATCATGCGCGAAGAGGATATCCTCGCGGTGTTGAAATAATCCATTATTTAAGGAGGAACTGAACCATGGCAAAGCAGTTGATGTTCCAGGATGAAGCGCGCCGCAAGATCTTGAGCGGCGTGGAGCAGCTGGCCAAGGCCGTGAAAGTGACCTTAGGGCCGAAGGGTCGCAATGTGGTCATCGATAAGAAATTCGGATCGCCCACCATCACCAAGGACGGGGTGACCGTGGCCAAGGAAGTCGACCTCGAGGACCCCTTCGAGAACATGGGAGCCCAGATGGTCAAGGAAGTGGCGGAGAAGACCTCGGATATCGCCGGGGACGGTACCACCACCGCGACCGTGCTGGCAGAGGCGATATACCGTGAAGGGCTCAAGAACGTGACCGCAGGAAGCAATCCCATGGCATTGAAGCGCGGCATCGAAAAGGCCGTGGAAAAGGTCGTGGAGGAGCTCAAGAAGTTCTCTTTACCGATCAAGGATAAGAAGGAAGTCGCCCAGGTTGCCACCATCGCCGCCAACAGCGAGAAGGCGATCGGCGACCTTATTGCCGAGGCCATGGAGAAGGTAGGCAAGGACGGGGTCATTACCGTCGAAGAGGCCAAGTCCACCGCCACCACCCTCGACGTGGTGGAAGGCATGCAGTTCGACCAGGGATACCTCTCCCCGTATTTCGTCACCGATGCGGAGAGAATGGAGACTCTGCTCGAGGATCCCTATATCCTGATCCACGAGAAAAAGATCTCTTCCCTGAAGGACCTGCTTCCCCTTCTGGAGAAGATCGCCCGCACGGGTAAGCCCCTTCTGATCATCGCGGAAGAGGTCGACGGCGAGGCGCTGGCGACCCTGGTCGTGAACAAGATCCGCGGCACGTTCGTGGCCTGCGCGGTCAAGGCTCCCGGCTACGGCGACAGAAGGAAGGCGATGCTCGAGGATATCGCCGTCCTGACCGGCGGGAAAGCGGTCACCGAGGACCTCGGCATCAAGCTCGAGAACGTGGATATCGACGATCTCGGCCGTGCCAAGAAGGTCAAGATAGACAAAGAGAATACCACGATCGTGGAAGGCGCCGGCAAGACCGCTGCGGTCAATGCCCGCATCTCCCAGATCAAGAAGCAGATAGAGGACACCGATTCCGAGTATGACCGCGAGAAACTGCAGGAGAGGCTGGCCAAGCTCGCCGGCGGCGTTGCGGTCATCAATGTCGGAGCGGCGACCGAGACCGAGATGAAGGAAAAGAAGGCCAGGGTCGAGGATGCGCTGCACGCGACCCGTGCCGCGGTCGAAGAAGGTATCGTACCGGGCGGCGGCGTGGCGTTGATCCGCACCCTTCCCTCGCTGGATAAGCTCAAGCTTGAAGGCGACGAGAAGGTGGGCGTGGATATCGTCAAGCGCGCCCTGGAAGAGCCTTTGCGCCAGCTGACCTTCAATGCCGGCCTGGAAGGCTCGGTCATCGTCCAGAAGCTCAAGGGCGAGAAGACCAACATCGGCTACAACGTGGCCACGGATGAGTATGTGGACATGTTCGAGGCCGGTGTCATCGATCCGACCAAAGTGACCCGTTCTGCGCTGCAGAACGCCTCCAGCATCGCGTCGCTGCTCCTGACGACCGAGGCGCTCATCGCGGACAAACCGGAAAAAGAGGATAAGATGCCTCCGATGCCGGGCGGCGGGATGGGCGGCATGGGCGGAGGGATGTATTGATCTGCCTGAAGTGATGCATGGGCGGGAAAGGAAACTTTCCCGCCCATTTTATTTATGACGGGTATATATTTTATTGTTGACATATCGAGGGAGAAAGGGTAAAATATCTAATCAATTTCGCTTCCCAGGAAGCATAGCCAAATTTACCTAACCCTTTATAATAAAACAAGTTATAAGGAGATCAGCATGGCGGAATGGATAGGTATCGAAAGACGTGCCCGCAGGTGTTACGGTTTTGACGAGATCGCGCTGGTTCCCGGATCGCAGACGATCAACCCCGCAGAGGTGGATACCACCTTCGAGATCGGCGGCCATAAGTTCTCCGTGCCTATCCTGGCGGCGGCCATGGACGGCGTGGTCGACGTGACCATGGCGGTGGAGATGTCCAAGATCGGCGGCATCGCCGTGATCAATCTCGACGGAGTCCAGACCAGGTACGAGAATCCCGGCGAGATACTCGAGCAGATCGCCAGCGCCACTCCCGACGAAGCGACGACCCTGATCCAGAAAGTCTATTCCACCCCGATCAAGGAAAAACTGGTGGCGAAAAGGGTCAAAGAGATCAAGCAGAAAAAGGGCACCGCGGTCGTCAGCTGTATCCCTTCCAACGCGGAAAAATTCGCTAAATTGGCGGTAGGCGCGGGCGCGGATATTTTCATCGTCCAGTCCACCGTCACTACCACCCGTCATATCTCCACCCAGTACAAGACGTTGGACCTGGAAAAATTCTGCAAATCGGTCAAGATCCCGGTGATCCTGGGCAACTGCGTGACGTACGAGACCACTCTGGAACTGATGGAAACCGGCGCTTCCGGGCTTCTGATCGGGGTGGGGCCGGGCGCCGCCTGTACCACCCGCGGAGTGCTTGGCATAGGGGTGCCGCAGGTGACCGCGACCGTGGATGCCTCCGCGGCCAGGGATTATTTCTATAAGCGCACCGGAAAGTACGTCCCCATCATTACCGACGGAGGCATGAACCGCGGCGGCGATATCTGCAAGGCGTTCGCCTCGGGCGCGGATGCGGTAATGATCGGTTCGAGCTTTGCCCGGGCGAAGGAAGCACCGGGAAGGGGATATCACTGGGGTATGGCCACTTCCCATGTGAATCTGCCGCGCGGTACCCGCATCTATGTGGGCACCACCGGCACGGTCAAAGAGATATTATTCGGCCCGGCGCGCGTAGATGACGGGTCGCAGAACCTGATGGGTGCCCTGAAAACCTCCATGGGCTCCCTGGGTGCGGGAACGATAAAACAGATGCACGATGTCGAGATCATCATCGCGCCTTCCATCCAGACGGAAGGCAAGATCTTCCAGGTCGGGCAGAGGGTAGGAATGGGGAAGTAAGATGACACGCCAGACGGTAATCATCCTGGATTTCGGTTCGCAGTATACACAGCTCATCGCCCGCCGGGTGCGCGAGAACAAGGTCTACTCCCGGATCATGCCTTTCAATACGCCCGCCTCGCAGATCGCGGCGCTGGCCCCGAAGGGGATCATCCTTTCCGGAGGTCCGGCGTCCGTCACCGACAAGAAGAGCCCGGTCCCGGACAAGGGGATCTATAAACTGGGGATACCCATCCTGGGGATATGTTACGGTCTGCAGGTGACCGCGGAACTCTTAGGGGGCAAGGTCAGGCACAGCCGGGGCAGGGAATTCGGCAAGACCGAGCTTTTCGTGGATGATACCAGGGATATCTTCAGCCATCTTCCGGGTAATTTCACCTGCTGGGCTTCGCACGGGGACCATGTGGTGAAACTGCCTCCGGGGTTCCAGGTGATCGCGCACACCGCCAACGCGCCTCTGGCTGCGGTGGTGAACCGTACCAGGAAGATATACGGCGTGCAGTTCCATCCCGAAGTGACCCATACCGAAAAAGGCAACCAGATCATCGGCAATTTCCTCTTCAAGGTATGCGGCTGCATCGGCCGCTGGACCATGCAGTCCTTCATCAAGGAGAGTGTCGAGTCGATCAAGAAGACGGTGGGCAAGGACCGGGTGGTCTTAGGCTTAAGCGGGGGCGTGGATTCCTCCGTGGCCGCGATCCTGCTGCACCGGGCTATCGGCAAGAACCTGCGCTGCATCTTCGTGGATAACGGGCTGGTGCGCAAGAACGAGCCCCGCCAGATCAAGGACGTGTTCAAGAATATGTACCACCTGAACCTCGACTACGTCGACCGCAGCAAGCGGTTCCTGGATAAATTGAAGGGGGTCACCGACCCGGAGGCGAAGCGCAAGATCATCGGGGAAGAGTTCGTGCGCGTCTTCGAGGAGGAGGCCAAAAAGTTCAAGGGGGTCAAGTTCCTCGGGCAGGGCACGCTGTATCCCGACGTTATCGAGTCGGTCTCCGTGACCGGTTCCCCGTCCGCCAAGATCAAGAGCCACCATAACGTGGGCGGGCTCCCGGAAAAGATGAACCTCAAGGTGATCGAACCGCTGCGCGAGCTTTTCAAGGATGAAGTGCGCGCCATCGGACGGGAGCTGGGGCTTCCGGATGTCATCATCAAGCGCCAGCCTTTCCCTGGGCCGGGCCTGGCCATCCGGGTGATCGGGGACGTGACCAAGGAGCGGCTGGACCTGCTGCGGGAAGTCGACGAGCGGGTGCTGGAGGAGATCGTTGCCGCCGGCCTGTACGATCAGGTCTGGCAGTCCTTTGCGGTGCTGCTTCCGATCAAGTCGGTGGGGGTGATGGGGGATGAGCGCACCTACGAGCATGTGGTGGCGATCCGCTGCGTGACCAGCCTGGACGGCATGACCGCCGACTGGGTGCCGCTTCCCGCCGAACTGCTGGGGCGTATCTCCAACCGCATCATCAACGAGGTCAAAGGCGTCAACCGGGTCTGTTACGATATCAGCTCCAAGCCTCCCGCCACCATAGAGTGGGAATAAGTATGTAAGGCATGAATAGATTACGCACGCTGGTCGGCGCGCTGCTGCTGAGTTTTAGTTTTGCGTTGTTCAGCTGGTACTTTTCCGTGCAGCAGGTGGACCGTTTTTCCCTGCGCCCGGTCAAGGTGCAGGTGCAGTATAACACTCTCGTCCGCGGGGATTGCTGCGGCGAGATAATGGTCCCCGCCCCGTGGAAGAACCGTATCCTTTTTCCCCTGGCGTTCGTCTCCGTGTCCAGGGCGTTTCCGCAGTTTTCACCCTCGCAATGGTTCCTGCTCCTGCGTTTTTTGCTGCTCTGGGCTTTTTACGCGTGCTTTTACCTTTTGCTTCGCCGCATGAGCGGAGGCTCTTTCCGTACGCTGCTTTTCGGCCTGGGGCTGTGCGCGTACATGCTCACCTTCGCCCTGATCAAGGATGAGGTAAGCAGCGACCTCCTGGACGCCTGTTTCTTCCTGTTCTTTTTCTGGGGGGTCAGCCGGATGCGCAGGTGGGCGGTGTTCCTGGGCGTGATACTGGCGGCGGCGAACCGGGAGTCCAATGCGTTCGTTGGGGTGCTCTGGTTGTTGGTGCACGGATTCGACTCCCAAGGCAAGTTCGTGAAACGGGAGGGGGCGTTCGCGCTGCTCCTGAGCGTCACGGGGTACCTTCTGGTCACGGCGCTGCGCACATACTTTCTTGCCGGAGAGAATCCCGACCTGCAGTGGTTCATCGGCCTTGCCTGTATCCGGGATTTCATCATGCCGGTCTTCCGCGCGCCGGTATCTCTGCTGTCCCTGCCCTCGTACATCCTTTTTGCCCTGTTCTTTCCGGTGTCCGCCTGGATATATCATAACCGTTCCCTGATGCGCGGATCAGATGTCCGCCTGGTGCAGGGTGCGGCTCTGATCGCGGGATTAAGCGTGCTCACCAGCGGCAGCATCGCGGAGCCGCGGGTGTTCATTCCGACGCTGGTAGTGCTGGCGGCCACGGCGACCATGCTGGAGGGGAGGCGACATGCCGTACGCTGATTTCACCCACCTGCATCTGCACACCCAGTTCAGCCTGCTGGACGGCGCCTGCCGTATCCCCGAGCTGGTAGCGCTGGCCCATCACCATAAAATGGATTCTCTGGCGATCACCGACCACGGCAGCATGTTCGGCGCGGTGGATTTTTACCAGGAGGCGCGTAAGGCCGGGGTCAAGCCGATCGTCGGCTGCGAGGTATACGTGGCTCCCCGCAGCCGCCTGGAAAAGGGAGGCGGAGGGATAGACGAGGCAGCGTATCATCTGATCCTCCTGGCAAAGGACGAGGAGGGGTACCGCAACCTGATGAAACTGGTTTCTCTGGCGTACCTGGAAGGGTTCTATTACCGGCCGCGCATCGACAAGGAGGTGCTTGCCTCGCACTCCAAGGGTTTGATCGGTTTAAGCGCCTGCCTGAAAGGCGAGGTCCCCTCGCTGTTGCTCCAGAAGCGTTATCCCGACGCCCTGAAGACCGCGGACGAGTACGCGCATATCCTGGGCAAAGGTAATTATTACATCGAGGTGCAGGTCAACGGCATTCCGGAGCAGGAGGAGGCGAATAAGGGCCTGGTCAAGATCGCCCGGGAGCTTTCTCTGCCGCTGGTCGCGACCAACGACGTGCATTACCTGACCAAGGAAGCGGCCAAAAGCCATGATGCGCTGCTGTGCATCCAGACGCAGACCATGCTCGAAGATACCAACCGCATGCGTATGTCCAGCGACGAGTTCTATTTCAAGTCACCCGATGAGATGAAGCACCTGTTCAAGGAGGTGCCGGAAGCGGTGACCAACACCATCGAGATCGCCCGCAGATGCAACCTGGAGCTGGAATTCGGCAAGCTGCGCCTGCCGAAATACGAGTCGCCGGTCGGGCAGACCAAGGAAGAGTATCTGCGCCAGCTCTGCGAGGAAGGGCTGACCCGCCGTTTCACGGAGGTCACTCCGGAGATCCGCGCCAGGATGGAGTTCGAGCTGGGCGTCATCCAGAAGATGGGGTTCGTCAGTTATTTCCTGATCGTCTGGGATTTCATCCATTACGCCAAGAAACAGGGGATACCGGTCGGCCCGGGCCGCGGAAGCGCCGCCGGAAGCCTGGTCAGTTTCCTGCTGGGGATCACCGACCTCAACCCTTTGACCTACGGATTGCTTTTTGAGCGGTTCCTCAATCCGGAGCGCATCGGCATGCCGGATATCGACATCGATTTCTGCTACGAGCGCCGCCAGGAGGTCATCGATTACGTGACCTCCAAGTACGGCCAGGAGAACGTGGCCCAGATCATCACCTTCGGGACCATGCAGGCCAGGGCGGTGGTCAGGGACGTGGGCCGGGTCATGGGCATGAGCTATGCGGACGTCGACCGCATCGCCAAGCTCATCCCTCCCGAACTCGACATGACCCTGAAGAAGGCGCTGGAAAGCGAGCCGGAGCTCAACAATCTTTACAAGAACGACCCGCAGGTCAAGCAGCTCATCACCACCGGCATGGTGCTGGAAGGGCTCAACCGGCATGCGTCGATCCACGCCGCCGGAGTGGTGATCGCGGACAAGCCGTTGAACGAGTATACCCCTCTTTTCAAGTCGAACGACGACCAGATCACCACCGGGTACAGCATGTCGGTGCTGGAGAAGATCGGCCTGCTCAAGGTGGATTTCCTGGGGCTGCGCACGTTGACCGTCATCTCGGAAACGGTGAAGATGGTCAAAGAGACGCAGGGGGTGACGCTGGATATGGACACCATCCCGCTGGACGATAAGAAGACCTACCAGCTGCTGGGAGCGGCCCAGACCATGGGGGTCTTCCAGGTGGAAAGTTCCGGGATGCGCGACCTCTTGCGCAAGCTCGAGCCCGAGCGTTTCGAGGACGTCATCGCGCTCCTGGCGCTGTACCGTCCCGGTCCTATCGGCTCCGGGATGCTCGACGATTTCATCAAGCGCAAGCACGGGCAGACCGGCATCACCTACGAACATCCCCGGCTCGAACCGATCCTTAAGGAAACGTACGGGATCATGGTCTATCAGGAACAGATCATGCAGATCGCCTCGGCGCTGGCAGGGTTTACCCTGGCCCAGTCCGACCTCCTGCGCAAGGCCATGGGCAAGAAGATCCCCGAGGTAATGGAGAAGGAGCGCAGCAATTTCGTCAACGGGTGCGTCAAGAACGGTATCCGCAGCGCCCTGGCCACCAGGATCTTCGACCTGATCGAATATTTCTCCGGGTACGGCTTCAATAAATCGCACAGCGCCGCGTACGCCCTGATCTCCTACCGCACGGCGTACCTGAAAGCGAATTACCCCACCGAGTTCATGGCCGCCTTGCTTACCTCGGAACGGGACAATACCGATAAGATCGTGGAGTATGTGAGCGAATGCGGACGCATGGGGATCCAGGTGCTTCCGCCCAGTATTAACGAGAGCGACCCGCTGTTCAAGGTGGTGGGCCCCAAGGCCATACGTTTCGGGCTGCGCGCGGTCAAGAACGTGGGCAAAGGGGCGGTGGAATCCATGCTTGCGGCGAGAGCGAAGGGCGGGCCCTTCGCCAGCCTGCAGGACCTCTGCGAGCGTATCGACCTGCACCAGACCAACAAGAAGGTGTTGGAGAGCCTGATCAAGTGCGGCGCGCTGGATGATTTCAAGGTCCCCCGGGCGCGCATGGCCGCGGGCCTCGACGTGATGATGGAGCAGGCGTCCCGCACCAGCCGGGAGCGTTCCAGCGGACAGCTTTCCTTTTTCGATATGGGGGAGGCGCAGGCAAGCTTTACCAAGGCTTCGGTCGAGCTGCCCCAGGTGCATGAGTGGCCGGAGCCGCAGGTACTGGCCTTCGAGAAGGAGATGCTCGGATTTTACGTGAGCGGCCATCCTCTGGCGAGATACTCCGGCCAGCTCAAGAGGTTCGTGTCCAGCTCCATCGCCAAACTGCCTTCCCGCAAGGACGAGGAAGAGGTGAAGGTGGTCGGCCTGATCGAGAAGATCAAGCATACCATCACCCGGGCCAAGCAGGAGAAGATGGCGATCCTTAAAGTGGAGGACCTGGAGGCGGCAGTGGAGGTGCTGGTCTTTCCCCAGACGTTCCAGAAGATATCCCGTTATATCCAGCCCAACAGCGTGGTGCTGATCAAAGGGAAGCTTAACCTGCGGGAGGAGACCCCGAAAATAATCGCGAACGATATGGTGCCGATCGATGAGGTGTACCGGCAGATATCCTCCATCTCCATCAACCTTTCCGGGGTGAGGGAGAACGTGTTCTCCACCCTTAAGGAAATGCTGGTCGCTTCGCCGGGTAAGGTGCCGGTGTTCCTGCAGATCGAATCGGCGAGCAAGTCGCGCACCCACGTGGTGGTAGGGGAGCATCTGTACGTGCATCCGAGCGCGAAACTGATACAGGATATCGAAGCGTTGCTGGGTGAGGAGAAGCTCACCCTGATGCTGTGAGAGGCCGTATGGTTCCTTCCGCGAAATACAGATACCTGGCCGCGTTCCTTGCGGGCGCGCTGCTCCTTTCCGGGTGCGCCAGCGGGCGCACGGTCAACGAGCGCATGCTCATCAATCTGTATGCCTCCCAGCGGCAGAAGCCGAAAACCCACCCTGTTATCTTCATACCCGGAATGATGGGTTCGGTACTGCAGGATTCCCGTACCGGAAAGACCGTGTGGGGGAATGTCGGCGGCACGGTGATGGACCTGCTGGCGCTGCCGATCGACGCGGTGAACCTCGTGGGGAACCGCGACAGCCTTTCCCCGTCCGGGTTGCTGGGCAAGTTCACCTGGATCCCGGGAGTGGTGGAGAAGAAGGTGTACCAGCACCTGACCCAGGTATCTATCACCGCGGGAGGGTATACTCCGAATAAGGATGCCTTTTCCTTAAGCTATGACTGGCGGAGGGACCTGGTGGAGTCCGCGCAGAAACTCGGCGCGCTGATCGAGGAGATCAAGGCGAAGACGGGTAACCCCGATATCAAAGTGGACCTGCTTTGCCACAGTTCGGGCGGATTGATCGCGCGCTATTATGCTAAGTACGGCACGGAGGATGTGCTGGACAAGGACCCTCTTCCCGCGCCGACCTATGCCGGAGCCAGGAATATCAACAAGATCATCATGCTGGGGACCCCGCATGCCGGGGCCATGGAGACCTTGCAGCGTCTGCACGAAGGACTGTGGCTGCCGACCATCGTGCGGCTGACCCCCGAGGTGATCTTCACCATGCCTGCGATGTACCAGCTGCTTCCCTGCGGGGAACAAGCGTATTTCATCGACCGCAACGGCAACCCTCTTTCCGTGGACATCTTCGACGCCCAGAAATGGCATGAATACGGCTGGTCGGTGTTCGCGCCCGAGTACCAGGCGCGCATACAGACCAGGTACCATTCCCGGCACGGAAGGCAGGAGGGGGAGAAGATGTACAAGGCCTACCTGGAAAAGCAGATATTCTTCCTTTCCGCCGCGCTGCAGCGGGCCAGGCAGTTCCAGCGGGCGGTATGGAACGGTGACCTCGATGAGGAACGCAGCAAGATCACCTACGTGGCCTTAGGCTCGGACTGCCAGCGTACCCTGAAAGCCGCCCAGCTTTTCCGTCATCCGCAGCGGGGGTGGAGGCTGAAGTTCACCACCAAACACCGGTACCTTTACGAGAAGATGTTCGGCTACGGGGATAAGAGCGTGACCAAGGAAAGCCTGCTGGGAGTGCACCTGCACCGGGATGCGCAGGGAGAGCTGCGGGCCAAGCGCCTGCCCGTGTACTATTCCGGTTTTGTCTGCGAGAGCCACTCGGACCTCACCGCCAGCCCCACCTTCATGGATAACGTGCTCAATATACTGCTGGAAAGCTCAGATTGAGCTTGCCATAGACGCCGATTTATGGTAATTTAATACCTCGAACACACCCTCTATCAACTGATTCCGCGCTAAGCGGAGCCCTCTCGTAACCCGTTGAGGGAAAAGGGAAGACCGTCCAATGATACAACTCACAGACGCGAGTTTCAAAAAGGAAGTGCTGGATTCTGCGTTGCCGGTGCTGGTCGATTTCTGGGCCCCCTGGTGCGGCCCCTGCAAGATGATCGCGCCCGTGCTCGACGAGATGGCCAAGGAGTATGACGGCCGGTGCAAATTCGCCAAAGTCAACGTCGATGATTGCGGAAAGACCGCGCAGGAATACGGCATCATGTCCATACCGACTCTGATGTTCTTCAAGGGCGGCAAAGTGATGGATCAAAGCGTGGGAGCGCTTTCCCGCAGCGACCTGAAGAAAAAGATCGAAGAGAACCTGTGAAAAGGATCTTTATCGCCGCCACCAAGCAGAACGACGGCAAGACTACCGCATCCCTCGGCCTGATCAAGAATTTCCAGGACCGCTTCAAGAAGGTCGGTTTCATCAAGCCCATCGGCCAGAGGTATCTCGAAGAGGAAGGCCTCAAGATCGACGAGGATTCCATCCTCATCGAGGGGGTATGCGGCATCCGCTTAGGGTTGAAGGACATGAGCCCGATCGCGGTGGAGAAGGGGTTCACCGAGCGTTACGTGGTCAAGCCGGACAGGGAGTCCATCACCCGGCAGATCCGGCAGGCGTTCAAGCGCATCTCGCACCGCCAGGAGATGGTGGTGATCGAAGGGACCGGGCACGCGGGAGTGGGTTCCGTGTTCGATCATTCCAATGCGGCGGTGGCCAGGCTCCTGGGTTCGAAGGTGATCATTATCTCCTCGGGGGGCGTCGGCCGCCCTATCGACGAGATCATGCTGAACAAGGCACTTTTTGACAAGGAAGGCGTCAAGATCCTGGGGGTCATCGTCAATAAGGTGCTGCCTTCGAAGTTCGACAAGATCAGCGAACTGGTGCGCAAGGGCCTTAAGCGTAAAGGCATCGATGTGCTGGGGGTGCTGCCTTTCGACCCCGTGCTTTCCCGTTTTACCATCGAGCAGGTGCTGGAGGAAACCGATTTCCAGCTTTTGAGCGGGCATCGCAGCGTGGAGAACTCCATCACCAACGTGGTGATCGGGGCGATGCAGCCCCGGGACGCGGTGCGGTTCCTGACCGAGGACAGCCTGCTGATCACTCCCGGCGACCGGGAGGATATGGTGGACGCGGCGCTGCGCTGTTTCCGCGGCGACTCCAAGGACCGGCTCAAGATCTCGGGACTCATCTTTTCCGGAGGCATCATGCCGGAAGCTCCGCTCCTGGAACGGCTGAAGGAAACCTCCGTGCCAGTGCTCTGGGCGAAGGAAGACACGTATTCGGTGGCCGCCCTGATCCATGACCTGACGGTCAAGGTGCGGCCTCATGATAAGGACAAGATCGACAGGATCGTGGCATTGTACAAAAAACACGTGGACCTGGAAGCAATATTGAAAGGGATGTAAGCATGGATGCCATTGTCAGGATCAGGGAAAAGGCCCGGCGCAACCCGAAGGTGATCGCCCTGCCGGAATATTACGATCCCCGGGTGAAGGAAGCGTTCGGGATCATAGAGAAAGAGGGTATCGCGAAGGCCGTGCTGCTTACCCCCGAGATGGTGGACCTCTCCAAGAAGGAACGTTATATCGAGGAGTTCTACGAGCTGCGCAGGGGTAAAGGCGTCGACCTGGATTCGGTGAAGAAGCTTTTCGAGGATACGCTGTATTATGCGGCGATGCAGACGCGCCACGGAGAGATCGACGGGTTCGTGGCCGGCGCCGCGCATACCACCGCGGACATGGCCCGCGCCGCCATCCATTCCTTAGGCATGGACGAGCGTTTCGGGATCGCCTGCAGCTGTTTCATCATGTGCGTCCCGGAGTGCGTCTTTGGGGACGAAGGAACGTTCGTCTTCGCGGATTGCGGCATCATCCCGGACCCGAATTCCCGCCAGCTGGCCTGTATCGCGGTGGCGGCTTCCGAGTTCGCGGCCAAGCTGCTCGGCATTCCGGCCAAAGCGGCGTTCTTGAGCTATTCCACCAAGGGGTCGGCCAAGACCAAATCCAGCGAGAAGATCCTGGAGGCGATCAGGATCGCCCGGGAGATCGACCCGAAAGTCCTGGTCGACGGCGAACTGCAGGGCGATGCGGCCATCGTGCCGGAAGTGGCCAGGATCAAGGTGGAGGGAGAAAGTCCCGTCGCAGGCAAGGCGAACGTGCTGATCTTCCCGAACCTGGAAGCCGGGAATATCTGCTACAAGCTGGTAGAGCGGCTGGCCAAGGCCCGGGCGCTGGGACCGATCATGCTGGGCCTCAATAAACCCTGCAGCGACCTTTCCCGCGGATGTTCCGTGGACGACGTGGTCGATTGCACCGCGGTGACCGCCATCAGGGCGCAATAATCCATGAAAATACTGGTACTCAACAGCGGCAGTTCCTCCATCAAGTACAAGATATTCTCCCTCCCTAAAAAAGAGTTGCTGGGAAAAGGGTCCATCGAGAACATCGGCGAAGAAGGTTCGGCCATCCAGGACCATTATACCGGTTTGAAGAAGATACTCGGCGCGAACAGCGACGTCGATGCCGTTGGGCACCGGGTGGTGCACGGGGGAGAGGCGTTCCAGAAGCCGGTGCGCATAGACGAGACGGTGATACGCAAGATCCGCCAGTGCTGCGAGATCGCGCCGCTGCACAACCCCGCGAACCTTTCCGGGATACTGGCCTGCAAGAAGCTGATGCCGTCAGTGCCCCAGGTCGCGGTGTTCGATACCGCGTTCCACCAGACCATCCCCGATTACGCGTATGTGTACGGGCTGCCGTACGCCTACTACCAGAAGATGGGGATCAGGAAATACGGTTTCCACGGCACCAGCCATCATTATGTGGCTGTCGAGGCTGCCCGGCAGCTGAAGCGGCCTTTGGAAAAGCTCAAGCTCATCACCTGCCATCTGGGCAACGGCTGCAGCATCACCGCGGTCGACGGCGGCAGGTCTGTGGATACCAGCATGGGATATACCCCCCTGGAAGGGGTGATCATGGGGACCCGCTGCGGGGATATCGACCCGGCGCTCATCCCGTATCTTATGCACAAGAAGAAGCTCGACGTCGAAGGCATCGAACGGGTGCTCAACAAGGAGAGCGGCCTTAAGGGCATCTCCGGGATCAGCAATGACATGCGCACCTTAACTGAGCATGCCCGCAAAGGCAATCCCCGGGCCAGGCTCGCCTTGCAGGTGTTCATCTACCGGATCGGCAAGTATATCGGCGCGTACGTGGCGGCGATGGGCGGGTGCGATGCCATCATCTTCACCGGCGGTATCGGGGAGAATCAGAAGGACGTGCGCACCGAAGCCTGCCGCGGGATACTCAACTGCCTCAAGAAAAGGCCCAAAGTGTTGGTGATCCCGACGAACGAAGAGTTGATGATCTCCCTGCAGACATACAAGGTCATCCATAACGGGTCGTAATGCTGAAAAACGAGGTCGCTATGTTCCGAACCATGCTTAAATCCAAGATCCACCGGGCGAAAGTCACCGAAGCCAACCTGCAGTATAACGGCAGTATCACCATCGATGAAAAGCTGATGCGCTGCGCCGACCTGCTGGAAGGCGAGAAAGTGGAAGTGCTCAACCTCAATACCGGGTCGCGGCTGGAGACGTATTGCATCAAGGGCAAGGCCGGCTCGGGGGTGATCTGCCTCAACGGACCGGCTGCACGCGGGGCGTGCCCGGGCGACGAGGTCATCATCGTTTCCTATGTGCTCGTGGACGATGCGCAGGCCGGCAAGGTCAAGGCCAGGATCGTAAAAGTCGATGAAAGAAACCGCTGCAAAGATTAAGACCTTCGGCCAGCCGGTGTTGCGCCGGAAGGCCGAAGCGGTGGAAGAAGTGACGGATGAACACCGCCTGCTTTTTGACGAGATGGCCCGTATCATGTACGAGGTCAAAGGGGTGGGGCTGGCCGCGCCGCAGATCGGGCTGATCAAGGCTTTGATCGTGATAGATATCGGAAACGGCCTGATAAAGATGGCCAATCCGGTGATCGTCAAGAAGGAAGGCGCCCAGTCCATGGAAGAGGGGTGCCTGAGCGTGCCCGGGGTCGGGGTGACGGTGAAGCGTTTCCGCAAGGTCACGGTGGAAGGGCTCAACGAGCGGGGGGAACCGGTACGGATCGAGGCCGAGGGGTTTCTGGCGACCGTGTTCCAGCACGAATGCGACCATCTGGAAGGTAAAATGATCGTCGACCACGCGTCCATGCTTGAACGCATCCGGATCAAGCCCGCGCTGGATTCGATGAAAAGGAAAGTCAGCGGACATGAGTGATACGATGCTCGACCTGTTGATCATAGGCGCCGGGCCGGCGGGGCTTACCGCCGCGTTGTACGCGGGAAGGTTCCGTCTCAAGGCGCTGGTGGTGGAAAAGATGGCTTCCGGCGGGCAGATGCTGCTGACCCCGAACCTGGAGAACTATCCCGGATTCCCGGGAGGGGTGTCCACCGAGGACCTGACGCAGCGCATGCGCGCGCAGGTCGAAGAGGTGGGAGTGTCTTTCGTTTCGGATGAGGTGCTGAGCGTGCAGGGATCAGGCCGGGGGTACGAAGTGAAGTGCCGCGAGGCCGTGTACGTCGCGAGGACCGTGATCATCGCCAGCGGTGCGCAGTCCAAGCGGCTGGGAGTTCCCGGCGAGGAGGCATTGACCGGGAGGGGCGTATCCTATTGCGGGACCTGTGACGGGCCGTTGTTCAAGAACAAGCGCGTGCTGGTGGTCGGGGGCGGGGACCGGGCTATCGAGGACGCCATTTTTCTGACCAGCTACTGCTCCTCGGTGACGGTGGTGCACCGCCGGCAGGAGTTCCGGGCTTCCCGGATCCTGGTGGAGAAGGCCGAGGCTAACCCCAAGATAACCTTCAGGCTCGACAGCGTGCTGGAGCGGATCGAAGGCACGACGAAGGTCGAGTCGGTATCGGTGAGGAACGTGAAGACGGGCGCCTCGGAATCCCTGGCTGCGGACGGGGTCTTTATTTTCGTCGGGATCGTGCCGAACACGGAGTTCATCCGCAGCGCGGTGCAGACCGACGAGGCGGGATTTATCGTCTCCGATCAGTCCATGAGGACGTCCCTGCCGGGGATCTTTGCCTGCGGGGATTGCCGGGGAAAAAGTTTTTATCAGGTGATCAGCGCCTGCGGTGAAGGGGCGCATGCCGCGGATTCCGCGCACAAGTATTTACTCACGTCAACATAAGAAAGGGTACGCCATGATCGACAAGTTTCCGACGACCAATAAAAAACTGGCCGCATGGGTTTCCAAGATGGCGAAGCTCTGCCAGCCTGACGATATAGTCTGGATCACCGGCTCCGAAGCGGAAAAGAGACAGTTGGAGCGGGAATGCCTGGATACGGGAGAGTTGATCGAGCTCAATCAGGATAAGCTCCCCGGGTGTTACCTGCACCGGACCGCGCTCAACGACGTGGCCCGCACCGAGCATCTGACCTATATCTGCACCCGTAAGAAGTCGGATGCCGGCCCGATCAATAACTGGATGTCCCCCCGCCAGGCCTATAAGAAAGCCGAAGGATACTTCAAAGGCGCGATGAAGGGCCGTACCATGTACGTGATCCCTTTTTCCATGGGGCCGGTGGGATCGCCGTTCTCCAAGATAGGCGTCGAACTTACGGACTCCCGTTACGTGGTGCTCAATATGCGGATCATGACCCGCATCGGCACGGATGTCCTGCGGCAGCTGGAAAAGGAGGATAATTTCACCCGTTGTCTGCACTCCAAGGCCGACCTGGATATCAACAAGCGCCTGATATTGCATTTTCCCGAGGATAATACCATCTGGAGCGTCGGTTCCGGCTACGGCGGCAACGTGCTGCTGGGGAAAAAATGCCTCTCCCTGCGTATCGCCAGCCACCTGGGCCGCAAAGAGGGATGGATGGCCGAACATATGCTGATCATGGGCGTTGAAGAGCCCAACGGCCACATCGAATACATCGCGGCGGCGTTCCCCAGCGCCTGCGGCAAGACCAATCTGGCCATGCTCGTGCCTCCGGAAGGGCTGAAGGTCAAAGGATACCGCATCTGGACCGTGGGCGACGATATCTCCTGGATGCGCATCGACACCGACGGTTCACTCTGGGCGATCAATCCCGAGACCGGTTTTTTCGGGGTGGCTCCGGGGACCAATTCCAAGACCAACCCGAACATGGTGGAGACCGTGAAGAAGAACACCATTTTCACCAACGTGCTGTTGAAAGCCGACGGCACGGTGTGGTGGGAGGGAGCGGACGGGGAGGTGCCTGCGAGCGGCATCGACTGGCAGGGCCGGCCCTGGAGACCGGGAATGCTCGACGAGAACGGCAAACCGGTACCCGGCGCCAACCCTAACGCGCGATTCACCACTCCGATCGCCAACTGCCCCAGCGCCTCCTTCAGGCTCGATCAGCATCACGGAGTGCCTATCTCGGCGATCGTGTTCGGCGGACGCCGGGCGCATCTGGCCCCCCTGGTGTACGAATCCTTCAACTGGCAGCACGGTGTCTTCGTGGGCGCGACCATGGCCTCCGAACTTACCGCGGCGGCGGTGGGAAAGCTTGGGCAGGTCAGGCGCGATCCCATGGCCATGCTCCCTTTCTGCGGGTACAATATGGCCTATTATTTCACTCACTGGCTGAAGATGGGGCGCAAGCTCAAGAAAGCCCCCAAGATATTCCATGTGAACTGGTTCAGGACCGACGAGAAGGGGCAGTTCCTTTGGCCGGGCTATATCGAGAACCTGCGGGTGCTGGAGTGGATACTCGACCGCTGCAACAAGAAGGTCGATGCGCAGCGCACGCCTATCGGGTTTGTGCCCAAGGTGAGCGACATCGACATGACCGGCCTTTATATACCCGAGGTGAACATGGAGAAGCTCCTGCATATCGACCGGGCGGCCTGGCAGGAAGAGCTTAAGAGCATCAAGCCGTTCTTCAGCCAGTTCAAGGGCGACCTGCCCAAGGAGCTTTGGGACGAGTATAAGGCTCTGGAAAAAAGGCTGAAGGACTGACTTATGGGTACGGACAAGCGTGAAGAAGTGGTGCTGTTTACCGAGCTCGAGGGGTTGACCCTTTTCAGGCGCGGCAAGGTGCGCGACGTGTATGACTTAGGGGAGATGCTGCTGGTGGTCTCGACCGACCGTATCTCCGCCTTCGATGTGGTGATGCCCAACGGCATCCCTTTCAAGGGCAAGGTACTGACCAGTATCAGCTGTTTCTGGTTCGAGCTGCTGCAGGATACCGTGGCGCATCATCTGATCACCGCTGACGTCAAGGAGTACCCGTCGTCCCTGCACAAGCACCGGGAGGTACTCCGGGGACGCTCCATGCTGGTCAAGAAGACCAAGCCGTTCCCGGTGGAGTGTATCGTGCGCGGATATCTTTCCGGATCGGGCTGGAAGGAATACGGGAAGACCGGCGCGGTGTGCGGTATCCCTCTGCCGCCAGGCTTGAGGGAATCGGAGAAGCTCGCCCAGCCCATTTTTACCCCGTCCACCAAGGCCGAGCAGGGTCATGACGAGAACGTGTCTACGTCCTATGTGGAAGGGCTCATCGGAAAGGACGCTTCTCGCACCCTGCAGGAGATGAGCCTCGCCGTATATACCCGGGCCAGGGACTATGCCGCGGATAAAGGGATCATCATCGCCGACACCAAGTTCGAGTTCGGCTCGTACCACGGGAAGTGCATCCTGATCGACGAAGTGCTCACTCCCGACTCTTCGCGTTTCTGGCCGGCGGATTCGTACGCCCCGGGCAGGGGGCAGCCGAGTTTCGACAAACAGTTCGTGCGCGATTACCTGGAAAGCCTTACCTGGGACAAGACCCCGCCTGCGCCGGAGCTGCCGGAAGATATCGTGGATAAGACCAGCCGGAAATACCTGGAGGCGTACGCCCGCCTCACCGGCCGGGAGCTCGAGGTATAGATGCCGTCTTTTAAAAGAACGGCGGCGTTCCTGCTGCGTATCGGCGTAAGCGCGGCCCTGCTATGGTTCCTTATTTCCCGCCTGGATATCGACCTTACCGCGGTCCTCAAGATCCTGCGCCGGGCAAATCTGGCGCTGATCCTGCCCGCATTCCTGATCTATTGCGGTGCGTATCTGCTCGGTTTCTACCGCTGGAAGATGCTGCTGGATGCGGGGGGGCTTTCCCTCCCGCTTTCCCGTGTCTGCCGTTCGTTCTGCGGGGGCGTCTTCTTCAACCTTTTCATGCCCTCCAGCATCGGAGGGGATATGGTGCGCAGTATCGACCTGGCCGCGCATACGAAAAAACCCAGCGAGGTCATCGCGACCGTATTCCTGGACCGGCTTAGCGGATACGTGGGGCTGGTGCTGGTGATGATGGCGGCGGCGGTCTTCGGGATCAAATTCCTTGAAGACAGGACGGTGGTATTCTCGCTTTTGTTCATCGTGGGCGCGCTGGGCCTGCTGCTGGTGCTGCTTTTCAACCGCTGGGTATACCGCCGGCTGCTTATTCTGGCTGATCTTTCCGGCTCGCGTAAAGTCCCCGGATTGCTCAAGAAGGCGGCGGAGGCGATGAGGAAGCTGCACCACGAGATCCACATCTTCCGCAACCGCAAGGCGGTGCTGGTCAAGAACGTGCTGGTTTCCGTACTTATCCAGATCACGGCGCCGGTGGTGTTCTATCTCTGCTCCCTGGCGATCGGGGAGAACCACTCTATCGTGTACTTCTTCATTTTCATACCGATCATCGGCGCGATCACCCTGTTGCCGATCTCACTCGGCGGCCTCGGCCTGCGGGATGCGGCGATGGTATATTTTTTCGCCAAGGTCGGGATGGGGCAGGATGCGGCGCTGGCGCTTTCCCTGTTGAACTTCCTTTTCATCATTATCTGCTCCAGCGCGGGGGGCGTGGTATATGTCTTTACACTTCGTAATAGACGGGTGCAACGTGATGCATCATCCGCAGGCAAGCCTTCCTGCGGATGCAAAGGATGACCCCCGCCGCAGCCTGGTCCGCGTGATCATGGAGCGTTCCCTGGCGGGAAGCGCCCAGAATTCGGTGACCGTGGTATTCGACGGTTATCCTCCTTCCCGGGGCCAGCCCCTCGACCTTCCGCCTTACCTGCGGGTCAGATTTTCCATGGATGTTTCGGCGGATGAGGTGATCCGGGAGCTGATCGAGCGCTCCGGGATGAAGCGTTCGCTGGTGGTGGTCTCCGCAGACAAGGAAGTGGTGTTTTTCGCGCGCGCGCATAAAGCTCAGGTACGCGCTCCGGAGGAGTTCCTTTCCCCGGAACGCCGCAGAGGATGCCGGCCGGGCAGCGCGCAGGATCAGGGAGGCCAGGAGATAACCTATTCGCAGATGGATGAGATCAACAGGGAGTTGCGCGGCAAATGGCTGAAAAAGAAATGAACGCGTTGACCTTTCTGGGAACGTCGGGCGCCCGTTTTGTCATGATCAAGCAGCTGCGCGCATCCGGCGGGATCTGGGTGCAGTGCGGGGGCACCTCCGTGCTGATCGATCCCGGCCCGGGAAGCCTGGTGCGCTGCTGCGGTCATTCCCCGCGCCTCGATCCCGAGAGCCTGGACGCGATCATCCTGACCCACCGCCACCTCGATCATTGCGCGGATATCAACGTGATGATCGAAGCCATGACCGAAGGGGGATTCAAGAAGAAGGGGGTGGTGTTCTGTCCCCAGGAAGCCTTGAGCGACGACCCGGTGATCTTCAGGTATTTGCGGGATTTCCCGGAGCGCATCGAGATACTTCAGGAGAACCGCGAATATTCGGTGAAGGAGTTCCGTTTTTTCACCCGGGCCCGGCACCGCCATCCTGCGGAGACCTACGGCCTGGTGTTCTCCTTAGGCGGAACGAGGATCGCTCTGGTAGCGGATACGGATTACTTCCCCGGACTGGCGCAGCAGTATCAGGCGGATATCCTGATACTGCCGGTGGTCTTTTACGATACCCGCCAGGATATCGAGCATCTGAGCCTGCCGGAAGCCAAGGAGGTGATCCGGCAGATCGGGCCGCGCAAGGTGATCTTCACCCATTTCGGGATGAGCATGCTTTCTCATGATCCTGCTGCTTTGGCTGGCCAGGCTTCACTGGAGACAGGGGTGGAGGTGGTGGCGGCAGAGGACGGTATGACGGTGGTGTTCCCGTGATATTTCTTGACATAACTGGCTGTCCGTGCTAAAGTTAAAATAAGTTTGGCAGCGCAAGTGACGTATTATTAAGCCAGACAAAAAGGAGGCAGAGATGACGGAGTGGCAGATCGTGTTGATGGACCCGGCCAAGACCGTGTTCACGCAGATCAGCAATTTTCTGATGAACTCGCTTTTGGTGCTTTTGATCCTGCTGTTGGGGTGGATCCTTTCGAGCGTGGTCAAGGCATTGGTGATCCGCGTACTGCGCGGCCTTAAGCTGGATGAGCTTTCCGTGCGCATCGAACTGGATGCGTTGCTGGCCAAAGGCGGGATCAAACATTCCCTCTCGGAGCTTCTGGGAGCGGTCGCTTACTGGCTTTTGCTTCTGGTGACCTTCGTGGTGGCGGTCAATGCCATCGGATTGACGGTTGCTGCCGATCTTCTGGAACGTATCATCCTGTATGTGCCTAATGTCATCGCGGCGATCTTCATCCTTATCCTGGGTATGTTCGTGGCGACCGTTCTGCGCAACGTGGTGCAGACCGCGGCGAGCAATGCCGGTATTTCCCAGGTCAATCTGATCTCCAAGGTGGTGGAGTATCTGGTGATCGCCTTCGCGATCGTCACGGCGATGAAACAGCTGCGCATCGATACCCGGCTCATCGAGCTGGCGATGGGCGTGATGCTGGGATCCTTCGGCCTGGCGGTGGGGTTGTCCTTCGGGTTAGGGTGCAAGGACCTCGCGGGCAAGTTCATCGGCGAGCTGATAGAAAAGGTGAAGGTCAAGAAATAAGTGTTTTCCGGGCGCTTCCTAACCCCCTATTTTCGTATTTCGAAGATAGGGGGTTAGTTTTTTTAAGGCGGGATCATGGGAACGGACGCGCGATTCATGGAGGTACGCACTGCGCAGGCGATCGACACGGTCGCCTGCCTGGCGGGGGTCATCTGGAGGGAGCACTACGTCCCCATCACCGGGAGCGCACAGGTGGAGTATATGCTTTTGCACTTCCAGTCTGCTTCCGCGATCGCCGGCCAGATACTCGGGGGCATGCGGTATTTCCTCATCAAAGAGGCTGACTTGCCCATGGGCTACCTCTCCGTGCAGTATCAGCCGCAGACGCAGGAGCTTTTCTTAAGCAAGCTTTATCTGTTAAAGGAGAAGCGGGGGTTGGGGTACGGCAGGGCCGCGCTGGATTTTGTGCGTTCACTGGCGGAACAGGCAGGAGCGCGGGCAATTACGCTGACCGTGAACAAGCGCAATACCCCGGCCTTGCAGGCGTACCTGCGTTACGGATTCGAGAATGCCGGGCCGGTGGTAAAGGATATCGGGGGAGGTTTCTTCATGGACGATTACCGGATGGTAATAAAGCTGTAGCATGCGCCTCGGTAAATGCGGAATACCGGGGATGCTTAAGACCGCGAGAGCTCAGAGTATCGCGGTCGCCTGTATTTTCATTCTGGGGGTGCTCGTCTTTTCCGGTCAGGGGAGAGTGTTCGAGTACGATACTGACGAGGGCATCTACCTGATGCGCAGTGCCGCCTATCTGCGGGGAGCGGAACTTTACCGGGACGTATGGATGGATGCGCCGGCTCTTTTCGTGACCCTGCTCACGGGTTTGTTCGCGTTTGCGGGGCCGAGCGTCGAGGCGGCGCGCGTGCTGGCGCTGTGTTTTGGCGGTGCGCTGGCCGGAAGTTTTTACTATCTCGTCCGCAGGGATAACGGTGCGCCGGCCGCTGCGGCCGCGGTTTTCCTTTTGGCGCTTTCACCGGCCTTTTTGCGCCTCAGCGTTTCTGCGGTACCCGCGATCCCCCTGAATGCCTTCGGGGTGTTGGGATGCGTGTGCGCTGCACGCGGCGAAGATACGCTTCGCAGAAGATACCTTTACCTTTCCGCTGCCTGCATCGCGCTCGGGGTCCTGTGCAAGCCTTTTGCGCTTCTGTACGCGGTGCCGGTATGTTTTTTGCTTTCACCCAGGAGGGTCATGTGCTGGTGGGTCTTTTTTCTGGCGAGTTTCGGCCTGTTCTATTTTGCCACCGGATCGGATCTCTTCCAGACCCTGCTCCTGGCCAAGGCGGCTCGCAACAGTGTCATTTCCTCCGGGCAGAACCCGGTCTTTTGGATGAAGGAGGAGTATGACCTGGTGATCGCGGGAGCGCTCGGGTTGTACGGGATGACGGCGCGCCGCCGTGCGATACTGCCTCCGTTGGCCTTATGCGTGATTTCCGCGGCGTACCTTTCCCGGCACGCGCCTTTATGGTATCATCATGCTTTGCCCCTGTATCTTTCGCTTTGCTGGCTGGCGGCTGCGGCGATCAGATCCCTGGCCGGCTGCAGGTATGTATGGTGCCGGATATCCCTGATCGCCCTTGTGTTCCTGGTCGCGGTCAGGATGCCATACCGGTTCGAGCGCGTCACGAATTGGGCGCAACGTATCCCAGTATTCTCCCCCAAGGTCTTTGCGGATTTAATGCAGCGCGCCCCGCGCAGCAAAAGCATTTTTACCGACAGGCCGATGTACGCGTTCAGGGCGGGGTTGGAAGTTCCCGGTTATTTGATCACCATGTCCGCCAAGCGGCTGGACGCGGGATTGCTGACCGCTGAAAATATCGCTGCGGCGCTTGAGAAAAACCCGGTGGATATGGTCCTTTTGTCGAGGTTCGCGCATTTGCGGCAGGTGCTGCTGCCCAGGCTTAAAAATTCATACACTTTAGTGAGCGCGGATGAGGAGCACCACACCTGGCTCTATGTGCGTAACGCCCTGCCGGAGCCTGCGCATGGGCAAAGCGCCTTTTAAGAGACGCGGAACGTTCTTCGTGTATATCCTTCGGTGCAGGGACGGGGCATATTATACCGGAAGCACCAAGGACCTGGAAGCGCGTATCAAGCTGCATAACCGCGGGCGGGGAGCGAAGTATGTGCGCTGCCGGCTTCCCGTGGAATTGGTATATTCCCGCGCGTACCGGTATTTCAAGTTGGCGGTCTCGGAGGAGAGGCGGATCAAGAAACTGCCGCGGAAAGGTAAGGAATCGCTTATCCTGAACCGGGGCAGGCGTATAAGGAGGAAGCGTGCCGGTTAAGTTGTCAGGGTTCCTTTCCGGGCTCCTGTTCTTGTGGTGGAGCCTTATTGCGGCAGGTGCGGCAGAGCCGGTGGTGGCGGTATTTGGCGACAGCCAGTACGATCATGAGGCGCACCGGGCGGTCGTCGCCCGTATCATCGATGAACAGCCGGTCGCGGTCTTCTCCGTAGGGGATCAGGTGCATACGGGCAATGATCCGGGAGAGTGGAAGATCTTCAACCGTATCATGGTTCCCCTGCGCGCCATGGCCAGGTATTATCCCGCCCTGGGCAATCATGAGCGCAACTCCCGGTTGTATTATGAGAATTTCGCATTGCCCAATAATGAGCGCTGGTACCGGGTGGTGGAGCAGGGGGTGCATTATTTCGTGCTGGACAGCAACGCTCCCCTGACACCGGCCTCCGCGCAGTACCTGTGGCTGCGTGGCGAGCTTGCGCGCGAAGTGAAAAAAGCGGATTTTACGGTGGTGCTTTTTCATCACCCTCTTTATTCCTCATCCGGAGGCCACGCTGCCGATGAAAAGGGGTGGCGGCAGGTGTTGGCACCTCTTTTTAAGGAGTATGGCATCGATGCGGTCTTCAGCGGCCACATGCACAATTACGAGCGGCTGTACTCCGAGGGGGTGTATTATTTCGTGACTGCGGGAGCAGGGGGTAAACTGCGCGGGCAGGAACAGCCTGTCCCCGAGTCCCAGAGGTTCGAGCCGGTGCATCACTACTGCACGATCACCCGGGAGAACGACGGGCTGCGGATAAGGGCCAAGGACACGGCCGGCCGGGAGATCGATACCGTGCTCATCGAGGCGTATAAGGAGTAATTCTCACTGAGGGAGGTCCGCGTTGGATATCCGAGGTTCTTTTCTGGGGATGCATCCGCTGTTGCAGGCGCTGGTGGCGGGTTTGTTCACCTGGATGATCACCGCGCTGGGCGCTGCCGGCGTGTTTGTGACCAGGTCCTCCAATCAGAAGCTTTTGGACCTGATGCTGGGATTTGCCGCAGGGGTGATGCTCGCAGCCAGCTTCTGGTCGTTGCTTGCCCCGGCTATCGCCATGTCGCAGCAGAATGCTTTGGCGCCCTGGATGCCGGCCGCCACCGGTTTTCTCCTGGGCACCGTATTCTTAAGGCTGATCGACAGGTTCCTTCCGCACGTGCACCTGGGTTTCCCTACGGATGAGGCAGAGGGGATCAAGACCACCTGGAAGAGGAGCACCCTGCTTTTGGCGGCGATCACTTTGCATAATATCCCCGAAGGGCTGGCTATCGGCGTTGCCTTCGGCGCGGTCGCCGCGGGAGAGCCTGCCGCGACCTTAGCCGGCGCGGTGGCGCTGGCGTTAGGCATAGGTATCCAGAATTTCCCGGAAGGGTTTGCCGTGTCCATGCCTTTGCACAGGGCAGGGATGAGCAAGATAAAAAGCTTCTGGTACGGCCAGCTGTCCGCAGCCGTTGAGCCGATTGCCGCCGTGATCGGCGCGGGGCTCGTGGTGCTGGCCAAGCCGCTGCTTCCTTACGCGCTTTCCTTTGCCGCAGGCGCGATGATCTTTGTGGTGGTCGAAGAGGTGATACCGGAATCCCAGCGCAACGGTAATACCGATCTGGCGACGGCGGGTACCGTGGCGGGATTCCTGCTGATGATGATCCTGGACGTCGGATTGGGGTAACCTGAGGAGGGGTAGGAGGAATGCTGCAGAAAGTATTGTTCATTGCCGCGGGCGGCGCGCTGGGGTCGGTGGCGCGCTATCTGCTTTCGGGGATCGATTATAAGGTGTCGGAAGGGGTGTTCCCTGCGGGGACCCTGATGGTGAACCTCCTGGGGTCTCTGGCGATCGGTTTTTTCTGGGGGATCAGCGAGTATTCGGTGTTCTCTTCCCAGATGCGTCTGTTCCTGTTCGTGGGGATACTGGGAGGGTTCACCACTTTTTCCACGTTCGCGCTTGAGAATTTCAATCTTATCCGTGACGGTGAAGGCGGGATCGCGGTGGTCAACATCCTGCTTTCCAATGTGCTGGGGATCGCGCTGGTGTTCGGCGGATACGCTTTGGCGCGGATGGCGGTGCAGGTGTCAAAATAGAAGGTAAGGGTTAAAAAGTATCGCGCGGACGCAGGAACCCTTTAGGCAGGATATACACGTATTCCGTATTGACGTTGGAAGGCGACTTCCATGATGCCGCGATATAGCGGTCCAGCCCGTAGATCCGGTTGTAGTGGGAGACGAACACCCCTCCGTGAGTCAGGAACTCCCTGAGCGCCTGAATTTTTGTCGGCCCCGTCCTGAATGATACCGGATACGGTATAAGGTTATATCGCGGGGCCTGCACTCCCGGCCTTTCGCTTCCCAGGATGAACCATCTCCGTGACAGCGCCCTTTCCAGATGCATGATCTCTTCGCAATACGCCCGGGGGACGAAGGGAGTGTGGATACTTACCCGCGATGCCCCGAATCTGAACTTCTGTGCGCAGGCGTTCATGCTGTTCGCCCGTTCCCATATCCGATCGGAAGATCCCTTGTCAGGCAGCAGGGTGGTAAATGAGGCGTAGATCGGCAGATATACGGTCGTGCCTTCGGGGACGTTCTTTTCGATCCATTCCACGGCACGCTGCGGGGCATAGTAGAAACGCAGCGCGTTGGAGAAGGAAATGTTGTAGTTGATGGCGATCAGCACTCCGACCGCAACGTATATCCCGCTTATTTTGGGGATGAACCGCCTTAAGTTACCGACCGCAACCGGCATGGTAAGGGCTAACGAGGTGTACAGGGGGCCGTCGTACCGGAAGGGGGTGTCCTTCTCCCGGATGAAGATCATGACTATCAGGAGCAGCGTATATGCCAGGAAGCCCAAGGAGTATACCCTGTTTTTCCGGTGCGCGAGCGTCAGGCCGAACACTGCCGTGAAGAACAGGAATATCGCGCCGGTTTCCGTAAGGCCGGTGAGCAGTTTGCCGAGGTACTCCGAAAGCGGGGACAGGCAGATGAAACGGGTGATCAGGACCACCCGGGCCATTTCGATGATGCCGATCACGATCCAGGGGCTGGCGATCAGGATCGTGATGATCGCCGTTGCCAGTAACTGCGCGGTCCTTTTTACCCGGAGGCCGGTTTCTTCCCTGTTCCAGAGCTCCCATACCAGGAAAAAGAGCAGCTGGGTCATCTCGATCCTCGAGGCGATGGCCAGGCCGATGAACATCCCCGAGAGCACCGCGCGCGGTTTGCCCGGCACGGCGATAAAATAGAGGGCCCAGGCCCCCAATGCCCAGCTGAAGGAGTAGGCGGTCGCCATGACCGAATGCTCGACCAATGTGGGTACGCAGGCGGCGATCGCGCCGGCGATCAGCCCTCCGGAGAGCCCCATTTTTTTCTCCCCTATCCTGAAACTGGCCGCTACCGCGGAGAGGGAGAAGAGCAGGCTGAGGAAGACCATGATGTTCTTGAGCGGAAGAGGGTTCCGGTAGAGGTCGAAAAGGGCATATTGGATCGCCTGGTATGGCCTAAGCAGCAGGGGCGAGGCAGGCGCTCCCGTTGCGGCGGGAAAGCTCAGGCGTATGAATTCAACCGCGGTCGCCGCCGCGCAATATCCCCAGCTGATCCAGGTGGTGATCGCGGCAGGAGCGATCTTGTAGGAGGGAAGCATTCCTTCCCAAAGCACGGCGCCGCTGAATATATAATTCTGTTCGTCGCAGGAAAGGGCTTGGGCCGGGTCCTGGAGGTGGTAGAGCCTCAAGGCAAGCGCCAGCAGAAGCACAGCCCCAAGCCACACCACCGGATTTTTTGGGAATGATCTTTTGATGGCTGACACGTTCATAGCTGAATTATATAAAGTTACGTAACTAATTGCAATTCATTTTTTTAAGGCATGGATCCCGGCAATGCGGTATAATATAAAAAAATGAAAGGCGGGAGCAAATGAAGTTCGTGTTGCGCAGGGAGTTCATCGAGCTCGATAACATGCTTAAGACCATGGAACTGGTATCCTGCGGCGCGGAGGCAAAACAGCTGATCCAGGAGGGCGCAGTGCGGGTGAACGGCGCTTTGGAGACGCGGATCCGCCGAAAACTGCGGCAGGGGGATACGGTGGAGTTCGGGGATAAGGTCATCACGCTGGTGGCGTGAGAGGGTAACATAAGCAATGGATAAAGAGCTTCTTGATCTGGGGCCGCAGCCGCTGGCACACGTTATGGACAGGCTGGGATTGAAGCCTTCTGATCTTGTGGACGCGTCAACGGAACAGTTGAACTTCAAGATGGTCAGCCGTGCGTGTAAGGGCAGGAGGCTGACTCTCCGCGTCAAACAGAAAATCCTCCGTGCCTTGTGTAAAGCTTCCGGAAAGAAGTACGGAATAGAAGACATATTCGACTATTGAACTTTTTACCAGATGTAACTTGCTGCAATCCCACGCATTATGCTATAATAAAAAAATGAAGATCGTGCTGGTCAACCTGCCTTGGTTCAAGTCCGGACGTTTGGGTGTCAGGGGAGGTTCTCGATGGCCTTTTACCTGTAGCCCTGGGCCGGAAGGCCGCCTGTTATACGTCCCTTTCCCGTTTTTTCTCGCATATTCTGCGTCTTTGCTTAAAAAGCACGGGCATAGCGTGACCTTGATCGATGCCATCGCGCAGGAGCTTGGCGAGCGCGAATGCCTGGAAAAGATCAGGGAGTGCGCTCCGGATCTTGTTGCCGCGGAGATATCGACACCCTCTTTCAATAATGATATGCGGCTGATCGAACAGCTTCGGGGTATGGCCGAAGATGCAAGGATCGCGGTGTGCGGGCCGCATGCGGGAGTCTTTGCCCGGGAGATACTGCTGCAGCATCCCGCCGTAGAATACGTGTGCATCGGGGAATATGAGCAGACACTCCTCGAGCTTTCCGCCGCGCTGCGGGATAAGTCTTCTTTGGAAGGCGTGCCAGGGCTGGCATATCGCGGCGCCGGTGACGTGATCCTGACCTCTGCGCGTACCGCTGGCGCGGGGCCGTTGGACCTGCCTTGGCCGGAGCGTACCGCGCCTTTGATCTATAACTATAACGACGGCTTTGCCGGTATGCCTGTTCCTAACGTGCAGATGCTGGCTTCCCGCGGGTGCCCCTTCGGATGCACCTTTTGCCTCCTTCCTCAGACTTTGTACAGGGGCAACGGCTACCGGAAAAGGGATCACCGGGATGTGATCGATGAGATGGAGTACCTGATCCGGGAGTTCGGGTTCAAGGCCGTGTATTTCGACGACGAAGTGTTTAACGCCGACCGCGGCTACGTGATCGAGCTTTGCGAGGAGATGATCCGCAGGGGGATATCGATACCCTGGGCGGCCATGACCCGTGTCGACCTGATGGATGAGGGCTTGTTGCGGGTCATGCAGCGCTCCGGCTTGTACGCGGTCAAGTACGGGATCGAATCGGCCGATGCGCAGATACGCGCGCAGTGCAATAAACGTCTGGACCTGGAGAAGGCCCGTGCGGTCATCGATATCACCCGGCACTTGGGGGTGAAAGTCCATTTGACCTTCTGCCTCGGTCTGCCCGGCGAAACCCGGCAGACGGTGCAGGAAACGGTCGATTTCGTGCATGCGGTATCACCGGAATCCTTTCAGTTCACCTTTGCCACGCCGTATCCCGGTACGGAGTATTTCCGGTATGCGCGCGAAAAAGGGTGGATCGGTTCGCTGAACTGGGATGATTATGACGGGAATGACCGGTTCATCGTGCGTACGGAGGCATTGACCATGCAGGATCTGGAGGAGGTCAAGGCGGAATTGCTCGACCGATTTAAAGGGAAGTGCTGTTGTATGTAGCCGGGTTGCGGCAGGGAGACCGCTTCCGGCCGGCCATGTTGTCTATCGGAAGGAGTGGGAAATGAACGTACTGATGCTGTGGGTGTCGATCGCGGTGCTGTGTACCTGGTGCGCTCCCTTGAGTCACGCCGATACTATGCGCCTGAAATCCGGGAGAGAACTGGAAGGTACGGTGCTCGAGGATTCCGCGGACAGGATCAAATTCAAGGAATCCGGGCAGGATTTCGATATGATCTATTTCAAGGAGGAGATCGAGAGCATCACGACTTCACAGGGAACGGTCTCTCCCAAGCCCGCCCTTGCGCCGGTAGCGGAGTTGCCGCTTACGGGGAATTGGTGGAAGTATTCGGAATCCGATAACGGGAACACGCAGCAGACTCTGGTGAGAGCTTCCGCCCTTGGCGCGGAGGATGTGCGCATCGCCGGACTCGATTTTCGGGGATGCCGCAAGGAGTCCCAGGTCAAGGAAGTGAAAAATCCCGATGGATCCCGCGATGTGGATGACTGTACGGTCTGGTCCGCCGAGGGAATAGGCAAGGTCAAGGAAGAGTGCCGGACGATGCGGTATGCCGCCGATGGGAAGGTATTAGAGGAGGGGGCGTTCAAGAGGCAGCTTATTTCGGCCAGCGTCGATGGTAATTCCGTCGGCGACATCCGGTAAGGGGACCAATCACGCATGTTCCCGGCGGTCAGCAGGAGGATCATTCACACCTACAGGGGGGAATTGCGGGATATCATTTCCTTGTTGTGTGCGCGCCGGTTCATCCGCGGGGAGTGCGTCGCTGAGTTCGAAGGGCGGTTCGCCGGATACGCGGGAGCCCGGTATGCCGTCGCGGTTTCTTCGGGAAGGCATGCCCTCTTCGGGATGATCAAAGCGCTGGGGTTGCCTTCGGGCAGCGAGGTCATCCTGCCGGCGTACGAGGATATGAGCGTGCCCCGCGCGGTATTGGAGGCGGGGCTCACCCCGGTTTTTGTGGACATTGACGGCCGCACCCAGAACTCCGATATTTCAAGGATACTGGAAAAGGTGACGGAGAAGACGTCGGCGGTCATCGTCACCCATCTCTTCGGGAATCCCGCTGATGTGCCGGGCATCCGCCGGGCCCTGGGGCAGAAGAGGGTCATGCTCATCGAAGACTGCGCTCACGCCGTAGGCACGCAATGGGCTGGCAGACACGTGGGGGTGAACGGCGACCTGTCGTTTTTCAGTTTCAATACCACCAAGCCGTTTACCTGTTTCGGAGGCGGGATGATCCTGACGCAGCGGGAAGAGGTTTGGCGCGCGTTGCGGGAGTATTTCGACGGTCTGCCGCTGCCTTCGACGCGGGAGATCCTCGGGAAGATCCTTCCGGCATATCTCCTCTTCTTGTTGACTTCACGGTGGTCCTTTACTTGTACGGTGTATCCGTTGTTGCGGCTTTTGACCTTGTGTCAGGCCGATGTGCTTAAAGTATACGCGGCATGTTTCAAGCGTTCCCGCACGCACGGGAAGGGGTATACCAGGTTCTCCAATGTGCAGGCATTCGTCGGATTGAGGCAGTTGGAACGCCTGGAAGGGACCCTCAAGGCGCGCCTCCGCAATGCCCTTCTGCTGGATAGTTTACTGCGTAAGGATATTCCCAGGCCTGTGCTTACGGCGGGTTGCAATTATTATTTTTACCTGCTTTTCTCGCCCGATCAGAAGCGTTTTCGCCAGAGACTGCTGCGGGAGGGGCTCGACACCGGAGAGTCCCTGATGAGGAATTGCGCCGCGTTGCTGTCAGCGCCCGGCATGTACCCGGAAACGGAGCGCGCGATACGGGAGAGCGTGCAGATCCCGGTGCATGAAAGGCTCTCCGAAAAAGATATCCGCGACATGGCAGTTATCATCAACACGCAGTATACCCGCTGACGCATACGATGAAGAGATCCCATACGCTTGTACTGGCAGTAGCCGTGTATTCGCTGGTGTTCACGGCGTTGTGCATACTGCGGTACCGGTCGTTCTTTGCCGACACCTGGGAGGACTCCTCGGTATACAATCAGATACTCTGGAACATCGCGCACGGTTTCGGGCCGTTTTCCTCCATCAGCGGCAGCGTGTTCAAGGAGCATACCTCATTCATCCTGTACCCGGTGGCGGCGCTCTATGCGCTCTGGCCGC
>CAZAPM010000008.1:0-57086 GCA_964487475.1 uncultured Planctomycetales bacterium
ACCTTGCGCATACCCTCGGCCCCATGCTGGAGAGAAGCTACGAGCGTCAGCCTACCTGCTACCTGAGGGCGCTGGAAGCGCATCTGTTGAGCGCCGCGTTCACCCCGAACCAGGGCCATGTGCTGGACATCGGATGCGCGCAGGGTTTCTTTGAGACCCTGCTCGGCCAGCCCCTCGAAAAGATCACCGGGATCGATCTCGCACGTCATCAGCTCGTAAAGCGCGGACGACGCTCCGTGCAGGCCTCGGCACAGGCGCTGCCTTTTGCCTCAGGGGCATTCACCACCGTCTTCTCCAACAGCGTCCTTGAGCACGTCCGGGGGATCGAAGAGGCTCTGCGGGAAGCATACCGGGTGCTCTCCGATGAAGGGGCTTTGCTCATCACCGTACCCTTCAACAACCGTGCCTACCACAAATCCCGGGCATTCTCTTTTTTTGAAAAACGATATATGCGCATGCACGCGGTGACCGCGTATCTCGAGGACTCACAGTGGCAAACCTTGTTCGGCAAAGCGGGATTCAAGATCGCCTCCGTCCGGTATTACCTGCCTTACCGCATGGCGTACCGCGTATTCTTTTGGAATTCCCTGCTTAATCTCGGGGCAGGGAGGTTCCGGGTGTCGGTGGCCCTCAAAAAACTGTCCCTGCTCCTTTCCAGGTGCGGAATTGATTTTTTAAGACCCCTGATGGATTCTTTCGGCAAGAGGCTGTTCGCGCCCTTGCTCGGCCCCTCGGGATCATCGGGATCATTCGGTGATTTTCATAACGTCTTGTACGTACTGCATAAAACATCCCGAAGGGAGCAGCACCGTGAATAAAAAAGGTTTTCTGCTGCGCGCGGTATACAGCTACGGAGGGGAGATCTCCGCCTACCTTTTCCTCGGCCTTACCGTCTTTGCCTTAGCCAAGGGGTTGCAGGTCGAGGAGTTCGGCCGGATAAACCTTCTGGTCAGCATCGTCCTGCTGGCGTCAGTGAGTATTGACCTGGGACTGCCCTCGTTTGTGCTGCGTTATGTCGGGGAGCACATCGAAAACAATCAGCTGCACAAATCCGCTGACCTACTGTATGCCCTGGCGGTCATCGCCCTGTGTGCCGGAGCACTGGTATGGGCCGTACTGACCTTCTTCGGGCAGACCATCACCTTCGGAACGCTGCCTCCGGGACCAGCCTACGCGGGTATCGTCGCGCTTTTCGCCGTGACCAAATTCCTTTCCGGGATCATGGAGATGTACTTAAGCGCCCTCTACCGGGACGGGTGGAAGAACTCCCTTATCGCCGGCGCAGCGCTCCTGAAACTGCTGCTCATACTGCTGGCGCTGCATTGGCAGGCACCCCTGACCATGCTTTTCATCCTTTTCTGGTCCACGGAGATGCTTTCCCTCGCGGGGTTCACTGTCCTGCTGCGACGGTTCCTGCTTAAGCCCGCGGGAAAAGCCGACCTCGCACACGGCTTCGCCGTGATCCGGGAAAAAGCGCATTTCATCATCCGGGAGTACCTCTACAAGCTTTTAGGATTCCTCTGGGACCCTAAGTTCGACCTTTTCCTTACCACGGGGCTCCTGGGGCTCTACGCGACCGGAAGTTATTCCTTTGCCATGGGCATCCTGATCTTTGCCACGGCCTGGTCCCCGGATTCCGTGCTCCAGCCGATGCTGCGCGCCTTCATGGTGCGGCAATACGCTTCCCGCAAGAACATCGCGGGGCTGGCGGAGTTCTTCAGGCTATCCACGACCATCAAGCTTTTTTTCATGATCCCGCTCATAGGATTGCTTACCGTCCTGTGCGCACCCGCCTTGCGGGTGTTCTTCGCGGGGCAATATCCGGATGCGCTGCCGATATGCCTGATCTTCGCGCCTTTCCTTATCTTCAAGGTCCTGATCAGCCCGATCCGGGAAGTGCTCATCACCCTTGACCGCAACGACATCTGCCTGCGCAGCCACTGGGCGCTCGCCTATAAGTTCCTGGCGGTGATGCTCATCGTGCCCCGCGCCAAAATATACGGCCTGGCCTTCGCCTGCAGCAGCTTTTTCCTGGTGGTCTTCATCCTCCAGTGGATCATGTCGCGCAAAGTGATCCGCCTGCATTTCGAATGGGCGAAAATACGCCGGATAGGGGAGAACACCGCGCTATCCTGCCTTACCGCGCTGCTCCTTAGCCCCTGGGCTGCAACGGGAGTGATCCCCCTGATATGCACCGGCCTGGCATCCATTGCGCTCTACCTTGCCGCATCCTTCATCAATAAGCCTTTTGACGCGCACGTACGGAAGATGATCAACGAGGCCATCGGCAAGCCGATGTGGATATTCTGACAATATGAACGCTGCCTTTCTCAAGACCCCGGATTCACTGCTGGTCCACCCCGCGATCGGGTTCACTTCGGTCGCCACCATGGTGGCGGCTGCCGGTCACCATACCGTATTCGTAGACCTTTCCTTAAGCGGATACCCCTTTGAGCGCCTGCACTATAACCAGGCGTACATGGCGGGGCTTGCCCTCAACTGGGAGGCAGTGGAAAAGGATATCGCCGCAACAGACGCGCACGCCTATTTCATCACCGCATCCTTTACCCGCTACCTTCCCGAGACCTTCCGCACGGCGCGCCTGATCAGGAAACACCACCCCGGCGCCTTGATCGTCGCCGGAGGGGTGCACGCCAGCTACCTGCCGCTGCGCACCCTTGAGGAGTGCGCCGAGATCGACGCGGTCGTGATCGGGGAAGGAGAGCATGCGGCAGTGGCGATACTGGAAACCGTGAAGCACAATAAACCTCTGGAAACCGTCCCCGGCCTTGCCTGCAGGATCAACGGAAAAGCGACGCTTACCGGCGGGTGCGGATTCGAACCCCTCCTGGACGACCTGCCCTCACCTGATCGCCGGCTCTGGCCGGAAAGAGAGTACCGGACCGTCTGGAAGCACCTTTTCGAGGGCCGGGACCCGTTGGGACTGATCATGACCTCGCGCGGCTGTGTCGGCCGCTGCCTTTTCTGTGCCAGCGGAAAGAGACAGATCACCTTCAACAAACTTCGTTTCCGCAGCCCCGGATCGGTCCTGGAAGAGCTGCAGATGCTGATCACGGATTTCCATATCACCAGTGTTGACGTGCTTGACGACTGCCTGACCCTCAATAAACCGCTGCTTCCGGAGTTATGCGAGTTCATCTCCCGACATCATCTGCCCTGGGTGTGCAAATCCCGCATAGACAAACTGGACCTAGAGACCATCCGCCTGCTCAAAAAACACGGGTGCGAAAGGGTGTTCGTGGGAATGGAATCCGGTGACGATAACATCCTGCAGCAGATGGGCAAGCATGTGGACATGGCCCTGATCAGGCGCGTCAGCAGAGACCTGATGCGGGAGGGCCTCGATTTCAGCGCCAGTTTCACGGTCGGCCATCCCGGGGAGACCGAAGCATCGATCCGTAAGACGACCGACTTTGCCTCATCGCTGGCGCGCAGGGGTAAACGGGTGGGGATATACCTCATCACCCCGTACCCCGGAAGCGCGCTTTACGATTCGGCGACGGAACACGGCTGGCTTCTGCCGTGCGAGTGGCATGAGTTCGACCAAAGTGCGAGCGGTAAACCCATCTATGCGCCGGATGGCTGGACCCCGGAGCAACTGCAGGCCAGCTACCGCCGGGCCTGGAAAAAGGTATATCAGGCGCATGTGCAGAGTTTCCTGCTGCATCCGGGAACACTGCTCCTTAAGCTCAAGGGCAAGGGGGCGAAAGCCTTGATTAAGGTTTTTACCTGTGGTATTGTAAATGCAGCCCGACGGCTATGGAAAAGGAAAAAATGAACCTGACGCGCCCTGACCGCCTGAAGACACGGTTTTCATTCCTGATCGCGCTGTACTGCGCGCTGCTTCCCCTGATGGAAGTGCCGCAAACCGCGCTGCTGGGAAAGAAGATCCAGTACAGCGATGCCGTATTCCTCGCCGCGGCGCTGCTTTTCGCGGGACTCCTGCTTGAAAAACTGGTCCGGCCGCTGAAAGACCGTATCTTCCTGCCTCTAGGGATCTATTTCTGCGCAGCGGTTGCCTCCATCTGGCCTGATGTCTCCTCACGGGGGATCCTGGAGACCGCGGGAATTGCGTATCTGACAGCCCTTTTCACCATGATCTATTTCTCCCTGGCACAGGATGATTCCGGAAGGATACAGCGCTTTCTCTCGACCGGCTGGGGGATAGGTTTCGGCCTGGTGTGCGCAGGCATACTTGCGGGTTTTACGGACGGATATCTCCTGCATAAGGAGCGATCCCTTTTTCTGATCAGTTACGGGGCGGATGACCGGTATAAACTCATGCACCGGATGGTCCCGCGTATCGTCTCCACCTTGCGCAGCCCCGACATGATGACCAGCTACCTGATCGCCACTGCCGCGTTCGTACCCGGATGGTGGCAGGCGTGCCGGACCCGAGCACATAAATCCCTGCTCCTGGCAGGATGCGCCATAGCCGTTGCGGGTGCCGTGCTTTCCACCTCCCGCGGTATCATCGGCCTTTTGGCTGCAATAAGCATCCTTACACTTGCCTGGAAAAGCACACCCTGGCTCAAAACAATACGCGTATCTACGGCCGCAACCGCGCTGCTGCTATCCCTGCCCATGGCTGCGGTCACGATATGCGAGCCTTCGCGCATCGAGATCACACGTACCCCGCAGGGCAGGGATACGCATATGCTGGCAGTGGATTTCCATATCGCCAACAAGGTCAACTACTGGAACTATGCCTGGCGCATGAGCCTGGACCATCCGCTGCGGGGAGTGGGAGCGGGGAATTTCAACCGCTCCCTCGGGGAATATTTTTCGCGGGATCCGGGAAGGGACGAACGCTTCAGAGCGTTTTCCAACTACGATCCGCATCAGACATACCTGGGAGTGCTGGCGGAAACCGGGATATTCGGGCTGGCCGGATTCTGCGCCTTTCTCGGGCTGGTCTTTTGGAGGACCATACGGGCGATCCGCAAGGGGAGAGACAGAGCTCCCCTGATCGGGATCGCGGCAGCTTTCGCCGGTCTCGGGATACTTTCGCTGACCATGGACGCGCAGAACCTGCGGCACCTCTGGATACTGGCGGCGATAGCATCCGCATACCACTACCGTCACACCCGCACGTTACCTCAGGAGGACAGATGAAGATCCAGGGCCTTTCCGTGGTGATACCCGCCTATAACGAAGCCGGGGGGATCTCCCGGGTGATACACGCGCTTGCCAAGACCCTGCCGGAGATAGCCTCTGCCTTCGAGATCCTGGTGGTCGACGACGGCTCGCAGGACAACACCCGCGGGATCGCGGCGGCAGCAGGAGTGGTCACGCTGGCCCATACCCATTCCATGGGCTACGGCGCGGCCCTTAAGACCGGGATCAGGCACGCGCAGCATCCCTGGATCATGATCATCGACGCTGATGGTTCATACCCGCCCGAATCGGCAAAACTCCTGGCGCAGCAGATCGACGAATCGACCGACATGGTGGTGGGCGCGCGTATCGGCAAAGGCGCCTACACCACGCCGGTAAGGATGCCGGCGAAATGGGTCTTGAAGAAACTCGCCCAGTACCTGACGGGCGAGACCATCCCGGACTTAAACTCCGGCATGCGGATATTCCGCAAGGAGCTGGCCCTCAGGTTCATGCACATACTGCCGGCCAAGTTCTCCTTCACCACCACCATCACCCTGGCGGCCCTAAGCAACGATTACATCGTCAAATACTGCCCGATCGAATACCGCAAACGGGTGGGGACCTCGAAGATCAAACCGGTGCAGGATACCGCATACTTCCTCACCCTGATCGTGCGCACGATACTTTACTTCAATCCCCTTAAAATATTCGTTCCCTTGTCACTGCTGCTCTTCGCCGCGGCCGGCATCACCTTTTTCTGGAGCAAGCTCATTTTCGGAAAAGTGGCGGACTTGACCGTCCTGCTGCTTTGCCTGGGGGGGATACAGATAATCGTCACGGGATTGCTGGCCGACCTCATCGACAAACGAATCTCCCGGGGATAGCCATGCCCGAGACGCCTGCGAAGGTCAACCCGTACCATTACTTCCTGGCCACGCGGCTGCGCAGCCGGCTCATCCTGAAGCATTACTCCTCCCGGGACCGGGGGGTGATGATCGACGCCGGATGCGGCGCAGGATACATCACCTCGCTGTTGGGAGAGTCCGGATTCATCGTCGGGGTAGACCGGGATAAAGCCTCCCTGACACAGGCGGCGCACAAAGGCCGCTTCGCCTGCGCGGATCTTAGCCGGCTTCCCTTTAAAAACGGTTCCTGCGATTCCCTGCTCTCCAGCGAGGTCCTGGAGCATCTCACCGACGAAATGCCGGCCCTGCGCGAATTCCGGCGGGTGCTTAAGCAGGGCGGTGAGGCTTTCATTACCGTGCCCTGCACCGAAGGAGCGCTTTCCCGCTCACCATTGCGCCGCGCCGGCCACGACCTTCCCGGCCTGGAATTCCACCACCGCAGCGGCTATTCCTTAAAAGAGCTCACCGCGCTGCTGGAACGCGCGGGATTGAAGGTGCTGGGGCACCGCTATTGCACCGGTATTTTCTCGGAGCTCATGGTGGAATGGTCGAAAGCGGCGTATTTGAAAGGCCATAAGGGATTCCGCAGCCAATCCGAGGGGATGCGGCTGGCGCGCTCACCCTTATGGACTCTGTACGTTACGCTGATCTTTCCTTTGATCTATGCCTTCGGGATACTCGAAGACGAAGTATTCAACCGCCTGTTCAAAGGCCACATCCTCATGGTGCGAGCACAAGCGATATGAAAATAGGCATCCTGGTCAAGAATTTCCAGCCGCCCTGGAATGAAGGGGTGAAGAACAACATCCGCGTGATCTGCCAGGGCCTCAAGGCCATGGGACACGAGGTGTTCTTCTTAAGCGTCTCCGATCAAGACGGGGAGCGCCTCCTGGAAGAAGGCCGGTCCTACCTGATCAAATCCCCCATGTACCGGACTCCTCTGCGCTACCTTTGGTATCCGTTAGGGTTCCTGCGGCTGTTCCTGAAAGGCAAAGGCATCATCCGGAGAGAGCGGCCGGAGGTGTTCCTGGTCAGCTTCGGGTCGAATGCGCTCCTGGCTGCCGGCCTGCGCGCTTTATCCGGAGTGCCCTTCAAGATCGTGCAATTCCTCTATAATGACTGGTACTCCCGGCAAAAGGTGCCGGCGAAAGTATTCCTGATGGAGCATCTTACCCAGTGCCTCTTCAATAACCGGCTGCTCACAAAAGCCAGCGTAAGGCACTGCGACACCGTCATCGCCACTGCCGGATACCTGGCAGAGCGCATACGCGCGCTGGCTTCCGCAAAAACCCGGGTCGAGTTCATTCCCAACGGGGTCGACACCCAGCACTACGCGCCCGGCCCGCGGAGCAGATATAAAGAGAAGCTGGTGATCGGTTTCATCGGCCACTTGACCCACTCCAAAGGGTTCGGCGTCCTGAAAGCCGCGCTGGAATCCCTGGAGCCGGGTCTGGACATACGGCTGGTCGCGGCGATCTCGCATACGGGCGCGGAGAGCCGGGCCATGGAAGGAGTACGTTCGCTCCCCATCCCGGTCGAGATACTGGGGACGGTCGAGCAATCCGATTTCTACCGGAGCGTCGACGTAGTCATCTATCCCCTGCGGTATCCCTTCGGGACGATCGCCTACCCCAACATCGTGCTGGAGACCATGGCCAGCGGAAGAGTGATCGTGGTGACCGACCTGCCCGGAACAAGGGAGATCGTCGAATCCGGGAAGAACGGGATCCTCCTGAAAAGCCCCGAGAGCGCACAGGTGCGGCAGGCGCTGCTGGACCTTTATCGTGACGAACCCCTGCGCAGGCGCATCGGAGCGCAGGCCAGAGAAACCGCGTTACAGCGCTACCAGTGGCCCGCGCTCATCGAAAAGATCGAATCGTCGCTGCATCCAGAGAAGGGAGAAGGATGAAAGAACGTTCCCTTCCCGAACATTACCGCAAAGATGCACACGCCCAAGGGTATATCCGGCGCAGGTTCTCCTCTGCGGGAGGATTGGCGCTGCAGGAGATCGAGCTAAAGGCCTTTTCCGAGTTACTGGGAAAAGGCCCCTATTCCAGGATACTGGAACTGGCCTGCGGCACGGGAAGACTTACCCGCCTGCTCAACGAACGGTTCCCGCACTCCCTTATCGGCGTTGACGCTTCCCTCGCCATGATCAGGGAGATCGGCAGTGGGGTGCGCGTGCCCATCGCCTGCGCAGATATCTTTGACCTGCCCTTCAAACCCGGATCGTTCGATGCCTGCATCAGCCTGCGCCTCTTCCATCATTTCACCCCGGCTAAAATAGCATTAGCCCTGGCCGCAGTGCGCCGGGTATTATCCCCCGGAGGAGTGCTCATTTTCAACACCACAAAAGCCTGCAGCCTGGCGGCTGCCGGGGCGTGGACCAATATGCTGCGGGATAAATTCGCCTACCAGCATTTCATCTCCGACAAAGCGGTGCGCCGCATACTGCTCGGGGAAGGATTCTCCGTTGCGGAGAAAAAGGATGTGCTCTTCATGCCCTCCTTTGCCTTCCGTTTGGCTAAAACCCCGCCTCTGGCTTCCGCCGTTCGCGCGCTGGATCGCGCCGGACAGGCCTTCGCACCCGGCGCCTGCAGCATGACGGTGTGGAAAGCAGTCTGTACCCCGCAGCAGGGAAGCGCACGATGAAGATACTCTTTGTCACCAACGTCATGAGCCAGTTCATGGATTTCGCCCCCCTGGGGATCATGTACCTTTCGGCGGTGGCGAAAAAAGCCGGCCACGAGACACTGGTCACGGACGCGGAGTACTCAAAGATACTGCGGGCCTGCCGGGAGGAAAAGCCGGAGGTGGTGGCGTACTCCGTCACCACCGGCTACCACGGGTATTTTTTAGCCCTCAACCAAAAACTGAAAAAAGCCCTGCCCGGAGGTTTTTTTGCCGTCTTCGGCGGCCCGCATGCCACCTACTTCCCCGAGATGGTGAAGGAGGAAGGAGTGGATGCCGTTTTCCGCGGAGAGGGAGAAGAGGCTTTTGCGGAGTTCCTGCAGGCGTTCCCGCACCGGGAAAAACTCTATCGACTGCGCAACTGCTGGGTCAAAGATATGGCGGATCCTGCGCGCATCCATGAGAACCCCCTGCGCCCGCTGATCGACGACCTGGACCTCATACCTTTCCCCGACCGCGCCCTGATCAGCCGCTACCTGCGCAAACCCCTGGGTTTCCACACCTTCATGTCAAGCCGGGGATGCCCTTACCAGTGCACCTACTGTTTTAACGCCGCTTACCGCGCCCTTTATCAGGGACTGGGAAAAACCCTGCGCAAAAGATCGGTCGGCAACCTGATCGAAGAGATATCCCGGGTCAAATCGGAATTCCCCCTGCAACACGTTTCCTTCCAGGATGACGAGTTTTGCGGATCGCTGGAGTGGCTTAAGGAATTCAGCGCGGAGTACCGCCGGGTTATCGGGGTGCCGTTCTCCTGTAATTTCCGGCCCAACCTGGTCACCGGAGAAAAGGTCGCCCTGCTTAAGGAAGCCGGGTTGTCCTCCGCCAGTATGGCCTTCGAAGCCGGAGATCCCCGGGTCAGGAACGAGATCCTCAAAAGGAACCTTTCTCAGGAAACCATGCTCCACGCGGCGCACACCATCACCTCCGCAGGCGTATTCCTGACCATCCAGAATATCCTGGGAATCCCCGGAGGAAGCCTGGAGGCGGACTTGAAGACCCTGGACCTCAACATCGCCGCCAGGCCGGGGTATGCCTGGGTATCCATATGCGCGCCTTATCCCGGGACCGAACTGGGCACCTACGCCCGGGACCGGGGATATTTTGACGGTACGCTCGATTCCCTGACCCCCACCTACCATTTCCGTTCCTCCCTTACTATCAAGCACAAAAGGGAGGTGGAGAACCTGCATAAACTATTCGCCATTGTCGTAGAATACCCCTGGCTTAAGCCGCTGGCGCGGCAACTGATCAGGCTTCCCCTTACGGGAGTGTATAATTTAGCCCGAAAATTCTTCAAAGGCTGGATCTATTACCGCAAGAACAGGTTTAAAATGCGCTTCAGTCTCGCGGAAAAGCTGAAATACGGCCTTAAGTTCCTTACAGAGACCGGCGGATAACCATGGATACGCCACACAGTATACTTTGTCTTTCCTCATCCTTCTGGGGCTTGCGAAAAGGCAGCCGCGAACACCTCATGTCCCGGCTGGCACACGAGCGGACCGTGCTATACGTCGATTACCAGTGCGACCCCCTGCAGGTGGTACGTTATCCCCATGTCCGCGCCTTTGCGGGAGTGACTGCCCGGCTGATAAAGATCTCGGATTCGCTTTTCGTGATGCGGCCAAGGATGCAGCTGCCTCCCTGGATCCCCGGAGCACGCGCAGTGAACGAACGCCTGCTGCGGGCACAGATCAGGAAGGCCATGGACACCCTGAGAATACACTCGCCTCTGCTGTGGGTATACCATCCCCGGTACGCGAGGCTCTGCAGCAGCCTGCCACACCGGGGAGTGTTATACCACTGCATAGATGATTATCCTGCGGAGCTTAAAAGAACGGCCCGCGACAGGTTAGCCGCTGAGGAACAACAGCTCTGCCGGCAGGCGGATATCGTGATCGCACAAAACCAGAAGCTGTATGATAAACTTAAACCCCACAGCCGCAGGATATCCCTGATGGAGCCGGGGGTTGACGACGACCTTTTTCAGGCAGGCGCCCGCGCGCGCGCCATCCCAAAGCCGGGGACCTGTATCGGGCTCATCGGCAGCTTCGACCACCGCCTGAATTACCGCCTGGTGCGCGAACTGGCAGAGCGGATGCCTCAGGCGCATTTTCTGCTGGCCGGGCCTTTGATGAGCCGCGCTCCGGAGCTTCGCCGCCTGCTTACGCTTCCTCACGTCGAATACTTAGGGTCGCTGGAAAAAGGCCTTCCGCAGGTATACGGCCGCTGCAGCGGAGGGATCATTCCCTATCACGTCACCGAGTTCACCAACGGGATCGCCCCCCTCAAAGCGTACGAGTTCTTCAGCTTCGGAGTGCCGGTAGTGGCCACCCCTTTTGCGGCAGCCCGGGACCTGGCAGCGCAGGGACTTTTATATGTTGCGCAAGAGGCCGATTTCGTGGAAAATAGTGTGCGGGTGTTCTCCGGGCAGGAGGACCCTGCGCTGGCGCAGGCGCGCATACGCTTCGCCGGAGAACGGCTTTGGTCCCAAAAAGCCGCACACATACGCGGAATCCTCGCCGACCTACACCTATGATCAAAGGCAAAGACATACTCTGCATCTCATCCATCGACTGGAACTTCAACTGGCAGGGCCACCAGGAGATCATGGCTGCCCTGGCGGCAGAGGGGAATCGGGTGCTCTTCATCGAGAACACCGGAGTGCGCACTCCCGGGATAAAGGACCTTTCCCGGATCTCCTCGCGCCTGCGCAGCTGGATCACCAACGTCAAGGGATTCCGGAAGGAGAGGGAGAACCTTTTCATTTATTCTCCCGTGATACTGCCGTTCCCTTACTCCAGGACCGCCCGTTGGATCAACCGGCGCATGCTCATCCGGCCGCTGCAGAAATGGCTGCGGCTCATGCGTTTTCAGCCCGATATCATCTGGACCTTCCTGCCGACGCACACCGCGCTGGACATCATCGACCAGATCGATCACGAGATCCTGGTGTACTACTGCATCGCCGACTTTTACGAGCTTACCGGAAGGTCCACAAAATCGCGCAAAGCGGAGCAGGAGCTCCTTTCGCGCTGCGACCTGGTGTTTGCGCAAGGGGAGGACCTGGCCCGCAAGTGCCGCGCCCACGCGCGTTCGGTGCACATCTTCCCCTTCGGGGTCAACTGGAAGAATTTCGCGCAATCCGTTGACGGAATGCCGGAGCCGCGCGACCTGGCCCGGCTGCCGCATCCGCGAATCGGCTATGTCGGAGGCATCCACCGCCATATCGACCTGGCGCTGGTGCATGCCCTCGCCACAGGGCACCCCCAATGGAGCTTCATCATGGTCGGGCCACAGCAGACGCATACCCCTCTGCTGGAGAACCTCCCGAACGTGTATTTCATCGGAGCTAAACCGTTCCCGGAACTTCCCGCGTACGTGTCCCGGTTCGACGTCTGTCTTATCCCTTACCTTAAAAGCGAATACACTGCCACCGTATACCCGACCAAACTGAATGAATACCATGCTGCCGGAAGACCGGTCGTATCCACGGATATCCCCGAAGTGATCCGCTACAACCGGGACCACGGAGATATCGTCTACTTAGCCGGCACCGCGGAGGAGTTTTCCCGCCAGATAGAAAAAGCCCTGGCGGAGGACTCTCCGCATTTGGAGACGGCCCGCAGACAGGCGGCCTCCACCCACAGCTGGGAAACACGGATCGAACAGATGAGCACGCATATGGAGCGCGCGCTGCAGGATAAGAGCGGCCGCAGGGAGGAATGGGGAAAGCTGTTGCGCACCCTTTACCGCCGCAGCCGGCATAAAGTGTTCAAAGCGCTGGCGGTCTTTGCCTGCGCCTACGGCCTTTTGTTCTATACTCCCGCGGTGTGGATACTCTCCAGGCCCCTGATGGTGACGGATGCACCGGAGAAAGCGGATGCCATCGCGGTATTCGCCGGAGGGGTGGGGGAATCGGGCAAAGCTGAACAGGGGTATGAAGAGCGCCTCTCGCACGCGATAGACCTCTACCGCAGCGGGTACGCGCCCCGGATCATCCTTTCCTCGGGATACACGTATTTCTTCAAGGAAGCGGAGGTCATGAAGCGGCTGGCCATGGCCGAGGGCGTCCCGGAAAGCGCGCTGATACTCGAAGAGCGTTCCGCCAACACCGTCGATTACGTACGCAACGCTGCGGGGATCCTGCGGCAGCACGGATGGTCCCGCGTGCTCGTGGTCAGCTCGCCCTATCACGGCCGCAGGATACGGATGACCTTCCAAAAGCACGCCCCGGACATCCGGGCCAGGATCACCCCCATCGCCAACAGCCTTTTTTTCGATCATGCGGCGTTTGACGCGAAGGGCAAAAGAATATGGAAACGGATTTCCTTCAGACAAGCCAAAGCCCTGGCGCACGAATATTGCGCCATCGCATATTACTGGCTCACGCCAGGCAAGGCAAGGAGCGGACATGCGCCTCATTGACGATAAGGGAAAATTACTCGGATTGATCAACCCCATCGATCTTTTCTTCCTGCTGCTGGGAGCGCTGCTACTGCCGGCGACGGCAATGTTGCTGCATCTGGGAGCATCCCCCCAGGGCGCGTTGGGACTGCCGGTAGAGACCGAACTGGCCTGCAAATGCATCAAGATACCCCCAGACGTGCTTCCTCTGGTCAAAACCGGTAACACCGCCCTGGACAGGCGGACCAAACAGGTGACCGCTACGATCACCAAAACCGGAGAGCCGCAGCCTTACGGTATCAGCATTTCCCTGGGGGACAAATACCGGCAGGTGATCCAGGATAAACACCTGCATCAGATGCAGGTGCACTTCAAGCTTCACGCCCAGGCCCAGGGGGATACCCTCTTTTACAACGGCTACCGCATCAACATCAATACCCCGTTCCAGTTCGAGACCAACAATTACCGGCTCACCTGTCTGCCCCTCAGTTCCCTGGAAATGTACGGAAAGTGGAAGACCATCACCGTACGCTTCGTGGACGTCTCCCCGGAGCTGCGCGCCTTGATCAACTCCGGGCATATCGAACGGGACGAGAACGGGGCTATCATCGCCAAGCTGGCGGAGATCACCGGCGCGGTGCCGGTCTCTGTCTCCACGGTGATCGGCAACCGGTTCCTGCTGATCAACGACCCCAGCCGCAAGGACATCACTGCGCGCATGGAAGTGCTCTGCTCGGACAACGGGGGATTGCTCCTCTTCAAGGAATTCCAGATAAAGGTGGGAGCGCAGATCGTGTTCAATTCGGATAAATACGTCGTCTCCGGGATAATCACCGGGATAGAGGATCCCCGATGACGATACGGACGATCCTTAACGGCTCCCTGGTGATCAGGAAACTGCGCAGCGGAACACGCAGGATCAAGGCAGCCTTACCGGCATCCCGGAGCAGGATCATCCGCGGAAGCAGGGTGCTGCGATTTCTAAATAACTGTTGCAAGTCCCTTTTTTTGCACTAGAATAATTATGTTCTGCTCATAATCATCCCGTTACGGAGGCAACCATGAAGATACTTATCACGGGAGGCGCCGGGTTTATCGGTTCGCATCTCGCGGAGCGTTTGCTCGCCGAAGGTAATTCGGTCGTAGCTTTAGACGACCTTTCCACCGGCAGGATGGAGAACATCTCCGCCCTGCAGAGCAATCCCAACTTCCAGCTGGTGATCGGCACCATCCTCAACGAAGTCCTGGTGGATAAACTGGTGGAGCGCTGCGATGCCATCTTCCATCTGGCAGCCGCGGTCGGGGTGGAACTGATCGTCAAAAAGCCCCTGGAATCCCTTACTACCAACATAAAAGGCAGCGAGATCGTGCTGGAGATGGCGCACCGCTACCATAAGAAGATCCTCATCACTTCCACCTCCGAGATATACGGGAAGAACGTCAACGGCCCCCTGAAAGAAGGGGATGACCGCATTCTGGGCTCGCCTTTGAAGACACGCTGGAGCTATTCCACCGCCAAGGCCGTAGACGAGATGCTGGCCTATGTCTACTGGAAGGAAAAAGCGGTGCCTGCGGTGATCGTGCGGCTCTTTAACACCGTCGGGCCGCGCCAGACGGGATACTACGGGATGGTCATGCCGCGCTTCATCGAGCAGGCGCTTTCCGGAAAACCCCTTACCGTATACGGGACCGGAAAACAGACCCGCTGCTTTACCCACGTCAAGGACGTGGTCAGCGCCCTGATCAAACTGATCCAGGAGCCGAAAGCGGAAGGGGAGGTCTTCAATATCGGCAGCCAGCAGGAGATCAGCATCGAAGATCTGGCCAAAGAGATCATCAAATTGACCGGAAGCGCCTCAAAGATCGAGTATATCGCCTATGAGACCGCCTACGAGGAAGGATTCGAGGACATGCAGCGCCGGGTTCCCGATATCGGCAAGATCCATTCCTGCATCGGCTATACCCCTTCCTATAAGCTCGAGCAGATCATCAAGGATATAGTCGCCTATATCAGTTCTAAACAGAAGAAGTGAAGCCTCGGACGCGCATACCGCTCCTGCGCATCATCGCCCGCCTCAATATCGGCGGCCCCGCGCTGCATACCGTGATCCTGACCCAGGGCCTGAAGCAGGAGGGTTTTGACACGGTGCTGGCGTGCGGACCGGTAGACCCCCAGGAAGGGGACATGTCCTATTTCGCGCGAGAGCGCGGGGTAGAGGTGCGCCTGATCCCGTCCCTTACCCGGAAAATATCACCCCTCAAAGACCTTACCGCTGCCGTATCGCTTTTCAAATTGTGCCTGGAGCATACACCCTGGGTGATACATACCCATACCGCAAAAGCCGGAGCACTCGGACGCCTGGCAGGATATCTTTATAAAACCTGCTTCAGAAACAGAAATACCCCCTGCGTGCTGGTGCACACCTTCCACGGCCATGTTCTGGAAGGGTATTTCCATCCGGCGATCAACGCCTTTTTTACGGCGCTCGAACGGCTGCTCTGCCTTACGACCGACCGCATTCTCACCGTAAGCGACTCCGTTAAAGAGGAACTGGTATCCCGCCGCATTTGCCCTGCCGATAAGATCGAGGTCATACCCTTAGGCTTTGACCTTTCCGCGTTTACCGCCGTCACCGAACCCAAAGAAACGGAGACCTTCACCATAGCCATGGTCGGCAGGATGGTCCCCATCAAGAACCACCGGATGCTGCTGGAGGCGCTGGCACTACTTAAGAAAAAGGACCCTCGCCGGTCATTCTCCTGCGTCCTGGCCGGGGACGGGGAGTTGCGGCCGCAGCTGGAAGCATACGCCCGGGAACTCGGCATCGAAAACCAGGTGCATTTTTCCGGATGGCAGAAGGATACCGCGCAGATCTATTCCCGTTCGGATTGCGTGGTCCTGACCTCCCTTAACGAAGGTACGCCAGTGTCCCTGATCGAAGCCATGGCCAGCGGCCGTGCCGTAGCCGCCACCAGGGTAGGAGGAGTGCCTGACCTGATGGGAAGACCCTGCCAGCCGCCCTCCCTGGCGCCCGGAAGTATCAGCGTGCACGAGCGGGGGATACTCGTCGCCTCGGGGGATGCGGCTGCGCTGGCAGAGGCTTTGGATACGTTACGCCAGCAGCCGGCGCTTCGCGCCATGCTCGCGGCCAGGGGCAGGGCTTTCGCCTCGACGGCCTTCACCCGCGAGCGCCTCTGCGGCGATATAAAAAACCTGTATGCAAAGCTGCTGAAGCAATGATATAATTACGCATTATGAGCATGCAGGATTTTCTCTTCTACTTCGGGTTCCCTTTTCTGGGAAGTCTCTGCCTGACCCCCCTGGTCCGCTCCTTTGCCCGGGCGCATAACATCATCTCGTACCCCCGGCAGGACCGCTGGCATAAACACCCCACCGCGCTCTTAGGCGGCATCGCCATCTTCCTGGCCGCGATCATCCCCCTGATCCTGCTCTCCTCCCATGACCGCAAGACCTTAGGGTTGATCGGAGGGGGGACGCTGCTTTTCCTGGTCGGCCTGGCGGACGATAAATTCCATTTCGCGCCGTACACCAAGCTCTTCGCCCAGCTGATCGCGGGAAGCATCGCCGTGCTGGCCGGCATATCCATCGGCATGCCCGTGAACCAGTTGTTATCCGTTCCCCTGACCCTGCTCTGGATCGTAGGCATCACCAACGCCTTCAACCTCCTGGACAACATCGACGGTCTGGCCGCCGGGATCGCCGCCATCGCCGCGGCCATGCTCTTCATCACCTCCGTGATCTTCGCCTACAATCCGCTGGGGCCGGCAGGGCTGGTGCTCGCAGGCGCCGCCTTAGGGTTCCTGCCGTACAACTTCAATCCGGCGAAGATCTTCATGGGGGATTCCGGAAGCATGTTCTTAGGGTATTCCCTGGCCGTGGTCTCCATCTCCGGGACCAGCCGGCACCTTTCCAACCTGCTCATCACCCTTTTCATCCCGGTACTGATCCTCTGCGTGCCTATCTTCGACACCCTCTTCGTGATGATCGGCCGCACCATCCAGGGGAAAAAGATATTCGAGGGGGGAAAGGACCATACCTCGCACCGCCTGGTCACCCTGGGGCTTTCCCCGAAGAAAGCCGTGGTGCTCATGTATGCGGTCAGCATCGTCTTCGGCCTGATCGCGCTTTCCTACCTGAAGCTCGACTTCTTTCTGGTCTCCATCATCGCCTTCCTGGGGGTGTGCATCCTGATCTTCTTCGGACACTTTCTTTTCGAAGGCACCTCGTACAAGGCAGCGACTGCCGGAAAACCCCTCGATCCCGCGGGAAGGAAGGTGGTGCTGACCGGGTTCTTCATGCATAAGAGGAGGATCCTGGAAGTGGTGCAGGATTTCCTTTTCGTCTGCACCGCGTACTACGCGGCATACTTCCTGCGCTTCGAGGGAGGCCTCCTGGCGAGCAACCTGGAACTCCTCAAGAACTCCCTTTTATGGATCATCCTGATCAAGATGTCAGTCTTCTTCGCCTTCGGATTGTACCGGGGGGTATGGCGCTATATCGGCATCTCCGATTTCTTCACTATTTTCAAGGTCTGCTCCATCGGTTCGCTCTTCTCCGTGCTCTTTCTGACCTTCGTCTTCCGGTTCAAGGATTACTCCCGGGCGGTGTTCATCATCGACTGGCTGATCCTGCTGCTCCTGCTGATGGGCTCGCGTTTCCTGCTGCGCATGATCGTGGAGTTCTTCAGCCGGGTCTCCACCAAGGGTAAGCGGGTGCTCATTTTCGGGGCAGGGGATATCGGAGAGATGGTGGTCCGCGAGATGCGCCGGGACAAATCCCTGAGCTACTGCCCGGTGGGGTTCGTGGATGACGATCCCCGGAAGACCGGGATCAAGATCCACGGGGTACCCGTGATGGGGACCAGGCAGGGGATGGAGGAGCTGATCCAAAAGAAGGGGATCGAGGAGCTGATCATCGCCATTTCCAGCATCTCCCCGGAGGAGATGGATAAGATCGTCCGCCTATGCAAAGAGCATCACCTCACCTACCGCAAGGTCAAAGGCATCCTGGAATGACCCGCGCGCTTCAGGAGCATCTGGAAAAGGCGGTCGTAGTGTGCGCGGGGATATTCCTGCTCTGGGGGATATTCGACGCCAAAGCCGCCAAGATACTCCTCATGATCATGCTGGCGGCCATCCTGGTGAAAACCATCCTTTCCCGGGGACAGGATTGGCCGGAGAGGTTCTTCATCGCGCCGGGCCTGCGTTATCCGGTCTTCGCCTTTTACGCGGCGTGCCTGCTCTCCGTTGCGTTGAGCATCGATCCCTACCACAGCCAGAAGATATTCTTCTCCCGCTATGCGCCTTATGCCGGGTTCATGATCGCGGGGATATGGCTCGGCCGCACCCACCCCGCCTGGCTCAGCCGCCTCATGTACGGATTCCTCCTGCTGCAGCTCGTGCTGGGAGCAGGGATGATCCGGGATTATTTCTTTTATGCGCAGACCAATCCCGCGATGGTGGAGCGGCTCTGGTCCACGTTCGGTATCCGCATCGAGTATTACGGCCTGCCGGTATTCCTCTCCATGTTCATACCCTTCTGCTGCGCCTGCGTGATAAAAGGCCGGCGCGTCTTCCTGCAGCTGGTCTCTTTGGCCGCGCTGGCGTGCCTCATCCCGAGCCTGGCGCTGAATTCCTCGCGCATCGCCATGGCCGGGGTGATCGCCGGGATGCTGTTCGTCGTGGCGACCATGCACCGTAAAAAAGCCGCGATCGGGATGCTTATCGCGGCACTCTTCATTACCGGCCTGCTGGCCGTTCCGCAGGCCAGGCAGCGGCTCAAAACCGTACGCACTCCCGCAGAATGGTCGAACCGCATCCCCCTTTACCGCGCCGCGCTCTCCATGATCAGGGACCAGCCGGTCATGGGCACGGGCTTAGGCACCTTTGAAAAAGTGCTGCACTGGCCGAAATACGAACTTCCGGAAGATTATCCCGTGCCACGGGAGCTCAACCTCCATGCGCATAACACCTACCTGGAGGTGGCTGCGGAGACGGGATTGATAGGAGGGATATGCTTTCTCTGGATCTTCGCGGCCTTTTTCCTGCACGCGTGGAAGGCGGTCAAGGACGATCCGTACCCTTTCACCGCCGGCTTAAGCGCGGCGATGCTTTCGGTGCTGGTATTCGCCTTCGGGTCGACCATCCTTACCGTCGGGATCACCGTGCCGGGCTACTTCTGGTTCCTCTTCGGCGTATCCCTTGGATCCGTCACTTCCCGCTTCCGCCGCTGATCTACCACCCCTTGCCCGGGGGAAAATCCACCTAAATATTTATTGCTCAAGCAGTTATTGTGTGTTATTTTAATCATACTATTACCGGTATACGGAGCAACGGCGCATGCCTCAATATGATCTAAATCTTCGAGAGTATCTTCGTATTTTCCGCAAGAGAAGTTATGCCATAATCGCCGTATTCCTTCCCGTCACTCTCGGCAGCGCGTTATACCTTTCTTCGCAGCCCGCTCATTACAGGGCCGACGCCACCATCAAGATCGAAGAGCGCAAGACCATCGCCGGTATGCTCACGGAGTGGATCATGTTCAATCCCGGCGATATCATGGAAACCCATACCCAGACCATCAAAGCATACCCGGTGCTCAAGCGCACCGCGGAGGAAATCGGGCTGCTGGCTCCCCAGGCAGACACGGAGGCGGCGAACGCCGCGGTCAGCGCCCTGCAGGGACAGATCGAGACCGAACGGGTCAGCCGGACCAACATGATCCGCATCATCGCGACCGCCGATACACCCAAAAAAGCCATGGACATGGCCAACACCGTGGCCCGGGTGTATATCGACGAAAATATGCGGGAAAAATCCACGCAAGCCAGACAAGTGCGAAGTTTCATCGAAGAGCAGCTGGCTTCCCTGGAAACACAGCTTAAACGATCCGAAGAAAAGCTCAGCTCCTTTTCCGAACAGGTCCGGAACATCTCCCTGTCCGGACCTATCCAGTCGAGACTGGTCGACTTACAGTTCAGCCTCGCGGAATTGCTGCAGCAGTACACGGAGAAGCATCCGAAGGTCCTGCAGTTGCAGGAGCAGATCTCCCGGATCGAATCGCAGCTTACCACCATGTCCAGCCAGGAGCTGGAATATACCCGCATTTCCCGGGAGATCGAAGTGAATAAAAAGCTCTTCTCCATGCTGAAGGAGAAGCTGGAAGAGGCGAAGATCAACGACGCGCAGAGAGTGGAGGATATCACCGTGGTCAATCCGGCGTTCCTGCCGCAGGTGCCGGTATCCAGTGCGATACACGGCGCAAAATTGCTCACGAGCGCCTTCGTGGGGCTGCTGCTCGGGCTTACCGTAGCCTTCATCCTGGAGGCCCTGGACACTTCCCTCAACATTATCAAAGAGGTGAAAAAAAACCGGGAGGGACGCTGATGGGGGGCATCTGCGGGATTTGGCATTTTGATAAGGCTGCGGCTGTCGATCGCGGCCGCATCGATGCCATGATCGCCCATATGCACCACCGCGGACCGGACAGCAAAGGCACTTTCATCAGCGGCCAGGTAGGCTTGGGAGCAGCCAGGCTGAAAGTCCTCGATCCGGAACACGGGGACCAGCCGATCTACAACGAGGACCGCAGCGTCGCGGTGGTCTTCAACGGAGAGATCTACAATTACCGCGGTGTGCGCGCGCTGCTGGAAGACAAAGGACACCGTTTCTCCACCGCCACGGACACGGAAGTGATCGTGCACGCCTGGGAATCCTACGGCCGCATGAGCCTGGAACTGCTGCGGGGAATGTTCGCCTTCGCGCTCTATGACCACCGCACCCGGGAACTTTTCGTCGCCCGTGACCGTCTGGGGATCAAACCGCTTTATCTGTTCCGGGACCAGGCGATCCTGGCCTTCGCCTCCGAGATCAAGCCGCTCTTCGAGGCCGACTGCTCGCGTATCCCCAGGGCCATCGATCCGTATGCGCTCGATGAGTTCTTAAGCCTGCGCTACTGTATCGAACCGCGCACCATATTCGACAAGATAGAAACGCTGCCTCCCGGATACTGCCTTTCGGTAAAGAACGGTTCCTGCGAGATGTCCCGCTACTGGGACCTGCGTTTCCATGCGGCCTCGAAAAAAGCCTTACGTCCCGGGCAGACTGCGGAAAAATGCCTGGAACTGCTGGACGGGTCCACGGCGCTGCATTTGGCCAGCGACGTGCCGATAGGCGCTTATTTAAGCGGAGGGGTCGATTCCTCCGCGATCGTGCAGCTGATGCAGGCGCACTCGGGACAGCCGGTACACACCTTTTCCGTGGGATACCCCCAGGATGCGCGCAGCTACGACGAAACCCCCTTTGCCCGGTTTGCCGCGGAGGTGCTGCGAAGCAGCCATCAGAGCCTGGCGATGAACGCGGAGGATTTCCGCGCACTGCTGCCGCTGTACGTGCGCCACCAGGAGCAGCCACTCGGAGACGCATCCCTGGTGCCGTTCCTGTTCCTCTCCCGCCACGCCTCACGCTCCATGAAAGTCATGCTTTCCGGCATGGGAGGGGATGAGTTCTTCTTCGGATACCCGGAGATGCGCGATGCCGTGGTCAACCTGGCCTTAAGCCGCCTGACCAGAGGCACACTGACGCAACGAGGGATACTGGCGGCATTTTCCCGCGGCGCGTATCCTCCCGGGATACTCCGGGGGCTAGCGCGCATCGCATTCTTCCCTCCCCGTGCCTTTATGCTGCCCCGCTATTTCCAGCCCGCGCATAAGGACCTGCTTTACGGTGAAGCGCTGCGCGACGCCAAAGTACGCCACCACACCGATCAGGCGATCAAAGCCGTGCTGCTGCAGGCGCCGGAGGGGGCAAACGCCTATCAGCAAACCCTCTATGTCTGGACGAAAACCATGCTGGCTTCCAATATACTGCAGGGAAGCGATAAAGCCAGCATGGCCGCCTCCATTGAAATGCGCGTACCGCTGCTCGACCATACCCTGGTGGAATTCCTGGCGAACACGCCCCTGAACATACTCTACGCCTCAGGGAGATACAAGTACCTGCTCAAGCGCTCCATGCGCCACCGTCTGCCTGCCCACATACTGGAGAGGAAAAGAACGGGGTTCCAGACTCCCGAGGTACCCTGGCTCTGCGGTGCGCTGCGCCCAACGATAGAAGAAACTCTGCGTCAAAGCCGGGGAGTACGCTACGGTTATTTCTCCGGCAAAGGGATCGAGACCCTGCTTCGTTCGTTCACCCGGGAAGATCCCGCGGCAGTAAGAAGGATATGGCTGCTCTACCTGTTCGAATTATGGCATAAGGAGTTCTTCGGCGCATGACCGGATCACGGGATTGCGCATGAGTTCCCTCTTTCGAAAGGAGATCGCACGTGGATCTGCATAGCTTCCAGTATAAGCGCATACTCGTCATCAATTTGGGAGGCATCGGGGACGTCCTGCTCTCGACGCCTGCGCTGCGTACGCTGAAGAACACCTATCCCTTTGCGGAGATCAGCATGCTGGTGGTCCCCAGGGTAGTTCCCCTGGCAGAACGACTTCCGTACATCACCCGGGTATATTCCTTCCAGAAGACCGGATTCGACCTTTTCGATGCCGTACAGAACATCCCCAACCTGATGCTGCTGCGCAACGGCAAATTCCACCTCGCGATCAACATGCGCAGGATCAGTTCGCTGGAAAGTTCGCGCAAATTACAGATGATATTGAATATCATCCGGCCCGCGCAAACCGCCGGCAGGAACACGGAAGCGCGGGGAGGATTCTTCACCATCAGCATACCCGAAGAGGACTTGACGAAAACCTCCGAGATGGACCACGACCTTGCCCTGGTCGAACAGCTGGGGGTCAAAATAAGCGACCGGGCTATCGATTTCCCCCTGCGCAGCGAGGACAACACCGCGGTCGAGAGGATCATGAAACGCTATGACCGGGAGTTACACACCCCGATAATCGTAGTGCAACCGGGAGGCAAGCCGGGAAAGCGCTGGATGAAAGACCGTTTCTCCCAGCTGATCAACCGGCTGCGCACCTCAACCGACGCGTTCTACGTCATCACCGGGTCGAAGGAAGAACGCGGGTTAGCGGCGCACATCGCTTCCTCGGCCGGGACGGATGCGGCCAATCTGGCGGGTAAACTCACCATATTCCAGACCGGCGCGCTGCTGAAAAAAGCCAAACTTTTCATTACCAACGATAACGGTATGATGCATGTGGCCGCTGGATTGCAGGTGCCCATGGTGGCAATGCTTACCCCCGGCAGCATCAGCCGGTACGATCCCCGGATAGTGGACCCGAAAGCCCTGGTGCTCTGGAAGGAGCCTCCCTGCGCGCCGTGCATCCGCGACGACTGCACCGATCCGGCCTGTCTTCAGGATATCAGCGTGGAAGAAGCCCTGGAAGCCTGCCTCACATTCCTATGAGCATGCTTTCCCGTATCTATAACCGGCGCCGAAACCCGCTTTCATCATATGTATTGACACTAAAAAACCCGAGCATTAGAATGGTGGAAGAATGCTTACCACACTGACGATCCGGGTTCTGATGGTATGGTGCATCATGACCGCGCTTCCGGGAAATACCGTTCATGCCGAGCCTGCGCGCGCGGAAGAAGCCATGGATCTGTATCGGAAGGGCAACGATCTCTACTCGCAAGGCAGCTACCGGCAAGCCCAGGAATACTATAAGAAAGCCGCCGAGCTGATGAGAACGGCAGAACTCGAACCTCCGCAGGAAGCGGAGCACCGGCCTTCTGCGCACCCGGCCCCGCAGGAGGCGGGGCACCGGCCACTACCTCTTGGGCCGGGTGCGCAAGGAACAGAGGCGAGGGGTGAGTATACGATCGGGCAGGGGGACATCATCCATCTTTCCGTATGGCAGAATCCCGACTTGGAGCAGGAGACCGTGGTGCGGCCCGATGGCAAGATCTCCGTACCCCTGGTCGGAGACATCCCTGCGGTAGGCCTTACCCTTACCCAGCTCGACGATTCCATCACCCGGCAGCTCCGTGAATTCATCCGCCGGCCGGAAGTATCCCTTTCCATCAGCAAGCTGGGGGGCAATAAAGTACTGGTCTTAGGAGCGGTCAATGCACCCGGAGTCTACTCCGTCAACGGCCAGAAAAGCGTACTGGAGGCGATCAGCCTGGCACAGGGGTTCCACAAGGATGCCGCACCCACCAGCGTGATCCTTATCCGGGGAGGTCTGCGCAGCCCCGTACCACAGCGCTTAAACCTGGCCAAGGCGCTCAGAGGGATGCCGAGAGAGAACACGACCCTGCTGCCGGAAGATGTCATCTACGTGCCGCGCAAGTTCATCGCGGACGTCAATTACGTCCTTTCCCAGATCCTTGACCCCATCGCCAAAGGGGTATACACCGCCAAGGAACTGCAGACGTTTTAATATTGACAATCCCCCGAATATCGTTTATAGTAAAGCCTTTCAATCTGGAGGAAAACCATGGCTAAAATGACCCTTAAAGACCTCGAACTCAAGGATAAGACCGTACTGATGCGCGCGGATTTCAACGTGCCGCAGGATGCGAACCTGAACATCACCGACGACAACCGTATCCGCGCCACGCTTCCTTCCATTACCTATATACTGGAGCACGGGGCCAAAAAGCTCGTGCTCATGAGCCACCTGGGCAGGCCTGACGGCAAACCCGTGGCCAAGTACAGCCTCAAACCCGTGGCCGAGAGGCTCGCGGCCCTGACCGGGACAAAAGTCTGCTTTGTGCCGGAGTGCGTGGGGGAATCGGTGCAAAAGGCCGTTTCCGGCGCTTCCGAGAAGATCGTGCTCCTGGAGAACCTCCGCTATCATGCCGAAGAAGAGGCCAATGACCCGAACTTCGCCAAAGCCCTGGCTTCTCTGGGAGATATCTACGTCAATGACGCCTTCGGCACGGCGCACCGGGCGCACGCGTCGACCGAGGGAGTGGCGCATTATTTAACCTCGGCCGCCGGACTCCTCCTGGAAAAAGAGATCAAATACTTAGGGGACGCGGTGGAGAATCCCGCCAAGCCTTACATGATCATCCTGGGAGGCTCGAAAGTCTCCGACAAGATCAAACTGATAGAGAACCTGCTGCCGAAATGCGACGCCATCCTGATCGGCGGAGGCATGGCCTACACCTTCCTCAAAGCCAAAGGGGTGGAGATAGGCAACTCCAAGCTGGAAAAGGACAAGGTGGATTACGCCAAGGGCCTTTTGGATAAAGCGGCGCAGCTGCACAAAGAGATCCTCCTGCCGGTGGACAACGTGGCAGTGGAGACGGTGGATGCCAACGCCAAGACCGAGCTGGTGGGAGAAGCGGTTCCCGCCGGCAAGATCGGGGTGGACATCGGCCCTAAGAGCATCGCGCTTTTCAAACAGAAGCTTTCCTCGGCCAAAACCGTGGTATGGAACGGCCCGGTGGGGATATTCGAGATGGACGCCTTCGCCCAAGGGACCAAAGCGCTGATGGATTTCCTCTCCACCCTCAAAGGAGTCAACACCATCATCGGCGGAGGGGATACCGCGGCCGCGGCGGCGAAATTCAAGGTAGAGGATAAGATGACGCACATTTCAACCGGCGGCGGGGCCAGCCTGGAACTGCTGGAAGGCAAAGTGCTTCCCGGCATCGCCGCGCTTACGGAGAGATGATCAGCCATGAGAAAAACCATCATTGCCGGTAACTGGAAGATGTACAAGACCATCAGCGAAGCGCTGGAACTGGTCAACGGGCTCAAACGCGAAGTGTATTCTCTGCCGGATGGCGTATGCGAATGCGTGGTCTGCCCGCCCTTCACCGCCTTAAGCGAAGTCTCCGAGCTTCTCGCCGAGACCGTCATCTCCTTAGGCGCACAGAACTGCCACTGGATGGAGGAGGGAGCCTTTACCGGAGAAGTCTCCTGCAAGATGCTCAAGGACGCAGGATGCGCCTATGTCATCATCGGGCATTCGGAACGGCGCCAGTATTTCGGAGAGACCAACGAAACCGTCAACAAAAAAATCAGATCCGTCCTGGCCGCGGGCCTGACCCCCATCCTCTGCATCGGGGAGACCCTGCAGCAGAGAGAGGCCGGAAAGACCTTTGACGTGATCAAGGACCATCTGGAAGGCGGGTTGCAGGGGATCGCCGCCGAAGAGATGGAGAAGATCGTCGTAGCCTACGAACCGGTGTGGGCGATCGGCACAGGCAAGACCGCGACGAGCGCCCAGGCCCAGGAAGTGCACCATTACGCCAGAGAGCTCCTGGCAGGGCGGTACTCCCGCAAATGCGCGGATGCCGTGCGTATCCAGTACGGAGGAAGCGTCAAACCCGAGAACATAACCGAATTGATCCAGCAAAAGGATATCGACGGCGCGCTCGTGGGAGGCGCCAGCTTGACCGTCTCCTCTTTTGCCCAGATCGTGAAAAAAGCCAGCGAGGTTTCCAAATGAACGTGCTCATCACCATCATCCATGTGATCGTATGCCTTATCCTTATCGCCATCGTGCTTATCCAGCGCGGAAGGGGAGGAGGAGGGCTGGTGGAGGGGTTGTCCGGAGTGGAATCCATGTTCGGCACCAAGACCACCGCATTCTTGACCAAGACCACCACCATCTGTTCGGTGATATTTTTCCTCACCTGCCTGTCCCTGGCCCTGCTTTCGGTCAGGCAAAGCCGGTCGCTTTTGCACGGCAAGAACGTAGCCGCGCCGGCCGCCGCTTCGGCTTCTGCCGCAGCGGAGACCGCAGCAGAGGCACCGGCAGCTGTTCCGGCTCCGGCTCCGGCTCCGGCAACCACGGTACCCGAAGGAACCGCGAAAACAAAATAAACGCGATCCGTGACCACACGAGCGCGATACGGTAGAAAAGACAAGAGAGCGCGGCCGCTGAATGCGGCTGCGCTTTTTTGCTTTTTCTGCGCGCTTTACCCGTCATCCGCGCGCACGCAGAGCGTTCCCGCTGAAAAATACGGGGATGCCTATGTGACCTCCTCCATCTCGGACGCCCGCACCCTGATGCCCCTGCTGGCCTCGGATACCGCCTCCTCCGCAGTGACCGGAATGATCTTCAACGGCCTGGTCAAATATGACAAGGACCTGCGCCTGACCGGCGACCTGGCACAGCGCTGGGATATCGAGGATGACGGCGTCACCATTATTTTTCACCTTCGGCCCGGGGTACGCTGGCATGACGGCGCGCCTTTTACCGCCGCGGACGTGGAGTTCACCTACCGCACCCTCATCGACCCCAAGGTCAAAACGCCCTACAGCGGCGATTTCGAAAGAGTTAAATCCCTGGAGGTCATCGACCCTTTGACGGTCAAGGTGACGTACAAGGAGCCCTTTTCTCCCGGACTTTCCAGCTGGGGGATGCCCATGATCCCGAAACATCTGCTGGAGGGAAAGGACCTTAACTCATCCCAATTCGCCCGCCGGCCGGTCGGCACCGGTCCGTACCGTTTCGTCCGCTGGAACTCTCAGGACCTGATCGAACTCTCGTCCTTCCGGGAGTATTTCGAAGGACGGCCGAAGATCGACCGTTACTTCTCCCTGGTGATACCCGACGAATCCATGCAGTTCCTGCAGCTCATCACCCAGGGCACGGATGCCGCGGGACTGACCCCGCTGCAGTTCATCCGCCAGAGCGATCATTCCGCCTTTACCCGGCACTACCGGAAGTTCCGTTACCCGAGCTTCTCCTACGTCTACCTCGGCTATAACCTCGCGCATCCGCTCTTTTCCTCCCCGCGCGTGCGCACCGCCCTTAACCTGGCCGTGGACAAGAAAGAGATCATCGACATCGTGCTCCTGGGACTGGGCAAACCGGCTACCGGCCCGTTCCTTCCCGATTCCTGGGCCTACAACCCCGAGGTAAGACCCGCTCCCTACGATCCGGACCAGGCGAGGAGCATCCTGCAGCAGGAAGGATGGAGCGACTCCGACCGGGACGGGATACTGGATAAGGAAGGGGTCCCCTTTGCGTTCACGGTGATCACCAACCAGGGCAACGAGGAGCGCCTGAAGGTCGCGCAGATCGTTCAGCGCAGGCTTTCGGCGATCGGGATCAAGGTCAAGATCAAAGTGGTGGAGTGGAGCGTCTTCCTGACCGAGCACATCGGCCGCAGGAATTTCGATGCCGTGCTGCTGGGCTGGTCCATTCCGCTCGATCCGGACAACTACGATATCTGGCACTCCTCCAAGACCAAAGAAGGGGAGTTCAACTTCGTGGGATACCGTAACCGGGAAGTGGACGAACTGCTCACGCAGGCCCGCCGGACCTTCGACCAGTCCAGCCGGCAGAGGATGTACCGTCAGGTGCACCGGCTGATCTACGAGGACCAGCCGTACCTTTTCCTGTATGTCCCTGACACGCTTTTCGCCCTGCACCGCCGTTTCCAGAACGTGGCGCCTGCGCCGGCGGGATTAGGATACAATTTCATCGAGTGGTGGGTCCCGGAAGGCTCCCGGAAATACAAACCGCTGTTGGAACCGTAACCTTATGTTCATACGCTATCTCCTCAAAAAGCTGCTGCTGATGGTGGTGATGCTTTTCGGGATCACGGGGGTGAGCTTCTGCGTGATCCATCTCGCGCCCGGTACCCCCACGGTGCTGGAACAGTCCCTGAACCCGAAAGTCTCCCGGGAGACCCGCGAGCGCCTCGACGCGCTCTACGGGCTGGACAAGCCGCTGCACGTGCAGTACCTGCGCTGGCTCAGACGCACCGTCTCCCTCGACTTCGGGGAATCCTTCAGCGACCAGCAGCCGGTGATGCGCAAGATACTGGACCGGCTCCCCCTGACCGTCGGCATCAACGCGGCATCCCTGCTGATCAGCCTGGCCGCAGGCATACTCCTGGGGATCCGCTGCAGCCGCGCCCCGGGCCGTTTCTTCGACCGCGCCTGCACGGCGGCGTCCTTCGCGGCGTTCTCCGCGCCCACGTTCTGGATCGCCCTTATCGCCATCCAGTTTTTCTGCGTCAGCCTAGGGTGGTTCCCCTTGGGACGGATAGCTTCCCTCGATTACGAGATGCGCCCCGTGACAGGAAAGATCCTCGACGTCTCCTGGCACCTGGCGCTGCCGGTGCTGATCTCCAGCATCGGAGGGACCGCGGTGGTCATGCGTTACATGCGCAACAGCATGCTCTTCGTGCTGCAGCAGCCCTACATCACCGCGGCCCGCGCCAAGGGACTGCCGCAGCGGCGCATCTTCCTGGTGCACGCGCTCAAGAACGCCATACTTCCCATCATCACCCTGGTCGGACTTTCCATACCCGGGCTGCTGGGAGGAAGCGTCATCTTCGAATCGATCTTCGCGCTTCCCGGAGTGGGAAGGCTTTTCTATGAAGCGGTCATGACGCGGGATTACCCCCTGATCATGGCGGAAGTGGTCCTGACCGGGGTGCTCACCATGATCGGCAACCTGCTTGCCGACATCGGCTATGCGCTGGCCGATCCCAGGATCCGTTACGGACGATGAAGAACACACCGTTGCTGCTCGGGATTTCCTGCATCGCGCTGCTGTGCCTTGCCGCGCTGGCCGCGCCCCTGATCACTCACTACGACCCGGCGCATGTCGATTCCTCAAGCCTGCTGCTGGCGCCCGATGCGCGACACTGGCTGGGCACGGACAGCCTGGGCCGGGACCTTTTCTCGCGCATGCTCTACGGCGCGCGCATCTCCCTCTTAGTGGGATTCCTGGCCATGGGGGTGGCGACCGTGCTGGGAGTGGGCTTAGGCGCCCTGGCAGGTTTCTACGGAAAAACCGCGGATACGATCATCATGCGTTTTGTCGATATCATGCTGTGTTTTCCCACCATCTTCCTGCTTTTGGCGGCAGCCGCGCTCCTGGAGCCTTCCGTGTTCACCCTGATCGTGATCATCGGCGCCACCAGCTGGATGGGGACCTGCCGGCTGGTACGAAGCGAGATACTTTCCCTCAAGGAACGGGAATTCATCCTGGCCGCGCACGCCGCAGGCGCGTCAGACTGGCGCATCATCACCAGGCATTTGCTTCCCAACTGCCTGGGACCGGTAATGGTCAACGCCACTTTAAACGTCGCCTCGGCCATACTGATCGAATCATCCTTGAGTTTCTTAGGGTTGGGAGTACAGCCGCCCACGCCCAGCTGGGGTAATATCCTGATCGAATCAAAATCGACCATGACCGTCGCCTGGTGGCTGACGGTATACCCGGGAGCGGCGATCGCCCTGACCATCGCATCCTTCAACCTTTTAGGAGAAGGGCTTAAACGCCTTTTCGGCCATGCGCCCCTTTCTTGATGCCCGCGGCATCTCGATAGAATTCCGCAACGGGAAGCACGCGCAGCGCGTCGTGCGCCAGGCGTCCTTTTGCCTGCACCGGGGAAAGACCGCGGTACTGGCAGGGGAATCCGGCGCGGGAAAGAGCCTTACCGCCCGCGCCCTGACCGCGCTCCTTCCGGCACACGCCCGGGCCACCGCAGGGGAGATCCGCGTCGGGGAAGAGGTCATGGCGGCAAACGATCCCGTCCGCCTCGCGCTGCTGCGCGGACACACGGTCGCCTACATCTTCCAGGAACCCGGGGCATACCTGAACCCGGTGCTGACGATCGGCGCGCAGATCGCGGAAGCGTTCGTGACGCACCAGCGCCTCTCCTGGAAGGAAGCGGGGACCCGCGCGCTGGACCTGCTGGAAACGGTGCGCATCGGAGATCCCCGGCGGATCGCCGCCAGTTACCCTCACCAGCTTTCCGGCGGGATGAACCAGCGGGCCGCCATCGCCCAGGCGCTTGCCTGCGATCCGGCGGTACTGGTCGCGGACGAGCCTACCACCTCCCTGGATGCCGCCACGGAATACCAGATCGTGGAGCTGCTCAAGGAACTTTGCGCGTCCAGAGATTTCGCCCTGCTCTTCATTACCCACAACCTGGGGCTGGCCCGAAGGATCGCGGATTGCGTCTACATCATGTACCAGGGCTCCGTGGTAGAGGAGGGAAGCCCGGACAACATATTCTCATCCCCCAGGCATCCCCATACGCAACTGCTGATACGCGCATATGAAAGGATAGGAAGGATATGAGCCTGCTGATCGAAGCGCAGCGCGTCACCAGATCCTTCGCCCAAACGCAGAGCTGGGGGGATTCCGGCGCCAGGATCCTGGCCCTCGACAAGGTAAGCTTCGGCGTTGCCGAAGGGGAGACCCTCGGGATCGTCGGAGAATCCGGAAGCGGCAAGACCACCCTGGCCCTGATCCTGCTCGACCTCCTGAAACCGGACTCCGGCAAGGTCATCTATCACGCCTCGCTTCGGGAGAACCTGCGCAAGCACCTGCAGATCATCTTCCAGAACCCCCTGCAAAGCCTCGATCCCCTGATGACCATCGAGGAGATCGTCAGCGAACCCCTGGTCATTCACCGGATGGTCAAGGGGAAAAAAGCCGCCCGGGAGGAATCTGCCCGCCTGCTTAACTTAGTCGGCCTCTCCCCGGACCATCTCAGCCGGCGTCCGCACGAGTTCTCCGGAGGCCAAAGACAACGTATCGCCATTGCCCGGGCACTGGCCTGCAAGCCCAGACTCCTGGTACTCGACGAACCGCTTTCCTCACTTGACCTGACACTGCAAGCCCAGCTTACGGAGATGTTCCTTTCCCTTAAACAGGAGCTTGGTCTTACCTATATTTTTATCACCCATAATCTGGCCTTGGTCAAAGCCATCGCCGGGCGGTGCATGATCCTCAAACAAGGCAGGATCGTAGAAGAGGGGAAGACGCAAGTAGTATTCGAAGCCCCTAAGGATCCGTATACTTTACACTTATTGAACTGCGCGAAGGGTTTATGATAAATTGTCCGCATCTTTTAATATGCCATATAATGGATATTATCTAATTTTACGGTAGATTTTATGGTATACTTTTAATGGGAAGAGCGTGAATAAACCGGGACGGTATCAAGTATTACGTATGCGCATGCGAAAACGCAATAATAAAGGTATGAGCCTGGTGGAAGTACTGATCGCCATCGCGGTGTTCTCGATAGGGGTGGTCGCGCTTTTAAGCAGTATCGTCTCCGTATTCTTCCTTTTGGAATCCTCAAAGAACCAGGCCCTGGCGCTTTCAGACGTGCGCAGCATCATGGAGCGCATCCGCGCCACTCCTTACTCCAATATGCTGACTGATTTTCCCGATGCTACGGTGAACGGCCCTTCAGGATCCAAACGTTATTCGACGGTCCTGGGAGGGTACGGGCTGGGCACGGAGAACATGACCGTGACCTACACCAACAGCGCGACGGACCCCCTGGAAGTGAAGGTCACCGCCCGCTGGAGGGACAGGTTCGGCCGAAGCGAGACGTTAGCCCTGTCCACGTATAAGACGAGGTAGCGATGAAAAAACTGGGACGAAGAGGCCTTTCCCTGGTCGAGACGGTCATCACGGTGGGGATCATGCTGCTGACGGTGGATATCGCCTACAACGTCTACGTGACCAACTTCGACATGTGGGATGTGGGAAACGAGCAGGCGGAGCTGCAGTACCAGGCGCGAAGCGCCTTGAACCGCATGACCGCGGAGCTTCGCAACACCACGCGCACCTCGACCCAGACCCCGTCCCCCAACATCTCCATTCCCTCGACCCCGAACAACAAATCCATCCAGTTCACGCTTCCCGAAGAGGATATGGGCGGGGGAGTGAGCGTGGTCAACGACGAAATAGACTGGGATACTAATACCAATATCCAATACCAGTATGTGCCCGGCCAGAAAGAGTTGCGCCGATCGGTGGGAGGCACGCACCTGGTGCTGGCTTCGAACGTATCGGACGTGCAGTTCATCGACACGGGAATCGACGGCTCGCTGCTGCGCGACGAGCTCAAAATCGTCCTGACACTGCAAAAGACCATCCGGGGAGGGAAAGTGATCACGGCCACCGCCCAGGGGATCGTCAAACTGAGGAACTAAAGATGCGATTACGCACGAATAAAGCGCAAGCACTGATCCTGGCGTACATGGTGATCGCGGTATTCCTGCTGATGTCATCGGCGCTTTCCACCCGGGCGATCGTGGAAGGGCGCGCATCCTTAGTCAACAACCGGCAGGCCGAGGTGTTCTACCTGGCGGAAGGGGGCACCGAGAGGGCCATCGCGGTCTTTTCCGCGGCCATCGCTAATTACCAGACCATCCCGGGAACGGTCACCACCACGTTCCCCTCGTTTCATAACGTCACCGTCAACTCGACCATCACCGACTTGGAGAGCGGCAACTCCACCGACCGGACCACAAGCGCGGGGGGCAGTTTCGTGAAGATCCGGCAGTACGAGATCACCACCACCGCCGTGCACCCGTCGGATGCCAACATCACCGCGACCGTGCACCAGATCATCGAACGCCGCCTGATACCTACCTTCCAGCACGCGGTCTTCTACAACGACGACCTGGAGATCATCCCCGGGGCGAACATGAACCTCTCCGGCCGCATCCACTGCAACGAGGATATGTACCTGGACGCCTATGCCGGAAGCACCCTGACCATCAACTCCACGTACATACATTCCGCCGGGAACATCTACAACCAGCGCAAGGATGACGGAAGCGAACAGGGAGGGGAGGTAAGCATCCGGGAGAACAAGACCGGCTCCCCCAGTTATGAGGACATGGATAACCTCGACTGCGACAATGCCTCCTGGCTTTCCGCAGCCGATGCCCGATGGAACGGATCGGTCATGAGCTCGGTGCACGGCATTACCAAGCTGACCGCGCCTGCGGTAGGCAGCATCGCACCGGGAGGGTATTACGCCTCCAACGCCAATCTTGTCATCACCGCCAACGGCTCTGCCGTCACCGTGACCAAGGGCGGAGTGCCGCTGACCCAGGGGGTGGATTACCCCAACGGCACGTTCCAGGTCAAGACCACCTTCTACGATAACCGCGAGTCCCAGACCGTGCAGATGCTCGAGATCGATATGCGAAAGCTCGCCGGATACAACACCACCAATGCCACCAACGCGACGTTCTCCAACAATCTGCCCTCCAACGGCCTGCTCTATGCCAGCATCGGCGGCACCGGATCGAACCTGCCGGGGGTAGCGCTCACCAACGCCACCGAGATCAGGAGAAGCGGCGGATTGACGGTGGTATCCCAGAATCCGGTGTACCTGAAAGGCAACTATAACACCGTCAACGAAACCTCTGCCGCCATCATCTGCGACTCGCTGAACTTAGTCTCAAACGCCTGGAAGGATTCCAACAGCACTGGAAACATCAACGGCAGGGTGGCTAACGCCACCGTATATAACAGCGCCTTTATCGCGGGGGTCGACGAAACGGTAGCCGGCAGTTACAACGGCGGCCTCGAGAACTATCCCCGGTTGCACGAAAAATGGGGCAGCGTCAACCTGACCATCAAGGGCTCCTTTGTCGAGCTCTGGCAGACGCAGGTAGCAGACGGCAACTGGCCGGGTACGGGTTCCGTGTACACCCCACCGGTGCGCAAATGGAGCTATAACGAGAACTTCAACAACGTCTCGAACCTTCCGCCCTTCACCCCCTACGCAGTCGAAGCCGAAAGAATAGCGTGGTGGATAGATTGAGCAGAAAGCGAAACACCAGCCTTTCCTATTAGGCCGGGTGTTAGTCCACCCTGGCGCATACCGATAAAGCCAGGGGTGGGCGGAAATCCTTGTAAATTCCCCGCCGTAACGATATAATATCCCTATGTTCAGCCTTTTCGAGCCTTTTATCCTGGCGTTCATACCCGTATTCGTAGCCGTCGACTCCCTGGGCAACGTGCCGGTCTTCCTTTCCCTGATCGACGGCATGAACCGGGCGCAGCGGCAGCGGACCATCGCCGTTTCCGTCACCACGGCCACGGTCATGGCCCTGCTCTTCATGCTGGTGGGCAAGGTGGTCTTCAACCTGATCGGCATCTCCGTCCCCGACTTCCAGATCGCCGGCGGGGTACTGCTCTTCGTGATCGCCACCCGGCTGCTCCTGCCCGGGAACTCCTCCAAAGCGCCCCTTTCAGACGGGAATAAAGAGATCGCGGTCTTCCCCCTGGGCACGCCCCTGATCACCGGCCCGGCGGTCCTTACCACCACCATCATGATGCTGGATACCTACGGGCTTTTCCCCACCTTCGTCTCTTTGACCCTGAACATGGGGATCGTCTGGGTGGTCTTTGCCAACTCCGGACTTATCGTGCGGATCATGGGGATCAACGGCACCAAAGCCTTCGCCAAGGTCATTTATATACTGCTGGCGGCGATCGGCGTGATGATGATCCGCAAGGGGATCACCGCGGTCATCGCGCCATGATGAAAAAAGTCCTTACCTTTATCATGGCCGGCGGCAAAGGGGAGAGGCTCTGGCCCCTGACCAAGGACCGCACCAAACCCGCCGTACCTTTCGGCGGGATCTACCGGATCGTCGATTTCACCCTTTCCAACTGCGTCAACTCGGGCCTGCGCCGGGTCTATGTCCTGACCCAGTACAAATCCGCTTCCCTGCAAAGGCACATCCGCGTGGGGTGGAACATCCTTTCCTCGGAACTGGGGGAATACCTTGAGCTCCTGCCGGCGCAGCAGCGCACGGGGGAGAGCTGGTACCAGGGTACGGCGGACGCCATCTACCAGAACTTTTACACGGTAGAGGAGGAGCAGCCCGACGAAGTGCTCATCCTCTCCGGGGACCATATCTACAAGATGAACTATTACGCCCTGATAGATTTCCACCGCAAGACCAAGGCGGACCTGACGGTAAGCGTGGTGGAGGTCGCCAAAGAGCAGTCCCCGCACCTGGGAGTGGTCGAGACGGACCAGCAGCACTGGATCAAGGGATTCCAGGAAAAACCCCGCGCGCCGAGGGTCATCCCCGGGGCGCCGGATAAGATCTACGCCTCCATGGGCATCTACGTCTTCAACGCGGACGTGCTGGCGACCCAGCTCAAAGAGGACGCCGTCACAGGGGGCTCGGCCCACGATTTCGGCAAGGATATCATCCCCCATATGCTCAACCAGGGGTACAAGATCGCCGCGTACAACTTCCGCGACGAGAACAACAAAGAGGCCCAGTACTGGCGTGATATCGGGACCATCGACGCCTACTACGAAGCCAACATGGACTTGGTGCAGGTGGACCCGATCTTCAACCTCTACGACCGGAACTGGCCCCTGCGCACCTACCAGGAGCAGTTCCCCCCGGTCAAAACGGTCTTTTCCGGGGACGAGATCACGGGCAGGGTGGGGCTGGTGCTTGATTCCCTGGTCTCCAGCGGCTGCATCGTCAGCGGCGGCCGCGTACAGCGCTCGATCCTTTCCCCGGACGTGCGCATCAACAGCTACTCCCAGGTCTACGACTCCATCCTCATGGAGGGGGTCAACGTGGGCCGTTACTCCAAGATACGCAAGGCCATCATCGACAAGGACGTCAACATCCCTCCGGGCACGGTCATCGGGCACGACCTCCAGGAGGACAAACGCCGGTTCTTCGTGAGCGAGGGAGGAATCGTGGTAGTGCCCAAAGGAGCTCATTTGACATGATCCGTAAAGCGGTGATCAAAGATATCAAAAGCATACAGGCCCTGATCAACGGGTTCGCCAGGCAGGACCTGATGCTGCCGCGTTCCCTCAACGAACTCTACGACAACCTGCGGGACTTCTGGGTATGGGAGGAGCGCGGCAAGGTGCTCGGATGCTGCGCGCTGCACATCTGCTGGCAGGACTTAGTCGAGGTCAAATCCCTGGCGGTCGCCCGGGCCAGCCAGCATAAGGGTATCGGCACCCAGCTGGTCGGCGTCTGCCTGGAGGAAGCAAAACGCATGGGCGCCCGCAAGGCCTTCACCCTCACCTACAAGCCGGAATTCTTCAGGAAACTCGGCTTTCGCCGGGTCAAGCACGCCGATCTTCCGCACAAAGTCTGGGCGGAGTGCATCAACTGCCCGAAATTCCCCAATTGCCAGGAGATCGCGCTCACAAAATCCTTGTAATAACAGGAAAGTATGGTATTATATTTGTCTTTGCAGCACTTAACCGGAGGAATACGTCATGAATTATATGCTTACCGAAGAACAACAGATGATCAAGGACCTCGCGCACAAGATCGCGGAGGATAAGATCCGCCCCGTGGCGGCCAAGTATGACGCCACCGAAGAGTATCCCTGGGAAGTGATGAAGGTCATGGCCGAGTCCGACATGTTCGGGCTCTTCATCCCCGAGGCATACGGCGGCATGGGGGTCAACGTCATGAACCTCTGCCTCGCGACCGAGGAGTTCTCCCGGGCCTGCGGCGGTATCGCGGTATGCTACGCGGCGAGCGCCTTAGGGACGTTCCCCATCGTGCTTTTCGGCAACGAGACCCAGAACAAGAAATACCTTCCGGACTTGGCCAGCGGCAAGAAGATCGCCGCCTTCGCCATCACCGAGCCGGAAGCCGGGTCTGACGCCTCCGGGATCAAGACCACCGCCCGCAAGGAAGGCAATCATTACGTCTTAAACGGCCTCAAGCACTTCATCACCAACGGCGGCGATGCGGAAACCTACGTGGTCATCGCCATGACCGACAAGAACAAGGGCGCCCGCGGCGCCTCCGCGTTCATCGTGGAGAAAGGCACTCCCGGCTTTACCTTCGGAAAGAAGGAGGATAAATTCGGCATCCGCGCCTCGTCCACCCGCGAGCTCATCTTCACCGACTGCAAGATCCCGGCGGAGAACCTGCTCGCACGGGAAGGGATGGGTTTTATCGTCACCATGAAGACCTTCGATTTCTCCCGTCCCGGAGTCGCGGCCCAGGCCTTAGGCATCGCCCAGGGCGCGTTCGAGCTGGCGGTCAAGTACGTCAAGGAACGCCATCAGTTCGGCAAACCCATCTCCGCCAACCAGGGGATCCGCTGGATGATCGCCGACATGGCCACCGAGATCGAAGCGGCCCGCGGGCTGGTCTATAACTGCGCGCGGATGGTGGACGCGGGGATCAAGGACGTTTCCAAGGAATCCGCCATGGCCAAGATGTACGCATCCGACGTGGCCATGAAGGTATCCGTGGACTGCCTGCAGCTTTTCGGCGGGTACGGCTACATGAAGGATTACCCGATCGAGAAATACGTGCGCGACGCCAAGATCACGCAGATCTACGAAGGCACCAACCAGATCCAGCGCGATATCATCGGATTGCAAACGATCAAAGAACTGGCCAGATAAACCAAAGGTAGACCTATGCATATCATCGTCTGCATCAAACAGGTCCCGGAGACCACGGAAGTGCGCATCAACCCGGAGACCAACACCCTGATCCGCGAAGGGGTCAAAGCCATCATCAATCCTTTCGACATGTACGCCATCGAAGCGGCGGTACGGCTCAAGGAACAGAACACCGGCAAAGTAACGGTGGTGTGCATGGGCCCGCCGCAGGCGGAAGCCGCCTTGCGGGAGGCCATCTCCATGGGATGCGACGAAGGGATACTGGTGTGCGACCGCGCGTTCGCGGGAAGCGATACCTGGGCTACCAGCTACACCCTGGCCGGCGCCATCAAGAAGATCGGCGCTTTCGATATCATCGTCTGCGGCAAACAGGCCTCGGACGGGGATACCGCGCAGGTGGGACCCGGCATCGCCACGCACCTGGACCTGCCTCAGGTCACCTACGTGAAGAAGATCGAAGAGGTCAAGGACGGGAAGATGCGCGTGGAGCGGCTGATGGAAGAAGGATATGAGGTCATCGAAGTGCCGCTGCCGTGCCTGCTGACCGTGGTCAAAGAGCTCTGCGAACCGCGCATCCCCTCCCTTAAGGGGATGATGAAAGCCAAGAGCGCCAAGATTACGCAGTGGGGCCAGAAGGACCTCGACCTGGACCCCCAGGCGATCGGCCTGTGCGGCTCGCCCACCCAGGTGGTCAAGATATTCACCCCTCCGCAGCGCGAGGGAGGACAGATCCTTACCGGAGAGCCGGCGGAGATCGCCGCGCAGCTGGTATCACTTATCAAAGACGAGGTACATTAAGCCATGGCCGTCCAGATCATAGTCGAGAAGTGCACCGGGTGCACCCTTTGCCTCAAAGCCTGCCCCTTCGACGCCATCCGCATGATGGAGAAGAAGGCGGTGATCGATTACCACAAATGCACCCTCTGCGGAGCGTGCGTCCAGGCCTGCAAGTTCAAAGCGGTGCTGATGGAGAAGACCGGAACGGTCTGCGCCCTGCCCTCGATCAAGGATTACAAGGGGATATGGGTCTTCATCGAGCAGAAAAAAGGAAAGGTGCAATCCGTCTCCTACGAACTGCTGGGAAAAGCCCAGGAGCTGGCCAAGAAGCTCAACACCCAGGTCAGCGGGATCCTGATCGGCCACAACGTCGCCGACCAGACGGACGAACTGATCTGGCACGGCGCCGACCAGGTGTACCTGGTGGAAGCGCCCGAGATCGCGGAGTTCCAGGACGAGCCCTACACCAACATCCTGGTCAAGCTCATAGAAAAACATAAGCCCGAAGTGCTCCTTTGCGGCGCCACCGCCATCGGCCGCTCCCTGATCGCGCGGGTGGCGATCAGATCGAAAGCGGGACTGACGGCGGATTGCACCGGATTGGACATCGACCCGGAAAAGAAGATCTTGCTGCAGACCCGTCCGGCATTCGGAGGCAACATCATGGCCACCATCATCTGCCCCAATTACCGGCCGCAGATGTCCACCGTGCGCCACAAAGTGTTCACCCCGCTTCCCGCGGACAAGCACCGCAAGGGAAAGGTCATCCGGGAGACCTTCGGCCAGGAGGAGTACGCCTCCCGGGCCAGGCTGCTGGATATCGTGGACGAAGTGGAATCCCTGGTCAATATCGCGGAAGCGGACATCATCGTTTCCGGAGGACGGGGGATGGGGGGTAAAGAGAACTTCAAGCTCCTGGAAGAACTGGCGCATGCGCTGGGAGGGGCGGTAGGCTCATCCCGCGCGGCGGTGGATTCCGGATGGATGCCTTACTCGCACCAGGTAGGACAGACCGGGAGGACCGTGGCGCCGAAGCTCTACATCGCCTGCGGGATCTCCGGGCAGATACAGCACCTGGTAGGGATGTCCTCATCCAAGGTGATCATCGCCATCAACAAGGACCCGGAAGCGCCCATCTTCAAATACGCCACCTACGGCATCGTCGGGGACGTATTCCAGATCGTACCGGCACTGACGAAAGCGTTCGCCCAGGCCCGGGGCAGATAGTATTTGCACAACCCTGTTGCATTCCGGGTGGTTTTTGTGTAAAATACCTTTGTCGGTCAACACAAAGGGGGGACGGTGATGGCGTTCGAGGAAAAGAGAAGGTATCCGCGCATCTGCTGCAATTTCGAGGTCGAGTATTCCCGTTCCGATGACGATTCGTGCCAGATCTACACCACCAGCAGCCGCGATATCAGCCGGGGCGGCATCCGCTTCATCTCCCTCGAAGAACTGCCCATGGGCCAGTGCCTCAAAATGCGCTTCACCTCCCTTGACGACGAACAGATCATCTTTGCCACCGGAAGGGTCGTCTGGATCGATAAATTCGTGGTAGGGGACATCAATTCCAGCACGGCGTACGAGACCGGGGTGGAATTTTTCGACCTGGACGAAACGGCAGCAGAGCAGCTCGCCCGCTTAACCCACAAACCTGTGTAATGCCCGCACGGAGACCCCGGCATGTATTTTAAACGTCTAGAGATCGTCGGCTTCAAATCCTTCTACCACAAGACCAACCTCGATTTTGAACCCGGCATCACCGCGATCGTCGGGCCCAACGGCTGCGGCAAATCCAACATCTTCGATTCCATCCGCTGGGTCCTGGGCGAACAGTCGGTCAAGGCCCTGCGCGGCACCGACATGCAGGACGTCATCTTCAACGGCACGGAATCAAAAGAGCCCCTGGGGATGGCGGAAGTCACCCTGGTCTTCGATAACAGCAACAAGCATTTTTCCGTCGACCATACGGAGGTTGCGGTCACCCGCCGCCTCTACCGCTCGGGGGAAAGCGAATACCTGCTCAACAAGAACATCGTGCGGCTGAAGGATATCCTGGACCTGCTCATGGGAACCGGGATCGGCGCGGAGAGCTACTCCCTGATCCAGCAGGGGAAGATCGACCTGGTCTTAAGCGCCAAACCCGAGGACAGACGGCTGGTCTTCGACGAGGCATCCGGGATCAGCAAGTACAAGGCCCAGAAGCGGGAGACCCTGCGCAAACTCGAGGACACGGAACAGAACCTGCTGCGGGTCAACGATATCGTCACGGAAGTGAAGCGGCAGATCGGTTCCCTGGAGCGCCAGGCGAACAAGGCCCGCCGCTACAAGGAGGCTTTCGAAGAGCTCAAAGCCAGGGAGATCCAGCTGGCATCCTTAGAAAAGCAGGCGCTGCTGGCACAGCAGGAGGAACTCTCCCAGACGCTCTCCCGGCTGCACGCAGACCAGGAGAGCCTGCAGCAGGGGATACTCTCGCAGGAATCCAGCATCAGCAACCGCCAGCAGGAACTCAAGGACCTGGAGATCCTGATGCAGCGCACCAAGGAAGAGATCCTGCAGCTGCACGGCACGGAATCCCGCAACCAGGAGCATATCCGCTTCAACGAAGAGCGGATCAGGGAGCTGGACGCCTCGAACGTACAGCTGGCGTTACAGATCGAACAGATGCGCGTGCGCATCGCCGCGGATGAGGAAAAGCTCAACGCCACCCGGCAGGAATATGACGGGATCGCCCAGGCGGTGCAGGAGAAGACCGCGCTGCTGGCCCAGAGGGAACAGACCCTCGCCGAGGTCAACGCCTCGATCAAGAACTCGCTGCACGCCATCTCCCAGACCAAACAGGACATCCTTGACGCCGCCAGCCGCCTTTCCGCGGTCAACAACTCCATCGCGGACACCTCCTCGAAAAAACAGGTGTATGCGGCGCGGCAGAACCGCCTGACCCTGGAAAAAGCCAAGATCGGCCAGGAATACGCGGACATGGAGCAGAGCCTCGCGCAGGTATCCCAGGAACTCTCCGCCTGCGAAGCGCAGTTCGCATCCACGCAGGCGCGCATCGCGCAGACGAAAGAGGCGGAAGCGCAGGAAAAGCTCTCGTTGAACCAGCTCATCTCCCGTATCGAAGAGCTGGTGATGCAAAAACTCACCCTGGAATCCCACCGGGAGTTCCTCTCGCAGCTGAAATCGAAATACGAGGACCTGGGAGAATCCCTCAACGCCACCATCTACCTCGACAAACTGCCCTCCGAGAAACTGGGAGGCATGGTGGTGAAGATCCGGGAATATCAGGACCTGCAGGCCCAGGAAGGCACGCCGGGAGTGCTCAAGATACTCGGCGAAGCCAAGCCGGTGGACTTGGACACCCAGCGCATCAGCGAACGCATCGCGGAAACGGAGCAGGAGATCGTGGCCTTGAACGGCCAGAAAGCGCAGAAGGAAGCGGCGACGGACGAGATCATGCGCTCCATCGCCCAGCTCCAGGAAGAGCTTCGCTCCCAGGAGATCACCCTCGCCAACAAGCGCACCAACCGGCAGAACCTCACCGACCAGTGCGGCAAGATACGGGAGGAAGAGGAGCTGATCCTGGCGGAGATCTCGGACGTGATCCGCGACATGACGCAGTTCGACGCCGCCTTGCAGCAGTTCCAGGCGCAGCAGGCAGAGCTGACCGCCCGGCAGAAGGAACTGGAAGATTCCATCCTGCACGAGCAAAACGCCATCACCGCGCACAACCAGACCAAGGAAGAAGCGCTGATGTACATCACCCAGGTCAAGACGGAACTGGAGGCGCTGCAGAAGAAGAAATCGTCGGACGAAGCGACCATCCGTATCCTGGAGGAGACCTGGCGCCAGGACACCCAGAATTCGGAGGCGCTCACCCGGCAGCAGCAGGAGCAGACCCTGCGGCAGGAGGCCCTGCGCAAGGAGATGGCGGATCTGGAACGCGCCATCCAGGAAGCCCGCGCCGCGGTCGAAAGCCACACCCAGTTCCTTTCCCAGTCCCGCGCCTCGTACGAGACGATCTCCAACGCCATCAGCGACGTGGTCGCCAAGATCTCCCTGGACCGCACCGCGCTGGAGGAATGCCGCCAGCGGATGCATGACACCCAGATGAAAGCCAAAGACTACGAATTCAAATACGAAGGGCTCAAGGAGCGCATCCTGCAGGGGTACAAGATCGACCTGGACACCCTGGCCGCGCAGGATCCCGAAAGCGGCGCGCCCCCGGAAGAAGGGGCCCTGCGGGAGGAAGTGCGCCAGCTTAAAGCCCGCATCGACTCCTACGGAGCGGTCAACCTGGTCGCTATCGAAGAGTACGACGAGCTCAAGCAGCGGTATGATTTCCTCACCCAGCAGCAGGCGGACCTCTTCACCGCCAAGGACTCCCTGCACGAGGCCATCCTCAAGATCAACCGCACCACCAGGAAGATGTTCATGGAGACCTTCGAAAAGGTGCAGGTGGAGTTCCGCAACTATTTCAAGCTGCTCTTCAACGGCGGGGAGGCCCAGGTGTACCTGCTCGACGAATCCGACCCCCTGGAATCGGGGATCGAGATCATCTGCCGTCCCCCGGGCAAAAAGCTGCAGAACATCCTGCTGCTTTCCGGCGGCGAGAAATCCATGGCCGCCATCGCCCTGATCTTCGCCATCTTCAAGGTCAAACCGGCGCCGTTCTGCGTCCTGGACGAGATCGATGCCGCCCTGGACGAAGCCAACGTCGACCGCTTCGGCAGGATCCTCTCGGAGTTCACCAACACCTCGCAGTTCATCGTGATCACCCACAATAAAAAAACCATCGCCAACGCCGACGTCATGTACGGCATCACGATGGAGGAATCGGGGGTCTCGAAGATCGTGTCGGTGAAGCTTTCCCAGTCGAAAGAGAAGAAAGAGGATACCGCCGCGTCCCTGCCTCAGCCCACTCCGGCCTAACCGGCGCTTTTACGCGCCGGCGTTGCCGTTTCCGCCGTTCTCCCCGAACGGGGTACGGCAGCAGGTGTTGTTCTTGCCGCTGCGCTTCGCCTGGTATAACGCCTTATCTGCGGATGCGATCAATTCGGAAGGGGTGGAACCGTCCTCGGGGAACGTGCTTAACCCGATGCTCATGGTGAGCTTCTTCTGGGGCATGACCTCTTCGTGGACGAACTTGCTGCGCTCGATGTCGTGGCGCAGCCTCTCCGCGATGAAAAAAGCCTCGCGTTTATCGGTCTGCGGCAGGATCACCATGAACTCCTCGCCCCCGTAACGGCAGACGAAATCCATCTTGCGCGACTGGTTCTTGAGCAGCTGCGCGAGCTGCTTCAATATCTGGTCCCCGGCCTGGTGGCCCAGGGTATCGTTGTAGATCTTGAAGTCGTCGATATCCAGGGCGATGAGGGAGAGGGGCATCTGCGCCGCTTTGCACCGCTCCATATGGTCCTGCAAAAGGTACTGGAAGCGGCCGTGGTTCCAAAGCTGGGTCAGAGAATCCAGGTGCACCTGAATGACGGTCTTCTCGTAAAGCTGGGAGTTCTCGATCGCCAGGCCCGCCTGGTTGGCCAGCATGATGAGCATGTGCAGGTCGTCCTTGGAGATGGGCTTCTTGGTGATGAAGTTATCCGCGAGGATGATCCCGTTGACCTTATCCTTGGCTTTCAGAGGGACTATGGCGACTTCCTCGCTCTTCATGAACCCCAAGACCGGGTCATGGGCGTATTTGGCGAAGGTCTCCTTGGTCAGATGTATGGGCATACCCTCCAGGACGCATAACGCCAGCACGCCGCCGCCCGCTTCTTTCAAGGGGAGCTTGACGTGTTTCAGATGGCGGGTCAGGCCGGAATCCTTGGCATCCTTGAGGAAGGTATAGGCGTTGATCAGGTCTTCCAGGGTCTTATGCTCGGTCTCGATCTGGTGCCAGATGCGGTTGGCTTCCTCACCGGTCTCCGGGCCGATGCTGAGCTTCGCTTCCAGGAGATTATCCGCCTCGTTGACCAGGAAAAGCACCGCACGGTTGAACCCCAGCCCCATGTGCGCGGTCACCCCGGTCAGGATGATATAGAGGATCTCATCGAGCTTGAGGGTGGTGCGCATGGCGTTGGAGATCTCGTAGAGGATGGTAAGCTCGGTCTTGGCGCGTTCCAGTTCCTGCGAGATCCGGCCGTGCTCTTCTGGAGTAGTGCGGGTGTCGTCCATATTGATGTAAATGTACCATAACCTGGCGGACGTGTCAACTGCTACCGGCCAAAATGGTTGACACCCCGCCCCTTCAGTGGTATAGTTATTTCCCTGTCCAATCATACAAACCGTAGTACATTCCAGAAAGGGGATGGTCACCTTGTCACAGGTTGAAGTCAAGAAAGACGAGCCGTTCGAAGCGGCATTGCGCCGTTTCAAGAAGAAGATCGAGCAGGAAGGGATCCTGAAAGAGGTCCGGGACCGCAAGCACTACGAAAAACCGAGCGAGCGCAAGAGAAAAAAGATGCGCAGAATGAAATAAGCATGCGCTTCGGGCTTTCCACGTCGTGGAATGCGTACCGCCACGATGCAGGCGCACCCTTGATCCTTGAAATCCAGGAAGCAGGTTTTGACTCGGTCGAGCTCAGTTTCAATCTGACCTCCGCCATGGTCCGGCAGGTCCGCGACCTGGTGGTCCAGGGCCGGGTCAAGGTGTTGAGCCTGCACAACTACTGCCCCGTGCCCGAGCTATTCCCCCGGGAACAGGCGTTGCCGGATTCCGTGTCTTTAGCCTCCTGCAACGAGGAGGAGCGGGCGCTGGCGGTAAAATTCACCGTACGGACCATCGATACGGCCGCGGAACTCGGCGCAAAGGCGGTCGTGCTGCACTGCGGAAGGGTGGAGATGCCGGATAAGACCCGGGAACTGATCCGGATGCACGAAGCAGGCATGGCCGGCAGTGAAGCGTTCGTCCGGGTGCGCGAAGAGCACCGGGCGGCGCGAAGCCAGGCGGCAGACGGACACTTTTACGGACTTTTGCGCAGCATGGATACCCTGGTGGCCCACGCCAGCGTGCGCGGGATCACCTTAGGGGTGGAAAACCGGTTTTATTTCCGCGAAATACCTTCTCCGGACGAGATATCCCGGATCATGGAGCGCTTCGAAGGCGCTCCCGTAGTGTACTGGCACGATACGGGCCACGCCCGGGTCATGGAACAACTCGGTTTCGCCGGCCAGGCGGAGTATCTCGACCGCCACGCGAAATATCTCGGGGGGATGCACCTGCATGACGTGGCAGGGTGCCGGGACCATCTGCCATTAGGCAGCGGGGACCTTGATTTCAGCCGTATCCTTTCTTTTGCCCCGGAAAAGGCGATACTGATCCTGGAAATACACAAGCCGGCTGCCGCGCAGCAGCTGGCAGACAGCAGGCAACGGCTAACCGCTTTGCTCAATGAACGGCACTAAGGTCCGTCCCCCCGCAGTCGCGGGACAATTTTATCCCTCAAGCCCGGCAGGGATTCGCTCCCTGATCGCCGGATTCCTTAAAGATACCCCTGTCACCGCCCGCAACGCCATTGCCTGCATGATGCCGCACGCCGGATATGTATATTCCGGAAAAGTGGCGGCCCTGACCGCCGCCTCGGCGGTGATGAAAGAGCGGGTCGTGCTCCTGGGCCCGAACCATACCGGTTACGGCCAGCCGTACAGCGTCATGAGCCAGGGGATATGGCAGACCCCGCTGGGAGAGCTGCGTATCGACACCCATATGGCGGAATCCCTGATCGCGGCCTGCCCGCTCCTGGAATCCGACGATCTGGCGCACGCCTACGAGCATTCCCTGGAGGTGGAGCTGCCGATCCTGCAGTACTTTTTGCGCTCTTTCTCCATAGTACCGATCGCCCTGCTTTCCCGGGACCTTCAGGCGCTGCAAAGCATCGGCGCCTGCATCGCCCTGGTCATCAAGAAGATGCGGCTGGAATCATCCACCCTGATCGTAGCCAGCACCGACATGTCGCATTACCGGCCGCGCAAGGTCGCGGAAGCGAAGGATAAACTGGCGCTGGAGGCGATCCTCGCGCTGGACGAAACGAAACTGGCGGCCGTGGTCGCCAAGGAAGATATAAGCATGTGCGGGGTGGCACCGGTGATCGTCATGATCGCGGCAGCCAAATCCCTGGGAGCTTCCTCCGCCACCCTGGTCAAGTACCAGACCAGCGCGGAGACCTCGAAGGACAACACCAGCGTAGTCGGATACGCCGGAGTGCTCATCACGTAAACACCTACAACCGGAGCGGAAAATGGAAGAGAAGCATATAGACGAAAGCTGGAAAGACGCCGCAGCGAAGGAAAAAGACACCCTCAAACAACAGCCGCAGGAAGAAATGGTAGCTCCGGAAGCGACTTTCAGCTTCTTTATCACTACCCTGGCACTGCAGGCCTCCATCGCCCTGGGAGTGATCCCCGATCCGGCGGATAACAAGAAGGTGCAGAATTTCCCGCAGGCAAAATTCCTGATCGATACCCTGGAGATGGTCCAGCAGAAGACCAAGAACAACCTGACCGAAGAGGAAGCCGGACTCCTGGAAAACATCCTTTATGAACTGCGCATGCAGTTCGTCGCCGTACAAAAAAACCACCCGGCATAACAGGAGGTTCATAATGATCGACAAAGAGCTACTCGCCATCCTGGCCTGCCCCGCGTGCAAAGGGGACGTCAAAATGGAAGGGGAACGGATCGCCTGCACCAAATGCGGCAACCGGTATCCGGTAAAGGACGGGATCCCGGTCATGCTGATCGAAGAAGCGGAAAAGGGCGCTCCGGCTAAATGAGCACTCCCAGGCTGCGCATCCTGGTCCTGCACGGCCCGAACCTGCAGCTGCTGGGCACGAGGGAGCCCCAGGTGTACGGGACCACCACCCTGGCCCAGATCAACCGCATGCTGCGGGCAGAGGCGGCACGCCGCCGCGTCACCTTGAAGATCCTCCAGTCCAACGTGGAAGGGGAGCTGGTGGACGCCGTAGGCAACGCCAATAAGCAGAAGTATCAGGGCATATTGATCAACCCGGCCGCCTATACCCACACCAGCGTGGCGCTGCGGGATGCCATCTCCGCCTGCGGGATACCCGCGGTCGAAGTGCACCTTTCCAACATCCACACCCGCGAAGAATTCCGGCACCGCTCCCTGATCAGCCCCGTAGCCAAAGGCACGATCATGGGATTCGGGCCAAAAAGTTACTCCCTGGGACTGGCTGCGCTATGCGATCTGCTCACGTGACCCCGTCACCCCTCAGCCGGCTGCGCCGGGAACTCGCCCGCCTTGCCCTGGACGGGGTGCTGATATCATCCGGCGCCAACGTTTCGTACCTTACCGGCATCATCAGCCGGGATTCCTATCTGCTGGTCACCGCGCACAAGACCTTTTACCTCACCGATTCGCGTTACCTCGCTGAAGCGCAACTTTCTCTGCCCAAAGGAGTATTTACCATCGTTCCCCTGAACGGGCCGGTTTCCCTGCTGATCGCAGATATGGCCCGCACCCACCGGCTCTCCCGGCTGGGAGCGGAGGAGAAACACCTCTCCTACTGGAGCTTTTCCCGGATCAAGGAGGTCCTGGAGAAGGGGGGAACGTGCCGGCTTGCCCCTTTCGGCGATTTCGTGGACACCTTACGGCAGGTAAAGACCCCCGCTGAGATCGCGACCCTCTCACAGGGACTGGCCGTCACCATGGCCGCATATACCCATATCGCGCGCTTCCTGGAGCCCGGGTTGACCGAACTCGAGGTCTCGGCCGAGATCGAACGGTTCATCCGCACGCAGGGGGCCAGCGGCGCCTCCTTCGACATCATCGTCGCTGCCGGAAAGAACGGCAGCTATCCCCACTACCTCACCGGCACCCGGAAGATCGCGGAAAACGACTCCGTGCTGGTGGACATGGGGGTATCCTATCTGGGGTATAAAACCGACTTGACAAGAGTTTTTTTCTTGGGTAAAATTAATGTTCTTACCCGGCGCATCTATACCATCGTGCGCCAGGCGCAGGAGAAAGCTTTCAAAGCCATCCGGCCCGGGGTCAAGGCCAGCGCAGTGGATGCCGCGGCACGCAGGCATATCGCTGACAAAGGGTTCGGCCGCTACTTCGAGCACAGCACCGGACACGGGGTAGGGCTGGAAGTTCATGAAGGGCCTTCCATTTCCGGAAAAAGCCCCCAGATTCTGCAAAAAGGTATGGTATTCACCGTTGAACCAGGGATCTATCTGCCTGGGAGAACAGGGGTCAGGATCGAAGATATGGTCCTGGTCACCGGCAAAGGAGTGGAGGTATTAAGTGGCGCTCTCGATAAATGAGGTAAAAATGGGTGTTACGGTACTGGTCGATGACCAGTGCTGGGTGGTCATAGACGCGCAGCACGTCAAGCCCGGCAAGGGGTCGGCGTTCGTGCGGGCCAAACTGCGCAACCTGCGCAACGACAGCGTTCAGGAAAAGACCTTCCGCGGGGATGAGAAGGTCGACGAAGCGTATATCGAAGAACGCAAGATCCAGTACCAGTATAACAGCGGGGATATGTACCATTTCATGGACCTGGAGAACTACGAGGACCTGGCCATCTCCAAGGACACCTGCGGGGACAAGATCAAGTTCATGAAAGACAACCTGGAAATGGTCGCCCTCTACTACAACGATTCCTGCCTGAACGTCAGCCTGCCTTTTTTCATCGAATTCAAGATCATCGAAACCGAACCCGGGATCAAGGGCGACACCGCCAAAAGCGGCACCAAGCCCGCCAAGATCGAGACCGGAGCGACCGTACAGGTACCTCTGTTCGTCGATTCCGGGGACCGGATCAAGATCGACACCCGTACCGGCCAGTACGTCGAGCGCGTCAACTAATACGAGGTAATATGATGAACCTGAAAGAGATCAAGGAAATGGTCACCCTGATGAACGAGAACGGCCTGATGGAGCTGGAGGTCGAAAAAGAAGGGATGCGCATCAGGCTGAAGAAGACACAGGGTGAACCGCAGGGATACTCCGGTCCGGTGATGATCGAGAAGACCGCCGTGCCCATGCCCGCGGCAGCGGCCCAGGCCGCGGCGCCCGCGGCAGCGGCAGCTCCTTCCAAGAACACGGTCGAGATCAAAGCGCCCATGGTAGGGACCTTTTACCGCGCGCCTTCTCCCGAAGCCCCCCCGTACGTGGAAGTCGGACAGGTCATCGAGCCGGGGCAGGTCATCTGCATCCTGGAAGCGATGAAACTGATGAACGAGATCAAAGCTGAGATCAAGGGCAAGATCCTTGACGTCCTGGTGGACAATGCCGAACCGGTGGAGTTCGGCCAGCCGATGTTCCTTATCGAACCGTTATAGGCCTTAACCATATATGTTCTCCAAAATCCTGATCGCCAACCGGGGCGAGATAGCCCTGCGTATCATCCGCGCCTGCCGGGAAATGGGTATCCGTACCGTCGCGGTCTACTCCGAAGCCGACCGTTCATCCCTGCACGTGCGCATGGCGGACGAGGCCATCTGCATCGGCAAGGCCAAGAGCGCCCAGAGCTACCTCAATATCCCCTCCATCATCAGCGCCGCAGAGATCACGGACGTGGAAGCCATCCATCCGGGATACGGATTTCTTGCGGAAAACGCGCATTTCGCGGAGATCTGCGAATCCTGCCAGATCACCTTCATCGGCCCGACCTCCCAGAACATCAAGCTCATGGGGGATAAGATGGCCGCCCGGGAATCCATGCACAAGGCGGGATTGCCCATGCTTCCGGGAAGCGAAGGCACCATCAAGACCAAGGAAGAAGCGTTGAAGACCGCCAAGAAGATCGGGTATCCGGTCATCATCAAAGCGGCGGCGGGAGGCGGGGGGAAAGGCATGCGCATCTGCCACAATGACATCTCCCTGGTCTCGAGCCTCATGATCGCGCAGCAGGAAGCGGAAGCCAATTTCGGCAACCCGGCCGTCTATATGGAGAAATACCTGGAAAGCCCCCGTCACGTGGAGATCCAGCTGCTGGGGGATAAGCACGGCCACCTGATCCATCTGGGGGAGCGCGACTGCAGCATCCAGCGCCGCCACCAGAAGCTGGTCGAGGAATCCCCCTCGCCTGCGGTCGATTCTAAACTGCGCAAGAAAATAGGGGAGCTGGCGGTCAAAGGGGCCAAATCCGTCAATTACATCAACGCCGGCACCATGGAATTCCTGCTGGACAAGAACCTCAATTTCTATTTCATGGAGATGAACACCCGCATCCAGGTGGAGCATCCGGTCACGGAGCTTACCTCGGGGATCGACCTGATCAAGGAGCAGATCCGCATCGCCGCGGGGAATAAGCTCGCCCTGCGCCAGGAGGACGTGCACCTTAAGGGCCACGCCCTGGAGTGCCGCATCAACGCCGAGGACCCGGACAACAATTTCATGCCTTCACCGGGCAGGATCGAATCGCTCATACTTCCCGGGGGACCGGGGATCCGGGTGGACACCCACGTCTATCAGGGCTACGAGATCCCGCCCTTCTACGATTCCATGATCGCCAAGGTGATCGCCTTCGGGGCCACCCGTAACGACGCGATCAGGACCATGCAGCGGGCGCTGCACGAGTTCACCATCGCGCCCATCAAGACCACGGTGCCTTTCCATCTGAAGCTGATGGCGCACCCGCAGTTCCTCAAAGGCGAAGTTTCCACCCATTTCCTGCAGGATATGGTGCAGGAGAAGAAAAGCGGAGAATAATCCCTTATGCACCGCCACGATTCCCGCACCGACCTGGGCGTGATCAAGATACATGCCAACGTGATCTCCTCGATCGCCTCCATCGCGGCCTCGGAAATAGAAGGGGTCAAGAAGGTCGGGGGCACCTCCAAAGGCATCGTGGAGCTCCTGCGCTGCAAAGCCGGCCAATGCGGCATCCGGGTCGGCATCGACAAGCATGACGAAGTGCACATCGCCATTCCCCTGGTGATCAAGTTCGGGTTCAACATCCCCGAAGTGGCCAACCGGGTGCAGGAGAACGTGCGGCAGGCGCTGGAAAAGATGACCAGCGTTCCCATCAAGGACATCGATATCAACGTACAGGGGATCGAAAAGGAGGGAGCAGCATGAGGATATTCACGGTGCTCGGGATCATCTTCTATGCCACGATTCTCATCCTCATCGGCGCGGGGCTCATCCTGGCGGCGGTGCTTTCCTCGGTCGAGCAGTCGCTCGTGACCGCCAACGACCTGGTCAGCCTCCTGGCGTACTTCCAGGACACCTTTTCCGCCCGCCTGATACTGGGACTTTCCGGGATCCTCCTGATCCTGATCAGCTTCTCCTTCGCCCAACTGATACTCGGCCGTTTCCAGAGCGAGAAGACCATCGCCTTCACCACCGCGTCCGGGGAAGTGACGGTGACCCTGACCGCGATCGAGGACCTGATCAAGAAACTGGCCGGCCTGCTTCCGGAGATCAAGGAGCTCCGCCCGGACGTGATCGCCAGCAAGAAGGGCATCATCGTCGACCTGCGGGTGGTGCTGCGCACGGAAGCGAGCATCCCGGAACTCTCCGCCCGGCTCCAGGATATCGTGCGGGGCAAGATCCAGGAAGTGCTCGGACTGGAAGAGCAGATCATCATCAAGATCCATTTCGTCAAGATCATCACTTCGGAAGACAAGGATAAAAAACATCATTACAAGGAGCCGCCCAAGGACGATCCGATCGTCCCGTACAGCGGCTACCGCAGAGTCTAAAAGGAGGAAACACCCATGGCAGCACGCATCGGCATCTTGACCGGCGGGGGCGATTGCCCCGGCCTCAACCCCGTGATCAGAGCAGTGGTCCGCAAGGGCATCCTGGAGGGATTCGATATCCTCGGGATCAAGAACGGTTGGAAGGGGATGATCGAGAACGACACTACCTCTCTGGACTTAAGCTCCATTTCCGGGATCCTGCCCAAAGGCGGCACGATCCTCGGCACCAGCCGCACCAACCCCTTCAAGAAAGAAGGGGACCTGATGAAGTGCAAGGAGAATTTCAAGAAGATGGGCCTCGACGCCCTGATCGCGGTAGGCGGAGAGGACACGTTAGGCGCCGCCTCCAAGCTCTGCAAGGAAGGCCTGCAGGTGGTGGGCGTGCCTAAGACCATCGATAACGACCTTTCCTGCACCGACTATACCTTCGGGTTCGATACCGCCATCAACATCGCGATGGAGTGCATCGACCGTCTCCACACCACGGCGGAGAGCCATCACCGCATCATCGTGGCGGAGCTCATGGGACGGCATGCCGGATGGATCGCCCTGGAAGCGGGGATCGCGGGAGGGGCGGACGTCATCCTCATCCCCGAGATACCCATCGACATGGACGAGGTCGTGGCCAGCCTCAAGAAACGTCATTCCCGCGGCAAGACCTTCAGCATCGTGGTGGTAGCCGAAGGCGCGGAGTTCAAGGATAAAGGCATGATCACCCAGGAGAAGACCCTGGATTCCTTCGGCCATGTGCGGTTAGGAGGGATCGGGGAGATCCTGGCCCAGGAGATCGAGAAACGCACCGGTTTCGAGACCCGCGTCAGCGTCTTAGGGCACATCCAGCGCGGCGGTTCTCCCACCGCATTCGACCGGGTGCTCGGCACCCGTTTCGGCGTGGGCGCGGTGGAACTGGTCAAGCAGAAGAGGTTCGGCCGGATGGTCGCCTTATCCGGCAACAAGATCATCGACGTTCCCCTGGACCAGGCGGTAGGAACGCTGAAAACCGTGGATAAGGAACTCTACGAAATCGCCAAGGTGTTCTTCGGCTAAACTCGAGGTGCAAGGATGCGTGAAAGAATCGCGGATATCCTCCTGGAGAGCATCCAGGTAAAGGAAGAGCTGTTGCGCAACTACGTCGGACAGATCAAAGACATCGCCGATCTGCTCATCGAATGCCTGAAGAAGAACGGCAAAGTGATACTTTTCGGCAACGGCGGATCGGCCAGCGACGCGCAGCACATCGCCGCGGAACTGATCGGCCGCTTCAAGAAGGACCGCACCGCGTTGGCCGCGATCGCGCTGACCGTCAACACCTCGGTCCTGACCTCCCTGGCCAACGATTACGGTTTCGAGATCGTCTTCTCCCGCCAGATCGAGGCCCTGGGGCAGAAGAACGATATCGCCATCGGCATCTCGACCAGCGGCAAAGCCAAGAACGTCGCCAACGGCATCAAGCAGGCGAAGAAAATGGGCTTGAAGACCATCGCCCTGACCGGAGGCGACGGCGGGGATATCGCCAAACTGGCGGATGTTTCCCTGGTCATCCCTTCGCCGGTCACGGCCAGGGTGCAGGAAGCGCATATCACCATCGGCCATATCATCTGCGAACTGGTGGAGCAGACACTGTGTCAGGATCAAAAATAAAGACTAGCCAGCGGCTTGCGGGCATCCTCCGGAAACGGCAAAAACAAGGCGATAAAGTCGTCTTTACCAACGGCTGTTTCGACCTGCTGCACCGGGGCCATGTGCAGTACCTGGAAGCCGCCCGGAACAAGGGGAACTGTCTGGTGGTGGGAATGAACACCGACGCCTCGATCCGCAGGCTCAAAGGCCCGCAGCGCCCCCTGGTGCCCCTTGCGGACAGGGCCAGGGTGATCGCGGCCCTGGAAAGCGTGGATTTCGTGGTGCCCTTTTCCGAGGATACGCCGGAGAAGCTGATCCGGCTGCTTAAGCCCGACCTGCTGGTCAAAGGCGCCGATTGGAAGCATAAGGGGATCGTGGGAGCGGATTTCGTCGTTTCATACGGAGGGAAGGTGTGCACCATCCCTCTGGCCAAAGGCCGCTCGACCACCAACCTCATTGAGAAAATTGTCAAAACCTACGCCCGGAATAGATAGGATCATCGACGCCAACGCCAACCGGCTGAAGGAAGGCCTGCGCGTCTGCGAAGAGATACTGCGCTTCATCATTGAGGATGCGGCGCTCACCGGAAGGTTCAAAACACTGCGGCACCGCGTGGACGGACTGATCGGGAAACTCGCCCCCGCCGCGGACAGATTGAGGGAACGCGCCAGCGACCGGGATGTGGGGGAGAAGATCCTGGGGAAAGAGTTGACGCGCGCCTCGTTGAAGGATGTGTTCTTTGCCAACTCCCAGCGCGCCAAAGAATCATGCCGCGTGCTGGAGGAGATCGCCAAGCTTAAAAGTGCCCGGCTGGCGGTCGGCTTCAAGGATATCCGTTACCGGTTGTATGATGCCGAAAAAAAAGCTGCTCCTGCGCTCGAACGTATACGCCATCGCTCAAGACGCGGCTGATGCCGCGCGGATCTTAAAGGGATCGTGCGGGATCATCCAGCTGCGGGATAAAGACGCGCCGCCGGCCGCATTGATCCGCGCCGCCAAGGCCTTTGTCCGCTCGGCCGGAGATTCCGTGGTCACGATCATGAACGACCATCCGGATATCGCCAGGATCTCCGGATGCGACGGGGTGCACGTGGGACAGCAGGATTGCCCGGTGTGGCTTTGCCGCAGGATACTGGGGGAGGGGAAGATCGTCGGGGTCTCCTGCCACACTGCGGCCCAGGCGCTCGAAGCCCAGGCCCAGGGCGCGGATTACATCGGGATCGGCCCGCTCTTCGAGACCAGGACCAAGCAGGACGCGGTGCCGATCGCGCAAGGGTGGATCGCGCCGCTGCTGAAGCAGCTGCGCATCCCGGCATTCGCCATCGGAGGCATCACGCACCGCACTATCACGGCGCTCATGCGCCTGGGATTCACGAGGATCGCGGTCTCATCCGCGCTGATCAACGCTTCGCACCCGGCAGCCGCCGCACGGAGATTTTCCGCGGCGCTGCGGGGATCACAATAGAAAGGTCCGTTCATGATGACGCAACTGGAGGCGGCGAAGCAGCACATCGTCACGCCCCTGATGGAACGCATCGCCGGGGATGAAAAGGTGACGGTGGAATCCCTCCGCAGCGGCCTGGCATCCGGAGTGATCGTCATCCCCCGGAACAAGACCCGCCGTCTTACACAACCCTGCGGCATCGGCAAGGGGCTGCGCACGAAGGTCAACGCCAACCTGGGGACCTCCACGGACAAAGAGGACATCGGCCAGGAGCTTAAAAAACTGGCCACCGCCGTATCCTACGGCGCGGATGCGGTGATGGACTTAAGCGTCGGCGGGAACCTTGCGTCCATCCGCGCGGCCATCCTCAGCCACTCCCCGGTTCCCGTAGGCACGGTCCCGGTGTATGAGATCGCGGTCAACTCCCAGCAGAAACGGCGCGATCCCCTGGCCTTCGACCATAAGGACATGCTCAAGGTACTCGAAGCCCAGGCCAGGCAGGGAGTGGACTTCTTCACCATCCACTCCGGAGTGACCAAGGCCAACGCCGCGGCGCTGGTGCGCCAGAAAAGGCTGATGGGGATCGTCTCCCGCGGAGGAGCGCTCATCGCCGCCTGGATGCGCAGGCACAGGAAAGAGAACCCCTTTTTTGCGTATTTCGACGAGATCCTGCAGATCGCCCGGGAGTACGATGTCTGTTTGAGCCTGGGCGACGGGCTGCGTCCCGGCTCGATCTTCGACGCGACCGACGCGCCCCAGATCGCGGAACTCAAAACCCTGGGAGAACTGGCGCAGCGGTGCCGGAAAGCCGGGGTACAGGCCATGATCGAAGGCCCCGGGCACGTGCCTCTTGACGAGGTCGAAAAGAACATCCGGCTTCAGAAACGCCTGTGCAAAGGCGCTCCTTTTTACGTGCTGGGCCCGCTGGTGACCGACGTGGCCGCGGGGTACGACCATATAACCTCGGCGATCGGGGGCGCGATCGCGGCGGCAGCCGGGGCGGATTTCCTCTGCTACGTCACGCCGGCGGAACATTTGAGGCTGCCTTCGATCGACGACGTGAAAGAAGGGGTGGTGGCTTCCCGGATCGCCGCGCACGCCGGGGATATCGTCAAGTTCCCCCACGCCCGGGAGTGGGACAGGCAGATGTCCCTGGCCAGAAGGAAGCGGGACTGGAAACGCCAGATCGCCCTTTCCATCGACCCGGTAAAAGCCAAGGAATACCGGGGAAGCTCCAAGCCGAAGATGTCGGATGTCTGCACCATGTGCGGCAAGTTCTGCTCGATGAAATTGATGGAAGAAACGGTAGGCTGCGCGTAAGAGCTGTGGTATAATCGTTGTTTAT
>CAZAPM010000008.1:57186-106702 GCA_964487475.1 uncultured Planctomycetales bacterium
CGTCCCAATATAGGGGTGTAAAAATACCTCAATTATATTGGGACGCATGGAGAGAAAGTAAGTAGCTTCATGCGGGTGTAATTCAATGGTAGAATAGCAGCTTCCCAAGCTGCCCATGTCGGTTCGATTCCGATCACCCGCTCCATTCTTTATACAGACACATGGCAGGCTTCATTCATTCTCGGTCTCTCTGGTGGTGCGTGATCCTACTGCTTCTCAACGGCTGCGCGACTGCCCCGGTCTCTCCCGTCACCGGCCCGGCAGGCACCCCTAAGCCTCCGGCAGGGATCCCCGGCATCTACCACAAGGTCAAAAAAGGGGAGACCCTCTGGCGCATCTCGAAGATGTACGGGATCGACCTGGCGGAACTGGCCCAGATCAACCGCATCGAGAACGCCGCCAGCATCGAGATCGACCAGCAGATCCTCATCCCTCATCGCACCCAGCCCGTCCCCATCTGCATCGAGCCTGCCAACTCCGAAGAGTTCATCTGGCCGATCAAAGGGACGGTGGTAGCCTCTTTCGGGCAATCATATAACAACATGATCTGCAAAGGGATCACCATAAAACCGCTGGGGGAATCGAAAGTGGTGGCGGCGCGCACCGGCAAAGTGGTGTTCGCCGCGCAGGAGTTCGGCCGTTACGGCAAGACGGTGATCATCGATCACGGCGATGGGCTTTCCACGGTCTATACCGGAAGCGGGGAAGTGCTCATCAAACCGGGGGAAATGGTATCCCAGGGCATGACGATCGCGCACGCCAGCGAGCACGTGCATTTTCAGATCCGTAAAGGATATACCGCGCAAAATCCGTACTTTTATTTGCCGCGTTAAGCATACCCCATGAAAGACACGTTCTTCGGACGCAAACAGATCCTGGAATTGCTGCAGAAACGGGTTTCCGACCTGGCCTTAGGGTACCGCCAGAACATCGCCATCATCGGCGATGAGCTGGTGGGGAAAAGCACCCTGATCTTCCGTTTCTTAAGCCGATTCAACCATCCCCGGACGCTCCTCTGCTACATGGAGATCCGCCCCGAGACCCTGCACTCCTTCGCCCGACGGTACATCGGCATCCTGCTCTATACTTTGCTGACCAGTCAGCGCGCCGCGGCCAGGGAGGAGCTCGATTCGCTCCTCGCCGATAGCGCTGCCCGCGCCCCGCGCACGGTGGAAAAAGCCAGGGCGATCCTTTCCGCGGTTGAGAAACGGAAGAAGCTCTCCGTCTTCTCCGAACTCCTGTCCCTCTGCGACCTGATCCACCAGGAGACCGGGATGTTCTGCGTCATGATCCTGGATGAATTCCAGAACCTGGAGAAGATGAACATCCCGCACCTCTACCAGGAATGGTCAAAAATGCTGCTGGTGCAGAAGACCACCCTTTACATCGTCATCAGCTCCCAGAAACACCGCGCGAAATCCATCCTCTCCAAGGACCTCTCGCTGCTCTTCGGCAACTTCGAAGTAGTCTCCGTCGATCCCTTCGACATCAAGACCAGCGAAGAGTACCTGCGGGAAAGGCTGGTGCATCCGGTGCCGGCGCCGGGAATGATCAATTTCATCGTGCATTTCACCGGGGGAGTGCCCTTTTACCTGGACCTGATCGCCGGTTCCCTGATCAAGGCACCCTTGAAGAAACTGGGGGATACCCTCGAAGAACTGCTTTTCGAGCCTTCCGGGATACTGAACCAGCGTTTCTCCAATTTCCTGCAGCGTTTCCAGGACACCAAATGCAGCGAGGAATACACGTCCCTGCTCTACCAGATCTCCTGCGGCCATCACCGGATCAAGGATATCGCCCATCTGCTGCATAAGCCGCTTAAAGAGCTGCTGCCGCGCATCAACGACCTGCTGGAGTACAGCTGCATCAGCAAGACCGGGGACTTCCTCATCCTCAACGACCGGGTGTTCGGCTTCTGGCTCAAGTTCGTCTACCAGGAGAAGCTGCAGTCCCTGACCTTCGACGCCAAGAACCAGAAGGCGCTCTTCCGCAACAACATCGAGACCATGATCCAGGAATACCTGCTCCAGGCGCAGAAACCCATCCTGGAACGCATGACGGAGCTGCTCCACCTCTTCGACGACGACGTCATCCAGATAGAGAAGAAGAAGCTCAAGCTCGACCACTTCCGCGAGATCAAGACCCTTTCCTTCGGCGCCAGAACGCTGCGGGAGGGGATCCTGGGACGCTCCAGCGACAGCATCTGGATCATGGCCTTCAAGAAGGAACAGGTCACGGAAGAGGACATCTCGGATTTCACCAAGGAGTGCAAGAAATACCGCAACAAGCCGCAGACCAAGATCATCGTCACCGCGCGGGAAGTCGATACCAACGCCAAGCTGCGGGCAATGGAAGAGAAGATACACACCTGGGACCTGAACAACCTCAACCGGATCTTCGACGTGTTCTGCAAACCAAGGATCATCGCATGAGCGCGCCGTCCGTCATCCGCATCGGGGTCATCTCTGATACCCACGTTCCCGAGCGGGCGCCGGACGTGCCGGCGCAGGCGCTCAAGGCCCTGCAAGGATCGGACATCATCCTGCACGCCGGGGATATCGTGGACTTGAAGGTCCTGCGCACCTTGAAGACCGTCTGCAGCGACGTGCGCGCGGTATGGGGGAACATGGACCCCGAGACCTCGCACGGCAAACTCAGCCAGAAACTCGTCTTCAAGGCGGGGGGGCTGACCATCGGGATGATGCACGGATGGGGGCCTCCGGGCCAGCTCATCCCGCTGCTGCAGCGGGAATTCGCGAAGGATATGCCGGATATCATCGTCTTCGGCCATTCGCACCAGCCCACTGCGGAAACGGTCAAAGGGACGCTCTTCTTCAATCCCGGAAGCGCGACGGACACGGTGTTCGCCCCGTATCCGTCCGTCGGGATCATCACTATCACAGGCGGGAAACCCCGCGCGGAGTTCGTAAAACTCGATGGATAAGCTTTGGGCGCCCTGGCGCATTTCCTATATTTCCCACACCCTGGCCAAGAAGCACGCCAAGGGATGCCTTTTCTGCGGCGCGCGCAGGTCTCCCGCAGCGCATCCGGTCTTCCTCGACTCCGCGCATTCCTTCGGGATGCTCAATATCTTCCCTTACAATAACGGGCACGTGATGGTCTGCCCGAAGCGCCATATCCGTTTTCTGGAACAGCTTACCGACGAGGAGATGCTCGACCTGCTCAAATCCGTCACCCGGGCCAAGCGGCTGCTGGACAAAACCCTCAAGCCCCAGGGGTACAACATCGGGATCAATATCTCGGACGTGGCAGGAGCGGGCATCAAGAACCACCTGCACATCCACCTCGTGCCGCGCTGGAAAGGGGACACCAATTTTATGCCGGTCCTCGGCAACACCAAGGTCATCTCGCAATCCCTGCAGGAACTCCTGAAAATACTCCGCGCGGCACAACGCAAAGAGGAGGGACGCTGATGGTCAGACCGCACACCGTCACCCAGTTCGAGACTTCCTTTTTGGCCCCGTATGCCATGAAAAGCTGCGATTCCAAAGGCCGGGAGTATAAAGAAAAAGAGCATTCCTACCGCTCCGCATACCAGCGGGACCGCGACCGGATCATCCACTCCACCGCCTTCCGCCGCCTCGAGTACAAGACACAGGTCTTCGTCAACCATGAGGGGGACGACTACCGCACCCGGCTGACCCATTCCGTGGAAGTCGCCCAGATCGCGCGCACCATCGCCTTCGCGCTGCGGCTGAACATCGACCTGACCGAAGCGGTGGCCCTGGCGCATGACCTGGGCCATACCCCCTTCGGGCATGCGGGAGAGGACACCTTGAACGACCTGATGTCCGAGCACGGGGGGTTCAACCACAACCTCCACGGATTGCGGGTGGTGACCCTGCTGGAGGAACGCTACCCTGATTTTCCCGGCCTTAACCTGACCTGGGAGGTGCGGGAAGGGATCATCAAGCATTCCACCGCCTTCGACAAGGCGGGCAATCTCGACGTCTACCTGCCCCAGGAAAGGCCCACGCTGGAAACGCAAATAGTTGACATCGCCGACGAAATCGCGTATGATAATCATGATATCGACGACGGGTTAAGCTCCGGCCTGCTGAAACTTAAAGACTTGGAACGGCTGGACATATGGCGGATGGCGCACGCAAAGATCAAATCGCTCCATCCCGGGCCGCTTTCCGATGCGTACCGCATTCCCTGGACGATCCGCATTTTGATCGACGTGCAGGTCACGGACCTGATCGGAGAGATCACTCAGACATTAAAGACCCTGCGCCCCAAAAATGCCGTCGACATCAAGCGGCATCCGGAAAAGATCGTGCGTTTTTCCCCGGATATGGCGCGGATGAAACACCAGCTCAAAGAAGTGCTCATGGAAAAACTCTACCGCCACTACCGGGTGGTGCGCATGAGCAACAAAGCGTCGCGTTTCATCCGCCAGCTTTTCGACGCCTACACCGATTCGCCGGGAGCGCTTCCGGAGCAGGTGCAGAAGCGTATCGAAAGCGACGGGGTACACCAGGCCGTATGCGATTATATCGCCGGAATGACCGACAGGTACGCCTTAAATGAATACAAAAAACTATTTGACCCCTACGAAAAAGTATAAGGCGCTGGTCTCGGCGGTACATAGCGTCTTTAGGCTGCTTAATTCCACCTACGAGCTCAAGGACCTGGTCCCGCGGCTGGCCAAGCTCATCTGCCAGGTCTTCAACGCGCATTACTGCGTGGTGCTGCTCCTCGACTCCAACAAGGGTTTTTCCTCCCTTAAGTGCGTCATCAACGACCGCAAAAAGATCATCATCGACAAGAAAGCCAAGATCACCAACCGGCTGGAACGCAGGATGGTAAGGACCTTAACGTCCGTGCGCAACGACGGGCTGCTCGCGGTACCCCTGGTCAGCGACGACATCATCGGGGTGATCATCATCCGCCGCCATGCTTCGGGCACGCCCTTCGACCGCTTCGACCAGGAGATCCTCATGACCATGGTGGAGCAGTCGGTCATCGGGATCAAGAACCTGCAGCTGTACGAGGAACAGCAGAAGATCGTCTTCGGGAGCATCAAGGCGTTGTGCACCATGCTCGACATCCGCGTGCCCAGGGAATACACCCATTCCCCGTATTTCAGCACCCTGGTCACGGCGATAGGGGAGCAGATGCATTTGGACGAGAAACAGCAGCAGGCGCTCAAGTACGCCAGCCTGCTGCATGACGCCGGAAAAGCCGACATCCCGCTGGCGATCCTCACCAAGACGGGCAAGCTCACCGCCAACGAATACGACATCATCAAGAACCACCCGCTCAAAGGAGCGCAGATCCTCCGCCACCTGCAGGTCTTAAAGCCCGTCATCCCTATCATCATGCACCATCATGAGCGTTATGACGGCACCGGGTATCCCTCACGGCTGAAAAAAAACCAGATCCCCCAGGGTGCGCGCATCATGACGGTAGCCGACGCCTTCGAAGCGATGGTGTACGGCCGTCCCTACCGCGAACGCATGACCACGGAGGAAGCTATCCGCGAGATCAGGCGTAAAAGCGGCACCCAGTTCGACCCCAGGGTAGTGGACGCCTTCCTCAAGATCATCAAGAAGGTCAAGACAAAAAAATACTTGCAACCTTCGGGAAAAAAAGCAATAATAATGGGTTAATGTAGCGGGAATGGAAAAACAGGATTATTCCCAGCTGGAATTGTTCTCGCAGACGCCGCATTCGCCGCCGTCCCGGCAGAACCTTCCCGGTTCGTTCAGGTCGTATATACGCACCTACGAGAAGGTACTCCTGCTGACGATCGGTATGCTGATACTGGCGACGGTGGCATATTCCCTGGGGATGGAGCGGGGCAAACGCTCTTTGAGCGGTGCGCCGGCGCAGCGGGCGGAGCAGGAAGTCGCGGCGCAGGAACCGGCGCCGGTGGTAAAAACCGCGGCGGCAGAAACACCGCTGACCGTCGAAAAACCCGCGCCTGCGGCGGCCGTGAAGCCGAAAGCAGCCGCGAAAACAGCCGCCAAACCCGCAGGCCAGCCGTATTCGATACAGATCGCAAGCTATTCCCAGCGGTCATACGCGCAGGCGGCGGCGGATACGCTCAAGAAACAGGGATACCGGACCACGCTTATCCCCAAAGGGAAATTCACCGTCCTGTGCATCGGGCCTTTCGGCGACAAAGCTGCCGCCCAGGCACACCTGACGAAACTGAAGAAACAGTACCAAGGATGTTTTATAAGGAGGTTGTGAACACATGTCTATTCATCCGTCTCTGGCATCAGCAAGCAAAAGCACCAAGCAGCGCTCCGTGCTCAAACGCACCGAACGCCTGCGCAGCATGATGGAAAAGAACACCTGGAAGGACGGGGATAAGGTCTTCGGGCTCCCCAAGATCAAGGCGATCCGCATCAAGATGATGAAGAAGGAAAAAGCCGCGGATAAACCTGCTGAAGGAGCGGCCGCAGGCGCTGCACCCGCCGCGGGCGCGAAGGAAGCAGCTGCCAAAGCCCCTGCCAAAAAATAAGGGAGGCCGTCATGAAACGCCTTCTGGCTTTACTGGTACTGCTGGCGGGGATGATCTCAACCGCGGCATTTCCGTTGCCGGCGATGGCACAGGCGCAGGAACAAGCGCCGGTGTCCTTCCCCTTTGAAGGTGAGATCAATACCGACGGAGCAAATGTACGGCTGGATTCGACGGTAGGCGCGCAGGTGCTCTGCACCATGCAGCGCACCGAGCCGGTCGAGGTCATCGCACAGCTCTATGACTGGTACAAGATACGGCTGCCCAAAAGCGCGCCGGCATTCGTGCATAAAAGCCTGGTCGCGCCCGTTGACGGCAAGACCATCCGGGTGATGAAGTCGAACGTCAACGTCCGGATGGGAGCGAGCGAGAACACCCCCATCCTGGGCAAAGTGGGCGTCGACGAAGTGCTTACCGTGGTCGGCGACGGGGGGGAGTGGTTCAGGATCGAAGCTCCCCGCACTACCTACGGCTGGATCAACAAGAAACTGGTGCATCCTTTCCGCACCGGGATCGCCCAGATGAAGAAAGCTCCCGAGGCGCCTGTGAAAAAGGCGCCCGAGGCGGAGCCTCTGGGAAAGGACGAGGTGCGCATCATCGGCACCATCGGGCCCTACGGCAAGGTGATCAAACGCCCGGCCACCCACAAGCTGACCGCCGAGGACGGCACGGTCTACCTGCTTAAGGGCAACCAGCAGAGCTTGAACGCCCTGTATTACCGGAAAGTACGCATCACGGGCAAAGTGACCCCGCAGAAAAAAGCCTCTCTGCCCCCGGTCGTGGAAGCCCGGCAGATCGAGTTGCTCGAGTGAACATCGCAGAACTGCTCATCTCCTTCGGGATACTGATCGTTGCCATGACCGTGCATGAGTTCGCGCACGCCTTCGTGGCCGACAAGCTCGGGGACTCCACCGCCAGGCATTCCGGCCGGCTGACCTTGAACCCCCTGGCGCACATCGACCTGATCGGCACGATCCTGCTGCCCCTGTTCCTTTACCTGCAGACCCAGGGCAGGTTCGTATTCGGCGCGGCCAAACCCGTTCCCGTGGATTACCGCTCCCTAAAAAATCCCAAGAGGGACATGATCTGGATCGGATTAAGCGGCCCGGCCGCCAATCTGCTGCTGGCCGCGGGCTTGACCATCCTGATCAGGACAGTACCGATGCCGGTACTGGCACTCGTGCTGCTGCTTCGGCTTATCATCATCAACGTAGTATTGGGGACCTTCAACCTTATCCCCATCCCGCCCCTGGACGGGTCCAGGGTGCTGATGGGGATGCTCCCGGATAACGCGGCATACGCTCTTGCCCGGCTTGAACCCTACGGCTTCATGATCCTGGCGGGGCTTATGTTCCTGACCCCCTTCGGGGCCTTTACCTGGGCGGCGGCGGAGTTCGTGCTGCGGCTGCTGGGGATACAAGGATGACCATGACCACACGCATCGCGGTAGCGCTCGACAAACGCTCATACCCGATCCTGATCGGAACGGGGATACTGGAAAAACTCGGGGCCGCCTGCCGGGTGCGGTTCCCCGCGCACGGCGCGTTCGTCGTCTCCAATCCAACGGTCTGGGCGCTGCACGGGAACCGGCTTAAGGGATCGCTCTCGCATGCGGGCATCCCGGTCAAGGTATGCCTGGTGGAGGACACCGAACGAAGCAAGTCCCTGCGCACCGCAGAGTCCCTGCTGGAGGAGATGGCCGACTTCAGCCGCGGGAAAAAGATATTCGCCGTGGCCTTCGGCGGGGGAGTGGTCGGAGACCTGGCGGGATTTTGCGCGTCGGTGTTCAAACGCGGCACTGCCTGCGTCCAGGTGCCCACCACGCTGCTGGCCCAGGTGGATTCCGCGATCGGAGGAAAGACCGCGGTCGATCTACCCCAGGCCAAGAACCTGGTCGGGACCTTCCATCAACCGGTAATGGTCTACAGCGATACCTCGCTTCTGTCCACCTTGCCTGCCGCGCAGGTGCGCAACGGGATGGCGGAAGTCATCAAATACGCCTGTATCAGCGACAAAAGCCTCTTCACGCTTTTGGAGCATGAAGAGGCCGCGCTGCGCTCCCTCGATCCCAAGGCGCTCGCCGGGGTCATCGTACGCTGCAGCCGCATCAAAGCCCGGCTGGTATCCCAGGACGAGAGGGAGGAAAAGGGAATACGCACCATCCTCAACTTCGGGCACACCGCCGGCCACGCCATAGAAGCGGCCTCTGGATACAAAGGGTACGGACACGGGGAAGCCGTAGCCTTAGGGATGCGCATCGCCTGCGCGCTCAGCCGCTCACTGACGGGACTGAAAGAAGAAGACGCCTCCAGGATCGAAGCCCTGCTTAACGCATACGGACTGCCCCGCGCCCTCAAAGGACTGGCCCTGGCAAAGGTGCTCGGCGCGATGTCCCTGGACAAAAAATCCCTCGGGGCGAAGAACACCTGGGTCTTGCTGAAAGGTATCGGCAGGAGTGCGGTAGTGCACGGGGTGAAGATGGAACACATACGCCGCGCGGTCGCGGCCAGGATGGCGTAAAGGACCTACCTCGTAGAGGAAAGCACGACCGGCTCTCCCGAACACATCAATTCGACCTTCTGACGGGTGATCTTGACCACGGTACACCCGAAACACTTATCCTTTTCCCGGACGATCTCCTCATTGATAAGCGCATAACTTCCGTCACCCGCATACACGATCCCCTGCAAAGTCAGCTCAGGACGGGGGCGAGCGGCTGATCCGGGCACGGAAGAAGTGCCTTCCCATTGGGGGGAAGGAACCGGAGAGGAGGCAGGTTCGGGAACCGCAGGCGTGACCGGCGCCGGCGCCTCGGCCGGCTGCGCCACTGGGGGCTTCAACGCAGGCAGCGTCACACGGGTGACTTCCATCTCCTGGCGCAGGTACATGAAACTCGCCTGAGCACTGGCCGCTCCCAGAAGCAACCCGAGCGCCGTGATCAGGACCAGTTTTTTAGGAAAAGCCGCCTTCTTCACGGCTTCCTGAGCCTGCACCTGAGGTGTCGTGTTTTCCATACCCGTATTATAACAAATTACCGCAGGATGTAAAGGGCCGGATGCGCACCGCCGACGATTATATTGACAGTCGAAGTATTGTATGGTATAGTTCTGATGGATCAGGAAGAGGTTATATGTCGCAGGGCGCCGAAGAAAAACGGATCTATCCGCGTGTCGAGTACAAGGTGCCGGTGAGGTGCCAGGTACGGGGCGCGCAAGAAGCATTGAACACCCTCGCGGACAATATCAGCGCGGGTGGCCTGCGTTTCACCGACTACCATTATCTCGCTCCGAACACATACCTCAACCTTGAAGTGGGAGTGCTTTCCCGGTTCTTTAACGCGGTCGGAAAGATCGCCTGGACCCAGCATTTGCCGCACACCAACCAGTACCGCATGGGCGTCTCCTTCCAGGAGATCGATCTGCGCAGCCGGGAATACTTACAAGATTTCGTCAGTTTGCATCACGCAGAGTAACTTCACCAGGTAAAGAAAGGAAGGGCTTTTGATCGATGGCAAATAATCCCGCAACACAGGAAGCGCCGGCAGAAGAGAAACAGACGAACTGCCCGGCCTGCAATAAAGCGCTGCGCAAGATCAGCAGGTATTACCGCAACAACAAATATTATTGCTCGAAGAAATGCTGGAAAAAAGCCAGCACCACTCCTAAGGAAGAGAAAAAATGAGACGCCGTTTCAGCGCAGAACGCCGGGTGCATCCCCGTATCAACCACACGCTGCCCATGCAGATCGCGGTCAACGGGTATGACTTCTCCACCAGCACGCAGAACGTAAGCTGTGTGGGAGCATACTGCAACGTGCATAAGTATGTGCCGCCCTTCACCAAGCTGGCGATCAAGCTCTCTTTGCCCCTGGGCAGAAGGGCCGCCGCCAAGGACGGTGATATCGAATGCAAGGGGGTCGTGGTGCGTACCGAAGATGCTCCCAGCGGCGGGTTCAACATGGCGATCTACTTCAACGAGATCAAGGAACCGCAGCGCAAAAAGATAGCCCGTTACATCTCCCAGCTCATGCCGGGGCAGGTGCTGGCGGCATCCTAAGCCGCTGCGGCAGTGAGCACGCCAGTCCGCGCTCCGGAACCGGTGAAGCTGGTGACCGGGGTTATTTATAAGGACAGGAAAGCAGCCGAAGCAGCCTTGCGGCTGCTTTCGCATTTTTGGGGGCCGCTGGATTTCCTGAGCCCCGCGCTGCCCTTCGCCTCCACCGGGTATTACCGCAGGGAGATGGGGGAGGGGCTGCAGAAGATATTCGTCTCCCACCGCGCCCTGATCCGTCCGGAAAACCTTGCGGATATCAAGGTCCGCACCATGGCCATCGAACGGCGCCTCGCCCTGAAGGGATGCCGCACCGTGAACGTAGACCCCGGGTACTTGACCGCCGCCAGCGTGATCCTGGCCACCACCAAGAATTTCAGCCACCGCATTTACCTGAAAAAAGGGATCTTCGCGGAAGTGACCCTGCTTTACCGGGCCCGGGGCCGCGCGTACGTTCCCCTGGAATGGACCTATCCGGATTTCCGCACCCCGGAATACCTTGCGCTGATGAAAGAGGTCAGGAGACTCTATGTTGCCCAAATACAGGCGTAAACGAGCGCCCGCCGCGCACGAGGCATCATACCTTGCGCTGCACCGCGCCGGGATACTGCAGGAACGCGCCCGGCAGGCCTGGGAGATGCTTTCCCGCTGCGAGCTCTGTCCGCGCCGCTGCCGCGTGGACCGGCTGCAGGAAAAAGAAGGGTACTGCAAAACCGGCGCTACGGCAAAAGTCTACAGCTTCCAGCTGCATCACGGGGAAGAGCCGCCGATCTCGGGCACCCGCGGATCCGGCACGATCTTTTTCAGCGGCTGCACCTTGCGCTGCCTCTACTGCCAGAATTACCGCTTCAGCCAGGAGCAGGAGGGAACTTTGGCCCCGGCCGAACAGCTTTCCTCCATGATGCTTTCCCTGCAGGAACAGGGAGCGCATAACCTCAACCTGGTCACCCCGACCCACGTGATGCCGCACATACTCCGGGCCCTCTGCCTGGCGGCGGCGCAGGGGCTGCGCCTGCCCCTGGTCTATAATACCAGCGGGTACGAACGGGCGGAGGTACTGCGCCTGCTCGAGGGGATCGTCGACGTGTACCTGCCCGACATGCGCTACTCCGGAAAGGAACAAGCCGCCGCATACTCCGATGCCCCGGAGTATCCATCGGCGAACCGCGAGGCGCTGCGCGAGATGTACCGCCAGAGAGGTATTGCCAAATTCGACGCGGAAGGTATAATGATGCAGGGCATGATCATCCGGCATCTGGTGCTTCCCCACGGGATATCCGGCACGGAAGAGACCATGCGTTTCATCGCCGAAGAACTTTCCCCGGATACGCACATAAGCCTGATGAGCCAGTATCTGCCCTGCCACCGGGCCGCTGCCCGCAAGGAGCTCTCCCGCAGGATCACCCGCGAAGAGTACCGGCAGGCGCAGGAGGCCATGGAGCGTCACGGCCTGCACCTGGGATGGACCCAGGAAGCGCATGGTTTGAAGGAACTGGCGGGATTTCACATTACACCAAATGCCTAAGACCGTTCCCGATCTGCTTATCCGTTCCGCATCCGCGTATCCCCGTCGCATCGCTGTCGCATTCGGGCAGAAGACCATCACGTTCCAGGAACTGCATGAGACCACCGGCCGCCTGGCCCGCAGCCTGCGCGCGGAGGGGCTGAAACCGGGGGATAAAGCCGCACTTTTCCTCGATAACTGCCCGGAGTTCGTGATCGGGTACTTTGCCCTGCTCAAAGCCGGCGTCGTCGTGGTCCCGGTCAACTACATGTTCAAGATGGACGAAGCGCACTACATCCTCCGTCACAGCGGCGCCTCTACCATCATCACCTCGCGCGCAGGACTGGAGATGGCGCATTCCCTGCGCGCCCGCATCGATACGCTGACCCGGATCATCTGCACCAAGGCCGGGGAAAGCGACGTTGCGGCGTTCCCGGGGCTGCTGGCCCGCGACATCGGTGCCCACCCGCGCTTCACGGCAGAGCCGAAAAGCCCTGCCTCTGCCGACGATGCGGCGGTGATCATCTACACTTCCGGCACGATGGGCGCGCCCAAGGGAGCGGTGCTGACGCACCGTAACCTTATCTCCAATGCCCAGGACTGCATTCGGGCCTTCCGCATCAGCCGCAAGGACGCCCTGATCTGCATCCTGCCGCTGTTCCACTCCTTCTCCGCGACGGTGTGCATGCTCACCCCCATCGCCGCGGGAGCCAAAATAGTGATCATGAAATCACTGCGGCCGTTCAAACGGGTACTGCGCGTCATCCGGACCCAGAAAGTCACCATGTTCGTGGCCATCCCTTCGGTATACTCGGTCTTTTTACACCTGAAACTGCCGCGGCTCCTCACTTCTCCGCTGATCTCCCTGTTCAATCCCGTCCGGGTGTGCGTTTCGGGAGCGGCTGCGCTTCCTTCGGAAGTATTCCGGGCTTTCGAAAAGAAATTCCGGGTGCCGCTGATGGAAGGCTACGGGTTGACCGAAGCTTCCCCGGTAGTAACGGTCAATCCGCTTTACGGCACGCGCAAGGAAGGCTCGATCGGAAAGCCTTTGGCCAGCCACATCCGGATCAAGGTCGTCGACGAGCAGGGCCATGAGGTCCCCGCCGGCACCATCGGCGAGCTCTGCGTCAAGGGGCCCAACGTGATGCAAGGGTACTATAAGGACGAAACCGCCACCCGGGAAGCCCTCCGGGACGGCTGGCTCTTCACCGGGGACATGGCCCGCCTGGATACGGAAGGGTACGCCTACATCGCGGGACGCAAAAAGGAGATGATCAACGTGCGCGGGTTGAACGTCTATCCGCGGGAGATAGAAGAGACCCTCTACCGCCATCCCGCGGTCAGGGAATGCGCGGTCATCGGCATCAACGACGAGCGCAAGGGGGAGATCCCCAAGGCCTTCGTCGTGCTCAAGGAGCACGGACAGGCCTCGCAACAGGAGCTGCTGCTCTTCCTGAAGGAACGCCTTGCGCCTTACAAGATCCCCCGGCAGCTGGAACTGCGCACGGCGCTGCCCAAGAACGCCGCCGGCAAGATCCTCAAACGTCTGCTCAAAGATGAACACTAGCGAAAAGAAAAAACGCAGACTGGCACGGCTGGGGCGCTTCCTCTACCTCAAGCTGGTCCGCATCAACGATTCCCCGCACCGTATCGCCGCGGGATTCGGGATCGGCGTCTTCCTGGGCGTACTGCCCGGGCTGGGAGTGCTCACCTCGATACTGGTGGCGGCGCTTTTCCGCGTCAACCGTGCCGCCGCGCTGGCCGGGTCACTGGTCACCAACGGCTGGATCACCCTTTTCACCCTGATGCTGGCGCTCAAGACCGGCGCCTGGATCACCGGCACCCGCTGGCAGGAACAGTATGCCGCGGTCAAAGCCCTCTACTCCCAGGCAAAATCCCTGGTCATGCAAAAACGCTATACCGATGCCGTGCATGAGGTCGCCGACCCCGCGCTGCTGCAGACATTCTTCCCCATGTTACTGGGATATTTCCTCATTTCCCTGATGCTGGGGATCATCGCCTATTCCATCGCCATCACGGTCATCAACCGTTACCGCGCCTTCCGGCTCCGACGCAGACAGGGTTAAATTTGTATTGCTAAACCCGCCTTTCAATGCTAGAATTTTCCGATGTGTGAGCCGGTCAAAACCAACTTACAAGGGGAATTCCATGTATAAAGTAGTGCTTATCCGCCACGGAGAGAGTGTCTGGAATAAAGAGAACCGCTTTACCGGATGGACCGATGTCGACCTTTCGGAGAAGGGGATAGAGGAGGCGAAGAAAGCCGGCGCACTCCTGAAAAAGGAGGGGTTCGTCTTCGATGTCGCCTTCACCTCGGTGTTAAAGCGCGCCATCCGCACCCTGTGGCTTACCCTGGAGGGCCTGGATCTGATGTGGATCCCGGTGCACCACTCCTGGAGGCTCAACGAACGGCATTACGGCGGACTGCAGGGGCTCAACAAGTCGGAGACGGCGGCCAAATACGGGGAGGACCAGGTGCTCGTCTGGCGCAGAAGCTACGATATCCAGCCTCCGGCCCTGACCAAAGACGATCCGCGGTTTCCCGGAAGCGACCCCCGCTACAAAGACATGGACCCCAAGGACGTGCCCCTGACCGAATGCCTCAAAGATACGGTGGCGAGGTTCCTGCCCTACTGGCATGAAAGGATCGCCCCGGCCATCAAGTCCGGCAAGCGCGTCATCATCGCCGCGCACGGCAACAGCCTGCGGGCGCTGGTCAAATACCTCGACAACGTCTCGGAAGAGGAGATCGTAGGTCTTAACATCCCCACCGGCATGCCGCTGGTCTATGAGCTGGATAAGGACCTCAAGCCGCTCACGCATTATTACCTCGGTGACCCCGAAGAAGTAGCCAAAGCCATGGCTTCGGTCGCCAGCCAGGGGAAAGCGAAGAAATAACCGGTATGCCGCGTATACTCCGTTTCCTGATCCCGGCGTGGGTCGTCTGCGCGCTTCTGGCAGGGATATATTTCATCCTGCCGGGCGCAAGCCGACGCAGCATTCTGCAGCCCGCGCCCCAAGCTCCCGCCGCACCCCTTCCTCTGCCGCCGAGCTCCGTGGGGGAGGCTATCGCCTACAACGTGCATATGGGCGCGATGAAAGTGGGGGAGGCGACCTTCCTGCACCTTCCGGATGAGGAACTCGGGGGGAAACCCGCGCAGGTGATGCGTTTTGTGACCACCCTGGGGAAATTCCGCGATACCGAGCTCATCTACAGCGACCCGGCCACGTTCCTGCCCCTGAAGGTGGAACGCGATATCCTCAACTTCCTGGTACAGGAAAGGATCACCGAGACGTACGACCAGTCCGACTTTTCCGTGACCATCGTCAAGCATAAAGGAAAAGCGCCGGGACAAACGGTCATCCGCAAACAAACGCCCCTTAATAACCCCATCCTCCTGCCGCAGTACGTCCGCCGGCTGCCGGACTTAAGCGTCGGGATGAGCCTTCGCGCCGTATTCCCCAAAAAAGATTTCGTGCTTACCCTGACCAGGATCGAAGAGATCCAGGTCCCTGCGGGCAGATTCCCCGCCTTCAAATTCGAAAGCGAGCCCCGGCAGATCGAGATATGGGTCAGCGCGGATGCGCGGCGCCTGCCACTGAAGATCAAAGGCACCGGATTGATGGGATACTTCCTGGTCATGCGCGAATACACGGCCCCGCAGCAACAAGCACACCCGGCCCAAGAGGTAGTGGCCGGTGCTCCGCTTTCTGCGGAGCCCAAATGAAACGGCTGAAGCACCTGCTGGCCGCCGCGCTCATCCTCGCCGCAATTGGCTCCCTGGACCGCTTCATCAACGCCCGCATCGCGCCGCCTCCTTCACAGTATCCCTCAAAGGGGACCGCTTCCTGGTATGTTTCCCCCCTCACCGCGACAGGGGAGAGGTATGATCCGGAGAGCCTCACCTGCGCCATGCGCCGAAGGGACTTCGGGAAACGCTACCGGGTATGCAATCCTGAAAACGGCAGGTGCGTCGAGGTCCGCCACAACAACTGGGGGCCTTACTGGGTGCTCTACAACCGGGGCCGCATCGTCGATCTAAGCCGCCGCGCCTTTTCCGAGATCGCCGACCTGGAAAAAGGGCTGGTTCCCGTCACCGTCACGGAAGTGACGTCCCCGCATTAAACCCTTGCTCTCTTACCCTTAGTTTTATATACTATCCTTATGCACAAAATGCTGCGGTTTGTCCTAAGCTGCTTCATTTTTCTTTCCCTGCTGCTGGGCGTCCTCGTCTATTTCAATCAGAAACCTCTTACCGTCACCTACCTTCCCTCGCAGGAGGACCGGGCCGGCCCGTGGGGGCAGTACCAGGGAGGCGCCAGCAGGATCTACGGATATCCTCAGGACTGGAAGTTCGCGGTCACCCTGCGCCTGAATGAAGCAAAAACCCTCAAATGGATGGCGATCATGCATCAGGTCCCCGGGGAGGGATGGTGTACTTCCCGGAAAACCCTGATATACGGCAAAAACTGCTACCCCATCGTCATCGATTACGCAGGCCAGCAGATAAACTTCCGCGACGATGAGCCTCTGGGCACATTCGATGCCGGAACACATTCCTTCACCCTTTACACCCAGAAGGAAAGTTCCCCCTTTGCCGGAGGAGTATTAGCGGTCAAATTTACGGACGGCCAAGAGCTGCGCACCCTCATTCCGCAAGAAAACGGCATGATTCCCAACCTTGTTCCGGACCTGGCGCAGATCGAAGATATCGAAGGGAAGAACCTTCCGGAAACGGGAGTTCGCCTTTCCGCGACCTACCGGGGAGACCGGGAAGACCGGGCAGGCGGATACCACGGGTTTGGACCCGGAACAGGGGGCTGCTGCGGCAATCGGGATTTTCGAATCGATGCAACCCTGGAACTTCCCCTGGAAAAATCCATTGCCTCCATTATCATGACCCACCTTATCCCGGGCCAGATATGGACCACTTCCCAGCCGGCCCTTTATCCCATAGTAGTGTTCAACCAGAACGGGCAGCTCAATCACTCGTTTGAAAAGGAACTCGGGGCCCTAGATGCCGGCACCTATGATTTCACCCTCTACCTGCAGAAAGAATCGGAAGATTTCCACGGAGGCACGCTTACCTTCACTTTTACCGACGGGACGAGTATCTCGTGTGAGGTGCCTAAAGAAGCTCCTCCCGAAAGATAAATCCGCCATGGAAACCAGAAGATCCTACTCCGACAGAAGGAACCACAAGCGGGCGCAGGTCTCCTTCAACGTCTTCTACCGCATCGACTCGCCCCTGGAGATCCGCATCCGGATCGGGGATAAAGAGTTCGCGGCCGTGGCTATCGACATCGGCGAAGGGGGCATGGCCCTGCTCACCAACCACGACATCCCCGCGCCGGGCAGGGTGTCCATGAATTTCACCATGTACAACGACAAAGCCGCCACCCCCGACGAACGCAGGAAATCCGCCGCAGTCGTCGGAGAGATCAGGTACTGCAGCGCGCAGCCGAAGGAAAAGGCCTACCGGATCGGGATCCGTTACCTCGACCTCTCCCGGGAAGACCGCTCCTTCATCGCGAAGTTCGTCCAGACCAGCGAGTAACGCCATGCGCCTGCGCATAATCATCCCGGTTTTTCTCCTGCTGTGCGCGACAGGAGGATCTGCCCCGGCCTTCGCCGGCACAGGGGAGCGCATCAGCTACCGGATATACCCCTTCGGCCGGGCGGAATACCTTGACACCGGTATGGTCCTGATCGACGGAGAAACCCTGCGTTCCTTCCAGATACGCATCAGGATCCTCATGCTGGAAGATATCGAGAAGATATATTTCGAGCCCGACACCTTCCTGATCCGGAAGATAGAGCGCAACTTAACCAGGCTCCTGGGAAAAGAACGGGTGATCGAGGAGTATGACCAGCGTAGACTGACCGTCAAGGTACGGCTGTTCCGCAAAGGAAGACTGATAAAGGAGGACCTGATCCACAAGGAAGCCCCGGTGTTCAACGCCATACTGCTGCCTTTATACTTGAGCACCCGGACGCAGCCCGACCTCACTATCCCCTGGGAGTTCACTGCGCGCCAGCCGGGGACGTACACCCTGCGGATGGAAGGGGAGGAGACGGTACGCCTGCCCCGGGGAAGATTCCCCGCCCTGCACTTCAGGAGTCACCCGGAGAAATTCGAGATCTGGCTGCACAAGGACCATCCCCGCATCCCGCTGAAGATAAAAGGCAGTACCAACCACCACTATACCTTTATCTGGAGCGGACACTCTCAAGGAAAGAACCCGGCATCTAAAAAGGAGCCCTGATGAAAAAATCCCTCGGAGCAAGGACGTTGGTATTCCCCACACCCGTGTTCGTGGTCGGCACGTATGCCGCGGACGGAAAGCCCAACGCCATGGTCGCGGCCTGGGCCGGGATATGCTGCTCGGAGCCGCCCTGCGTGGCAGTCTCCCTGCGGGAGGCAACCTACTCCTATCACAACATCGTGGAACGCAAAGCCTTCACCATCAGCATCCCCTCGGAAGCCCACCTGAAGGAAGCGGATTTCCTCGGCATCTACTCCGGAAGGAACGAGGATAAATTCGCCGCCACCAAGCTTACCCCGGTCAAGAGCGACCTGGTGGACGCGCCCTACATCAAGGAATTCCCCTTCGTCGTTGAATGCGCGCTGCTTAAAACCGTCAAGATCGGGTTGCACACCCAGTTCATCGGAGAGATCAGGGACGTCAAGATCGAAGAAGGGGCGATGAATACCGAAGGCATACCGGATATCGGCAAACTCCTGCCCGTGCTCTTTAACCCCGCCAACCGCGGGTACTATGCGACGGGCAAGTTCCTGGCCACCGCCTTTGCGGTGGGGAAAAAATAACCGGCAGCACCATTAACGCGTACGCACACTTACAAGGAGGAACCATGGAAAAACAGGATCTGGGCAAATGCACCACAGGGATGGAACCGAACGTCGCCGCGCTTTTGAGCTACCTTTTGGGGGTTGTCACCGGCGTCATTTTCTTCCTCATCGAAAAAGAGAATAAGTTCGTCCGCTTCCACGCCATGCAATCGATCGTAACCTTCGGCTCGCTCATCGTGCTTAACGTCGTGCTGCCTTTCATCCCGGTCCTGGGATGGATACTCTGGCCTCTCATCAGCCTGGCCGCGCTCATCCTCTGGATCATCCTGATGATCAAAGCGTACCAGGGAGAATACTTCAAGCTCCCGGTCATCGGGGATATCGCGGAAAAGCACATCTGATCTGCCGCGTGTTTTTTTCTTGACATACCACACAATTGTGTGGTAGCATGTCTGCCATGGAGAAACTTACCCCCAAGCAGAAGAAAGTCCTCGATTTCATAAAAGGGCAGGGGATCCCCCCGACCATACGGGAGATCGCCAAAGCCTTAGGGTTTTCTTCCACCGGCACGGTCAGGGATTACCTCTCCGCCCTGCAGAAAAAAGGGTACCTTAACAAAGGAGCTCACATGGCGCGCGGCATCGAACTCAACGAGAACACCTTCAAGATCCCGATCCTGGGCACCATCCCGGCAGGCAAGCCCGCCACCGCATACGAGCACATCGAAGGATATGTGGACGCCAACGACCTTTACCTGGGCCGATTGAGCCAGGATGACGTCTTCGCCCTGCGGGTCAAAGGGGACAGCATGATCGAGGCCGGGATCATGGACGGGGATATCGCCATCATCAAGAAGCAGCCTGTGGCGGAAAACGACGACATCGTGGCTGCGCTCCTGGCGGACAACGAGGTCACCTTGAAGCGCCTCAAGCACAAAGAACGCAAATACCACCTGGAACCCGCCAACAAGGATTATCCGCCCATCTTCGAACAGTTCACGGTCATGGGCAGGCTGATCGCGGTGGTCAGGAAATACCAGTAACCGCCAGCGCGCCGCAGCCATGAAACACGCCGGCTTCAACCCTAAAGCACGCTGGGACCGCCATGTGCCGGCGCAGGAGGCGCCGGAAGCGCCGGAACCCGAGAGGGAGGAGGTCATCGAAGTCCTGGCCCTCTTCAGGGCAGGGGAGGCGCACCCCCAATCCTTCTCCTGGAACGGCAAGACCTATCCCATCAGCCGCACCACCTACCACTGGAAGGAGCACCGCGGCAGCGCGCTGATCAGCTACTTCACGGTAAGCACCGGCTGCGACCTCTACCAGATATCCTTCAACAACTCCACCTTCGGCTGGAGGCTGGAAAAGATACTTTCCTGAACACGAAAAATAAAATGGTGTTATAATATCTTCCGTGAACACGCTCAAAGGAAGGGATATCCTTTGCCTCGCGGCCGCGCCGTGGGACCCCTCCCGGCAGGGAATGTCCGAGATATTGACCGCGCTCGCCGGCCAGGGGAACAGGATCCTGGTCATAGAACCTGCGGCAAAAGGGATATTCGGCCGGGGATTCCGCAAAGTGCGGGAGAACCTGTACGTGTACACTCCGGGGCGCGGTGCCCTGCGTGTACTGCCGCACCTGCGCGCCTGGATGCAGGCCACGGGATTCCACAACCCCGTGATCTGGAGCTTCCTCTACGAAGGCATCGCTCCGAGGATCGCCGCGCGCATCGAGCACTCCGCGCTGATCTTCCACTGCCTTACCGACTTCAAGAAACCGCCCCGCAACAATACCTTCATCCGTGCCTGCACCCTGGTGTTCGCGCAAAGCGACGAACTCAGGGCAAAGTGCGCCGTGCTCAATCCCCGCAGCTATACCGTGCCTTTCGGCGTCAGCCCGCTGTTCTTCGCCAAAGAGATCCGCCGGCCTCACGCGATGGAGCACGTGAAAAAACCCGTGATCGGCTACACCGGCCCCCTGGACGAGAGCCTCAACCTGCTGCTCATACGCCAGATCTCCCACATACATCCGGAGTGGTCCCTGGTGCTCGCAGGCCCGGCGTACGCCGACCTCGGCAGGATCAAGACCCTGCCGAACATCCATATCATCAACTGTCACGAACTGCACCATCTCCCCGGATACGTCCGGGCCTTTGACGCCGGCATGATCCCCTGCGCCGGGAGGTCCCCGGGGCCGGAACTCTCCACGCTGATCGGCCAGTACCACGCCATGGGCATACCGGTGGTATCCACGCGGATACCCGCGGCGGTTTCCTTCAACAAGGCCAGCGGCGAACTCGTGCGCATCGCCGAAACACCCGCGCAGTTCATCCAGGGGATAGAGGAAGCGCTGACAAAAGATCTCCCCGAATTGAAGGAAAAACGCATACACTGCGCCAGATCCCACGAATGGCCGGAGAGGATCGATGAGATGTCGCGGCTGATAGAAACGGAACTGGAGAAAGCTCCGCGCACGCCTGCAGACTGGCAGAAAACTTTACGGGCCCGCCGGATCGCCTTCTGGCTCAACGCCTGCAGGCCCGCGGCTGCCGCAGCCGTACTCTACCTGATCCTCTGCCACACCCCGCTGGTCTGGGCTTTGGCATCCTTCCTCAAAGTCTCCCAGCCTCTGGAGAAAGCGGATGCCGCAGCGGTGCTGATGGAGGAGGGAGGGCCGGAGGTCTCCTACGAGGAACTGGTGCCGTATGCGGCGGCGTTGTACAAGAACGGCTACGCTCCCCGGATCATCTTCTCCTCAACCGGGACAAAGATATTCACCGAAGCCATGCGCATGCGCGATCTGGCGCTTTCCCTGGGCGTCCCGCAGGAAGCCATCATCCTGGAATCGAAAGCCCGCACCATGCCGGATAAAGCCGCGGTGCTGGCAGGGATGGGCTCCCAGCACTCCTGGAGAAAAATACTCCTGGTGACCTCTCCGTACAGCACGCGCCGGGCGCAGCGCGCGGTCGCGAAGGCAGCGCCGGGATTGGCCGTACGGTGCGCGCCGCCACCTCACACCCTGTACTACGAAAGGCCGTCCCCGGAAAATATCCTGGCCCGGCAGGTGAATCTGCGCCAGCTGACCGCCCTGGTGTGGGAAGCGTTCGCCTTCGCCGCCGAAATGAGGCCGCGATGACCCTTTCGCGGCCGTCCGTTTCTTTCCTGCCGGTGACAGCGGTGCTGGAAATGACCTACCGGTGCAACCATGCATGCCTGTTCTGTTCCTGTCCCTGGATGGGGAGCGGCCGTACCGCAACGCCTCCGGAACTCTCCACGCGGGAATGGAAAGAGGTCCTCGATCTGTTGTCGCGGCACGGAGTGCACAATATCTGTTTCACCGGAGGAGAAGCGCTGCTGCGGCCGGACTTAGAAGAGCTTATCGCCTACGCTTCCCGGCTTAAGATAACGATGCTCAAGGAAAAGAACGGGCATCTGACGGAAGAGATATCCCCGCCCAAGCTATACCTGCTCTCCAACGGCAGGCTGGTGAACGGTAAAGTGCTCGATATGTGCCAGCGACACGGCATCCAGCTGAGCATCAGCATGCCGGGGCTGCGCACATACAAGGAACTGACCGCGGGAGGGGACGTCCGGAAGGTAGTGCGGGCCTTCCAAGGGGCGAAAGAACGCGGCCTGAAGACCGTCGTAGGTATCACCGTGACCAAAAAGAACCTTTCCGAGCTCTATGAAACCATCGCCGCCGCATTCCTGGCCGGGGCGACCCAGCTGCTTCTGAACAGATTCCTGGAAGGGGGGAGGGGCCGTTCCTTCGCCCGGGAGCTTACCCTGGACAGGGAAGAGCTCATCGCCATGCTGGATACGGCAGAACTTGCCCTGCATCACGCGGGAAGATACGGATCAGTGGGTACGGAACTGCCGCTTTGCCTCTTCGATCCCGCCAGGTACACACGGCTGGAAGTCTCTACGGGATGCTCCGCAGCCAAGGGATTTTTCGTGATCGGTCCTTCGGGAAGGATCCGCGGCTGCAACCACTCGCCCGTCGAGCTGGCGCACTATGCGCAGATCGACACTCTGAAAAAAGATCCTTACTGGATGCGGCTGACGCAAAACGATTACCTGCCCGGCATGTGCTCCGGGTGCCATGACGCCGGCCGCTGCGCCGGAGGATGCCGGGAGGCGGCCCAGATCATCAGCGGCGCGCTGGATGCGCCGGACGCGCTGTTCACCACGCCCGAATTCGCGGGCAACGGAGGAAGACCATGAATCCATTCCCTCTCATCGTACTGGCAGCGATCATATTCCTTTTCGGAGCATTCGCCTGGTCATCACGGGCGCAGGCCCAATCCCGGGACGATATCCGCAATGCGCTGAAAAAGATCGAGACCACGGCCCCGCCCGAAGCGAAAATGGGGGCCATGTGCTACAAGACGGTGATGCCTCCCGAATACCAGGAATACGTCTGCCCGCGGGACGGGGAAAAAACCACCTTTTCCCGCGAATCCGCGGCGTACGCGCAGGTGAATTCGCTGGCGGAAACCAAACGGCTGATAGCCATGCTTGTTCCCCTGGCAAAGGACGTGCGTTTTTCCCTGGATGAACGGGGACTGTGCGCCGCGTGCACTCCCGGCTTGGACGACGGCCAGCGCAGCGCCTCCTTGATCGTCCGCTACCCTGACGGCCGTACGGTCTCCACTGCGAAAGTCACCCCGGACGATATCCGTTATCTGATCGGATTTTTCAAGGACGGGCTCACCTATGAAAGCAACAACGAAGGCATCTACCCCCTGAAAGATAAAGAACCGCGCCTGAAGGAACTGCTGGGGGAAAAGGAGAGATCGTTATGACGCTCCTGCAGGTCATCTGCGCACTTGCTGCGGTATGCGCCGTCTTTGCCTGGTCCTCCCGGGCACAGGCGCAATCCCGGGAGGATATCCGCAGGAACCTCGACCGGATACGCGCCAGCGAAACGCCGGCCCCTACGATGGGAGCGATGTGTTATGAGATAGCGCTGCCTGCCGAATACCAGGAGTTCATCTGCCCGCGTGACGGTGAAAAAACCGCGTATGCCCAGGGCTCCCGTGCCTACTGGCAGGTCAATTCCCTTCAGGAAATAAAGAACCTTCTCTCGGAATTGCGGCCCCTGGCCAAGGACCTTTCTTTCACCCTGGACGAACGGGCACTCTGCGCCAAATGCACGCCCGGTCTGGCGGACCAGGAAAGGCAGGCCGCGCTTATCATCCGATACGCGGAAGGAAGGGAGGTCAGGACAAGCAACATCACTGCCGAGGATATCCGTTACCTGATCGGGTTCTTCAAAGGCGCCCTGACCTATACCACTGACAATGACGGCCAGACGCCCCTTAAAGAGATAGAACCGCGGCTCAAGGAAATTCTAGGGGAATAGAACACGTCCCCCCTGCCGTAAAAACGCAAAAAAACCTCCTCTAAACGCCAAAAAACCTCCTCCCTGAGACATTTTCAACAGGGGGGAGGCATACGAAAAAAGAGCCGGATTACTTTCCGCTTGACGTACCACACAAATGTGTGGTAATAATATATCCGGAGAGCGACTCGGCCAAGACCCGGTTTCCCTTTTCGGTAAGGTGATTCCGGAAATACAACTCGCTGCGGGAGTGCGCCAGGACCGGCTCCAGGATACTTAAAAAAGGTATGCCTTCCAAAGCGCATAGCTCACCCAATCGGCTGCTGACTTTCCCGGGCGCATAAGGGCCGAACAATGAAGGATGCCGGACGCGCATTTTTTCCCATACCGGCTTTAACACGTATTCATCAGGGACATAGACCACCAGCAGTTTTCCTCCGGCACGGGCAGTCTCGTCACGCAGCTCTTTGAGCAATGCGCCGGTCGCGCGCCAGGCAGATGCCATATCTTCATCCTCATGTGCGCGGTATACCGTAAGCCAGGAAAAATACGGCACGCCCTGCGGGTCAAAAAAATGATCTGTGGGGGATACGCGAGGCTTGATCAACCCGATCCTTATGGCCGCGGCATGGAGCGGATGATAATGCTGCAGCACCTGGCGCACGGACATATAAAGATAGGAATGATGCCGCAACCACTCCGCTGCCCGGACCTTGGCCGATGCGGCCCTGTCCGCGGGGACCGGAAGCATTTCCGGAGGTATCGATTGCTGCAACCGTCCGTCCGCATCCAGGGGAAACACCGGTTTCGGGGTATCGAAAAATATCTTCCTGGTGTTATACCAGATATCGTTATCCGTCACCATCAGCACCGTCAGGTCCGGGGAATACCGTTTTCCCTCGGTACGGAAATAAATAAGCTCCTGGTCGGTGCTGTATCCGCGCACCGCCGCATTGATCACTTCTACGGGAACGGGAGAGCTTCCGGAGAGATCCCGGCGCAGGAGCTCCGAAAATATATCCTCGTCGGAAACGTGCCATCCTTCGGCCAGGGAATCTCCCAGTACCAGTATCCGGCAGGAAGGCTGCTGCCGCTCGTAGGGATACACGGCGCCGCGCATTCCCCGGGCATTGAACCGGTTATCGACCACCCGGCCCGAAGGCTGCCAGACCCTGATCTCCCGGGTGAAGGGAGCGATGCGCCAGCCCAGCACGGGATCGAAAGAAGGCAGCGCCTCGAGCGGGATGTCCTGCCGCAGGGTACGCGCAAAAAGGATACGCAGCGAGACCTCGGAAAGCGCCAGGAACAGCAGCGCACAGGAGAAAAGATACACGGCTATGAGTACCGGACGTTTTTTCATTACCTAGGATTATAGCATATTCCCATGATCATGCATATCGACATGGATGCGTTCTTCGCCTCCATAGAACAGGCCATCAACCCCGGTCTGAAAGGCAAACCGCTCATCGTGGGATCCCGCGAAGACAAGATGCGCACGATCGTCTGCGCCTCGAGCTACGAAGCCAAAGCCTTCGGGATCACCGCGGGGATGTCCACCATCGAAGCTTTAACCCGCTGCCCGCATGCGGCGTTCGTGCCGGCAGACCAGGGCAAGTACATCTGGACCTCGGAAGAGATATACGGGATGCTTAAAAAATACGGCCTGCCCATGAACTACGCCTCGATCGATGAGTTCCAGCTGGACCTGGGGGACATGGATGATCCTACGGCGCTGGCCCGGGAGATCCAGACAGAAATCTACAGCCGTTTTAACATCACCGCATCCGCGGGCATCGCCAAGAACTGGCTGCTGGCAAAACTCGCCTCGAAACTCAACAAACCCAACGGCATCGCCCTGATCACCGATCAGAACATGGAACGCGTCTTTGCGAAAGTCCCGGCAAAAAAGATATGCGGGGTCGGGCCGCGCACCGCGGAAATACTGGAAACGCAGGGGGTGCGCACCTGCCTGGACCTGTACAGAAAGGACGCGCATTTCCTTAAAGAACACCTGGGCCAGGCCGGGATAGAGCTATACCTTGGGATGCGTACGGAGGAGCGTTTTGAAGCCGCGGAAAGCCCGGAGAAGCCTAAATCAGTGGGCCATTCATATACCTTGCCCAGGGCCACGCAAAACATGGTATTTATCAAGGCTTGGGTGCTGCTCTTGTCCGACATGGTCGGCCAGCGGCTGCGCCAGAAGGGCCTGGTATCGAAAAGCGTGCACGTATGGCTCAACGGTCCGGAGATCGGAAGCTTTTCCGCGCAGATGAGCTTTACGCAGGCCACCAATGATCATTACGAGATCTACACCAGGGCGCTCAAGATCATGGACCGGAAGGCCCCTAAAACCCCAAAAATAAGGGCCCTGGGAGTCACATGCGCAAGCCTTGAGGAGATCCGGTACCAGCCGCTCCTGGAGGAGGAAAAACGCAGGGACACGGTCATCAAGGCCATAGACCGGATCAACGGGAAGTACGGGGACAATACCATATTTCCGGCTGCGGTGGTCATAGCAAAGAAGATGGATTGAGAGGATAAAATGGATCTAATCGCGCAAAGTAATTCCGACGGTAAGGATAAGAAAAAGCGAGTAAGTTCGAGTAAAACAGAGGGGGCAAAATTACGGCTAATAGTATTATTCACGCAAATGCATATCAGTCAATCAAATGCGCCACTCCCGCTCCATAGCCTTAAGTTAACATAAGATATATTATAGGAAGTTTAGATATATAAGAAATGGGCCTTAAAAGATGTTTATAAGGCCCTTATTCCTTGACGCTGGGAGCCGCTTTTTCCTCTCTATGGCTGATCACATAGGTGCCGCCCTGGATCTTGATGATCTTGCCTTCGACGATTGCCTCTGCAACTATTTTCCGGGCGCGCTTAAGCACCCTGCTGAAAGTCTGCTGGGAAATATGCATTGAGGAGGCCGCCTGCTTTTGCCCGAATCCGAGGAAATCAGACAGGTGGATGGCCTCGAACTCATCCACCCCGAGGTTCACCTCATCCGGCCTTCCGGGCCTTCCGCGGGGGCTGAATTGGCTGATCCGCGGATCATGATGCACATACCTATACTTCCTGGGTCTTCCCCGGTTGTTCATAATTGCCTCTCCCGTTACCTGGGCTTACCTGCACACATGATACCCTTACTTACTTTTAACGCCCCCTTTAAAAAGAGTACATACTCAATATTCACCCTCCATTGTAAAGCCTCTCCGTCGGAGAGTCAAGACAAAAAATTGAGACTTTTTTAACTCTTTTATACCTCTTTTATGATATACTTTCTGGTATGGAATTAAGGCAAAGAACAGAACTTCGGCGGCTGCTTATACCCGAATTGAAGCAGTCTATGGCGGTGCTGACGCTGCCGGTACTGGAATTGCGCTCCCTGATCCAGGAGGAGCTCCTTACCAATCCCACCATCGAGGAAGTCCCCCTGGAAGAGCTTGGCGGGATCATTTCGGCGTCCCGTACCGGACCGGTGGCAGACGGCTCCTTTGCCCAGGACGAAGATGAGCCGGGATTCGACGTAGCTGCCCCCTCCTCGTCCCTGTACGACATCCTGCTGACACAGTTAAGCATCTTTACCGAGAATGACGCGGATTTTTCGATCGGTTTGGAGCTCTTAAGCTGCATCGATGAGAACGGATATTTTTCCGGGACGCTCGAAGCAGTGGCGCAGAAGTGCGACTGCACGCTGGCGGATGCCCGCCGGATACTGACACTGGTGCAGGGATTCGATCCTCCGGGGGTGGGCGCGACGACCACTGCGGAGTGCCTGCTTTTACAGCTGGAGCATCAAAAGGAAGATTCCCCGCATCTGGTCACTTTGATACGGCAGCATCTGGATGATATCGCCAAAAAGAACTACACCCGGATCACCAAGTCGCTGGGGATCACCCAGGAGGAGCTCGATCCGCTGTTGAAAAAGGTCCTGCGCCTCGACCCCAAACCCGGCAGGAAATATTCCAACACCGCGACCCAGCATGTGGTACCCGATGTGCGTATCGATGAAAAAGGCGATGAATTCTGCATTACCATTGACCGGGAGACCCTTCCCGAACTGCGGATAAGCGCCACGTACCGCCGCCTGCTCAAGAACGCCTCTACGGACGAGGCCACCAAGGCCTTTATCCGGGAGAAGATCAGGAGCGGCCTGGAGCTGTTGCGCGCGGTTTCACGGCGCAAGCAGACCTTGCGGCAGGTGGTCGAAGCGATCGCGCAGGAGCAGCGGGAAGCGGTACTGGAGGGTCCGGCGCACTTAAAACCCATGACCTTCAAGGATATCGCGGCCAAGATCGGCGTGCACGAGACCACGGTGTGCCGGGCGGTCAACAGCAAGTATGTGGATACGCCCTGGGGCATTGTCGCGCTGAAGGATTTCTTTCCCAGCAGCGTCAAGAACGGGAACGGCGAAGCGCACTCCTCGAGCCGGGTAAAGATGCTGATCAAGGAACTGATAGACGGGGAAGAAAAAACCAAGCCCTTGAGCGATCAGGAGATCGTAGAGAAGCTGAAAAGCTCCGGGATCGAGGTATCCCGCAGGACGGTCACCAAGTACCGGGAAGAATCCAACCTCCCCTCCTCCATCTACCGCAAACAGCGTTAGGGACGCCCCCAAAGGGGACGCCCCTGGAGGGGACACCCCTCCCCTCAATTTGGTTGAAATAAATCCGATATATTTCTAGAGTAATGGAAGCGTTTTGCCCACAGGGGTGTCCCCTTGAAGAGCGTCCCCTTTGGGGGCGTCCCTAAGAGATCGGAACTTGGAAGGCGAAGGATGCCAACTCCAGGAGCTTATTCACGGAGTTGACGGTCGAGGCGTTAAAACGCACCGGATTGGACCGGTACGCCGCGAGGTTGAGCACCCCGATGGTCGTGCCCCTGACCTTATAAGGGATGACCATCGAGGAAGCGAGCATCGGCCGCAGCATATGCTTGGTCAACGCCGCATCCGCGGTCTTCTCATCCAGCAACAGGGTCTCCTCCTTCTCGAACGCCCTGCCGCTGATACCGCTTCCCACACTGACCCTGCCGGCCAGGCGCATATCCCTGTCAGTACCGAACGCATACCGCACTGCCAGCTCACCTTTATTCCCGTCAAGCAGCATCAAAGACCCGCAATCCGCGCCGCTGACGATTGCCGCAACCTCAAGCAAGGACTCGAAGAACTTATCCATCTGGGCCATGACATTGCCCATCACCTTATGGATATCCTGCTTGGAAGAAGCCGCGTACGAAGTCAAGGTGATGATATACTCGCCTACCAGGGTCACCAGGTCCACGATCCCCTTGACCCTGGCATAGGAAAACGTGCGCAGCTCAAGCACTTCGTTCCAAAGCATCTCCGCGTCATACCGGCACCGGGCTGCCACCGCGTCAAAATGCTCCCGGGGCTTGCGCGCCACCAGGAAATACGGCCCGAACACCACATATCCTGCGATCGCCCCTCCGGGAAGCCTTAAAGGGATCAAGGTATGCTGCAGCAGCCCCTCCAGGCAGGTGAACGTATTATCCCCTTCCAACGCATTCCTTCCGCCCAAAGACTCCGGCAGACAACTTCCACAGGAAGGACAACTGCCCGCGCACTTATTGATGATATCCCGGCACAGCCGCGGCAGATTGCTGGTCATGGTCACCGCGCTCCCGTCGGCATTCAACGTGCGCAGCGACGTGCCCGCGATCATGGAAAAATTATCCTGCACCTTCTGCCAAAGCTGCGCATCCACCAGGTCCTTCAGCAGAATATTCTTCGTAACGCCGTCCATGTATCCCTCAATGCCCCTTGGCAGGCCGCTTCGGTTCCAGCAACCCGTACTTGACCATCTTCTTATATAACGTAGTTCGGTTGATCGCCAGCTCTTCCGCGGTGCTGTTACGGTTCCAACCGTTCTTCTCCAGGACCCGCACGATCAAATCCTTCTCCGGAACGCTCAGCGCACCCTTCAAACCGGAAAGCGTCCCGTCTCCGTCGCCGTTGTTGTCCGCATACACTTTGCGCGACCGTTTCACGGCATCCGGCAGGAACTCCGGGGTCACCTCATGTCCCTTGCACAGGATCGTCGCCCGCTCGATCACATTCTCCAGTTCGCGGATATTTCCCGGCCAGTCATACTTCTGCAGGATCTCCATCGCCTCCGGAGAAAGCCGCTCGATCTTCTTCTTGTTGGCCCGGGAATGCTTCTCCACAAAGCTTTCCACCAGCAGCGGAATATCGCCTTTACGCTCCCGCAAAGGAGGTATCTCTATCGCGATTATGTTCAACCGGTAAAAAAGGTCCTTGCGGAACTTCCCCTGGGCGATGAGCTCCTCCAGGTCCTGGTTGGTCGCGGTCACGATGCGGGTATCGACCTTCCTGGTCTTGGTATCACCCACCATCTCGAACTCCCCCTCCTGCAGCACGCGCAGCAGCTTCACCTGCAGGGTCAGGGAGAACGCATCGATTTCGTCGAGAAAAATAGTCCCGCCGTGCGCCAGCTCAAAACGGCCCACCCGGTCGCGGATCGCGCCGGTAAAGGACCCTTTCACATGCCCGAAAAGCTCGCTTTCCAGCAGGGTCTCGGTCAGCGCCCCGCAGCTTACCTCGACGAAAGGCAGCTTTTTTTCCGGATCGCTCATGCGGTGGATGGCATGCGCCACCAGCCGCTTTCCCGTACCGCTCTCCCCGTGGATGAGGATGGTCGCGCGGGTAGCCGCGACCGTCTCGATAAGGTTGTATATGCGCTGCATCTTCTCGTCCCGGCCCACGATATTCAGGAAATGGTCCCGGCACACCGACTCGACCTGCTTGCGCAACAGAATATTCTCTGCCAGCAGCCGCTGCTGATCGGCCACCCGCTCAATGAGTATCTTGATCTCGCTGTCGACGATAGGCTTGGTGATATAATCGTACGCGCCTTCGCGCATGGCCCTGACCGCATCCTCGATGCTGCCGTAGCCGGTGGCCAGGATCACCTTCGCCTGGGGCGCCACCTTCTTCATCTCGCGCACCACGTGCAGGCCGTCCATCTCCGGCATCTTCATGTCCGAAAGCACGATATCCGGGGGAGACTTCTTCGCCGCCTCCACCCCCTCCTTACCGTTGCAGGCGGTGGTCACGGCATACCCCTCCAAAGCCAGCAGCTCGCGCAGGGAATGGCGCACCAAAGGCTCGTCGTCGATGATCAGGATATGGAGTTTCCGCACGGAAGGGCTCACTCTCTGAGGTATCGTTTCGGGATGGCGATAGTAAAGGTCGCGCCGTGGGAAGGCACCGAGTGCACGTGGATGGTCCCGCCGTAGCGGTCGATGATCTCCTTGCAGATCGCCAACCCCAGGCCGTTGCCTTCGCTGATGCCTTTGGTCGTGAAAAACGGCTCGAAAATGTGCGACTTGATATCGGAGGGGATCCCCTTGCCGGTATCGGTGAAGCACAGGAAGACCGACTCTTCGTCAACATCCGCCACGACTTCCAGGACCCCGCCCCGGGGCATGGCATCCAGCGCGTTCTTCACGATGTTGATGAACACGTTCTGCAGCCCCAAATCCTCCACCACCAGGCTGGGCCTGCGGAAATGCTTGACCACCTTAAGCCCGTCGGTACGCTTGCCCCGCAGCACCTCCAGGGCCTCGTCCACCGCATGCACCAGGTCGATGGAACGGCTCTCCGGCCGGGGCTCCGCGTTCACCTGCCGGGAAAACGCCAGCACAGACTTGGTGAGATGCGCGATGCGTTCCAGGCCCTTCTTGACCTCCAGGAGATACTCGCGCGCCACATGGTTGTCATCCATCTGGCTTAAAAGGATATTGATGTAGCGGATGATCCCGTCGAGAGGATTGTTCACCTCGTGCACGATGCCGGAGGCGAGCTTGCCCAGGAAGGCGTAGCGCTCCAGGAGCACCTTCTGCTTATGCAGGTCCTCCTTCTCCGCGTGCAGCTGGGCGAACTGACGGTAATTGGCCAGCGCCATCGCCGCGTACTTGACCATCATGGAGGCGGCAGCCAGGTCCTCTTCGTTGAACGCGCTGCCGTTCTTCTTATCCGCCAGATTGATGACCCCGACCAGCCGGTCCTGGCAGATGATGGGCAGGGAAATGAAGGATTTGGTGTGGTAGTGGCTGAAACCGTTGCGGCCGAAACGGATGTCGGTATCCACGTCCTTGACCAACACGGGAGACTTATCCCTGGCCACTTTGCCGCACACCCCTTCCCCGATGCGGCGCTTCAGCCCCTGGATCTGCAGCTGCTGCGAATTATAGAAGGAATCCAGGACCAGCTCCTGACTGCGGTCGTCGCAGAGGAACAGGGACCCGCACTCCACACCCACGGTGGACATCACGTCCTTAAGCAGCGAATTCAGGAAATTCCTCACGTAGCTTTCAGTCTCATTGCCCGGGACACGTGCAACCATACCGACTGCCATGTGACGCTCCTTGTAATACGGTTACTGCGTACGCAATTCCTTGAGGGCTTTCTTGACGGGCTCGACGAAGGGAGACTTGGGGAAGTCCAGAAGAAGCTGTTCCAGGGTTTGCGCTGCCCGGGCATCGTCCTTCATCCCGTTCTTGTAGATCATCGCCTTGGTGATATACACACGCTCCAGCGGTATCCTTCCTTTGAACATGCGGATAAGCTCATCGATGGTCGAGGCGGCGTTCTGCCAATCCTTCATCGCGGCGTAACAATCCACCGCCAGCATCTGGGTGAAGAACGCCAGCTTGGTGCGGGGGTACTTGCGCGCCAGCCCCTTGTAATGGACGATAGCCTCCTGATACGCCATGATCATCTTGTCCGGCTCGTATTTCGCCTTGTAATGCAGCGCGATATACAGCGGCATATTGAGCCCCCGCTTGGTAAGCGGGTACGTCTCGATCACTTTATTGTAACGGTTAAGGGCCGAGGCCCATTTGCCTTCCTGCTCGTAAGAGACGCCGATCAAAAACAACGCCTCCGAAGAGATCATCTTGGAGGCGTGGAACTTCTTCATGATCTGGTTAAGCTGGGTGCGGCACTGGGAATATTCCTTTTTCGCCAGGTACAGGCGGGCGATGGTGAACTCCGCATCGATGCTTAAATTCGTGGTGGGATGCTTCTTGGAAAAAGCGCGGAACTTCTCGACCACCCGCTCCAGCTGGTTGGGAGGCGTCGACTCGAGGTTGGTGAAGATATCCCTGGCCTTGCGCTGCAGATAATAATACTCCCGCTCCACCACGTAAGGCTCCTTCGGGTTGCACCCCGAAAGCAGCAGCACGCCTATGAGCGCATACGCTAACCGCGTCATTTCTGCTCCTTCTGCGTGTGTTCCTTCTGCATCAGATAGAGGGAAGTGAACGACAGGGTCATGATCGGGTCCAGCACCAGCGTACTGACCACGATCGAGATCAGGATCAACAGAACCACGACCTCCGGCACGAAAGTCTCCATCAGGAAGGGCACGTTATAATGGAGCACGACGAGAGGCAGATACGCGATCACCGGCAAAGTCACCAGCACCAGGGACCTGAAAAAATGCTCCTTAAGCAGCTTAAGCGAGCCGGAGACCGCCTTAAAAAGCTTCTGATTGCCGATCACCAGCAAAGGCACGGTGAAGGCAAAAGGCAGCTGGATCAGGATGCTTAACCCCATGCTCATCGCCACCTGGACCGGCCCCCCCAGCCAGAAACGCGGCCCCAGGAACAGGAACTTGCGGTGCGCCTGGAAATATTTGACGAAGGCGAACCCGAAGAACTTTTCGCTGAAGTAATACGCCAGGGTGATGAACGCGAACACCAGGAAGACTCCCAGGTATTTCTTTGCCCCTGTCGCGAGGGCTTTGGCAAGCACTCCCTTGCGGCGAAGGTAGGCATCGTGGAAAAGGGCGACCGCAGCGGCGGTCAGAAGCGACCCTACCAGCACCACCATCACCATCTTGGCATTGGAGACGAGTTTCGGCAGAAGGATGAAATTAAAGGGATAATGCAGGAACTGTTCACCCCAGAAGGTACGGATCGGAGGGCCAAGCAGCACTTTAAAAGGAGCGCGCGGGGAAAGATAGAAGACGACCAGAGAGACCACTTCAAAGGCAGCGAATATGGCGTAGGGAACAAGGACACTCCTCTGCTGGGTCAGGATACGCAGGGTAGTCCCGTAAATCTTTGCCAGTGAAAAAGTTTTAGTCTTGTCCGAAGGTCTCATACGCATAAAGGTAGGCTAGAATTATAACATTTGCCCGGGTAATTGTCAAGGCAAGTACATGAAAAATCTTTACTTAGGAGCGTTTTTTTACTACAATGGATATAATGTGCCAGCGTGAACACTCATCACTTTTTGAGGCATTCTCCTGTACTGCCGCAAGCAAAGGCGGCCGGGAAGCTCTTTGCTTCGAAACCGGATCCCGCGCCTACTCCTCCCTCACCTACTCCGCACTCCTGGAACGCATCGATGTCGCAGCAAAAGAGTTAGCGAAGCGTGGGGTCGGGAAAGGTACCCACGCCTCGCTGATCATGGATTCGGGCCCTTACTGGCCGGTGGCTTTTTTCGCTCTCCAGAAGCTCGGAGCGGTCGTCGTCCCATTCTCCCCCCTGCAGGAAACCGGAGAGCTGCAGCAGTTGCTCGCGCACAGCCAAAGCACGATCATCATCACCACCAGGGGAACCGAAGATAAAATTAAAGAACCTCTCTCCTCCTGGGGAATCGCGCACTTCTCCCTGGACGAGGCGATCACGCTCGATAACGGAGGGAAAACCCCCGCTGCTGAAAACACGGCAAAATGCAGCGCGCAAGAAACTGCGCTGATCCTTTACACTTCGGGCACCACCGCCTCGCCCAAAGGCGCCATGCTCTCCCATGCCAATATCCTCTCGAATGTCACCGCCATCGCACAACTGGGACTGGCCACGGAAAAGGACTGTTTCGCCTGCATCCTCCCTCTGCACCATGCGTATCCCCTGACCGTTTCCCTGATCACTCCGCTCATTATCGGCGCGCGCGTCAGTTTCCTGCCGGCGCTTGACCCCGGAGAGATCATCAACTGGGTCAAGACCACGCGGGTCACCATATTGCCTGCCGTCCCCAGGATCTTCGCCCTCTTTGCGGAAAAGATCAATGCGCAGGTGCGCGCTTCCGGCGTGCCCCGCTGGGCGCTGCCCCTGTTCTCGGGAAGGCTGCGCAAAAGGTTCGGGCCGCAGTTCAGGATCATGGTCAGCGGAGGCGCAAAGCTCGATATCGAAGTCGCCCGCACGTTTTCCAACCTGGGATTCACCCTGCTGGAAGGATACGGCCTGACGGAAACCGCGCCGGTGACAGCTTTCAACACGATCAAGTCGCGCAAGCTCGGCACCGTCGGCAAGCCCCTGCACGGGGTTTCGGTGCGCCTGGGCCCTCCCGATGACACCGGTAAGGGCGAGATATTCATCCAGGGGCCGAACGTGTTCTCAGGATATTTCAATAATCCCGAGGCTACCAGGGAGGCCCTTAACGACGGCTGGTTCCGCACCAACGACCTGGGGACCATCGACCGCAAAGGGTTCCTCACCGTGCACGGACGGCGCAACGATATCATCGTGCTTTCCAGCGGCAAGAAGATCAACCCGGAAAACGTGGAATCATTCCTGCTCAAGAGCCCTTTCATCAAGGAAGCATGCCTTTTCACCTCCGACTCACCTTTGGAAAAGGACGCGCTGATCGCGGCGATCTACCCCCACCTGGAGCATTTCCGGGAGCACGGATTCTCCCAGATCAAGGACAAGATCCGCTTCGAGGTCGAGCGGCTCTCGGTACAGCTTCCGGCGTACGAGCGGCTGAAGAGATACTTCATCACCAACGAACCCTTGCCCAAGACGCTCCTGGGAAAGATCAAGCGCTACGAAGTGAAAAAGATATTCGCCTACGTCCCCGAGGAAAAAGACCCGGTGCGCACACAGGAACAGGTGCTTACCCCCGAGGAGACCAAGCTGCTGGAATCCCCCCTCTCCCAGGAAGTGATGCGCTATCTGGCAGAAGTGGCCAAGCGGCCGGTCAACCTCCACGACAACCTCGAGCTGGACTTAGGGCTGGATTCCCTGGAGCGGGTGGGGCTTTTCTTCGAGCTGCAGAAGCGCATCGGGCAGGAACTCGACGAGCGCACCTTCCTCGGAGTATCGACGGTACGCGAGATCATCATGAAATTGCACACCGCCACCGGCGCCAGGATCCCGGAAAAAGAAGCGATCAGTTGGGAGCAGATCCTCAACTCCCCCCTGGAAAAAGAGACCCGGGATGAGGTCTCCATCTCCCAGAACGCCCTGGAAAAACTCATCAATTACATCGGGGGTATTTTCCTCAAAGTCCTTTTCGGCGTGTATTTCCGCCTCTCCGTCAAAGGCCGCGAGCACCTCCCGAAAGAGGGGCCTTTCATCCTCTGCCCCAACCACACCAGCTACCTGGATGCGTTCCTGATCGGGGCGGCCCTGGACCTGCCCCGGGCGCTGCAGACATTCTTTTTAGGGTATACCGCCTACATCAATGCGCCGGGGATCCGGCGGATCAAGAACCTCTTCCGCATGATCGCCATCGACCCCATGCAGAAACTCGACGCCAGCCTCAAACTCTGCGGGTTCGTGCTGCGCAACGGCAAGATACTGCTGATGTTCCCCGAAGGGGACCGTTCCCCTGACGGCGCGGTCAAAAAGTTCAAGAAAGGCACCGGGATCCTGATCAAGGAGATGGACGTGCCGGTGGTGCCGGTATACATCGATGGCGCGTTTTCAGCCTGGTCCGCGCACGGGAAATTCCCCCGGCCGCACAGGATCCGGGTCACCTTCGGCCCCGTGCTTACCCCCGAGATGCTGCGCTCAAAAGACAAAGGTGACCTTGACATTTACCAGGATATAGTGGATAATTTAAGAATGAAAGTGCTTTCTCTTGCCCCCGGCAGGAAGGATTGACGCGGTGAACCTCACGGTCGAAGGATTGAAAAAACTTATCAGCGAAGATGCGCGCAAAAGCGACAGACTGCAGCTGCCGATCAAGATATCCTACCTGATCAATCCCCAGGGCGAATGGTCGAAAGCGTATCCCGTCGAGGATATCGGCGGAAACGGCCTTAAATTCTGCTCGACAGTCCCTTTAACCGCCCACACCGCGATCAAGGTCAAGCTCTTCTTCCCCGAACCTCACCTGGAACCGATCGTAGTCAAAGCCGAAGTCGCCTGGTCGAAGCACGGCGGCAAGTGTCATCATGTCGGAGTCCAATTCAAAAAAATGCAGTATGAGGAGCGCAAGAAGTTCGTCTCCTACATCTGCGAGCGTATCATCCTTAAAGAAATTGCCTGACGTGACCATGGAAGTATCCAAACCTGCCCCTCTCGCATCCCTGGATTCGGTGCTCGAGGCCATCGATTACCGGGTGGCCCGCACTTCCCAGGAACTGGAAGCCGCGTACGGGCTGGTATATCAGGAATACCTGAAGCGCCGCTACATCAACGAATCCTCTTCCCGCATCAAGTGCTCCGTATTCAACCTGGTGCCGGAGGCCGCGACCTTCGTGGCGGTGCTGGACAAGACGGTGCTGGCGACCGCCTCCATCATCCCGGATTCTCCTCTGGGCCTGCCCCTGGATTCCATCTATGCCCAGGAGACCACGGAGCTTTTCCGGACCAAGGGCAAGAAGATCTGCGAGATCTCGATGCTGGCCAGCGACACCACCCTTTTCTCCAATGAAGTATCCCTGATGCTCAACTCCAAGAAGATGTTCCTGGTCTTCTACCTTTTCAAGGCGGTGTTCGATTACGGCACCCGGGTGCTGGGGGTCGACAACATCTGCATCACCATCAATCCGAAGCATGCGCTGATCTATGACTTTTTGATGTTCCGCGACTTCGGGAGGCTCAAGACCTACGACAGCGTCAACGGCGCTCCGGCCATCGCCAAGTACCTGAACGTGCGGGAAGTCGAGCGGGAATGCGAATTGAAGGAAAAGGAAGGCCTGCTGAAAATGTTCTTCCAGAGGAAGACCGATCCCGAAAAATTATCCGGGAAGGTCTCCTTCACCCCGGAACAGATCCGCTACTTCTTTGCGGAGAAGACCGACGTGCTGGCACGCGCCACCCCGGCCCAAAAACAGTACCTTAAAAGCATTTATCCCCGCTATGATTTCTAAAAAGATCCTTATTGTCGACGACGAGCCTGATATCGTAACCGCCATGAAGTTCTCCCTGGAGCTGCAGGGGTACAAGATCGTCACGGCGTATGACGGAGATGAAGGCATCCAGAAAGCGGAGGAAGAGCTCCCGGACCTGATCATCCTGGACGTGCTCATGCCCAAGATGATGGGTGACGATATGGCCTCTGCCCTGCGCAACAACTCCGCGACCGCCAAGATCCCGGTGCTGTTCCTTACCAACGTGCCCAAGCAATTCATCAGCGGGATCGACAAGAACATAAGCGAACCCTGGGCGCTGGACACCAAGGGAATGATGTACCTGCACAAGACGTGCGAAGAAGGCGAACTTCTCGCCGCCATCCGCAAGCTCATCGGCACCCCTCTGTAGAAAACAGAGCACCGGCCACATCCTCTTAGGCCGGGTGCTCTTAGGGACGCCCCTAAAGGGGACGCCCCTGAAGGGGACACCCCTCTGCAGAAAGCAGAGCACCGGCCACAACCTCTTAGGCCGGGTGCCTTTCTGATTTAATCGTTTATTCGAATTTAAAAACCTTATCTATTAGATCGTCGAACGGATTTTCCTCTTCAACGAACTTCTTGAACAGCATCTTCCTTCCCTCCTCATCCTCGCTTAAGCTGATATAATCCGAATGAGGTCTCTTGATCAGCGGATCATCCTCCCCCATCGCATAATAACGATAGCTGCTCCATTTCCATTTGGAAATATCCTCCACCAGCTCGGCGGCCAGAGGATTGCGTTCAATATAGCGGGCACACGCGAGCAGATATGACTCATGGGCGATCAGCCGGCTTTTGTACCGGTTCTGGAATATCACGCCTGCGGTTTTGTAGCGGCCGGCAAAGTATCCCGCGTAATTCTGGGTTAAGTTATGTATGAATTTCGGAAGATGCTGCGCGGACGAGGCTTGCAACAGAAGATGAAAGTGATTCGGCATCAGGCAGTAATGGAATACCTGCACATTGAATTTTTCCAGGCACCTGACTGCTAAGTTGTGGAAAAAATCGAAATCCCCGGGCCGGCGAAAGATCGGCCGCTTGTCCAGCCCCCGGTTGAGCACGTGATAGTACGCCCTATCGATCAAAACCCTCGCTGTTCTAGGCATATGCCCTCCTTTTGCTAATTAAGACGCAAAAGGAAGCGGGTTCTCACGGATATTTTTTGGCCAGTGCGCTGCTTTCTGCAGAGGGGTGTCCCCTTTAGGAGCGTCCCCCTTAGGGGCGTCCCTAAAAGTAGTAGTTTAGTTCGGAATAGATGCGGCTTTTGGTGCGGAATTTACCGAAGATACCATCCTTAACCCCGCTGAACGCATCCAACCCCACCTTCCACTGCCAATCCGGGGCGAACTTATACGTCAGCGAAGGCCTCCACATGAAATCCTCTTCCATCAGGCTCGAAAGCACCAGCAGCTCCGCATCCAGGTCCCCGTCCATAAAACTCTTCTTGAACCAGACGGAGAACGAATTGCGCACGCGGTGCTCATTGGCCAGGCGCGAATCATAATCAAACAGATACCGCTGCATCAGTTGGAAATTCGTCTCCAGGGAGCCGAACAGCGTATAATCAAAGCTCAACAAATACTCCAGCACATCCTTATCCACGATCCCGTCGGAATCCGCGGCATCGAAGATGGAAAAATGCGCTTTGTGATTGTACACCATCTCCCCCCGCCACACTGCCTCCCCGGCTTCCTTGGAAAAAGTCGCCCCATAGGAGTGCATCCGCTCGTACCGCGGAGTGAACACATACTCACCCGATGGCTCGATCCGCCTGGCGAGCACCGGAGCCCTGTCCCAGGCATACAGGTACATCACGCTCAAGTCCCAGCCGTTAAGCAGGTACGAGACCCGGCCCCCGATATCGGAGTTGCGCAGATTCTCCCCCGGCTCCTTCGGGTCCTGCGCCGAGAACGCGGTATTCTCCGGCACCGGATAAGGGAACGCAAACTCGCTGCCCGTCACTCCGTAACGGTTGAACTCCAGATCAGGCAACCACACCACTTCGGCGTGAAAATTCTCCCGCACGTACTCCGCATCCACTCCCCACTGCGGCACGCGGATCAGATCGAATGACGGCAGCAGGAACTCGCGCAGGTCCTTAGGGTTGACCATATCCGTATAGAAGGTCCCCACCGCCTCACCCCAGACCACCTGCTGCTTTCCCACCCGCACGTCGAACTGCCCCCGGGAATAATCCAGATAAGTATCCCGCAGCTCAAGCTCATACTCCTGATCCTTTCTCGCCTGCTCGGAGTAATAGTGCGTGCCGCGGTACACCCCGTCGTAGAACGCCCGGCCGCTGACCTTATACTTAAGATCGTCGGTGAATGCGCCGGAGTTGGAAAGCTGCAGCTGACTGCGCAGCTTGCTGAACTGACGGGGGTGATGCGTGCGGTAAGCGGTCTCCTGGCTGACAGTTCCGTGGATGGCTCCGGCATCCGCAGCCAAAAGCGGCTTGAGCCCGGAACAGCCAATTACCACACTCAAGATCAGGCAATACGGAAATGCGCGCATCATTCCATGAATTTTTTCATGTATTCTTTGGTGAAATATTTTTCGGGAAGTTCGGTGACAGTGATGGTGTTGTACGTCACTACCGAGGTGCGGCCTTTGACAATAGGATCGGACATCACCAGCTTGGAGGGACGGATCGCCCCGGCCAGCTCCTTGAACTCTTCATAGGTGCAGTTCTTAAGCAGGCGCCCGGAATACCCGTAGAACTCCGCCTTGCGCGGCCAGAAGTCCGCTTTCTGCGCCCAGAGGATCGCTTTGCCGTAGGTGACGGATTCGTTTTTTGCGGAAAGCTCCAGCACGTAGCAATCCGTGCCGTCGAGCTTCTCCTCCCGCAGCAGCTTGGCGTCGTAATCCCCGGAAAAATTCACGCGGGCGATGTCGCCGTTTGATACCTGGCCGGTCAGGCGCTCCTGCATGGATAAGCGCAGCGGCTTCGACACCGTCGGAAAATATCCCCAGAGGTTATTCTCCCGCATCAAAAGCACCCGGCCGCGTTCCATCTCCGGGGTCAGGGTCTTGACCACGGTCTTATCCCGGCCTTTGACGTAGACTTCGAAGGTGGAGCTCTGGGTCCTGCCTTTAGGGAGGGATGTTACCACCTGAACGTTGGTGGTGTAGTCAAGCTGCGGGCTGCGGACCTCATCGACCTTCAGGATGATCTGCTCGGGGGTAAGTTCCTGCGCAACCGCAAAAGTACTCGCACATACAACCATCGCCACGACCATTAAGAACTTCATAGGGACGCTCCTGTTGGGGACGCTCTTAAAAGGGACGCCCCTGAGGGGGACACCCCTGTACTCATTTTGATCCATTATTTGAAGAAATCAATAATAATTAACTGCTTATAACAAGAATAGAAACGTCTTGTAGTTCAATCTTACCCCATGGGTGTCCCCCTCAGGGGCGTCCCCAGTAGGCACCCGGCCAAATATGTCGTGGCCGGTGCTCCGCTTTCTGCGGAGCGTCCCTATTTTCTTAGCGCGTCGGCGACTTCGAGACGCGAGGCCTTATACGCCGGATACAGCGACGATAAAAGCGACGTCGCCACCGACAGCACAAACGCGAACAAGAGCATCCCCGGCACCACCTTCGGCTCGGAGAGCCAATACATGGTCGCGCCCGGCGGCGGCGGCATCGGTATCCCGATCTTCGAGATCACCACCGTCACCCCGCTGCCGAACACCACCCCTATCGCCCCACCTATCATTCCCAGGATCAACCCCTCCAGCACGAAAAGCCTCACCACCCCGCGCCGCTTCGTCCCCAGCGCCATGATCGTGCCGATCTCCCGGATCCGCTCCATCACCGCCATATTCATGGTATTATAAATACTCAAGATCACCACGATCACCACCACGATCTTCATGATCAAAAAGAACCGGTTGAACAACTTCACCGTCTGATTGTAAAAATCGCTGATCTCGTTCCACCCCTTCAGCTCGACGTCAAACCCCTTCGCCGCGCACACCTGCGCCAGCTGCGCCTTGATCCGCTCCGTATCCTCGGTCCGCTCCAGCATCACCACCAGCGACTGCACCGTCTCGGTGTGCAGCAGTTTCTGGGCGGTCGCCACCGGCAGCCTCAAAAAATGATCGTCATACGCCTTCGACGAAGTATAGAATATCCCCTTCACATTCACATCCAGCGCGTTGACCGACCCATTAACCGTATTGGTCAATAAGATCAGCCCATCCCCCACCTTCGCCCCGATATTCTCCGCCAGCCCGCGGCCCAGCATGACCCCGTACGTATCAGCCGTATCCAGCGGCTCACCCGCCGCCGTGATCACGCCCCCCAGCGTCAGCGTATCCGTCGCCGAACGCAATCCCTTCTCCCGCAGCGGATGCGACTGCTCATGTTTCGCATCCACCCCCATCCCGATAAAGGCGATGGTATTCTCCCCCGTGCTGATCAGCCCCGAGAACTGCATGCGCGGAGTGACGAACTTCACCCCCGGCACCTTCCCCGCCGCCTCGATGATCTCCGCCGGGTTTTCCAGCAGATACTCGTACGGCTCCAGCGCCCCTTTCTCGAAAAACCCCTTCCTCACGATCTGGATGTGCCCGGTATGCGCCTGGATGTAGCTCTCGCGCATCTTGTAAAAAGTATCCTCGAAATACCCGCCGGTAAAGACCAGCGCCACGCATCCGAACACGATCGTCGAAAGCGTGATCAAAGACCTCGCCCTCGAGCGGAAAATATTCCTCAACGCGATCTTCCAGGCGATCATGAGCGTATCTCCCCGTCCCAGATGCGCACGACCCTTCCCGCCTGCTCCATGATCTTGGAGTCATGGGTCGAGAAGACGAACGTGGTCTGCCTCTGCTGATTGATCTTCTTCATCAACGCGATGATCTCTTCACCCGTCGCATGGTCCAGGTTCGCGGTCGGCTCGTCCGCCAGCACCAAAAGCGGCTCGCCTACGATCGCCCGCGCCACCGCCACCCGCTGCTGCTGCCCCCCGGACATCTCCAGCGGCTTATGCGACGCCACCCGGCTTAACCCCACCGCATCCAGCGCATCCATCGCCCGGCGCCTGCGCTGCCCCGCCGGGATCCTGCGGTTAAGCAACGGATACTCCACGTTCTCGACCGCCGTCAGCACCGGCAATAAATTAAACTGCTGGAACACGAACCCGATCTTCTCCGCCCGCAGCTCCGCCAGCTTATCGCTGGAAAGCCCCCCCACATCCGTATCCTCGATCAGCACCCTGCCCGAGGTAGGCTTATCGATGCAGCCGATCAGGTTCAGCGCCGTGGTCTTCCCGCTTCCCGAAGGCCCGGCCAGCGCCATGAACTCCCCCTTCGATATCTTCAACGATATCCCGCGCAACGCCTGATACACCACCTTGCCCAGGGGATAATTCTTCACCACCGACTCCAGCGTCACGATCATAGCTTCCCTCCGCTGTCGGCAAGCGCGCGGCTGAACGCGTTCACTTTCTTGGAAAGCGCCGCCGTGTAACGGTAATCGCAGGAAATGATATCGAGCATGGTCTCCTTCTTCGCCTTCGCGATCTCTTCCTTGGAGCGCAGCCCCGCGCCGTAGAACATCAGGAAATGCTCGTCGGAAATATCCGTCGGGATCCCCAGCTCCTTTTCCACGGAATTGCGGAAACGGTTGCACTCCTCAAGCAGCACCTTGAAAGACTTCCCCTCCAGGGTGATATCCAGCGACGGCCACAGATGCGGCGGCTTATACAGCACATACTCGTACTCCATCGCCGAGGTGATCACCGTATCATCCACCTTGAATCCGAACACGTCCTTCTGGTCATACCACTTGGTGTGCAAAAAAGGCCCCGGAGGCGTGATCATGACACTGTCCGGCATCGTCTCCCGAAGCAAGCTCATATTATCCGCCGCCACCTTCTCCAAAGTCACCTTGCCCATCAACGGCGCGGGAAAGATCAGCGCCAGGCTCAAATACACCTTCTCGCCGGTGCGCTTCTGCGCTTCCCGCAGCGCCCGGATGCTCCAGACCAGGTCCTCGAAATTGACGCCCTTGTTCATGACCTCGTCGTTGATCAGGTCATTGCCCGTCTCCCCGCCCATGAACACCGCGCGCATCCCGCCGTAGATCAGCTCGGCGTACGACTCCGCCAGCTGCTCAAAACGCTCCCGCGCACCGCGGATGGCGCGCGAGCCCATCCCGAAAACCGCCTTCACCTCGCGGCCGCGTATCTCCCGGGCGATCCGGGCGCCGAACGCCGGAGGCGTATCCGACCCGGCAAAACGGAATATCCCGATCCCCGCTTCCCGCATCCGCTGCATCTCATAGACCACTTCCTGCGGATCGCGCAGGGAATACTGCGGATAAAAATGCGAATGCACGCAGAAATGGCACTTGCCCCAGTCGCACCCTAAAGACTCCACCATCACGTGGATGGAGACCTTGTCCGGATCCATGATATACCTGGGCACGCTCTTCGAGCTGTGTATCCGCGCCTCCCGACGGGGAGTCTTCACTATCTTCCCGTCCTGGCGGTAAATAAGGTTCTCGAACTTCCCCTGCCCAGCCAGGTCCGCGATCCCCTGCATCACCTGCGCCTTATTCCACTCCGTGTTCTGGGCATCCGTCATATTGAGGATCAGGTCAAGCGCCAGCTCTCCCTCGCAGGAGACCGCCAGGTCAAACCCGCTTTGCTGCAGGATCCGCTCCTCGTACAGGGTCACGTGATAGCCTCCGGCCACGGTAATAATCTCCGGCGCCTTCTCCTTGATCATCTGCACCAGGCGCTTGGCGTTGGAGAACGCCTCCCCGTACCAGATCTTGACCCCGAGCACCCGTATCTCGCGGGCGATCAGGTCCTCCACCAGAAGCCGCAGTTTCCGGTCGAATTTCCTGTGCTGCAGCCGGCTTAACATCGCCTGCAGGAAAAGGGTGCACGCACCCAGGACCTTTCCCAAAAACGGCACCTTCCCGCTTAACAATACCGCATAGATCTCCCGCAGCAGCCGGGAAAGCAGCGGGTTCCCCAATGATGCGAAGAAATCGTCCCGGGCCCAGTCGATGATCTCCACGGAATGGCCCTTCTCCTCAAGATACCCCTTGAGCGTCCCCAGGCCGTTGTCATAGAACGTGTCGCTGATCGAGCGCCTGCGCGTCGCCACCGAGTTCCAGAGGATCACCCGTGCCATATCAGTGCCTTTCTCCTGCCAGCGTCCGCCGGTCAAGCTTGCCCAGCGGCGTGACCGGCATCTGCTCCAGGATCACGATCTCATCGGGCATCAGCAGCTCCTTGAAATGCTCCCGGCAGTACGCCTCGATCTTTCCCCTGGCTTCTTCCTGCTCCATATGCTGGCGCAGCGTCACGAACGCCTTGATCCTGCCCTCGCTTCGCACCACCGCGCACCGCCTTACCAGGGGCATCTCATGCAAGATATCCTCGATCTCCCGCGCGAAGATCCTGTGGCGCGCCACCACCCCGGGCAGCGGCTTCGCATTCTCCCGCAATATCTCATCATCCCGCCCCAGCACGGTAATATACCCGTAGGAATCGATGTCCCCGTAATCATGGGTGATGAACCACCCCTTCTGAAAGGACTCGGCGTTCTCCAAAGGATTATCCAGATACCCGGCGCTCACCGTCCGGCTCTTGATCGCGAGCCTTCCGTCAGGCAGCCGCCGCACCTTCGTGCCCTTGACCGCCCTGCCCACCGAGCCCGGCCAGAAATACTCCCGCGCCTGCAGCATGGTGATCGGCGGCAGCGCCTCCACCATCCCGTACCCGACGGTGATGATGGATCCGAAAAAGTCGATCGCCTCTTTCAGGCGGCACGGAGGCATCCGCTCGGTACCGGTGACGATATTATCCAGAGTCTCGAGCTTCTCCTCGTGCTGCACGCACCAGTCCAGCAGTTCGATCAGGCGGGTCGGGGTAATATACAGACGGTTGACCTTATGGTGCCTGATCTGCTCCACGATCGAGGCGATGGAAGAATCCTCCCTCACCACCACAAAAGAAGCGCCTCCCATAATGGTAGGAAGGAACGTGGTCGATCCGGCGGTCATGAAGGAGACCGTACACATGAACACGATCTGCTTCTCGTTCGCCTCCATGCGGGCGTTGCGCACATACCCAAAGACGCTTTCCACCCAGTTCTGGTTGCGCAGCACCACCACTTTTGGGACGTTTTGCGTCGTGCCGGAGCTCAGATTATACGTCGAGACCTGCTGCGGATCCTTGCGCAGGCACGCCATGCTCCCGTAATCCCCGATGAAGAGATACCCTTCCCCGGGATTCTGGATCAGCGCCTCCCATTGCTCGAGGTCCACCCAGTTCTCCACCGCCACCTGCTGCTGCAGCGCGCCGATATCCAGGCCTTCCCTCCGGCGGAAGATGCACACCTTCGGCCGGGTCTTGGCCAGAAAATACGCGTACGTCTCCTGGCTCAGGGAAAAAGGCAGGCCGAAAAAAACCGCGCCGATATAATGACACGCGGCGCGGATCTCGAAATATTCGTAACAGTTGTAGGAGGAGTACGCCACCACGTCGCTTCGGCGCACCCCCAGCGCATACAGGTATGCGCACGCTCTCTCCACCCTCGCATGCCACTGCTCGTAGGTCAGCAGCACCTTCTCTCCCGGCTCGATAAGATAATCCCGGGACTTATAGTACCGGGACGCAAAACGTATTATTCGAGAGGGCGTGGAAAGCCTTTTGAGGTGCTTAAGATAGGTTAGTAGAAGTCTTTGTCGCACAATAGGTATGATACAATTAAACGCCTGGGATGTCAACAGCGGTATCGCACTCGTACAGACGGGCTAAGGAAGGCTTTCGCGGTTGAATCCGAACCATGCGCTGAAATACAGCAATGCCCTCGGAAAAATGCGTGCCACCGCGGAAAGGTCCTTGATTATCCCCTCCCCCTGCAGAACCTTCGCGGCACGCGCCAGTGCTGCGGCAGACGCAAGACGCTCCTTCCCCTGCTGCAAGGCCCTGCCCCGAACCTGATAATCGCTCAAAAAAGGCATACCCAGACTTTCGGGGTGGTATCTCTTATATACCTGCAGGTAGAACTCCTTACCCGGCTGCGCCCGGGTCACTGCCAAAAGCAGCTCCGGATAAAGGAAAGGGAACACCCGCGCAGGATGCACGAAATTATACGCGGGCCTCTCCCATCCATCCCCTTCGATCACATTGAAATAACTCCTAAGGATATGCCTCAAGAAAAAGAACAGCGCGGTATTGGCCCGAAAAGGAAACGGCACCTCTTTTTGCGCTTCTGCCAGATACTGCCCGGGAAGCCGTTCGATGCGCCGGATGAATCCCGCGCTGAAGATATCCTGCACCTGCGCACCGTCACCTTTTAAGTCGTAACCATCGACATCCCGGCCCAGCACCTCTCCTCCCATCAATCCGGAGAAGTGCGGCACGGTACACATCTGCCGCATGGCCCCGTTACGGGATACCGGAGATAACCCCGCAGCGATGTTCTTAGAAAGGTCCTGTAACCTCACCCCGCGCAACTTAAGTGCCCGCGGTTCCTTGCCTGTGCCGGCGTAAGAAGGGATGCTGATCAGCTCATGCCTGATCTTCAAATGCTTGGCAACACGGCACGCCAGCGCGACATCCAGAAGGTCGGTCCGCTCATTCCTGAAGGTGATCGCGGTCAGGTCGGTTCGCGCTCCCTTAAGCATGGACGCGATCATCCGGGTATCCCTTCCTCCGGTCAGCGCAGTGAAGACTTTTCCGCCCGGCGGCAGGAAAGAAGCGATCCCCCGCGACAACGCGTCGTAGACCCCGGCTAACACATCCTTTTCCTTGCGCGCAGCGCTGCAACCGCTCTCCCAGGTGAAATACACCGATGTCCTCTTCTTGCCTCCGGAAAATTCCAGCGCAGTTGCCGGTCCAAAGTTCCTGATCTCCCGGACAAAAGTGCGTCCGTGCAGGATATACCCGCAGCAAAAGAACTGCGCGATGCTGTCATGGTCCAAGGACATGCGGATATACGGAGAGCGCAGGAGCGGCTCTGCTTCCGAGCAGAACGCAAATAACCCTCCGTCCTCGAAATAATACAGTGGGAAGAATCCGGCCTTGTCATTGGCGATCAGCAGCTGCGCGCCGTCCGGACCGGCATGATCAAAGATGATGCAGGAAAAAATCCCCTCCATATCCCGCAGGAACTCCGGGCCTTTCGCCCGGTATTGCCGCAACGCTTCCTGTGGGGTCATTGGCCGGCCGGAGATCTCATTACCCGGGGTCCCGGCAAGCAGCACTGTTCCCTGCCGGGGATCGTGCCACTTCCGGAAAGTCTGATCCGTCCCCTCGGCAAATATCCCGCCGACGTGCCCCAGCGGGATCCGAAACGCACAGGATGAGGAATACGGATCTTTTAATGCGGCACGCAGGCCGTTGAAAAACAACGCGGAACGCGCGTTTACACGGGCTGTTCTGAGATGGGTGCGGGGCACCTCTATTACCCCGAATATCTTAAACACTGGGATACTCCGGATGAAGTGACACAACACAACGACGCCGCGAGTATGATACTATCAATCCCGGGTAATTTCAACAGCGGGATAATGCGCTTTCAGATATTTCTTTTGCGCATCAGAAGCCCTCTGCCAGGCGTTGCTTTTCTCGGTCAGGAAATACTTCGCCAGCGCATCGTTGTACCTTACCCCTCCTTCGAGCACCTCCAGGTCCGCCCTGTTGCGCACAAAGAAATCGTACAATCGCTCCTTACCCGGCTTGGAGAATCCCTCCGGCAGCGCATGGATATCCACATACTGCACGATCGCCGGAGCGCCGTTGGCATCCTCATAGGGAAACACGGGGCATAATACGCGGAACAAAAGATGGGCAAAAAGGTATTTCCGGCGGGGATGCACCGCGATACACATGCCGTCGCATTCCAGATGGTCGCGCGCATACTCCAGGAGCAGCTGGAAAAGGCTCATCAGGAGCTGCGGCTTGCCCGTGGAACTCGCGAGCATGACCACTTCGCACATCCTCATCCCGGATTTGCGCAGGCTATCTATCGGATCGGCACAGATCTCCTGGGCAGGAAGGCCAAGGGAAGCGATATCCGGCACGATCGTCGCGGTTTCCACCACCACTCCTTCCGGAGTGATCCCGATGAACGTCGCGGCCCCGGGAAGGGCATTATACCAGCTGACCTTGATCTTCCCGGATGAGGGCCGGACGTATCCCTGCC
>CAZAPM010000009.1:0-24126 GCA_964487475.1 uncultured Planctomycetales bacterium
GGGATTCGGAGATCATCGCCGGACTCCTGCGCCAGGAGGGGTTTGCCCTCGCCGATTCCTGGGAGGAGGCGCAGGTGGTGATCTTCAACACCTGTTCCGTGCGCCAGCACGCCGAGGATAAGGTCTGGAGCGAGATCGGCCGCATCGCGAAAAAAGGCAAGAGGCTGATCGGCCTGGTCGGGTGCATGGCCCAGAACTACGAGCAGAAGGTGTTTACCCGCAGCCCCCACGTCGACTTCGTGGTGGGGCCTAAGAATATCCAGTCCATCGGCAAGGTGGTCAAGGCCGCGTTCGAGAAGCGCGTGCGGGAAACCGGCGCCAAGGCCAGGGACGAATCCATGTACCATACAGGATTCCACGCCTCGAAGGACCACTGCTTTACGGTCATCTCGCACGGCTGCTCAAATTACTGCTCCTATTGCGTTGTGCCATTCGTGCGCGGAGAGCTGCAGCATCGGAAACACGAGGATATCCTCCGCGAAGTAAAGGAGGCGGTCGATTCCGGGATACCGAGCATCACCCTTTTGGGACAGAACGTCAATTCGTATAAGGACGGCAAGGTCGGTTTCGTGGAGCTGATCGGGATGGTGGAGAAGGTCGCGGGCTTAAAGGAGTTCGGGTTCGTCACCTCGCACCCTAAGGACGCTTCCCCGGAACTTTTCAAGGTCATGGGCGCGTCAAAGAAGCTGAAGAAGTATCTGCACTTGCCTTTTCAGTCCGGAGCTGATAGTGTATTGAAGAGGATGAACCGCGGATACACCCGGGCGCACTACCTTGCCCTGGTCGAACAGTACCGGGCGTTAGTGCCCGGCGGGCAGTTGAGCACGGACGTGATCGTGGGCTTTCCCGGAGAGACGGAGGAGGAGTTCGCGCAGACGCGCTCCCTGTTGGAGCAGGTGAGATTCGACTGTGCTTTTCTCTTCAAGTATTCCCCGCGGCCGCACACCGCCGCCAGCAAGCTGCCGGATGACGTCACCCAGAAGGACAAAGAGCGCAGGCACCGCATCCTCCTGGACCTGCAGAAGAGGATATCCAAGGAATTACGATGATACGATCGGTCCGTATCCTGATGACAGTGGCCGCATTGAGCGTTGCGGCACAGGCTTTTGCCCTGGACCTGGATAAGGTCAAGGTCCCGTTCCTGCAGGGTGATTACCGCGCCGCGATCAAAGAGGGCGAGGACCTGATGGAGAACGCCCAGGACGTGCCCGAGCTCTCCGAGCTCTATTATCTGCTCGGCACCAGCTATATGAAGGAAGGCAACCTGCTTCGCGCCTGCGATATCTACGATATCCTCCTGGATGAGTTCCCGCAGAGCACCTTTCACAATGATGCGCTCCTGGGAAAAGCGGATACCTGTTATCTTCGCGGCTACTTTACCCAGGCGCTCGGCCTTTATCAGGAGTTGATGGCAACGGATATGGGAAAGACCTACCCCGACCTGCTGCATTACCGGATCAGCCTGACCTACGCCAAGCTCGGCGATATGCCCAAAGCCCTGGAAAGCCGCAAGGCGATCACGGATAAGACCCTGCTGCAGGGCACCTCGGACCTCGGGCCGGATACCTGTCCGCTGCCCGGAGGTTTCTATACCATCCAGGTGGGGGTGTTCGCAAAGAAAGCCAACGCCGTCAAGCTTAACAACGAGCTGCTCAAGAAACGGATCGCCGCATATCTCGAGGACGACACTACCGGCTCTGAGCCGAGGTTCAGGGTGCGCGTAGGCAGGTTCCTTACCCGCGCCGAGGCCGAAGAGATGTCAAAAAAGCTCGAGACCATGGGGTATCCGGTGAGGGTCTGCCCGTAATGCCTGCCGTCTCAAAGCCTCGTCTCGTGTTCCTGGTCGGCCCTACCGCTTCGGGTAAGACCGGGGCCGGTATCCTTCTTGCCCGGAAACTGCGCGCGGAGATCATCTCCTGTGATTCCATGCAGGTATATAAGGGGATGCGCATACTTTCCTCGCAGCCCGATCCGGTGCAGAGAAGGGCAGTGCGGCATCATCTCGTCGGGTTCCTGGCGCCTTCCCGCAGGTTCGATGCGGCCAAATACCGCGCTGCGGCGATGGATAAGATCGGGAAACTGCAAAAACAGGGCCGCAGCGTGCTTTTTGTCGGAGGCACCGGTTTATATATGTCCGCGCTTCTCGACGGGATATTTCCGGCAAAAGGGGATAAGGCGTGCCGGGCTCGGCTGGAGAAGGAGGCAAGGGAGCAGGGAAGCGGACAGATGCACGCGCGTCTGTTAATGGTCGATCCGGAAGCCGCAGCCAAGATACATCCCAATGACGCTAAACGCATCGTGCGCGCCCTGGAGGTGTATGAGGCCACGGGCATGCAGATCTCCGCGTTGCAAAAGCAGCGCAGCGGGATCGCGGGGGAGTTCGAGGTGCGGGTGTTCGGGCTCCTTTTGGAGAAGGAGCTTCTGCACCGGCGTATAGACGAGCGGGTCAAACGGATGGTAAAACAAGGGCTGGTGCCCGAGGTGCGCAGGCTATTGCGCGTGAGGCTTAGCCAGACCGCGCAGTTTGCCATCGGGATCCGCGAAATAAAGGAATATTTGCGCGATAAGATCACGCTGGATGAGGCCCTGGCGCAGATCGGACGCAACACCAAGGCGTACGCCAAGCGCCAGATGACTTGGTTCAAGAAGGATAGCCGGGTGCAGTGGGTCGGGGTGGCGAAGAGGGATACTGCCGCAACGGTTGCCGCACGGATATACCGGTTATTATGGGAAAACAAATAGACTATGGAAAAAGCACTGCTGGTGACGATAAAGATCCACAGCGAAGAAGACGACTGGACCATGGAGGAATCCGCCTTGGAGCTGGAAGAGCTGGCAGCGGCCTCCGGCGCGCAGGTGCTGGAGAACGTGACCTGCGTCAGGGATAGGCCCACCCCCAATCTTTTCGTCGGCAAGGGCAAGGCCCAGGAGCTGGCCATGCTGAGCGCGGAATTAAAGGCTTCGGTGGTGATCTTCAGCCATGACCTTTCCGGGACGCAGCAGCGCAATCTCGAGGAGGTGATCGGCAGGAAGACTATCGACCGCACCCAGCTGATACTCGACATATTCGCCCGCCATGCCCGATCCCCGGAAGGCAAGATGCAGGTGGAGCTTGCGCAGCTCGAGTATTTACTGCCGCGGTTGATCGGCAAGGGGCTGATCCTTTCCCGGATGGGAGGCGGTATCGGCTCCCGCGGACCGGGAGAACAGGCGCTGGAAGTCGACCGCCGCAGGATCCGCGCCCGTCTGGACAGCCTGCGTAAGGAGCTGGCGGATGTGCGGCTGCACCGGCAGCTGATCCGCAAGCGCCGGGTGGACGACCAGGTGCCTACCATCACTATCGTCGGCTACACCAGCGCCGGAAAATCCACTCTTCTCAATGCGCTGACCGACGCCGGGCAGGTGGAATCCCCGAACCTGTTCACCACGCTCGATCCCCGCACCAAGACCATCGTGCTGCCAAAGGGCGTGCATGCGGTGATCTCGGATACCGTCGGGTTCATCCATAACCTTCCCCATAAGCTCGTCGAGTCATTCAAAGCGACGCTGGAGGAGGTGGTGCAGTCGGACCTGTTGGTGCATGTGGTGGATGCGAGCAATCCCATGATGCAACTTCAGGTGGAGTCGGTGCACGCGGTGTTACGGGAGATCGGTGCGCAGGATAAGCCCGTGCTGGTCGTGCTTAATAAGATCGACAAGATAGACGGGCCTTCGCTCGAGATGGTCAAGGAGCGCATGCCGGATGCGCTGCCGATCTCGGCGAAAAAGGGGACCAATATCGGGCTGCTTTGCGAAAGAATAGAGGAGAAGCTGGCGCCGCGCATGGCGCTGGTCACGCTTTTGCTTCCGCACGGCAAGATGGCGGTCTTGAATCAGCTGCACAGCCTGGGCAAGGTAGTGGCTACAGAGTACTTGGAGAATGGCGTTAAGGTCACGGTTAATATTAGGAATAAGTCAATTGCTAACATATTGCAGGATAATACAATAAAGTTACTCGATTAGATTATCTAATTAAAATAATTAATTTATCTTGACAAGATTGTTATGGCATGGTAATATCAGTTTGCAAGGAGAGGACATGCCAAAGTTCGATATTTACATCAGTCCGGATGAGCCGGTATATGTGATCAGCGTAGTAAGTAAACTTACTACGCTGCCGGTATGGACACTGCGGCAGCTGGATAATAAAGGTGTTGTCTGCCCGAAGCGGGTGGGGAAGAAAAGCCGGCTGTACTCCCTTAAGGATATCAAGCGTCTTGAATATGTCTATTATCTGATGCAGGAGAAACACGTGAATATAAGCGGAGTCAAGGTCATACTGGAAAAGGAAAGGCCGGAATAAAATTTTTTTACCTTTATATTAGCACTCGATACCTATGAGTGCTAACGGAGGAAGAATGGATAAGTTGACCCAGAAACTACAGGAAGCGATACAGGAAGCAGCGGCAGCGGCGCAGAGGCTTTCCCATCAGCAGGTAGAGCCGGAGCATATACTTTATGCCGCGATCAAGCAGGATGGCAGTCTGCTGGCACAGGTGATGCAGGAGACCGGAGTCCCTGTGGGCGCCGCAGCAAAGGCTCTGGAGGATGCCCTGCAGCATAAGCCCAGGGTTCAGGGAGGCAATGCGCAGGTCTATCTTTCCCAGAAGGCCAATACCCTTTTAGGAGAAGCCGCGGTAAAGGCCAGGGAAATGAAGGATGAGTTCCTTTCTGCCGAGCACCTTCTGCTGGCGGCACTGGAGGATGCGGATTCTGCGCTTTCGAAAGTGTTCAAGAAGCACGGCACAGGCAAAGACCAGGTGCTCGCCGCATTGGCTAAGGTGCGCGGCAGCCACCGTATCACGGACGAAAACCCGGAGGAGAAGTTCAACGCCCTGCAGAAGTACGGCCAGGATATTACCGAATTGGCGTATAGGATGAAACTCGACCCGGTGATCGGCCGGGACCAGGAGATCCGCAGGCTGATGCAGGTGCTTACCCGCAGGACGAAGAACAATCCCGTCCTGATCGGCGAGGCGGGCGTGGGAAAGACCGCGATCGTCGAGGGTCTCGCGCAGAGGATCGCCTCCAAGGACGTTCCCGAAGGACTGAAGGATAAACGTATCATCTCCCTGGATATCGGCAGCCTGATCGCCGGCGCCAAGTTCCGCGGGGAGTTCGAGAACCGGCTTAAGGCGGTATTGAAGGAAGTGCAGGAGAAGGACGGGGAGATCATCCTTTTTATCGACGAGCTGCATACGATCGTGGGCGCGGGAGCCGCCGAAGGGGCGGTGGATGCGGCGAACATGCTTAAGCCCCTGCTTGCCCGCGGCCAGCTGCGCTGTATCGGCGCAACCACCCTGGACGAATACCGCACCCATATCGAAAAGGACAGCGCCCTGGAGCGGCGTTTCCAGAGCGTGTTCGTGGCTGAGCCGACGGTCGAGGATTCCATCGCCATATTGCGCGGGCTTAAAGAGCGTTATGAGGTGCACCACGGGGTGCGGATCAAAGATACCGCGCTGATCGCGGCGGCGACCCTTTCCCACCGGTATATCACCGAGCGCAACCTTCCGGACAAGGCCGTGGACTTGATCGACGAAGCCGCGTCCCGGCTGCGTATCGAGATCGACAGCATGCCGCAGGAGATCGACGTCATCCAGCGCAAGGTCATGCAGCTTGAGATAGAGCGCCAGGCGCTGAAGAAGGAGAAGGATGATGCCTCTAAACACCGCCTTAAGAAGCTCGAGGAAGAGCGCGCGCTCCTGGAAAAGGAACTCTCCGAAAAGAAGTCCCAGTGGGAGAAGGAAAAACAGGTGATCGTGCGCATCCAGCAGCGCAAGGAGGAGATCCAGGAAGCGAAGAACGAAGCTGCGGGAGCGGAAAAGCGCGGGGACTTAGGTAAAGTCGCCGAGATCCGCTACGGGAAACTGATCGAGCTTGAGAAGCAGATGAAAGCCCTCAATGAGGAACTCTCCCTTCTTCAGAAGACCAGCCTGATGCTTAAGGAAGAGGTCGGGGAAGAAGATATCGCCCGCATCGTCTCGGAGTGGACGGGGATACCATCGAGCAAACTGATGGAGGGGGATACGGAGAAGCTCCTCAAGATGGAGGAGCGGCTTAAGTCCCGTATCGTCGGCCAGGATAAGGCGATCGAGGCGGTTTCCAGCTGCGTGCGGCGCGCCCGCTCCGGGATAGGGGATGAGAAAAGGCCCCTGGGTTCATTCATCTTCCTGGGTCCTACGGGAGTGGGAAAGACCAGGCTGGCCAAGGCGCTGGCGTGGTTCCTTTTCGACGACGAGGATGCGCTGGTGCGCATCGATATGTCGGAGTACATGGAGAAGCACAGCGTCTCCCGCCTGATCGGAGCGCCTCCCGGCTACGTGGGGTATGACGAGGGGGGACAGCTGACCGAAAAGGTCCGGCGCAGGCCCTACTGCGTGATCCTGCTCGATGAGATAGAGAAGGCGCATCCCGATGTCTTCAACGTGCTGCTTCAGGTGATGGATGACGGCAGGCTTACCGACGGCCAGGGCCGCACGGTCAATTTCCGCAACGCGCTGGTGATCATGACCTCCAACATTGACCCGGAGAAGATCAGGCAGACGTTTAGGCCGGAGTTCATAAACCGGCTGGATGAGATCATCAAGTTCAACCCGTTAAGCAAGGAGGATATCAACCGCATACTGGATATCGAGATGGAGCCGTTGTACCGCAGGCTTTCCCAGCGCGGGGTGATCGTCACCCTTTCCCGCCGGGCTAAGGACCTGCTTTCGGCGCAGGGGTTTGACCCGGATTTCGGCGCCAGGCCCTTAAAGCGGGTGATCCAGAAGCAGGTGCAGGACCCGCTGGCAGTGCTGCTGCTCGAGGGCGGGGTCAAGCCCGGGGATTCGGTTTCCGTGGATGCGCAGGACGGTAAGCTTACCTTCGTATCCGGTGCGGTAAAGCGTTGACAAGAAAAAGGATTATGCTACAATTAGCAGTCTGTGTTGGGGAGTGCCAAATTGAGGAGCAGTATGGCAAGAATGGTGGACCACGATAACCGGAGAAAGGCGATCCTGGCGGCGACGATCGAGCGATACACCAAAGACGCGCAGCCGGTGGCCTCGGATGACCTGGCCAAGCAGTTCGGCTTAAGCTCGGCTACCATCCGTAACATCTTTTCCGAGCTGGAGGATGCCGGATATCTGATGCATCCGCATACTTCGGCGGGAAGGATCCCTACGGATAAGGGATTCAGGTACTACGTGGACTTCCTGGTCTTGCGCAACGACATCCTCGATGAGGAGAAGCAGAAGGTCGCCAAAGAGTACCGCAAGGAGATCAAAAGGCTCGAGGACGCCCTGGAAAAGACCACCCAGGTGCTTTCGGTGATGACCCATTATGCCGGGATCGTCTCGTTCCTGGAGTGGCATGACAAGATCATCTACAACGGGTTGAGCTACGTGCTGGACGAGCCTGAATTCAAGGATTCCGGCCGTATCAGGTTCCTGGTGCGGATGATCGAAGAGAAACAGAAGCTTTTGCACGTGATCAACAAGGATTTCAAGGAAAAGGTCAAAGTATATATAGGTGATGAGCTGGGTTCGGAGGACATGAACAGCTGTGCGCTGGTGGTATCGCAATACTCCCGGAAGAAGAAACCCTCGGGCAAGGTGGCGGTGCTGGGCCCGGCGCGCATGAACTACGAGGTGATCATGCCCAAGCTCGCGTATATTTCCGATATTTTGTCGCAGGTACTGGATGATATCGAGGAATGATGGAACATCATAAGGATAAGCACGTCAAGCACGAACATAACGCGGATTCTCCTGCGCAGCCGGCAGTGCCTGAGACGGCGGATGAGACGGTGACCATACCGGCCAAGGAGTACGCGCAGTTGCAGGAATCCTGCCGCAAGGCCGAAGAGGCGTGGGATAAGATGCTGCGCATGCAGGCGGACCTGGAGAACACCCGCAAGCGCCTGGAGCGGGATAAGGCGGAGTTCGTCAAGTACGCCAATGAGAAAGTGCTCCTGGAACTGCTGCACATACTCGACGACCTGGAACGGGTGGTGGCACAGGGTGAATCCAAGAACGCGGATATGCCCACGTTCATCAAGGGCGTGGAAATGATCCTGGCGCATCTCTACGAGCTGCTCAAGTCGCACGGAGTGACCCCGATGAACGCGCAGGGTAAAGCTTTTGACCCCAATTTGCACGAGCCTTTGATGCAGCAAGAGGACAACGGGGTTGCGGAGCATACCATTCTGGAGGAATTGCAAAAAGGGTACAGGATGTTCGACCGGGTGTTGCGCACCGCGAAGGTGAAAGTTTCGAAGAAGACGAACGATCAAGGTCCCGGCTCATAGGCTTGTCCTGGAATTCTCTGCGATAATTCCAGGACATTCGCCGGGACTTCACTAAATAAAAACATAATGTGTTCAGGAGGTGTACAATGGCAAAAGTGATAGGAATTGACTTAGGTACATCGAATTCGGCGGCGGCGGTGATGGAGGGTTCCCGTCCGGTGATCATCCCTTCGGCAGAGGGCGCGGGCGTGGCTTCCGGAAAAGCCTTCCCTTCCTATGTGGCGTTCACCAAGGACGGGCAGCGCCTGGTCGGCGAGCCGGCCAAGCGTCAGGCCTCCATCAATCCCGAAGGCACCATCTACGCCGCCAAGCGCAAGATGGGCCAGGATTACAAGTTCAAGGCCGCGGGCAAAGAGTTCACCCCGCAGCAGGTATCCGCGTTCATCCTGCAGAAGATCAAGGAGGACGCCGAGGCATACCTGGGGGACAAGATCGAGGAAGTGGTTATCACCTGCCCGGCGTACTTTGACGACAACCAGCGCCAGGCGACCAAGGATGCGGGCGAGATCGCGGGGCTGAAGGTCCTGCGCATCATCAACGAGCCTACGGCTGCCTGCCTCGCATACGGCCTGGAGAAATCCCAGAAGGAACAGAAGATCATGGTCTTCGATCTCGGCGGCGGCACCCTGGACGTGACTATCATGGAGATGGCGCAGGGGGTCTTCGAGGTGAAATCAACCTCCGGGGACACCCAGCTCGGCGGCACCGACATGGACAACGTGCTCATCGATTACCTGGCCACCCAGTTCAAGAAGGAGTCGGGTATCGATCTTAAGAACGACAAGATGGCGATGATGCGTCTGAAAGAGGCGGCGGAAAAGGCCAAGATCGAGCTTTCCTCGAGCGTGACCACGGATATCAACCTGCCGTTCATCACCGCGGATGCCACCGGTCCTAAGCATATGACCATGCCCCTGAACCGCGCCAAGCTCGAAGAGCTGGTCGGGCCCATCATCGACCGCTGCAAGCATCCCATGGAGCAGGCATTGTCCGACGCCAAACTCACTTCCAAAGAGATCGACAAGATCATCATGGTAGGCGGCCCTACCCGCATGCCCATCGTCCAGAAGTTCGTGGAAGAGTACGTGGGCAAGAAGATCGAGCGCGGTGTCGACCCCATGGAGTGCGTGGCGCTGGGAGCTGCGGTCCAGGCGGCGATCATCAAGGGCGAGGTCAAGGACGTGCTGCTTCTGGACGTGACCCCGTTGACCCTCGGTATCGAGACCCTGGGCGGAGTGATGACCCCGCTGATCGAGCGCAATACGACAGTCCCTACGCGCAAGAGCAATGTTTTCTCGACCGCGGCGGATAACCAGCCGGCGGTGACCATCCGCGTGCTGCAGGGCGAGCGCAAGATGGCCAACGATAACGTCGAGCTCGGCCGTTTCGACCTGGTAGGCATTCCTCCCGCGCCCCGCGGCACGCCCCAGATCGAAGTGGCGTTCGATATCGACGCCAACGGGATCGTGCATGTCTCGGCCAAGGACCTGGGCACGGGCAAGGAGCAGTCGGTGAAGATCAGCGCGCCCAAGAAGCTCTCCAAGGAAGAGATCGACAAGATGGTCAAGGACGCGGAGAAGTACGCCGAGGATGACGCCAAGAAGAAAGAAGAGGTCGAGCACGTCAACCAGGCGGACCAGCTCATCTATGCCACCGAAAAATCCCTGAAGGAGTACGGGGATAAGGTGTCCCAGGAAGAGCGGGTCTCGATCGAGGCGGCGGTCAACGACCTCAAGACCGCGGTCAAGGATAAGCATATCGAGCGCATCAAGAAGGGGATGGATGCGCTGACCAAGGCCGCCCATAAGCTGGCGGAGGAGATATACAAGCAGTCGGCCAAGGCGAAACCGGGCGCAGAGGGACAGGCGCAGCCGGGGACGGAAAAACCGACCGAGGAGAAGGGTTCGGAAGAGCCTAACCCCAAGAAGAAGGACGACGATATAATCGACGCTGATTTCAAGGAAGAAAAATAATGGCGGTGAAACGCGATTACTATGAAGTGCTGGGGGTCAAAAAAGGCGCCCCCATCGAAGAGATAAAGAGGGCGTACCGCGAGGCAGCCATGAAGTACCACCCCGACCGGGTGCCCGCGGAGCAGAAGAAAGAGGCGGAAGAGAAGTTCAAGGAGATCTCCGAAGCCTATGCCGTGCTCTCCGATACCCAGAAACGGGCAACGTACGACCAGTACGGCCATGCCGGAGTGGACCAGAAGTACGCCTATGAGGATATCTTCAAGGGCGCTGATTTCTCCAGCATCTTTCAGGGGATGGGCGGGGGAGGCGGCGAAGGCGGAAGCTTCTTCGAGGAGCTCTTCGGCGATATGGGGTTCGATATATTCGGCGGTGGCGGCCGGGGCAGATCCGGCCGCAGCCGCAAGGGGCGGGATCTGGAGATTACCGTGCAGATCACTCTCGAGGAAGCTGCCGCGGGCACGGAAAAGACCGTCACGGTGCCCCGGTATGAGACCTGCACCACCTGCGGCGGAAGCGGCGCCAAGCCGGGGACTAAGCGGGTCACCTGTCCGCAGTGCCGGGGACAGGGGCGCACCGTGGTTTCCAACGGGTTTTTCCAGCTGGCCCAGACCTGTTCCCGCTGCCGGGGAGAAGGCACGCTGATCCAGACACCCTGTCCGCAGTGCCATGGGCAGGGACGTACCCGCGAAGTGCGCAAGATCAAGGTGAAGATACCCGCCGGCGTGGATAACGGGTCCTCCTTGCGCGTGCGGGGCGAAGGAGAGTCCGGTTCTGCGGGCCACGGCGACCTGTACGTGCTGATCGAGGTTTCCCGGCATGCCACCTTCGAAAGGCACGGGAATGACCTGTTGACCGAGATCTCGGTGAGCCTCTCCAAGGCGGTGCTGGGTGGAGAGGTGGAGGTGCCTACGCTTGAGGGTAAGGTGGAGATGAAAGTCCCTGCCGGTACCCAGAGCGGCAAGGTCTTCCGGCTTAAGGAAAAAGGGATCCCCGATGTGCACGGACGCGGCGTAGGCGACGAGCTGGTCCGGGTGAATGTCGAGATCCCCCGTTCCTTGAACGGCGAGCAGCGCAGGCTGATGGAGGCGTTTGCCGCGGCCAGCGGGGAAGCGCCGGGGCAGGAATCATTATCGGAAAAGATCAAGAAAGCGTTCAAATAGAGGAGCCGTTGTAATGCCTACGTACGAATATGAATGCACCGCCTGCGGACACAAGTTCGAGGCGTTTCAGCAGATCACGGAAAAACCACTCTCCAAGTGCCCCAAGTGCGCAAAAAAAGTGAAACGGCTTTTCAGCGCGGGAGGAGGCATCATTTTCAAGGGAAGCGGGTTTTACGCGACGGATTACAAGAAATCCGGCGCCGCTTCCAAAGGGGACGCTCCCGCGTGCCCGAAATCCAAGGACGGCACCTGCGGCGGCTGCAATGCGCATTGAGCGCCGGGCGTGGCCTTACTGGATCGCCCTTGGCTGCTGGATGGGTGTTATCTTCGGATTTTCATCCCTGCCCGGATCGTCCATCCCTAAGGTCTTCGACCATCAGGATATAGCGTTCCATGCCGCGGTGTATGCGCTCCTGGGGTGGCTTTTCCGCAGCGCCTTATCCCGCACCGATACCGCACTTCCCGGCCGTAAAGCCTTCATAATTACATTGCTATTTTCGGTGGTTTATGCTATAACTGATGAAATTCACCAGTATTTCGTGCCGTTGAGGAGCGCTACTGCCTGGGATGTGCTGGTAGACTCGTTCGGCGCACTAATCGGAGGTTTCAGGCTACATGACCGCGATCGCGCCCTTTAGAGGGGTTCATTATAATCCGCAGAAAGTAACGCTGGAAAAAGTGCTTTGCCCGCCTTATGACGTCATCCCGGCTGACCGGCAGAAGGAACTGCACCGCAGGGACCCGCACAACTTCATCCACATCGATTTCCGCATGGATGAACCCGGGGGGGATAAATATGAGCAGGCGGCGAAGGATTTTTCCGCCTGGAAAGCATCCGGCGTACTCGTCGAGGACGATACGCCGGCATTTTATTTTTACAGCCACCAGTATACGGTCAAAGGGGAGAAGCGTATCCGCCTGGGGTTCTTTGCCCGCCTTAAGCTCGGGGAGAAGAACTTCGGCCACGAGCATACCCGTTCCGAGGCCAAGGAGGACAGGCTCAAACTCACCCGCAAGGTCAAGGCCAACCTAAGCCCCATTTTCGTGGTGTTCGAGGACCGCAACCGGCTGGTGCAGCGCGCCTACCGTTTCGTGCTGGACAAAAAACCCCTTTTGGAGGTCGCGGAGCAGGATCAGGTGCATAAACTCTGGCGTATCGACGATCCTGCGCTGGTGGCACAGATCCAGGAGAAGATAGGCGACGAGAACATCTTTATCGCGGACGGGCATCACCGTTACGAGATCGCCTGTACGCTGCGCGACGAGGTCAAAGCCCCCGCAGGCAGCCCCTACAATTATGTGATGGCGTATTTCACCGATTCCTCGGGCAAGGGCCTGACGGTGCTGCCGATCCATCGCCTGGTGCGCCTGGCCGCTCCGCTGGATTTGGGCCGGACCAGGGAATCCCTTAACGCGTTCTTCGAGATCGAGGAGTGCAAGGACCAGAACCGTTTCTTCTTCCTTATGGAAAAGGGGGGCCGCAGCGAGCACCTGATCGGCATGCAGTACGGCCGGCAGTTCTGGCTTTTGCGCCTGAGGAACGTGAAAATACTCGATAAGATCATCGCGGATAAGCCGAAGGAATACCGTACGCTCGACGTGTCCATCCTTAACTACCTGGTCATGAAAAAGACGCTGGGCCTGGAGCCGGATGATAAGTCTTATGTATCCTATCATCATGAGCGGGAGGAAGTGCTCTCGGCGGTCAAGGCGAGCGATACGTGCGTCGGATTTTATCTTAATCCGGTCAAGATGGAGCAGATCATTGCGGTGGCTTTGGCGGGACATAAGATGCCTCCCAAATCCACCTTTTTTTATCCCAAGGTGCCCTCCGGGCTCCTGATCAACCCCCTGGAGTGACATAATGGCGCTATTCGGAAAACCAAAATATACCATCGTCAGGGTCAAGAAGAAGGAGATGCCCGACGGTATCTGGACCAAGTGCGAGGAGTGTTCGGAAGCGCTTTTCAACAAGACGCTGGAAGAGAACCTCCGGGTATGCCCGAAGTGCAATTACCATTTCACCCTCGGCGCGCCGGAGCGCGTGGCCATGCTCGCGGATGCGGGGACTTTTCAGGAGTTCGATCCGGAGATGGTCTCGGTCGATCCGCTGAACTTCAAGGGGCCGAAGACGTACCTGGAAAAGGTGGCGCAGGACCAGGGGGTCACGGGATTAAAGGATGCCGTGATCACCGGTGAAGCGCAGATGAGCGGCCTGCGGGTCGCGCTGGGAGTCACGGATTCCCGTTTCATCATGGGATCGATGGGGTCGGTGGTAGGAGAGAAGATCACCCGGGCAATCGAGTTCGCCACGAAGGAGCGGCTTCCCGTCGTCATCGTGTCCGGATCCGGGGGAGGCGCCCGCATGTACGAGGGGATGTTCAGCCTGATGCAGATGGCCAAGACCTCCGCGGCCCTGGCGCTGCACCACCGGGCGAAACTGCCGTTCATTTCCGTGCTTACCAACCCGACTATGGCCGGGATCATGGCTTCTTTCGCCGCGCTGGGGGATGTCACGATCGCCGAGCCCAAGGCGTTGATCGGATTTACCGGTCCCCGGGTCATCGAAACGACCATCAGGCAGAAGCTGCCTCCGGGTTTCCAGCGTTCAGAGTTCCTCCTGGAGCACGGATTGATCGATCTGATCTCTCCGCGCGGCCAGCTGAAATCCACGATCGTGCAGGTGTTGTCGTACCTGCAGCCGGATAAAAAGGAAGCATAAGAAAAGGCGCTGCGCGTGGCACAGGTCTGCTTACGCAACATCTCGAAGGTATATCCGAACGGCCAGAGAGCGGTCAATAACATCAACCTGGGCGTCGAGAACAAAGAGTTCATGGTGCTGGTCGGGCCCTCCGGCTGCGGAAAGTCGACGACCCTGCGGATGATCGCGGGCCTCGAGGAATCTTCCTCGGGAGAGATATTCATCGGCAACAAGAAGGTCAATGAAGTCCCCGCCAAAGACCGCGATATCGCCATGGTCTTCCAGAACTACGCGCTCTATCCCCATATGTCGGCGTTCGAGAACATGGGGTTCGGGCTTAAGCTCCGCCGTTATCCCAAAAGCGAGATCGTGCAAAGGGTGCAGGAGGCCGCGGATATCCTCGGTATCCGTCATCTTCTCGGCCGCAAGCCCCGCGAGATGTCCGGCGGTGAGCTCCAGCGGGTGGCCTTGGGCAGGGCGATCGTGCGCAAACCCCTGTGTTTCCTTTTCGACGAGCCTTTGAGCAACCTGGACGCGAAGCTGCGCGTGCAGATGCGCACCGAGATCCATAAGCTCCATATCCGCCTGCAGACCACCATCGTCTACGTCACGCACGACCAGACCGAGGCCATGACCATGGGCGACCGCATCGCGGTGATGAAGTCGGGGGTAATCCAGCAGCTGGCCGACCCCATCACCATCTACGATCATCCCACCAACAAGTTCGTCGCCAGTTTCATCGGGAATCCCCCCATGAGTTTCCTTAACGGACGTATCATATCACGGGAAGGCAAGCTCTATTTCGACGAGGGCAAACTGCTGGTCAAACTGGTGGAGCCGATGTACAAGGCGATGATGCCGTATGCGGGCAGGGAAGTGATCTTCGGGATCCGCGCCGAGGACATCTACGACAAGCTTTTCGTCTCCGAAGCCCCTCCGGAAAACACCGTCCGGGCCACCTGCGAGGTCATCGAGCCCATGGGGTCGGAAGTGTATCTGTACCTAAACACGGGTAAACATACGTTCATCGCGCGCGTCGGCGCCCATGACCGGCCCCAGGTCAATCAGGACATGGATCTGGTCTTTGACATGAGCAAGGTGCACTTCTTTGATAAAGATACCGAAAACAGCATTATCTAATTCCTCCGGATTGCGGATCCTGCTCCAGCGCGGCCCCGTGGCCAAGAAGGTATACCGTATCCTTTTCTTCGCGGTGGCCTATCTTTTGCTTCCCTGGGTCCTGCTGGCGACCGGGCATATCCGCTCCTGGTTCATGGTAGCCGCCTTCCATCTGGTCAACCTCTGCGTGTTGATCGCGCTCTACACCTGGTTCTCCTCGCGCAGGGAGCAGATCAACCTCAAGCTCCTCGATATCGACGAGCAGATCAATATCACCAACAACCATACCGCGCAGGCGTTCAAGGCCAAGCTCGCCGCGCAGCATAAGATCACCCGCTACGGGCTGCTGCGCACTTTCGTCGAGAACATCAGCAGCGACCTGACCCTGGATTCGGTGTGCGAGACTATCTGCGAGACCGCGTTCTCCCTGATCAGCAACAAGCAGGGGACCTGCCTGCTTTATCTCGTCGATCCGCACCATCAGCTGAGCCTTTTCCAGTCCAGGAAGCAGGATCCTACGCTGGTGGTCAAAGAGAAGCAGGGGGATATCTTCGACTGGTGGGTGGTCAGGCATGTCGGCCCGCTGCTGGTGGAGGATACCCGCAAGGACTTCCGTTTCGATATCGACAAGACCGGGCAGAAGCGCACGGTATCCTCACTCGCGGTCGCGCCTTTGATCAGCGAGAACAAGCTTATCGGCGTACTGCGGCTGGAGCATGCCATGCCGCAAACATTCAACCAGGAGGACCTGCGTTTCCTGGTGGCATTGGCGGACGTGGCGGCGGTGGCGGTCGAGAACAGCCAGATGTACCAGCGCACCAAGGACCTGGCCACCCACGACGGATTGACCAACCTGCTCAACCGCCGGTTTTTTTACGAACAGCTTCAGGAGGAGTGCGCCAGAAGCCACCGGGCCAACAACACGTGCTGCGTGCTGATGGCGGATATCGACCATTTCAAGCAATACAACGACAAGTTCGGCCATACCGCGGGGGATATCGTGCTCAAACACCTGGCCGCGCTGATGACCCATACTTTCAAGGATTACGAAACGGTGCTCTCGCGCTTCGGCGGGGAGGAGTTCTGTATCCTGCTCAAATCCGTTACCCGCGACGAAGGGTTGAAAGCGGCGAGGCTTTTCCGCGCCGCGGTCGAGAAAAGCAATATCGTGCTGCGCCGCCAGGAGACCAGCGTCACCATCTCCATCGGGCTGGCGATGCATCCCGAGGACGGCGCGCAACCCGACGAATTACTGATGAAGGCCGATCAGGCGCTCTATTCGGCGAAACAGCAGGGCAGGAACAAGGTGGTCGCATGCTCGGGGTAGGCATATTCCTCTGTTTGAACGTCCTTTTCGCGGCGTACTGGCTGCGGGTGTTCAGCGAGCAGCGACGCGTGGCGGAGGCGAATTTCGTCAATGCCTGCGGCAGGCTTTCGGCCTTGCGCGCACAGGCGGCGGCTCTGGATACGGAGAACGAGAACCTTTTCTGCGCGGTGGAGGAGACCGTCGCGCTCTTCGACCTTACCCGGCACATCTGCAAGTCCCTGGACGGACTGAAGGTGTTCGAGGTGTTCAAGGAGCAGCTGCAGCAGTTCCTCTCCGTCAAGGATTGTCAGTTCCTGCCGGAGAAAGCCGACTTGCGCGATTTTAAGGGGTACTCCGTCACGGCCATCGAGATCGACGGAAAGCTTTTGGGGTACCTGGCGATCGACGACGTCGGACCGGAGAAGACCGAACGACTTTCCGTGCTTACCAATCAGTTCGTCCTGGGGATGAAGAGGGTGCTTTTGTATCAGCGGGTGCAGGAGCTGGCGATCACGGACTCCCTGACCGGGGTCTTCACCCGCAGGTATTACATGGAGCGTTTCCGGGACGAGCTGGAGCGTTCGAAGAAATACCATCTGAACTTTTCCGTGCTCATGATCGACGTCGACCATTTCAAGGCCATGAACGACAAGTACGGACACCTGGTGGGCGATGTGGTGCTCAGGGAAGTCTCCAAGACCGTCAAGGACGGCACGCGGCAGGTGGATTCCATCGGCCGCTACGGCGGAGAGGAGTTCGTGATCCTGCTCTCCGAGACCGACAAGAACGGGGCCCGTTTCGCCGCGGAGCGTATCCGCCAGGCGGTGGAACGCCTGCGCATCCGGGCGTATGACGAGCAGATCTCCGGCACGATAAGCATCGGGCTTGCCACCTACCCCGAGGACGGGGAAGAGCTGGTGCACCTGATCGACAAAGCCGATATGGCGCTTTACCGCGCCAAGCAGAACGGCCGTAACCGTATCTGTATCTACGGTATTAATAGATGAAACTCTTCTTGAAAACCGGCGTGCTTTCAGATAAAATACTACCCTATGTCAGAATCATACGTGATAGGAATAGATATGGGCGGGACCAGCGTCAAGATCGGCCTGCTCAATCCTCGTAACCGTATCATCGGCAAGAAGATATTGACGACTTCGGCATACCCCCGCAAGGCGGATTTGCTTGATGCCATGAAGGAAGCGGTGGCGGAGTTATGCCGCGGGCACCGGCTGGACAAGAAGCGGATCGCGGGTGTCGGGATCGGGATACCCGGTCCGGTGGACGCGGACAAGGGGCTGGTGCATTTCCTGCCCAACGTCAAGGGCTGGAAGGACGTTCCCCTCCGTTCGGTATTGAGCCGCAGGCTCGGGCTTCCGGTGTTCGTGGATAACGACGCTAATGTGATGTGCCTGGCGGAGTGCACCATTGGCGCGGCGAAACGCAGCCGTAACGCCGTGTGCGTGACCTTAGGCACCGGGGTAGGCGGCGGTATCATCATTGACGGAAAACTCTACCGGGGCACCAGCAACATCACCGGTGAGATCGGGCATATGCCCATCAACGAGCATGGGCCGCGCTGCAATTGCGGCGGAGCTGCCTGCCTGGAATCATACGTAGGTAACGCCCGTATACTGGCCCAGGCCCGGCAGACGTTCGGCAGCGAAGTGACGCTGGAGGACCTTTCCCGCAGGGCGGCCAGGGGGGAAGCCGGAGCGGTTAAATTTTGGGACGCGGTGGGCAGGCGTATCGCCACCGCGCTGGTTTCGGTGGTGAATCTGCTCAACCCCGATTGCATCGTGATCGGGGGCGGGGTGGCTAACGCCGGGGAAGTGCTGTTGCGCGCGGTCAGACGCGAGGTCGCGGCGCGGGCCATGCCGGTGCAGGCGCGGGACGTGCGTATCCTCAGGGCGGCACTGAAAAACGATGCCGGAATGATCGGCGCAGGGATCTTAGCGAGGAGAGAGCGGAATGAAGATCTTCATTGATACGGCAAACGTGCAGGAGATCCGCGAAGCAGCGGCATTAGGGGTGGTGGACGGAGTGACCACCAATCCTACTCTGGTAGCGAGGGAAAAACGTCCGGCCAGGGAACTGCTCAAAGAGATCTGCTCCCTGGTCGAGGGGCCGGTGAGCGCCGAGGTCATTGCGCTGGACTGCCCCGGGATCCTTAAAGAAGCCAGAGAGCTGGCGAAGATCGCCGGTAACATAGTGGTCAAGGTTCCTCTGGTCAGGGAAGGGCTTAAGGCGGTCAAGGTGCTTTCACAGGAGGGGATCAAGACCAACGTCACCCTCTGTTTTTCCGCGAACCAGGCATTGCTTACGGCCAAGGTCGGGGCTACGTTCGTGTCCCCGTTCATCGGACGGCTGGACGATATCAGCGCGGTAGGGATGGAACTGATCCGGGATATCCGGCAGATCTACGGCAACTACGGCTTCAAGACCGAGATCATCGTCGCTTCGGTGCGCAACCCCGTGCATGTGCTGGAGGCGGCCAAATGCGGTGCGGATATCGCCACCATACCTTTTAACGTCATCGAACAGCTGCTCAAGCACCCTTTGACCGATATCGGCGTGCAGCGGTTCCTGGACGACCATAAGAAGATACCCCAATAATATATGCCTACGCGCAACCCTCTGATCATGATGCTGCTGGCGTGGATACTCCTCGCCGCGAAGCTGCCTTCCCGGGCATACTCGGAAGTGGTGCAGCCGACCAGTTCCCTGGAAGTGACGGGGGACGTGGTGCAGTACGCGCCGGACAGCAACGAGTTTTCCGCGACGGGCAACGTGGAGATCGTCTATAAGGGGGCGAAGCTTACCTGTGACAGGATCAGCGTGGACCAGCGGACAAAAGTGGCGGTCGCGGAAGGCCATGCCCGTCTGGATGACGCGAGCGGAGTGATCGAGGGGGAGCGGATCGTCTATGACCTCGAGGCCCAGACCGGCACGGTGGTGGATGCCCGTTTCCGTGCCAATCCCTTCTTCGGCAAGACGGAGTCCCTGGAGAAGGTGGATGAGACTCATTTCATCGCCCGTCGCGCGGCCATGAGCACCTGTTCCATGGACCATCCGCATTATCTCTTCAAGTCCCGCAAGGTCGACGTGTTCCATCAGGACAAGATCGTCGCCAAGGATAACCTGTTCTATTTCGGTCCGGTGCCGGCGGTGTATCTGCCGTCATTCGGGCGCAGCCTCAAGGACCCGCTGATGCACGTCCAGGTGACCCCGGGATCGAGTTCCGAGTGGGGGAGGTACGTGCTCTCCGCCTGGCGTTACCAGGTGACGGATGACGTGAGCGGCCGCATCTATTTCGACGTGCGCCAGAAGACAGGGACAGGCCAGGGGTTCGGCACCAATTACGCCACCCAGGGGTTCGGCAAGGGGGATTTCAAATACTATTATGCGAGCGAGAAGCCCGAGGACACGGAGGATGATACCAACGTCAAGAACTTCGAGAGGTATTTCATCCGTCACCGGCACAAGTGGGATATAGATCCGGCTACCACCTTCGTGTCAGAGTATTACAAGATCACTGATTCCAAGCGCAGCCGGCTGGGCCCCCAGTTCAACGTGCTTAAGGATTATTTTCCCCGGGAGTACGAGAAGGATACCCAGCCGCTTTCCTATATGTCCCTGCACCGGTCGTTTTCCTATTCCAGCCTTGATATCCTGATGCAAAAGCGCACCAACCGCTGGTATTCGCAGCAGGAAAAGCTTCCCGAGGTGACGTTTAACATGCCCAGCCTGCAGATGGGCAATAGCCGCCTGTACCTGGAAAATATCAGCTCTTTCGTCAATCTCAACCAGAAGAACGCCGTGCCTTCCCCCTCGACCAGCGACGTGAGCATGAGCCGCCTGGAGACATTCAACAAGGTATCCATGCCCCTGCGCGTATCGTTCCTTAACGTGACCCCGTTCCTGGGGGACAGGATCTCCTTCTACGACAAGAGCGTGCACGGAGATACGCTTTGGGGGCACCCCCGGTCGATCTTTTACTCCGGGACGGACGTAAGCACCAAGTTCTACCGTCTTTTCAAGGTGCGCACGAACTTCCTTAAGCTCGACATCAACGATCTGCGGCATGTGATCACCCCCACGGCGCAGTATCAGTACCAGCACCGGCCGACCATCGAAAGCGACAAGCTTAAGTTCGAGAGCATACCCGGCCCCAGTAACTCCGTGAACCTGGGCATCTCCAACAAACTGCAGACCAAGCGCCTGAACCAGAAGGTGGATCTGGTGGATTTCCGCATCAGCACCCCGTATAATTTCCATACCGGTGACGGGTACAAGCGGGGAGGCACGCTCTCCAGCGTGCTTTATGAGCTCGATCTCCTGCCTTATTCCTGGCTCTCCGTGCATGGGGACATGAAATACCTGCGCGAGGGGGAGGATAACGACGATAACAACACCAACTATAAACATATCTCCGAGATCAATTATGATATCGGGTTCACCTACGGGGCGGAAAGGTCCTTCAGCGTCGGCCAGCGGTATCTGCGCAAAGGCGGCAACGAGATCACCTATTCCTTCGATTACCGGGTCAACCCCAAATGGAAGGTGCTTTTCCTGCAGCGTTATCAGCTCAACGATTCCCCGTCCTCACGCAAGGGCCTGCGCGAACAGGAGTATACCCTGGTGCGGGACCTGCACTGCTGGAGCTCGGAACTTACCTACAGCGTATCCCGGGACCAGGGTAATACCATATTCCTGGTCTTCCGGCTGAAGGCGTTCCCCGAGCTGCAGATCGATTTCAACCAGAATTACCATGCGCCTAAACCCGGCGCACAGACAAATCAGTGAAGCTCATAAGGAGCAGCCAGGAATGAAGATCGCTATCGTAGGTGCGGGATATGTCGGGCTGGTGACGGGTACCTGTCTGGCCCAGGTCGGGCATACCGTGTATTGCGTGGATAACGACGTCAAGAAGATCGCCCAGCTCAAGAAGGGCAACTGTACCATCTATGAGCCCGGGCTGCCGGAGCTGATCCGCCAGAACCTGCGTAAAAAAAGGCTGCATTTCACTTCCCGGATCCAGGATGCGGTCAAAAGCTGCCAGGTGATCTTCATCGCCGTGGGAACGCCTTCTTTGCCCAGCGGCGAAGCGGACCTGACCTACATCGAGAACGTCGCCCGCCAGATCGCCTCGGCGATGAAGGAGTACCGGCTGGTGGTCGAGAAATCGACCGTGCCGGTGGAGACCGGGACCTGGGTCAAGCGCACTATCGCGACCTATGTCCGGGGCAGGGTAGAGTTCGACGTGGCCTCCAACCCGGAGTTCCTGCGCGAAGGCTCTGCCGTGGAAGATTTCATGAAGCCGGACAGGATCGTGCTGGGTGTCGAGTCCGCGCGGGCTAAAGAGCTTCTGGAGGCGGTATACAAGCCGTTCAAGGCGCCCCTGGTGATCACCGACATCAAGTCCGCGGAGCTCATCAAGCATGCGTCAAATTCCTTTTTGGCGACCAAGATCTCCTTTATCAACGCGGTCTCCCGCGTCTGCGATAAGGTGGGAGCGGATGTGGCGCAGGTGGCCTTCGGCATGGGGCTGGACCGCAGGATCGGGCCGGGGTTCCTCCAGGCCGGGATCGGCTACGGCGGTTCCTGCTTCCCCAAGGACCTCGATGCGTTCATCACCATATCGGAGAAGATAGGGTATGATTTCAAATTATTGAAGGCGGTGCGGGAGATCAACCGGCAGCAGTATGAGATATTCATCGAAAAGGCGAGGGCCAACCTCTGGATCCTCAAAGGCAAGACTATCGCGGTGCTGGGTATCTCCTTCAAGCCGGAAACGGATGATATCCGCAACGCTCCCGCGCTCGACGTGATCAGGGCGCTCTGCGCCGAGGGCGCCAAGGTGAAAGTGTATGATCCCTGTGCTATGCCCAGGGCCAAACAGGAGCTGCCGGCCAAGGGGATCACGTACTGCGCGAACGCGTACGAGACGTGCCGGAACAGCGACTGTCTCCTGCTGCTTACCGATTGGAAGGAATTCAAGGAGATGAACCTGGAGAAGGTCAAAACGCTGCTCTCCAGGCCGCTGATCATAGACGGAAGGAATATGTTCGATCCCCGGCTGATGGCCAAGAAGGGGTTCAATTACGTGTGTATGGGAAGGTCATGATGCGCAAAAGAACGGCAGTAGTGACAGGAGGGGCAGGGTTCATCGGGTCGCACCTTTGCCAGCGGTTGATCGGGGAGGGGTATTCCGTGGTCTGCCTGGATAACCTGATCACCGGAAACGAGCGCAACTTAGCGCCCCTGGCCGGGGAAAAACGTTTCAGTTTCCATCGCCACAATGTGGCGACGTACATCGATGTCAGGGGAAAGGTGGATGCGGTGCTGCATTTCGCTTCCCCCGCGTCCCCGGATGATTACCTGAAGTTCCCCATCCAGACGCTGAAAGTGGGCTCTTTGGGAACGCACAATGCCTTGGGGCTGGCAAAAAAGAAGAAGGCTTCGTTCCTTCTGGCTTCGACCTCGGAAGTATACGGGGACCCTCTCGTACACCCGCAGCCCGAGACTTATTGGGGGCACGTCAATCCCGTCGGAGTCCGGGGATGTTACGACGAAGCGAAACGTTTTGCCGAAGCCATCACCATGGCCTACCGCAGGGTGCATAAGGTCGATACCAGGATAGTGCGCATTTTCAACACCTACGGCCCCAGGATGCGTATCAACGACGGCAGGGTGGTGCCGAATTTCATTTATCAGGCGATGCAGGGGATGCCGCTGACGGTGTACGGAAAAGGCACCCAGACCCGCAGCTTCTGCTACGTCGATGACCTGGTGGAAGGGATAGTAAGACTGCTGCACGGTTCGCATCCCGGCCCCATGAACCTGGGCAACCCCCGGGAATTCACTATCATGGACCTGGCCAGGCTCGTCATAAGGATGCTCCCGGGGAAAAGCCGCATCGTATTCAAGCCGCTGCCGCAGGACGATCCCAAGCAGAGGAAGCCCGATATCACCCTTGCCAGGAAGCATTTGCGCTGGGAGCCGAAAATACGTCTGGAGCAGGGGCTGGAGATGACCGTGCGCTGGTTTTTGGAGCAGAAAGAAAATAACCGCAGGTAACGCAAAAGGAGGAGGGAGTATGAACAGAAAAGGTTTTACGCTCGTCGAGATCATGATCGTAGTCGCTATTATCGCATTGTTAGCAGCCATCGCCATCCCGAACTTACTTCAGGCCAGGAGAACGGCTAACGAAGCAGCGGCGAAATCGACGGTTCGCAGCCTTTCCACTTCTGCGGAAACGTATGCGACCTCGAACTCCGGCGTGTATCCGGATACGGTTGCTCGTCTGACGACCTTTATTTCTTCGGCAGGCAACTATTGCGCGGATGCGGCCGGGACGGCCAGCACGGTACAGGGGTATAATTATGCCTGTACCTTAGGAACCGGCGGGTACACATTTACCGCTACTCCCGCGAGCCTGGGCAGCACGGGTAGCGTCACCTATACCGCGACGACCGGCGGGGTGCTTACACCGTTATAGTCCTGTCGGATCATTCTTGAGAAAAGAGGCGGCCATT
>CAZAPM010000009.1:24226-89612 GCA_964487475.1 uncultured Planctomycetales bacterium
ACGGGTAGCGTCACGTATACCGCAACGACTGGTGGCGTGCTTACACCGTTATAGTTCTTTTTGGATCAGACATGAAAAAGAGGCGGTCAATTTGGCCGCCTCTTTTTTTTAGGAGGAAATAAGGTGAGAGTAGCGGGGATCGTACGCTGGGTATGCGCAATAGGGTGTATCTGCGGCCTGCTTTGGGCGGTATACGGCCAGGTGCTTTCCGCTCCCTTTATCTGGGACGACGAAGCGCTGGTGCTCAAGAACCGGCTGATCAGGAGCACCGCCTCCGTGCCCGACGTTTTTACCAAGGAATTTTTCGATAAGACCGTAGAGGGGTCGAATTTTTACCGGCCCCTGCAGACCCTGACCCTGATGATGGATTATCACTCGTGGCGGCTTGACCCTTCGGGGTACCGTGCCACCAACATCATCCTGCATTGCGCCGCCTCCGTAATGGTCATGGTGCTTTTATTCCAGCTTTTCGCTTCGCTGCGCACGGCTTTCTTCGGGGCGCTCCTTTTCGCGCTCCATCCCATCCATACCGAATCGGTGACCTATATCTCCGGCCGGGCCGAACCCCTCATGGCCGCGCTCCTGCTCGCTGCCCTGTGCATGTTCATTGCGGCGCTGCGCGCTTCCGGCCGGAATAGTCTTATCCTGATCTTTGTTTCCGGGTTGTGTTTTTCCGCAGCGCTCTTAAGTAAGGAGCTCGCGGTGATCTTTCCTCTGCTGGCGGCAGTATATTGCGCTTGTTTCCGGGAGACGTGCCGGGGCAGGAAACGCACGATCGCGTATGCGTTCGGCTGGTATGCGCTGCTTTTCGCCGTCTATGCCCTGGTGCGGGTGCATCTTTTCAGCCTTTTCGGGTTCAAACAGGCGGCCTTGGCGAATATCCCGTTCTGGGTCAGGGTCAGCGCCATGCCCAAAGTGGTATACACCTATATGTCTTCCTTGGTCTATCCCGCTGACCTGCACATGTCCCGGCAGCTGTTCCGTCCGCGTACCGCGGTCGAACTCTTCTTCTGGTGGGGGGCGCTTTCTACCTTCGCGTACGTAACGGTGCGCTCGCTTCTGGCAACGCCGCAGAAGAAGGTGTGGGGGTTCCTGCTTTTATTCTCCCTGCTGTTTTTCATCCCTCAATCCGGGATATTCCCCATCAACGCGATCGTCGCGGACCATTTTATTTACCTGAGTTCCGTCACTTTCTTTGCGGCGCTGGCGTATGTCTTCCTGGCTGCGCGATGGAAAAAGGCGGGCACCCTGGTGCTTATCGGCCTGGCGGGTTATTTCGGCTGTTTTACCATGGCGCGCAACATCGACTGGACGGATGCGGGGATCTTTTACCGCAAGATCATCACGCTTTCTCCGTCGAGCTACCAGGCGCACAACAACCTCGGCCAGTATTATCAGGCCCAGGGCGACCTGCGGAAGGCCGCGTTCCATTACCGGATGGCCGGAGTGCTCTCTCCAAAGGTGCTGGAGGCTCACACCAACCTGGCATATGTGTACAGCCAGTTGGGGAACCAGAAGGCGGCGGAGGAGGAGTACCAGACCGCGCTGAAGATCGCGCCTCCGCATCTGGTCTCCGAAGTGCATAACAACCTGGCGGTGGTCTATGAGATCCAGGGGGATTGGAAAAAGGCGGTCGCGCACTACCGGCTCGCGCTTACCTTAAATCCGAAATTGGCGTTCGTACATTATAATCTGGCCAGGGTATTCCTGGCGCAGGGGGACATGGATTCGACCGTGAAGGAAGTGATCGCGTCCCTCGAACCCGTCACGGGGGAGCGCAACAAGGGGGCGATCTCTTCCGTTGCCGGTGATTTTGTGCGCGCGCAGGGATGCAGCTCGGGATATGCGGTCTTTTACAGCGACCTGGGGGTCGAGTTCGCCGGCCGGGGGCAGCTGGAAACCGCCAGGGATATCTTTACCCTGGCTTTGGAGATCGCTCCGCAATTCGCGGACCTGCACTATAACCGGGGACTGGCCCACTATAAGCTCGGGCAGATGAAAGATGCGCAGCAGGATTTCCGCAATGCTTTGAAGCTGAACCCGGGGAATGAGAAAGCCAGGCATATGCTCAAGGAAGTGATGCAGGTCGATCCGGGAAGGATGAAATAGTGCTTGCACGGGGTATGGTTTGTGATAAGATAAGTTCTGAGCATGAGTTATGAAAAAAAATATACCGAAAATGAATAAAAAAGGCGCAAGTTTGGTGATGATAATGCTGATCGTCGCCGGTATCGCGCTTGTCCTGCGCATATCGATCGAGCAGTTCATGCGTTTCAACATGGGTAAAAATCAATCGGATGCTGTTGCAACGCTTAAGCTTATGTCTACGGCCATGGAGAACTACGCCAGGGATAATAACGGTCTTTACCCGGAGTCGATCCAGGTGCTACTGGAAGCGACACCTCCGTATCTGGACAGGGATTATGTCAGCGCTGTGCCGGAAAAAGGTTACTCTTTCAGCTGCAGCGTGGTCACACCCAAAGGGTATTCCTGCGAAGGGGTTCCGACACGATGCGCCCTTTCCGGGGATATGTCCTATCTGGTCAGTACCGGAGGGGTGTTGGTTTCGCAAAAATGCACCCAGGAGGCAAGGGAATGAACGCCTTCAAGCTGGGGAAAAGAGGGTTTTCGCTGCTGGAACTGTTGATGGCGGTCGCTATCCTGCTGGTGGTGGGGGCAGGGGTCATGGCGGCGCTGACACACTGCCTGCTTTTGACGGAAGCGAGCTATAATCTGGTGGTCGCGGCCACGGATGCGCAGCTGGTCTTAGAACAGATCAAAGCGCGATCATATACCACGGTACCGAGTTATACCGTTCCGACGTTCACCAACCTGGTGAATGAGACCGTGACCATCACTCCGGCCATCGGATCCTTCAATACCGGCGCGGGGTATAATGACCTGCAGGTGACAGTATCCTGGAGAGAACGGGGGGCGAACAAGAATGTGTCCTTGTCGACCAGCATTTCGCGATAGGTCCGGATTCACCCTGGTGGAGATGCTTTTTGCATCGATCATCACGGTGATCGTGTTCGGGGGGCTGTTCCTTTCCCTGAATTCCGGAGAGTTCTCCGAACTCATCAATTCGGCGAAAAGCGAGGTCTTCTTCGAGGCCAGAGGCGCGGTGGATGCGGTGACGAGGGATGTGCGGGAAGCGGTGATCTGGGATATCGCCGATTCGGCGAACAGCAACCCCGGACCCACGCACCTTAAGTTCCGCAAGGTCACGGGATGGAATATCACCAGCGAGGCGCTCATCCTGGGGAATTCGTACGTAGAGTACTCGTATGATCCTACTGCCATGCGGCTTACCCGCACGCTGCTTGACGCGGCGAATAACACGGTCCAGGTCAACGGGGTAAACCAGGTGCAATATTTTTTCAACATTACGCAGTCCCCGTTCTTTACCAGAGATGGCAGCGGAAACGAAGTCACGATGAGTTCGGGGGATCTTTTGAGCAGCGGCCGGGTGATCGTGAGTATAACGGCGCGCAAGCAGGTAACGGCGGATAAAGAAGTGCAAGCGGTCATCAAGAGCGAGGTGAAGATCAGAAATGGCTAAACGCGGCGCGGCTTTGGTGTTCGCTTTGATGGTGATGATGACGCTTTCGGCGGTGCTGGGGATCGCCTATCTGCGCAGCATATCCCATGCGCAGATCGCCGGCAGGTATGTCGATTCCATGAAAGCCTTCTGGCTGGCAGAGACGGGGATCGCCCGGGTCATGGGCAGCGCGGGCCTGTCGGGGTCCTCCGGATCCCTGGGCGGGTCCGGCAACACGTTCACCTCCACGGTGACCTCGATCGGAGGCAACTATTACAACGTGACCTCGATGGGGAGCGTGACCCTTCCTGACGGCAAACAGATCAACCGTACGCTTATGGCGACGGTCAAGACCGGGGCGGTCGATCCCACCAAGTTCAAGTACGGGATCGAGACTACGACCGACCTGGTCATCAAGGGTAGCGTGGATATCTTCCCGGTGAACAGCTACAAGGAGTACTCGACCCTGGATTTCAACGACTTGTTCACGATATCCAAGGCGGAGATGGAGACCTTTGCCACCCATACCTACACTGCGGCGACTTTCGCCGCTCCGGTGGACGGCATTACCTGGGTGAACGTTCCCGGCGGAAGTTCGCTCAGCATCGCCGGTAACCTGGTCGGAAGCGGGATACTGGTGATTAAAGGTGACTGTCATATATCGGGGACCGTGGATTTTACCGGTATCGTCTACGTGATCGGGGAGCTGACCATTACCGGTACGGTCAACACCTACGGAAGTGTGCTGGCGGAAAGCAGCACTACCGTAGATACCGAATTGAAGGGGAACGTGGAGATCAATTACGACCCGGCGGCTATCGCGGCTGCCTTGGCGCACGTATCTTATATCAACAAGCAGGACGTCTCCTGGATAGAGGTGTACTGATGGCGATAAAAATGCCTGATCTCGGAAAACTGAAACTGCTGGGGAATTTCCAGAGCAAGAAGACAGAGACTTTTGCGCTGGGCATCGATATCGGCACTTCCACCATCAAGGCGGTCAAGCTCAAGATCGCCAAGGATGCCATCGAGCTTATCGGCTCGAGCCTGGAGCATGTGCAGGTGGATCTGGTCCCGGTGCTGAAGAAGATCGGCCAGGAACTGGGGAGCACCAAGGTCAACTTTTCACTGGCCGGCCCCTCCACGATAATCCGGTATGCGCCCTTCCCGCGCATGCAGACCGAGGAGCTGCGCCAGTCCCTGAAATTCGAAGCCCAGAAACACATACCTTTTTCCGTGGCGGACGTGCAGCTCGACGCTTCCATCCTGCGCAGCGACCTGCCGGACAACAAGATGATGGTCCTGATCGCCGCGGCCAAAAAGGAGCTTCTGACCCAGAGGCTCAAGATCCTCGACGAAGCGGGGCTGCATCCGCACTCCGCCGGCCTGGATTCCCTGGCGCTGATCAACGCGTTCAATTATAACTACGCAGGAGAAGAAGGGGTAGCGCATAAGACGATCGCCCTGCTTAACATCGGCGCTACGTTAAGCAACGTGAATATCCTGGAGGACGGCCTGCCTAAACTTTCCCGCGATATCCATACCGCGGGGAACCATCTGACCCAGAAGATCCTGGATTCCATCGGAGGCGATTTCAAGTCCGCCGAGGAAGCCAAGCTCGCGGGCCCTTCGGATAAGGCCGCCAAGATCGCCGCCGCCACCGAAGCGGTGCTGGCGAACCTGGCCAGGGAGGTGCGCATTTCCTTCGATTATTACGAGAGCCAGAACGCCTCCTCGGTAAGCAAGATATTCTTAAGCGGAGGAAGCGCCGGTCTCGCGGGGATCAAGGAGACGCTGACCGGATTGCTGGGTATCGAAGTCGAGTTGTGGGACCCTTGCCGCAAGATCCTGGTGAACAACCCCAAGGAAGCGGAAAAAATCAAGGCCCAGAGCCATTGTTTTGCCGTGGCCATGGGTACAGCACTGCGAGGCTGATATGATGATCGAGATCAACCTGCTGCCTGACGAGCTCAAAGCGCGGAATAAACGCGCGGAACAGACCGGGATCCCGGTGTATCTGGTGATCGTGCCGGCATTGGTCGGAGTGATGCTGCTGGTGCATCTGGGCGCCGGGGTGATCCAGGGGGTCAAGGCCTGGCAGCTGGGCACGCTCAAGGGCAAGTGGAACACCCTGGAGGCGAAGCGCAAGGAAGTGGAGGCGTTCAAGCAGCAGAGCCTTTCCCAGAGCAAGGACGTGACCGCGATCCAGGGCTTGCTTAACCGCCGGATCGCCTGGTCGCAGAAGCTTAACCGTTTGAGCCTGGACCTGCACCCCGGGGTATGGTTCACCGACATCCTGGTCAATCCCAACGCGTTCATCCTGAAGGGGTCGGTCGTGTCGCTGAACAAGGACGAGTTCGCGGCGATCAATACTTTTCTGAGCACCTTGAAATCGGATGCGGCGTTCTTCAAGAACTTCACGCAGCTTGAGCTCGGGCCGGTCAAGCGCAAATCCATGGGCGAGTACGAAGTGTTCGATTTCGTGCTCAACGGAGCGGTGAAATGATCAATCTGAACGAAGTGGTCTTCGACAAGAAGAAAGTGATCCTTATCTTCATCGTCTTTGCGACGGTCGTTTATGCGGATATCGCATTCCTGATGCGCTGGCAGTTCAACTCCATCAAGAACAGCGGGCCGGAGGTGAACCAGCTCAAACAGAACATCGACACCCTCAATTCGGATATCGCGCGCATGGAGGACGAGAAGAAGCGCCAGGATATGGAACGCAAGATGTTCAAGGAAAGGCCGCGCAAGATCCCCTCGAACGAGATGCTGCCCCAGGTGCTTTCCAGGATCTCGGACCTGGCGAACAAGAACGGGGTCAAGATCATGCAGATCGACGCGAACCGCTCCAAGGGCAAACCGGCGCAGCCGGCGGCCGGGGAACCTTATCCCTGGGTTCCGGTCACCGCTGACCTGATCTGCGAGTACCATCAGTTCGGGGCGTTCCTCAACGACATCGAAGAGATGGACGAAGTGGTGGCGGTCATGGATTTCAGGATGATCCCCGATCCGGAGAAGGCGAATAAACAGAACATCAACATCACATTCAAAGCCTATGTGGACAAATAACCTGAAGACGGTATATGCGGCAGTGGCGGTGTGGGCGGGAGTGTGCATGCCTTTCGCGTCCGGAAGCGCGCTCGCGCAAGTCAAGGTGCAGGAGACAAAGACTTTCAAATACGATTCGCAGGGAAAGCGCAATCCTTTCGCGCCTCTTTTGACCCCGGACGGAAGGCTGCTGAAAGTGGAAGAGAAGAAAGGGAACCAGCCCCTGACGCTGGAAGGCATCATTTTTGATCCCAACGGTATATCGTATTGTATGATAAACGGGGAAGTATTGTCGATCGGCGACGAGATGCAGGGATTTCAGGTATTGAAGATAGAAGAGAACAAGGTCACTTTCGTAAAAGATTCCCAACTTAGCGTTATGGAGTTAACCAAGGAGGGAGAATGAAAACCTTAATCGCAGTGCGTTCCGCATTCATTTGTCTGTTCGCAGTGTTGTTCCTCTCCGGCGCCGTGACCATGGCGCAGGAGGCCGTACCGAACGGGGCGGCGGCGCCGCCGCAGGCTCAGCCTCAGCCGCAGAAGACCGAAGAGATCCTGGTGCCGGTGACGACACCGGAACAGGTATTGAGTTCCGCCCAGAACGTCACCCTGGATTTCAAGGAGGCGGATATCCGCAATGTGCTGAAGATCATCTCCTATAAATCCGGGATCAACATCGTGGCCACGCCCGATGTGCAGGGCGCGGTCACGATCCGCCTGATCGACGTGCCCTGGCAGAGAGCGTTGGACGTGCTGCTGAAGACCTACGGGTACGCGTATGAACGGCAGGGCAACGTCATCCTGGTCACCAAGGCGGAGAATATCTCCAAGATCCAGTCCGAGGAGCCTCTGCAGACCGAGATCATCACCCTTAAATTCCTCGACGCTCAAGATGCGCAGAAGATCCTTATCCCGCTGCTTTCTCCCCGCGGTCGTATCTCCGTGCTTTATACCCGCGGACAGAAGGGATGGTCATTCGGCACTTTCAAGATCGGGAAATCGGAATCGGCGCAGGGACTGGCCCGGGAAGCGGCTGACGGCCCGCGCACCGAGACCATCTCCATCGAAAAATCCCCTACCGGGGATATCGTTTCCCGCAAAGCGGAGTTCGAGTCTTCCATCAAGTCAAAGACCATCCTCGTATCGGATACCGCCGCCGTACTGGACAAAGTGAAAAACGAGCTCCTGCCCATGATCGACAAGAAGCCCAAGCAGGTGCTCATCGAGACCAGACTGATCGAAGTGAACCGGGATAAGCTGCGCGACCTGGGGGTGGACTGGGGCCTGGGCGGCACCAGCAACGCCGTGAACACGGCGCTCACCTCGCAGTCCGTGGCCAAGAACGCCGACGGGCTGGCGACCGCGACCGCGGGCGCACACAGCCTTTTTTCCGAGGTGACTCCGTCGCTCTTCGGGCCTAAGGAAGGCACCACCCTGATACCCGGCACCGAGCCGTATAACATCGGCGCGCAGCTGGTGCTGCAGAAACTTTCCGGAACGAAGTTCCAGGCGGTGGTACATGCCCTGGAAGAGGACGCCAACGCCAACACGCTTTCCGCGCCCAGGATCGTCACCCTGGACAACCAGGAAGCGTCCATCCTGGTGGGGTATCATACCCCGATCCTGGTCTCGACGGTCGCCACCAGCGACGCGGGCGTGCCGACCATCACCCAGACCCTGGATTATTATCAGGAGATCGGGATCCGCCTGAACGTGGTCCCGCAGGTGAACGAGGACGGGTACATCAACATGATCATCCATCCCAGCGTCACCTCGTCGACCACGAGCGTGCCGGCGACTTCGACTTCCGGCGCTACCACCACGACCACGAGCTATCCCATCATCGATGTCCGCGAGGCCCAGACCCAGATACTGGTCAAGGACCAGGAGACCATCGTGATCGGAGGTTTGCTCAAGGACGTGATGGGCAAGCAGACCATGAGCATACCGTTCCTGGGCAAGCTTCCCCTGATCGGAGGGGCGTTCCGCAGGGATACCTATGATACCCAGAAGATCGACCTGCTCATGTTCATCACCGCGAAGATCGTGCCCGACGGCGGACTTACGGACGAGGAGTTGGCGGAGATGGAGTCATCCGTAGGCAAGAACGGCGACAAGTACGTTCTGGAGAGCAAGAAGTCAAAGAAAAAAGCCGCGGCTGAGAAGAAAAAGAAAAAATAAACGGACGTATAAAGGGATTTCGGCGACATTGTGACATATTCATTCGAATTCACCAAAAGGGGTGAGTTGCGGTATATTTCCCACCTTGATTTGATGAGGCTTTTTGCGCGCGCCCTCCGACGCAGCGGTCTGCCTGTAAAAATCACGGAAGGATTTAGCCCCCATCCAAAATTAAGCATTGCCCGGGCGCTGAAACTGGGTTTGGAAAGCGATCAGGAAGAGGCTTCCTTTTCGTTGACCCAGCCGAGGACCGGGGACGAAATTGCCTCTGCCTTGCAGAAGCAATTACCAGAAGGGATCATGATAAAGAAGCTATGGCTAAAGAAATTCTGATCAACGCAAGCGTGCAGGAAACCAGGGCCGCCATCGTGAATAACGGGGTGCTGGAGGAGTTCTACATCGAGCGGCCGCAGGACAAGACTATCGTGGGGAACATTTACAAGGGCAAGATCGAAGCGGTCATGCCTTCCATCGGCGCGGCCTTCGTGGATATCGGGCTGCCCAAGAAAGGGTTCCTCTACCTTTCCGAGGTGGAGACCGCCTTCGAAGCGCTGGAAACGCCCCAGGCGCCCGTGCCTAAGGAGATCAAGAAGGGCCAGGACGTCCTGGTGCAGGTGGTCAAGGAATCCTTCGGCAACAAGGGCCCGCGGCTTTCCTCGCATATCGGGATCGCCGGAAGGTATCTGGTGCTGATGCCGGTGGACGGCCAGGGAGGAGTGTCCCGCCGCATCGAGTCCGACGAGGAGCGCAAACGCCTCAAGGAGATCCTGAAAGAGATCAAGTTCCCGCAGAAGGTCGGGTTCATCGTCCGCACCGCGGCCGAAGGACGCAACAAGCAGGAGCTGACCCGCGACGCGACCTTTCTCTACAAGCTTTGGGAGCGCATGGAAAAGACCATCCACTCCAAACCCGCGCCTTCCCTGATCTACGAGGAGTACGATCTTTCCTTCCGTGTGATCCGGGACTCCTTTACCGATGACGTGGTGAAGATGTGGGTGGATACCAAGCCGGAGTTCTACCGCATCAAGCATTTCATGCGCACCTTTCTGCGTCATCTCTCCCGCAAGGTGGATATCTACCGCGGGGAGGACCTTTTCGAGGAGAAGGGGGTCGAGAGGCAGATCGAGCGCCTGTTCGAGACCAAAGTGTATCTTAAGTCGAAGGCCTACCTGATCATCGAGCCTACCGAAGGCCTGGTGGTGATCGACGTCAACAGCGGCGGTTTCCGCAAGCGCGTGGAGCAGGAGGAGGCGGCGTTCAAGGTGAACTGCGAAGCGGCGGAGGAAGTCGCCCACCAGCTGAAGCTGCGCGATCTCGGCGGTATCATCGTGATCGATTTCATCGATATGGAGAAGGAAGGTCACCGCAGGGAAGTGTATAACGTGCTTAAACGGGCCTTGAGCAAGGATAAGGCCAAGTACGATATCCTGGGGATCTCCAAGTTCGGCTTGGTCGAGATGACCAGGGAACGGGTGCACAACACCGTGCAGTCCCTTTCTTCGCAGATGTGCCCCTATTGCCAGGGTAAAGGCAAGGTCAAGTCCCCGCTCACCGTGGCGATTTCGGGGATGAAGGCCCTCACCAGGTCCGCAAAACAGCATCAGGGTAAGGAGATCACCTTGACCGGGCATCCTTCGGTGGTGGATGAGATACTGAAGGAGAAGAATGCCGTATGTTCGATCGAGCGCAGGTTCAAGGCCAAGATCAACCTTATCCCGAATCCTTCACTTCGGATCGAGGATATCACGGTGACCCCGTAAGTCTCTTTTTTGCTTGATTTTTCGGGGATTTGTGCTAAAATCTATACTCTTAAATTGTGTTTATTGGTAAAACTAAGGAGGCTTGCAAATGTATGCGATCATTGAAGTTGGAGCAAAACAGTACCAGGTCCAGAAGGGTGATAAGATCCTGGTTGAAAAATTCGACGCCCCGGTAAAGGGCGAGGTATCCATAAAAGAGGTGCTTTTGGTGGTGGATGGAGACGACGTCAAGATCGGCCAGCCGCACGTCAAGGGCGCTTCCGTGACCGCGGTGGTGCAGAGGGAGACCAAGGGCGAGAAGACCATTTCCTTCAAATATCGCCGCAGGAAAGCGTCCCACACCACGAAGGGTCACCGCCAGCAGCTCATGGAACTGGCGATCAAGAACATCGCGGCGTAGCCTACTCGCGTGTTTATCGATCAGGTCACCATATTCGTCAAGGCCGGCGACGGAGGACGCGGATGCCGGAGCTTTTACCGGGATAAGTATACCCGGGAGGGTATTCCCGACGGCGGAGACGGTGGCAACGGTTCCGATATCATCGTGCGGGCGGACCGCAGCTTGCGTACGCTTCTTGACCTGCGCTACCACCGGGAGTTCAGAGGTACCCACGGGGCGCACGGGTCGGGCAAGAAGAAGCGCGGCAAGGACGGAGTGCCGATCGTGATCAAGGTGCCCTGCGGCACGGTGGTCAAGGATGCCGATCACGACACGGTATTACGGGATTTAGTCGACGACCAGGATGAAGTCCTCGCGGCGAAGGGGGGCAGGGGCGGACGGGGCAACCGGCACCGTACCGACGAGCCTACTCCCGGGGAGCCCGGAGAGCAAAGGCGCTTGCTTTTTGACCTTAAGCTCATTGCCGACGTGGGAGTGGTGGGTTTTCCCAATGCGGGAAAATCCACGCTTATCTCGGTCATTTCGAACGCGCATCCGAACATTGCGGCGTACCCTTTCACCACGAAAGTCCCGGTGCTGGGGATGGTGGGTAAATACGAACGTTCTTTTGTCATTGCGGATATTCCCGGCTTGATCGAAGGATCGGCGCAGGGAAGGGGACTGGGGGACAAGTTCCTCCGGCACATCGAACGCACCAAGATCCTGGTACATCTGATCGACATGGCCGGTATCGACGGCCGGGACCCGGTGGATGATTACCGGGCGATCAACAAGGAACTGGCGGCCTACAGCCCGATAGTAGCGAAGAAGCCGCAGGTGCTGGTGGCCAACAAGATGGATATGCCGCAGGCCGCGGAAAACTACGACCGCTTCGTCGCGGCGTGCAAAAAGAAACCGTTGATGCTTTCGGCGCTGCGCAAGGAAGGGCTGGAGGAGCTCGTTACCTGCATCGTCAAGAAACTCTGATGAAGGATACCCGTGGCAGGATAGTCGTGATCAAGATCGGCAGCAGCCTTTTCTGCAAGGGCAATGCCATCGATCTTAAGGTGTTCCAGGTGATCGCGGGTCAGGTCCTGGAGCTGATCAAGGCGGGATATCAGCCGGTGATCGTATCTTCCGGCGCGATCGCGCTGGGTATGCATGCGCTTAAATTCTCCGACCGGCCTAAAGAAGTGCACCAGCTTCAGGCGTGCGCCGCGGTGGGCCAGAACGAGCTGATGAACGCGTACCGGAATTTTTTCCGCACCCGCAAGGTCACGGTCGGGCAGGTGCTGTTGACCTGGGAGGATTTCCGAAGCCGCGAGCGGTATCTCAACGCCAAGAATACGCTGCATACGCTGCTTGCGATGCGCGCGGTGCCGGTGATCAACGAGAACGACACGGTATCGACGGACGAGATCAGGGTGGGTGATAACGACCGGCTTTCTGCGCTGGTGGCAACCCTGGTCGACGCCAGGCTTCTGATCATCCTTTCGGATGTGGCGGGATTGCTGGAGAAGGACCTTAAGACCGTGATCCCGGTGGTGGAGCGCATCACCCCCGAGATCAAGGCATTGGCGTGCCCGACCACCAAGAAGACCTGCGTGGGGGGTATGGTGACCAAGATCGAAGCGGCGAGGATCGCCATCGAATCGGGGATCCCCTGCGTGATCGCGCACGGCAGGGCAAAAGGGATCATCGTAAAAGCGGTGCGTGAGCCGCTTTCCGCAGGCACTCTTTTCCTGCCTAAAAAAGGGCTGGCGGAGAGGGACCGCTGGATCGCGTTCGCGAGCAGGCCCGTGGGAAAAGTCGAGGTCGATGAGGGCGCCAAAAAAGCGGTGTTGGGCGGAAAGAGCCTTTTAGCCGTCGGCATTGCCTGCATCCACGGGGAATTCAAAGCCGGGGATATCGTCAGTATCGTGGATGCGTCCCAGCGGGAGTTCGCGCGCGGGATCGTCAGCGCGGCGGCAAAAGAACTGGAACTGGTGCGCGGGCTGCGCCACGAGCGCGAAGCGCTGCACTGCGATAATATCGTGCTGGTCGAAGGGACGGGGAAATGAGCCAGTTGCAAAGCACAATACGGGAGCTTGCCACGCGGGCCAGAGCGGCCGGACGGGTGCTTTCGTGCGTCTCCAGCGACAGGAAGAGCGCGGCGCTGCGCGGCATGGCGGATTCCCTTTGCGCGGCGAAGGATGCGCTGCTTTCGGCGAACCGCCTGGATATCGAAGGCGCGTCCCGGGAGGGGCTTTCCAATGCGCTCATCGACCGTTTGACCCTGACTGACGCGCGCATCGAAGAGATGGCGGATTCCCTGCGTCAGATCGCGGGACTGCCTGATCCCGTGGGCGAAGTGATCAAAGGATGGAAGAGGCCTAACGGGCTGTTGATCGAAAAAGTGCGGGTGCCTTTAGGATTAGTGGCGATCATCTACGAATCGCGGCCGAACGTTACCGCCGATTGCGCGGGTTTGTGTCTTAAGTCGGGCAACGCGGTCATTTTAAGAGGCGGCAGCGAATCCATTAATTCGAACAAGGCGATCTATGAGGTCATTCGTCAGTCCCTGCGGCAGCACGGGCTTCCTGAGGACGCCGTGGCGCTGGTCCAGATGACGGACCGGGACGCGGTGGACGCGCTGCTTACCCTGGAGGGAGTGATCGACGTGGTCATACCCCGGGGAGGAAAAGGACTTATCAGCCGGGTGACGGAGAAGTCGCGCATCCCGGTGATCAAGCACTACGAGGGGATCTGCCACGTCTATGTCGACGAACATGCCGATCTGAACATGGCGCAGGAGATATGCCTGAACGCGAAGGTACAGCGGCCGGCCACCTGTAACGCCATGGAAAGCATGCTGGTGCACAAGGACGTGGCGGCGAGATTCCTGCCCGTGATCGGGAAAGCGTTCCAGGATGCGGGGGTTGAGATACGCGGGTGTTCCCTGACCACCAAGGTCATCAAGAGCGCGCTACCCGCGACCGAAGAGGATTACCGCACCGAGTTCCTGGGATTGAAGGTCGCGGTCAAGGTGGTGGATAGTCTGGAGGCGGCGATCGCGCACATCGAGGCGTACGGTTCGCATCATTCCGACGCCGTGGTGACGGATGATTACCGCACCGCGAGGGAGTTCACCCAGCGGGTGGATTCAGCCTGCGTCTTCGTCAATGCCAGCACCCGTTTTACCGACGGCCATCAGTTCGGCCTGGGCGCGGAGATCGGCATTTCCACGGATAAACTGCATGCCCGCGGGCCCATGGGGCTCGAGGAGCTGACCACCTATAAGTACGTAGTCCTGGGCAGCGGCCAGGTGCGGCAGTGAGGATAGGCCTGCTGGGGGGCACGTTCAACCCCGTGCATTTAGGCCATCTGATCCTCGCGGAAGAAGTGCGGGAGAAGCTCTCCCTGGACAAGGTCATTTTCGTGCCGGCGTATTTCCCTCCGCACAAGGAAAAAGAGGGGATCGCGCCCGCGGCGCATCGCTTCAAGATGGTCGAGCTGGCGATCTTTGCCAACCGGCATTTCGAGGTATCGGATTACGAGATCCGCAAAAGCGGGCTTTCTTACACCATCGATACCGTGAGGGCGTTCAAGCTCCGGTATCCCGATGACGAGCTTTTTTTCATTTCCGGGTCGGACCTGCTTAAATACCTGGACAAGTGGAAGGATCTGAAGAAGATCCTGCAGCTGGTGCGGTTCGTGGTGGCGACCCGGCCGGGGTACTCTTTACGCAAGATCCCGGCGTATATCGCGACGGTGGCGATCCGCGCCGTGGATATCTCGGCGTTCGAGGTCAGGCAGTGCATACGGGAGGGGAAATCCTTCCGTTATCTGGTGCCGGAAAAAGTGTACGCCTACATACAAAAGCACCGGCTTTACGGGTTGAACGGGACGCATGATTAAGATCGCGCCTTCATTGCTTTCTGCGGATTTTTCACGGCTGGGCGAGGATATCGCGCGGGTGGAAGCTGCCGGCGCGGACCTTTTCCACATCGATGTGATGGACGGGCATTTCGTCCCCAACATCAGCATCGGGCCGGTGGTGGTGCAGGGTATCCGCAAGGCGACCCGCAAGCTGCTGGATACGCATCTGATGATCTCGGACCCGCTCAAGTACCTGCCGGAGTTCGTCAAGGCGGGAAGCGACCTGATCACGATGCATATCGAGACTGTTTCCCCGGAGGAGTTCCTGCGGGCGGCGGCGGAGCTTAAGAAAGGGAAGATCGGGGTGGGGGTTTCACTCAATCCGGCGACTCCGCTTAAGATGCTCGCTCCGGTGCTGGACGCGGTCGACCTGGTGCTGGTGATGAGCGTGAATCCCGGGTTCGGCGGACAGCAGTTCATGCCGGAAGCGCTGCCGAAGGTGCGGGAGCTGGCGAAGAGTTTTCAGGGGGAGATCTCGGTCGACGGCGGGGTCAATGATAAGACCGCCGGGGCGCTCAAGGAAGCGGGAGCCACGATCCTGGTCTCGGGTTCTTATATTTTCGGCGCAAAGGATGCGCGCGAAGCCATAGAAAGGATCAGATAGCATGAACGCATCACCCATCAAATTCGGGACGGACGGCTGGAGAGCGATCATCGCGGACACCTATACCTTCGAGAATCTCCGGACGATCTCTCAGGCAGTGGCGGATTACGTCGGAGCGGGCAAGAAGGTGGCGGTCGGATACGACACCCGTTTCCTTTCGGATAAGTTCGCGGCGGAGTGCGCGAAGGTGCTGCGCAACAACGGCGTGCAGGTGCTGCTTTCGGACAGGCCGACGCCTACCCCGGCGCTGAGTTTCTGCGTCAAGAACCGGGGATTCGACCTCGGGGTGATGATCACCGCTTCGCACAATCCTCCGGAATACAACGGATTCAAGATCAAGGTCGCTACCGGAGGCGCGGCAGGCGAGGATGTCACCAAGGCGGTCGAGGCGCTTCTGGGAAAGAATCCCGTGAAAGGGACTCCTCCCGGAGCGGCTTCCCTTAAGGCCGAGGATATCACCAAAGAATACGTGAAGTTCATCCGAGGATATATCGATCTTAAAAGGATCAAACCCAAGAAGTTCAAAGTGCTGGTGGATTCCATGTACGGGTCGGGGGACAGTTTCATGGCGGAGGTGCTCAAGGGAACGAATATCCGGCTGGAGATGATCCATAACACCATCAACCCTTCTTTCGGCGGCACCCGGCCGGAGCCTCTGGAGCAGAACCTGGAAGTGCTCAAGGAACGGGTGAAGAAAGAGAAATTCGACCTGGGGATAGCGCTGGACGGGGATGCCGACCGCATCGCGGCCGTGGCGCCGGGAGGCGTGTTCATCCATCCGCAGAAGATCCTGGGGCTTTTGACGCTGCACCTTTCCCAGGACCGCAAGTGGTCCGGCGGGCTGGTCAAGACCATCTGCGGCTCCACCATGATGGATAATATCGCGAAATTCTTGAAGATCAAGCTTTACGAGACCCCGGTCGGTTTCAAGTACATCTCCGATCTGATGGTGCGCGAGGATGTGGTGGCCGGCGGGGAGGAAGCAGGCGGGATGGGAGTGAAGAATTACATCCCCGAGCGTGACGGCACGGTCGCCGGGCTCCTGCTTCTGGAGATGATGGTATACCGCAATAAGGATATGCTCAAGATCCTCACCGAAGTGGAGAAGCAGTTCGGCCGGTATTATTACGTGCGCGACGACCTGCACCTCGATCACAAGGCGGTGCTGCGTAAAGAGGATATGCCCGGAGAGCTTTTGGGCAAGAAAGTGGTGGAGATCAAGGATTACGACGGATTGAAGCTCATCTGCGAAGATGAGAGCTGGCTGATGTTCCGCGGGTCCGGTACCGAGCCTTTGATGCGTCTCTACGCCGAGGCAAAGAGCCTCGCGCAGGCGAAAAAACTGCTGCTTTTGGGGCGAGAGCTCATCAAATAGCATGCTGTACTGGGTCTATACCTATACGGTCATCGTTCTTTTTAAGGTGTTTTTCCGGCTTACGGTGCACGGCAGGGAGAATATCCCGGCGGCAGGCGGGTTTATCTTCGCCAGCAACCACCTAAGCTATCTCGATCCGCCTGTCCTGGCGGCGGTCAGTCCCAGGAAAGTCGCGTTCATGGCCAGGCATGATCTGTTCCGCAACCGGTTCTTTGCCGCGGTGATACGTTCCGGGAACGCCTTTCCGGTAAAACGCGATTCGGCTGATCTATCCGCGATCAAGGAAGCGATCAAAAGGGTCCATAAAGGGGAAGGCCTGGTGCTTTTTCCCGAAGGGACCAGGCAAAAGGCGGGTTCTCAGGCCGATCCCAAGAAGGGGATCGGGTTCCTGGCCCAGAAACTCGATTGTCCCGTCATCCCGGTCTTCATCCGGGGAACGGATAAGGTCCTGCCGAAAGGCAGCAAGTTTTTCCACCTCGCCAAGATCGAGGTGTTCGTAGGTGCGCAGGTGCCCGTGGTCAAAGGGCAGTCGTATGACGAGACTGCCCAGGGGATCATGGATGCCATAAGAGCGCAAAATATCCAAGTAAAGGGGGTGTCTTAGGAGGAAGACACACTGAGCAATCTCCCGCAATAGCGGGACGCCCGTCAATCCGACAAAGACGGGACGCGATAAGCTCAGGTGTCTCAGGGAAAACACACCGGCCTGTCCGATCAGGCCGGGTGTGATCCGGTTCCTCGTTTCATCGTGGCAAAATTATGACAAAAACAGAGTGAATCCATATACGTATCAAGAGAATGCTAAATAACAAACACAAAAAATAAAACCATAGAAGGGATAGGTATTTTCAATGGAAACCAAGAACATGACGCTGGAAGAGCTGTACAACCAAAGTATCAAGCTGATCAACGAGAATCAGATCATCAAGGGCAAGATCGTAGGTCTGACCAACAGCGAAGTGCTGGTGGATGTGGGGTTCAAGTCCGAAGGACTGGTCCCGGCGATCGAGTTCACCCCGGATGAGATGGTGGTAGGCAACGAGCTGGAGTTCTACGTCGACTCGATCGAGAACGATGCGGGGATGATCGTACTTTCGCACGAGAAGGCCAACCGCATCCAGAGCTGGGATAATATCGTCAAGAACGCCAATGAAGGGGACCTGATCGACGGCCGTCCCACCAAGAAGGTCAAAGGCGGCTATCTGGTCGACGTGAAGGGTATCGAAGGCTTCCTGCCGTCGTCCCTTTCCGCCTTCAAAAACATGGCGGATAAAGACGTGCTTTTCAAGGTGTTCAAGTTCAAGATCGTGAAGATCAACAACCTGCGCCGCAGCATCATCCTTTCCCGCAAGGAAGCCTTGCAGAAGGAGAAGGAAGCGGCCAAGGAGAGGCTCTGGGCCGAGCTCAAGATCGGCAACATCTATCCCGGCACGGTCAAGGCGATCACCGATTTCGGCGCCTTCATCGACCTGGGCGGTGTGGACGGTCTGCTGCACATCACCGACATGTCCTGGTCCAAGATCAGCCATCCTTCCGAAGTGGTGGCGCTGGGAGACAGGATCGAGGTGCAGGTGCTCAATACCGATCAGGCTTCCGGCAAGGTCTCGCTGGGGCTCAAGCAGCGTTTCCCGGACCCCTGGCAGGATATCGCGACCAAGTTCTCCGTGGGCACCAAGGTCAAGGGCAAAGTGGTCAACATCCTGCCCTACGGCGTGTTCGTGGAGCTGGAGAAGGGGATCGAAGGGCTGATCCACGTTTCCGAGATCTCCTGGTCCAAGCGCGTGACCAATCCCAGCGAGCTTTTCGCGATCGGGGATATGGTGGAAGTGCAGGTGCTCAACATCGACAAGGATGCGCGCCGCATTTCGCTTTCCCTCAAACAGCTGGAGCAGAATCCCTGGCTGGAAGCGGAGACCAAGTTCCTGGCCGGCACCAAGTGCAGCGGCAAGGTACGCGGGTTCACCGATTACGGGGTGTTCGTCGAGCTGGACAACAACCTGGAAGGCATGGTGCACATCTCCGACCTTTCCTGGACCAAGAGGATCAGCCATCCGCAGGATGTGCTGAAAAAGGGCCAGAAGGTGGATGTGGTGATACTGTCCGTGGATGCGACCAACCGCAGGATCGCGCTGGGGTTAAAGCAGCTGCAGGATAATCCCTGGGCATCCATAGCCCAGAAGTATCCCATCGACACGGTGCTGGATGCGGAGGCGGTCAGCGTCACCGACTTCGGCGTCTTCGTGAAGATCTCGGATGAGCTCGAGGGCCTGGTGTATGCCAGCGAGATCGACCGTGACCGGGTAGCGCAGATCAAGCCCGGTGATTCGCTCAAGGTCAAAGTGATCAAGGTGGACGTGGAGCAGGGCAAGATCGGCCTCTCCTCCCGCCTCTAAAACGTAGGGACGGTTCTCATTTACGGTTAGAAGTGTCCCCTCCGCAGGAAGCGGAGTCCCGGCCTTCCGATAAGGCCGGGGACAGTTTATACCGTAGTTGAGAACCGTCCCTAAACGAGTAAAAATGAAGCTCTATGAGCAGCTAGATATTTTAAAGCGCGGGACGGTAGAGATCTACCAGGAAGGCGAACTGGTCAAGAAGCTCGAAGAGAGCCTCAAGAGCGGCAAGCCCCTTATCGTAAAGTGCGGATTCGATCCGACCGCCCCTGACCTGCACTTAGGCCACACCGTGCTCCTGCGCAAGCTCAGACAGTTCCAGGACCTGGGGCATACCGTGGTCTTCCTGATCGGGGATTTCACCGGCCGCATCGGCGATCCCACCGGCCGCTCCGCCGTCAGAAAACAGCTTACCCCCGAAGAAGTCCTCAAGAACGCGGAAACCTATAAGAAACAGGTCTCCAAAGTGCTGGATATCGACCGGATCAAGGTGGTCTTCAACAGCTCCTGGTTCGAAAAGATGTCCGTCGCGCAGTTCCTAGGGTTGACCGCGCATTCTACGGTCTCCCAGATGCTCGCCAGATCTGACTTCAAGAAAAGGTACACCTCGGGGGACGATATTTCCCTGCTGGAGTTCATGTACCCGATCCTCCAGGGATATGATTCCGTGGAGCTTCGCGCGGACGTCGAGCTCGGAGGCACTGACCAGATCTTCAATCTGCTTTTCGGAAGGGAACTGCAGCAGGATTTCGGCCAGGCACCCCAGGTGGTCATCACCATGCCTCTGCTGGAAGGCACCGACGGCGTGCAGAAGATGAGCAAATCCTACGCCAATTACATCGGGATCAACGAGCCCGCCTCGAGCATGTTCGGCAAAGTGATGTCCATACCCGACGCGCTGATGTATAAATATTTCGAACTTCTGACCGACGAGGACCTCGCCGGAGTGCAGGCGATGCATCCCAAGGAGGCCAAGATGCTCCTGGGCCGCCTCATCGTTTCCCAGTACCACGGTGAAGACGCGGGCCGCGAGGCGGCGGAGGAGTTCCAGCGAGTATTCAGCCAGAAGGAGCTTCCCGCAGATATGCCGGAGTTCTCCCTGGGAGGAAATAAGGTCCCGGTGATGGATATCCTGCTTTCGACGGGCATGGCTCCCACCAAGAACGAAGCCCGCAGGCTCATCAGCCAGGGGGCGGTGACTTTGAACGACGAAAGGATCAGCGGCGACAGTGCCGTGATCGGACACGCAGGCGTATTGAAGGTCGGCAAAAGGCGTTTCCTTAAAATAAACGCATGAGCTTCTCCTTTCGAAAGCTCGACTCATTCTTCAAGAGCGTGGTCATAGTGTTCGTCGCAACCTCGGCGGCGAATTTCCTTTTCCTCATTACCCAGCTCTACCTCGCGCATTCCTTCACTCCCGCGGATTTCGCGGCCTTCAATGCCGTCATTTCGCTTTTTCTCCTGGTCTCCAGCCCGCTTTCCTGCCTGCAGCAGGGGATCGCCCATCAGGTAGCTGTCTGCGGAGCGGAAAAGGACGCCGCCTGCTCCGCCAGGTTCTTTACGTCGATCATGAAAACGGGATTGGGGATCGCCGCCGTCGTCCTCCTGCTGGGGTTCCTTTGCGCGCCTTTGGTCACCGATGCGCTTAAGATCCCCCAGAAGATAAACGGCTATCTGCTCATGCTCCTGATCGCGATCACCTGCGTGAAGCCTTTGATGCTCGGCGCCGTGCAGGGGATTGAGCGGTTCTTCTGGCTGGCAGGGGAGATTTTCGGCAATTCGCTCTTGCGCCTGTTGCTTACCTTCGCGGTGGTAGGATGGGGCGTGGCAGGAGGGATCGCTCCCATCGCCATCGCCGCATCCGCCGGAATGATCTACCTGTGGTTCCCCTTGCGTTCCCTGATCTCCCGGAGGCAGCCCTATGACCGCCAGGCGATCCTTTCGCTCGGAAAATACCTGCTGCCCCTGATGACCGCGGCGTTCTGTTATATGGCGCTGATCAGCCTGGATATGGTGCTGGTCAAATATTTCTTCCCGCCGGATACCGCAGGGACGTATTCCCTGGCGCAGATGGTAGGAAAGATCTTCGTCTTCCTCCCGGCATCCGTGACCATCGTGATGTTCCCGAAGACCGCCGGGCTGCACGCCAAGAAGCTCGACACCTTCGGCACGCTCCTGCGCTCCCTGAAATACATGCTCCTTGCCAACGCCGCGGCATTCGCGGTGTACAACTTTTTCCCGGACCAGATCCTGACCGTGCTCACGGGAAAACACGATCCCCTGGCAACGCTCTTGGGAAGGTACTTCAGCCTCTCCATGACGTTTTTCGCCATGGCCAACGCCCTGATATTCTATTTCCTTTCCCTGGCGAACTACCGCTTTATCCCGTTCTTACTGGGCGTGGTCTGTCTTGACGGCCTGGCGGTCATCTGCTTCCATGCATCTCTGCTGCAGGTCCAGCGCATACAATGCGCTGCCTCCGGCGTGCTTTTAGCCGGGCTCCTGGCAATGGTGCTGGCGTCCAGAAGATCTCCCTCAGGCGAAACGGAGGAGACGCGATGACCTCCCCTCAGATGGTCTCCGTGATCATGCCGGCGTACAATGAAGAGGCGCACATCGAAAGCAGTATCCGGGAGACCGCGCGCACCTTCGACGCCTTCGGAAGGCCCTGGGAGCTGATCGTGCTGGATGACGGCTCGGCTGACCGCACCTTCGAGAACGCATCCGCACTGATCCGCGAGTTCGCAGGCCGGCTGATCGTCAAGCGCAACAGGGTGAACCTGGGAAAGGGCCGGGCGATCAAGCGGGCATTCCGCTACGTGAGCGGGGAGTACGTGGTGTTCCTGGACGCGGATATGGACCTGCATCCGGTACAGGTGCGAACCCTTTTCGATATCATGGAGCTTGACCGCGCCGATATCGTCATCGGCTCCAAGATGCATCCGAACTCCATCGTGAATTATCCCCTGCAGCGCAGGATCATCAGCCGGGTGTACTACCTGATCATCCGGCTGCTTTTCAACCTGCCCTGCCACGATACCCAGACCGGCCTGAAACTCTTCCGCAGCGAAGTGCTGAAGAAGGTCTTCCCCCGGATACTGGTAAAAAAATTCGCCTTCGATCTGGAATTGCTGGTAAATGCGCACCATCTGGGGTATACTATCGCGGAAGCGCCCATCGAACTCAATCCCCAGCGCGTCAAATACGGAAGGATAGGAGTATGGGCGGTAGGGGTCACATTCTGGGACACGCTGGCGGTTTTTTACCGGATGCACATCCTCAAATACTATGACCGTATCGATTATCATCGCCGTAAAAACATGGCAAGAAAATTTAGCCAGATGCGTAAAGGAATGTCAAAACCTTGAGTTCCAGGGTTTTGAGATCGTAGTACTCCCGGATGCCGCGTTTGACGCTGAGTCCCTTGCGCAGCTCCAGGGAAAGGCTCCGGTACGCGTCATTCCCACCGGCGCGGTAGGCCCGGGGAAGAAACGCGATCTCGGCCTGGCGCAGGCGAAGGGCGGGATACTGGCGTTCCTCGATGACGATGCCTATCCCGTGCCGCAGTGGCTTACCGCGGCAGTGCGGCATTTCTCCGATCCTCAGGTCGCCGGAGTGGGCGGGCCGGCGGTAACTCCTCCCGAAGACTCTTATCTGCAGAAAGCCAGCGGCGCGATCTACGAATCTTTCCTGGTCAGCGGCGGGTTCGTGTACCGGTATCTTGCCCGGAGCATCCGGGACGTGGACGATTATCCCAGCTGCAACCTTTTGGTACGCGCCTCGGATATGCGCGCGGTGGGAGGCTTTGACACGGGGTATTGGCCCGGAGAGGACACCAAACTCTGCCTGGACCTTACCAAGAAACTCAAGAAACGCATTGTCTACGATCCCGAAGTGAAGGTGTTCCACCACCGCAGGAAGGTCTTTCTCCCGCATCTTAAGCAGATCGCCAGCTATGCGCTGCACCGTGGGTTCTTCGTCAAGAGATTCCCCGAGACTTCCCTGAAACCCGCGTATTTCATCCCCAGCGCTTTTGTGGCGTATCTCGCGCTGCTTGTATTCATCCCGGCAACCGGCTTTATCCTGCCCGGAGCGCTTCTTTTGCCGGCGTACGGATATCTGCTGCTGGCGCTCATTGCCGCCTTGCGCACACCGGCGCTGGCTATCCTGGTGTTCCCCGGGATATTCCTCACCCATTGCACCTACGGGGTGTTCTTCCTCAAAGGCCTCCTCATGCGCACGCTTAAGGAAGACACCCGATGAAGGTCCTTATCGCGTATCCTCCTTTAGTCACGCCCAAAGGGTATCCCACGATCGGACAGAACCGCCAGTTCCAGTATTTCAAGGAGCCGACGTTCATCTATCCCGTAGTCCCGGCGCAGGCCGCGACACTGCTGAAAGCGCAGGGCCATGAGGTCATCTGGCTGGACTGCCTGGCACAGGGATTGGACGAACCCGCGTTCCTGCGCATCTTAAAGCAGGAAAAACCGGAGGTGATACTTTTTGAGACAAAGACACCGGTCATCCCGCTGCTGTGGAAATACGTGAATATCATCAAGGAACTGGGGTTGAGCGCACATGCCGTGCTCTGCGGCGACCATGTGACCGCGCTTCCCGAAGAGTCATTCGGCAAATGCAAGGTGGATTACGTCCTGACAGGAGGGGATTATGATTTTCTCCTTGCAAACCTCTGCGCGCACCTGAAGGATCCCGCAGTCACGCCTCTGGAGCCGGGGATATACTACCGCCGGGGCAGGGAGGTCCTTTCGACGGGCGCATTCCGCCTTGATCACGACCTCAACACCCTGCCCTTTATCGACCGGAAGCTCACCCGCTGGCAGGATTACGCCTACAAGAACGGCAATTTCAAGCGCACTCCCGGCACGTACGTCATGGCCGGCAGGGACTGCTGGTGGGGAAAATGCACCTTTTGCTCCTGGCCGACACTGTATCCGACCTTTCGCAGCCGCACTCCGGAAAACTGCCTGGATGAGATCGGGATCCTGGTGCGCGACCTGAAGGTCCGGGAGATCATGGATGATTCGGGTTGTTTTCCCGCAGGAAAGTGGCTGGAGGAGTATTGCCGGGGCATGATATCCCGCGGCCTTCACCGGAAAGTCTACCTTGACTGCAATATGCGCTTCGGCGCGCTGGGCAAGGAGGAGTTCCGGATGATGAAAAAGGCGAATTTCCGGCTCCTGCTTTTCGGGCTGGAGTCTGCCAACCAGGGTACTCTGGATAAGATCAACAAGAACGTCGATCTCGGACGCGTCGTGGAGGATTGCCGCAACGCCACCCGCGCCGGGCTCTATCCCCACATCACGCTGATGTTCGGATACCCGTGGGAGAGTTATGAGGATGCCTGCCGCACCATGGAGCTGGGGAAATATCTCCTGAAGAAGGGACTGGCGTATACCATGCAGGCCACGGTCGTGATCCCGTATCCGGGGACCCGGCTCTTTGAGGAGTGCCGCAAGAAAGGGCTGCTGGCGACTCAGGAGTGGGAGGAGTATGACATGAAACGGCAGGTGATGAAAACTTCCATACCGGACGCCGATCTCTTCCGGCTGGTGCAGGGGATGTACGGGGTATCCTTCGATCCCGAATTCGTGATCCGGAAGCTCTTCGCGCTGCGCGATCCGGATGACCTTAAGTACGCGTTGCGCGCGGTGCGCAAGGTGTTCGGACACCTGCTCGATTTCCGCAAGAAATGAGCCTACCACGGAGCTTTGCATGATAGAATCCTTTGTCGGCGGGTCAGCGGCGGTGCTGACCATGTTCTCGTTCGTCCCCCAGATCGTCAAGATCGTCAGGACCAGGTCCTGCCGGGACGTCAGTATCCTTACCCTGCTGCAACTATCTGCAGGAGTGACATTATGGATAATTTACGGTATAATGAGGGCTGACAGGATCATCATCCTGGCGAACGTGATCACCTTGAGTTCCCTGGGGGTGATAATGTATCTAAGGCATCGTTTCCGTAACGCACAGGCACAGTAACCCGTATGCGATATATCCCCGTAGGACAATTCGATATCGGTGCGAAGGAGCGCAACGCCATCCTTTCGGTGCTGGACTCCGGCCGGATATCGGAAGGCGCGGTCACTGCCGCCTTCGAAAAGGAGTGGGCCTCGTACGTCGGCACGCGTTTTGCGGTGGCGGTCAACTCCGGCACCTCCGCGCTGCTGGCGGGGATACTGGCGTGCGCGTACCACTACCGCTTGCCGAAGGGCTCGAAGATACTCACCAGCCCGCTTACCTTCATCGCCACTGCCAACGCCATCACCCTGAACGGATTCACCCCGGTGTTCGCCGATACCGATCCCAGGACCTTCGTGATCACTCCCGAGTCCATCCTGCGCACACTTAAGAGGGAAAAGGGGGTGCGGGCGATACTGCCCGTGCACCTGATGGGGTATCCGGCGGATATGGACGCCATCCGATCCATCGCCAGGCGAAAAGGATTGCTGCTCCTCGAGGACGCGGCGCAGGCGCACGGCACCCGCTACAAGGGGAAGCGCACCGGTTCACTGGCGCTGATGGGGTTCTTCTCGTTCTATATCGCGCACAACATCCAGGCCGGGGAGATGGGCGCGGTCACGACGGATGATGCGGAACTCTACGGGCTGCTCAAGAAGATCAAGGCCCACGGCAGGATATGCGATTGCCGCGTCTGCACCAGGAACCTCGGCACCTGCCCGCATGCCGCAAGGACAAAGCACGATCCCCGGGATATCGATCCGCGCTTCTCCCACGATATACTCGGCTATAATTTCAAGACCATGGAGTTCACCGCGGCGCTGGCGCGCACGCAGCTGACCCGCGCAGAGGCGATATTCAACGCCCGCAGTCGGAATGTGGCCGGGCTCAATTCCCGGCTTAAAGACCTTGGCCGTTACCTGCAGCTTCCGGTATTCGACAGGAACGTCAGCTACCTGGCGTACCCCGTCGTGCTTAAAAAAACCTGCCCTCTGACGCGCAAGGAGGTCAGAGATCATCTGGCGCGCCAGGGGATAGAGACCAGGCCTCTGTTCGGATGCATCCCCACGCAGCAGCCCGTGTACGGGCACCTGGCAGCGCACTACCGCGGGCGCGTACCCAATGCGGAGTATGCGGGAAGCCGCGGCTTCTACCTTGGGTGCCACCAGTACCTGCGTTCCTCGGACCTGGATAGGATCGCGCAGGCCTTTGAAAGGATATTCTCTTAACTTCCCATGATCACCTCGCCGATCGTACTTTCCATCGTGCTGCCCACGTATCAGGAGCGGAAGAACGTGGCGGTCTATGTCCCGGAGATCGAAAAGACCTTCGCCGACGTACGGCATGAGATCATCATCGTGGACGATAATTCCACGGACGGCACCAGGGAGGAGGCATTGACCCTCAATACCCGCTACGGCAACATCCGGGTGGTGGGCCGCAAGAGGAAGAAGGGCATCGGCAGCGCCATCCGCCTGGGATGCAATTACGCGGAGGGGGAATACATCCTGACCGCCGATGCGGATATGTCCTTCAGCTGCGCGGATATGCGCCGCCTCTACGAGCACATCCTGAAAACGAACGCTGACCTGGTGCTGGGGTGCCGGCACTGCCTGAAGGGCTGTTATTACGAGCACCAGCAGACCGCCACCCGCGTGAAGAACATGGTCAGCCGGATGGGCAACCTCTTCCTGCGCACGGTAAGCGGGATAAAGGTGCATGATTTTTCCGCGAATTTCAGGATCATCCGGCGCAACGCCTGGAAAAGGCTCTTCATCGCCGAGAACGCCAATATCATGCTGTTCGAGACCATTGCCAAGGCGCACCACTACGGGTTCCGCGTGGAGGAGATCGCCGTGACCTTCAACGAGCGGAAATTCGGACACTCCAAGCTCAACCTCTGCATCGAGATCCCCAAGTATCTCTGGAGAGTGATGCCTTACGTGGCGAGATTCTGCTGGAAGAAGGCATGAGCCTGGAATCGCTGCCGCTGATATCCGTCATCATCCCTACGTTAAACAGCAGCCGGACCCTCGCCGGATGCCTGGAGAGCATCATCCGGCAGGAGTACCCCTGCGAAAAACTGGAAGTGCTTATCGCCGATGCCGGATCCACTGATCCCACGCGCGAGATCCTCCGCAGGATGCAGGATTTAACGGGTATCCCGCTGAAAGTGCTGGATAATCCTCTGCGCACCGGAGAAGCCGGCAAAGCCGCGGCCGCGCGGCAGGCCAAAGGAGATATCCTCGCCTTCATCGATTCGGATAATATACTGCCCGATACCCGCTGGCTCGCGCAGATGGCCGCGCCTTTTTCCGATGCGCAGATCGCCGCTTCCGAGCCGATAAGGTACACCTACCGGGCCGGTGACGGACTGCTGACCCGTTATTGCGCGCTCCTGGGGATGAACGATCCGTTGTGCCTGTTTCTGGGGAACTACGACCGGGAAAGCATGGTTACCGGCACCTGGACCGGGATACCTCTGGAGGCCGAACCGGCTGCGGGATATCTGAAGGTGCGTCTGGTGAAAGGGCCTCTGCCCACGATCGGAGCCAACGGCTTCCTGATCCGCAGGGAGATCCTGATGCATACGCGGATGGATAAGTATCTTTTTGATATCGACGTGCTGGCGCAGCGCATCGCCGAGGAAGGATCGATCTACGTGGCCAAGGTGGATACGGGGATCGTGCACCTTTTTGCCGGCAGCCTGCGCATGTTCGCGCGCAAGCAAAAACGCCGGGTCCGGGATTATTTCTATTTCCGCGGCCGGAAAGAACGGAGCTACGACTGGGGCGCGCTGCCGCGAGCCAGGCTGGCATGGTTCGTCGCCGCCTGCCTGCTCATCGTGCCCCTCTTCGCCCAGGCGATCAGGGGATACGCCCGTAAGCCGGATCCGGCCTGGATGATCCATCCTCTGGCATGCTGGATCACCCTTTGGCAGTACGGGTGGGGTTCGATCGGGGCGGCCATGGGACGAAGCGCAATGCTGGAGAGGAACGGATGGGAGCAGCGATGACGCGCGTGATCTGCCTGGCGAACAGCATACTCAATCCTTCCGCAAAAAGCGGAGGGGATATCATTTTCATGGAGCTCGCCTTGCGCCTGCCCGCAGGCGTGGCGGTAGAAGTGATCACCTCCCGGGCCGGGCATACGCAATGGCAGGCCAGATGCGGGGAAAAAGTGCAGTACACCGTGCTTCCCGAAAAAGAGCCCAAAGCCAACCTGACCCCCTTGGCCATCTCTGCGGCGTACATACGCCGGGCCTGGGCATCCTGCGGGATACTGAACAAGCGCACGCGCTCCAATGACGGCGAGTACGACGTTATTTACACCTCGAGCGATTTTCTCTGCGACGTCTGGCCTGCGGCCTGGCTTAAGCTGCTCAAGAGAAAAGTGCGCTGGGTCGCCAGGATCTATCACGTCATCCCCGCTCCGGCGAAGAGGGAGGGGTCGATGATCTCCAATACGATCTCCTTTTTGGCGCAACGGTTGAGCTTTTTCCTCATCAAAAGATACGCCGACCTTATACTTTCCCTCAATCCGGCGTTAAGCGACGAATTAAAGGAACTGCGTTTCCCTGCGCACCTGATCGAAGAAAGCGGAGCGGGTATCGATCTGGAATCCATCCGCCGCGCTCCCGTGACGCAGGAAAGGAGCTTCGACGCGGTGTTCTTCGGCAGGATCATGCCCCAAAAAGGCATCTTCGACGCCCTGACCATATGGCAGGAGGTGACCTCCCGAAATCCGCACGCCCAGCTTTGCATCATCGGGGGCGGCGCACAGAAGGAGGTTTCCGACCTGCGGGAGGCGATCGTACATAAGGGGCTTTCCGCAAACGTCTACTATGCGGGATACGTCCCCGAGGACGAAAAAGCGTACGGATTGCTCAAAGCGGCAAAGCTGTATCTCTTCTGCGACCACGAGAACGGATGGGGGATCTCAGTCGCCGAGGGTATGGCCTGCGGATTGCCGGTGGTGGCGTTCGATCTTCCCATCTTCCGTGCCGTGCACCGCAAAGGGTGCCGGGTCTATCCCCAGAAGGACACCCACGCCATGGCCGAAGGCGTGCTCTCGCTTCTGGAAGACGAACCCCTGCGCTGGAAGATCGCCAACGATGCGTCTTTGCAGGCGCAGGAGTACGACTGGCCGCGCGTCGCAGGCGAATTCTGGTCTCTGATGGCAAAAAGGGGGATGCTCGCATCATGAGCCAGGATACGCATTTTTGCATCGCCATTCCTTCGTACCGGGGGGGAGCCTGGATCCGCCAGACCTTGGAGAGCATCCTGGCGCAGAGCTACCAGGAGTTCCATATCCTTATCGTCGACGACAATTCCCGGGATGACACCCTGGATATCGCGAAAGCCGCGGCCGGATCGCGCGTCAGGATCGAGCGCAACGAGCATAATGTAGGGTACGGAAAGAACCTTCAGCGGATCAGGGCGCTGGCCGAAGGGGACGCCCTTTACCTGATGGGACAGGATGACCTGCTGCTTCCCGGAGCGTTGCAGCGCACGAACGAGCTTTTGAAGGACCCTCGGGTAGGATGCGTCACCAGGCCGTACTACTGGTTCGACACCGACCCGCGTCAGCCGGTGCGCTCCATAGAGGCATATGACCCCGGCCATGACCGGATCATTTCCATTACGGACGGCGCGGACATAGTCCGCTCGGTGTTCGATTCCGTGGGACAGCTTTCCGGCCTGGCGTACCGCATCTCCTGCATGGATTCCCTGCGCGTGGATTTCCATGAGGACGTATTCCCTTCGCACGTGTACCCGTTTGCCGCCATTAGCCGCGCGCATAAGATCGGGTTCCTCGGAGAGTACGCCGTCGCGGTGCGGATTGAAAGCAGCCAGACCAGGTTCAAGCCGGCGATCTACGAAAAATCACCCACCCGGACCTGGATCGCGCTTTTCGATACCGTCTACGGGGATGCACAATTCGCGCAGGTAAGGGACACCGGGAAAAAGATGTTCGCCACGAATTTCGTCGGGCTGGTGCAGCTTAAGAATTACAGCACCTACGCGCTCCTGATGCGCGAGATCGGTGTGCATGTAGCGGTCCGGCCCGCCAACCTGCTGCATCCGGGATTCTGGGCGTACGCGCTGCTTACCCTGCTCGTGCCGAGAGGTATCCTGCGGAAGCTGACCGACTGGTACAAGCGCAAGGTCCTGGCAAAAACACTTGCGAGGCGGATGCAATGAGCTCGCCGCTGCATGCCCTGATCAACTCGCTGTACCATAATCCGGTCATCGCCAGGATCTTCCATACCTCGGTCTATTGCCTGCAGCGGGAATTGCGGGGGATGGAAAAGGTGCTGGATCTGGGATGCGGCCCGGATTCGCCCCTGAAGCATTGCCGCATCTCCTACAGTGTCGGCGTGGAAGGATACCCCGCATATGCGCAGGCCAGCCGCGAGAAGGGGATCCACCAGGAGTACGTGGTCAAGGACCTGCGCGAGGTGGAATTCCCCGACCGTTCCTTCGATGCGGTGGTGATGGTCGAGGTGATCGAACATCTGGAAGCCGCGGAAGGACAGGCATTGCTTAAAAAAGCCGAACGGTGGGCGAAACGCAAGGTGATAGTCACTACCCCCAACGGGTTCGTGGCGCAGCAGGACAAAAGCGGGAACCCCCTGCAGCAGCACAAGAGCGGATGGACCGCGGCCGGGATGCGCGCGTTAGGCTACCGTTGTTACGGCATGGCAGGATATAAATTCCTGCGCAAGGAGAACGATGCGCCGGTGATGGAGGATGCGGAGGCGATATTCGCCACCATCCGGTGGAGGCCGAAACTATTCTGGATGGCGGTCTCCGAGCTCACCCAGGCATTCGCGTATTATCAGGCTCCCTGCGCCTTCGGGCTTTTCTGCGTAAAAACACTGGAGGACACATGATCACGGCGCTCGCGGAGATATATCTGTATCTGATGTCCCTGCCTTTCCGGATGCAGTGCAAGCACGTAGGCAAGAAGGTGTGCATCGGGCCGGGATACTCCTGGCTGGCCTGCCATCTCGATAATGTCACGCTGGGCAACGGAGTGCTCATCGGCTCGCACGCCTGGCTGCAGACGGTGCCCCAGAAGGGAAGGCCGGTGCCGGAGCTTATCCTCGAGGATAACGTCAGCATCGGACGCAACGGGGTGGTCTCCTGCGCCGCGCGCATCGTGATCGGAGCCAACACCCTGATCTCCTACAACGTATCCATACTCGACCACGACCATCAGTACCGCGACCTCAACCGTCCCGTGCTGGTTCAGGGGATCACCGAAGGCAGGGAGATCCGCATAGGTGAGGATTGTTTCATCGGCGCACATACTTTCATCCTCAAGGGAGTGACCCTCGGGAAGCACTGCGTGGTAGGTGCCAACAGCGTCGTCACGCGTTCCTTCCCCGACTATTCCCTGATCGCGGGCAATCCCGCGCGCCTGGTGCGCAGGCTCAACGGCGCGGAGACGGCATGAGACGGGAATGGGGGGTAGTGCTCATCCTTCTGCTGGTCTGGGCAGCCATGACCTATCCGTTGGCACTCGAGTTCGACCACTCCATCCCGGGATTTTTTTCGACTGATGAATCCTTCAACAACCTCTGGGACAGCTGGCGTATCCATACCTCCTGGGAACAGAAACTGCCCTTCCACCGCACCGATCTCATCGTCTTTCCGATCGGATACGAGATGTACGCTTCCGGGTTCTTCTCCTATCTCTGGCTGGCAGTCGTATACCTCCTGAGCATCCTGACTACGCCGGTGCTGACCTTCAACCTGCAGCTTGCCGCGAATATGCTGTTAAGCGCCTGGTGCGCATACCTGCTGGCGCGCCGGCTTACCGGCAGCCGTAAGGCGGCGCTGATCGCCGGGCTTATTTTCGGGTTCTGTCCCTTTCAGTTCGCCCGCTCCTGGCAGCATCTGGGATTGACCTACACGCAGTGGATCCCCTTAAGCATCTGGGCAGGGCTGCGGTACTGGGATGCGCCCTGCCGCAGGAATTTCCTCATCCTGGCCGGCTCTCTGGTGCTGATGATGTCCTTTGACTGGATCCTTATGTTCATCGGTGCGATCGCGTATTTCCTGTGTATCGCGTACCTGGGGGTGCGCTCACTGAGAAATAAAGAGCCTCGATCGCTGAAGCGCACCGGCGCACTGGGTGCGGCTTTTGCCGCGGCAGTGCTGATACTTTCCCCGCAGTTCTTTCCGGTGGTAAAGAATATGGTGTACAAACCGGCAGCCTCCCAGGCGGCGGCCGAAGCCTCCGGATATAATCCGTACCACCGTCCCTTCGAGGACCTTTTTTCCCAATCCGCCAGGCCTTTGAGCTATTTTCTGCCCGGCCACAGCCATCCGCTCTTCGGAGGGTTCACCGCGGAGATGGCAGGCTCCGACCTTTACGGACGCAGTTTCACGGAGCATACCCTTTACATCGGCTGGACGGCGTTGATCTGCGCCTGGTGGGGGGTACGCCGCTGGCGCAGGGAACGCGCTCCGCACGCCGGTTACTTTGCGCTTTTGGCGGTGGCCGCATGGTTCCTTTCCCAGCCGCCCTGGTGGGAGTGGTTCGGATTTAAAGTATACATGCCCTCATCGCTGCTGTATAAAGTATTCCCCATGATGCGGGCATACTGCCGTTTTGCGATACTCCTGCAGCTGGGTGTCGCGATGCTGGCGGCATACGGGATCACGGGTTTCCTGCGGCGCAGAAGAAACCACGGACGCGCCACTGCGGCAGCATGCCTCATCGCCGCGCTGGTGCTCTTCGAATACTGGCCCTGGCCCGGACCCAAGGTGATCGACGTCTCGCAGGTCCCCGCGGCATACGAATGGCTGGCCGCAGAGCCCAAAGACACGGTCATCGCGGTGTATCCGCTGGACCTGGAAGGGGAGAACCCGTTTTTCAAATTCTACCAGACCCGTCACGGAAAAAAAATGATCAACGGGGCCATTCCCGGCCTTCCCGGATACGCGCAGAACAAGGCTTTGGAGCAGCTTTCCTCTCCCTTAACCCAGAAATCCCTGAAGGAGCGGGGAGTACGTTACATATTCGTACATACCGCCAATTATCTCGCCACTGACCTGGAATCTCAACGCCGCGAGGTGGATGCGATCCTGGCCTCACCGGGCTTGCGGCTTAAAGAAACCTATCCCGCGCAGCCCTGCGAGAAGGAACAGCCCAGATGTATCCGGGACGCGGGCGAGATAAAGGTCTTTGAACTGTCCGTATAATTTATTATTGCGTAACTGCTTTGCCATGTTATAATTATGCGATGAATATTCTCGGTATTTCCGCATTTTATCATGACAGCGCTGCCTGCCTGGTCCGGGACGGGGTGATCATTGCCGCGGCCCAGGAAGAACGCTTCACCCGCAAGAAACACGATTCGAATTTCCCGATCCACGCCATCAACTGGTGCCTGAAAGAGGGAGGCATCAACGCGCAGGACCTCGATTACGTCTCATTTTACGACAAGCCCTGGGTCAAGTTCGAAAGGATCCTCGAGACTTTCCTTTCCATCGCACCTTCGGGGATAGACCAGTTCCTGCAGGCCATGCCGTTATGGCTCAAGGAGAAGCTCTGGATACCCGAGATCATCCAGGAAAAGCTGAAGTTCAAAGGTAAGATACTCTTCTGCGGGCACCATGAATCGCACGCGGCCAGCGCATTCTTTCCTTCGCCCTTCCGGGACGCGGCCATTCTCACCATGGACGGCGTAGGGGAGTGGGAGACCGCCAGTTACGGGACGGGTGAAGGCAACAATCTGTCCCTGCAATCCTATCTCAAATTCCCTCATTCCCTGGGACTGCTGTATTCGGCGTTCACCTATTTCACCGGGTTCCGGGTCAACTCCGGGGAATACAAGCTCATGGGTCTGGCCCCCTACGGCAGGGACAAATACTCCGAGCTGATCCTCAAGGAACTGGTCGATTTAAGAGAGGACGGGTCCCTTAAGCTCAACATGCGTTATTTCGATTATTGCGGCGGGCTGCGCATGACGAACAGCCGTTTCGATAAGCTCTTCGGGGGGCCGGCACGTAAAGCGGAATCGAAGATCACCGAAAGGGAGATGGATATCGCCGCATCCATACAAAAGGTCACGGAAGAGGCGATGCTGCGCATGGCGCGGCATGTGCACAAAGTCACCGGCAAGGACCGTCTTTGCCTGGCCGGAGGGGTTTCCTTGAACTGCGTGGGCAACGGCCGCATCCTCCGGGAAGGGCCTTTCAAACAGCTTTGGATCCAGCCTGCCAGCGGCGACGCGGGAGGAGCGCTGGGATGCGCCCTTTTCACCTGGTATAAATATGCCGGCAATCCCCGGGAGGCGAGCGAGCGCCGGGATTCGCAGCAGGGCTCGCTTTTAGGCACCCATTATGACGATGACCAGATCGAGAAATTCCTGCAGGAAGCGCACGCCTCGTACCGCCGCGTATCCCGGGAGGAGATGCTGGAGACCGTCGCGGAGCATATCGCCCAGGAGAAAGTGATCGGATGGTTCCAGGGCAGGATGGAGTTCGGCCCCCGGGCGCTGGGAAGCCGCAGCATCATCGGAGATGCCCGCAGCCCGCGCATGCAGACCAAGATGAACCTGAAGATCAAGTTCCGCGAATCATTCCGGCCTTTTGCCCCGAGCGTGCTGCGGGAACACGTACAGGAGTGGTTCGAGATGGAGTGCGACTCTCCCTACATGCTCCTGGTCGCGCCGGTGCGGGAGGACAAGAAGGTCCCTTATCAGGGGGATGAGCTCAATCTTACCGGATTCGAAAAACTCAAAGCGAACCGGTCCCTGATCCCTGCGGTGACCCATGTGGATTTTTCCGCGCGGGTGCAGACCGTCGCGCGCGAGGATAACGAAGTGTACTACGACCTGATCCAGGCGTTCTATCGCAAGACGGGATGCCCGGTGATCATCAACACTTCCTTCAACGTGCGGGGCGAGCCGCTGGTGTGCACCCCTCAGGATGCGTACAAATGTTTCATGCGCACGGAGATCGATTATCTGGTCATGGGCAACTGTATCATGGACAAAATGAACCAGCAGCCGCTGAAGAACGATACGGCCTGGAAAAAAGAGTTCGAACTGGACTGATATGAGCATACTCAGTTACGAATCCAATCCTAAGAACCTCCGCTCCTTCGGGATCACCCTTTCCGCTGGCTTCCTGGTCATCGGGATGCTTTTCCTGATGCTCAAAGGCAAATTCTTTGCGCCTTTATTCGGGATCTCCGCGGCCGCGGTGACCCTGGCGGTGCTGGTACCGGTCGCGCTCAAGCCGGTATATCCTTTGTGGATGGGGCTGGCGTTCATCATGGCCTGGATCAACACCCGCATCATCCTTTGCCTGATGCTCTACCTGGTCATCACTCCCGTAAGCCTGATCATGCGCCTTTTCGGAGCCGATCTGCTGGATATGAAGTTCACCAAGAAACCGACCTATTGGATCAAGAAGGAAGCGTTGCCGTTCAAGAAAGAGGATTACGAGAAACGGTTCTAAGCGAGGTGGGAGATGGGTAATTTCGGGCTTTTGAAGGAGTTCCTGCAGTATGTGAAGGCGAGGAAGAAATGGTGGCTGGCACCCATTGCGCTGATCCTGCTGTTCTTGGCGGCGTTCATCTACTATGCCCAGGCCACTGCCGCGGCGCCCTTCATATATACGATGTTCTAACCGGGTTTGTCCACAGAAGGAGTGTGCGTATGGGGTTCGTGTCCATTCTCAAAGCGATATGGGAGTTCCTGCGGGTGCGCAAGAAATGGTGGCTGGCGCCTATCATCATCATGCTGATCCTGCTGGCCGCGCTCATATTCTTCACCCAATCCACGGCGGTCGCGCCCTTTATTTACACCTTATTCTGAGGCGAGATCATGAAAAAAGGCAAAATCATCCTGTTCGGGATACTGGCGGCGGCGATCCTCGGCGTGACCGGCATGTCACTTTACATCACCAGCCCGGAGACCTGCCTGGCGCAATTCTCCAAGCAGGGGTTGCCGGAAAATCCCGATCTGCAGTACACCCTTTGGGCATTCGGAGTGATCCCGGTCGGGCAGGCGAGGATATCCCCGGTGCGGCTGGAGCAGTGGCATATGCAGCAGCTCCTCAGCATCAATGCCAACGCCGAGACGCATCCGGCACTGGCCAAGTTCTTCAAGGCCTCCGGCACCGTCATCACCTACGCCGACCCCCGGACATATGCCCCCGCGCTTTCCATAATCGAGACCAGGATCAAGGGTAAACCTACCCAGAGCAAAGAGATCGAGTACGACCAGGCGGGAAAGACCATGCGTATCGACAATACGGTACGCGCCATGCAGGGGGAGACTCTGGACCCCTTGAGCGTCCTGCTTAAGCTGCGGCACATGGATTTTTCCTCCCGGAAGGAGTTCGAATTCATCCTCAACACCAACCAGAAGAATTATTCTTTGAAAGGAAGCGTTAAGGAAAAGCGGATACGGATGCACGGCAAGCCTGTTACCCTTTACCTCGTGAAAATGCTCGTGGCGAGGAAGGATAAGAATCCCTATCATAAATCCTCCGTCGATTTCGTATTTCTCGGTGGGAAAGAGAATATCCCCCTGCTTTTTACGGTACGAGCGGCCGGAGCATTTGCCACTGCCAGGCTTACCCGGGCACTCCAGTAGCCGCGCGCTTATTGCGACATGCCGCTGCTTTCCGTCATCATCCCTGCGCATAACAACGGGGCGAAGATAGTCTCTTTGGTGCAAAGCCTCAATTCCTGGAAGTTCCAGAAGGAGCTGCTGGTCGTCGAGAACGGCTCTACTGACGGATCGGGAAAAGCGCTTCGGGAACTGATCGCGCCCGGCATAAAGGTGATCCTCCACGTGACCTCCCGTTCCCGGGGAGAGATACTGCATACCGGGCTCACCCAGAGCCTCGGCGAACTCGTGCTCCTGCCGGGTCAGGGGTATCCCCTGGATCCCGCCTGGTACGGGAAGCTGGTGGAGAGCCTGCCTCAGGATGCACACCGCAGCCTGGTGCTCGGATGCCGGCGCCCCATATCGTTATGGGACAGGTTCCTGCACGCGTTCGGACATACTCCCGGTGCTTCTCAGCGGGGAGAGCAGGGGGCGTGCATACTGATCCGTAAAGACACCCTGGAATCACTGGCCATACCGGCTGTCTGCGAAGATCCTGACACCTGTATCATCAAATCCGCCCGCAGGAATAAGGTACGCATCATCCTGGTCGAGGCGCCAAGGACGAACGCGTGACCATGCACACCATTCTGGCATTCAGGACCGACCGTTTCGGGGAAACGCTGCTTATCGTCCCCGCGCTTAAATTCCTGAAAAGAGCGTTCCCCGGGTCATCTCTGGTGCTGGTCACCTCCCCGGAGGTCGAGGAACTGGCCCGCACCTGGGGCATTGCGGATACCGTCCTGGCCTGGGATCACTCGCACAAAGGATGGCCCGGATTATTGAAGTTCGCGGGGACTTTGCGGGGATTCGACCCCCAGATGTCCGTAGCCTTCAATCCGTCAAAGGAACTGCATCTGCTTTCCTTCCTTTCCGGCGCCAGGGTGAGGGCCGGCTACTCCCGTAAGTGGCCGCTCCTGCTTACGCGGCGCATCCCCGACTTAAAACATCTCGGAGAGAAACACGAGTTCTGCTATAACCTCGACCTCGCGGCTGCAGCCGCAGGGATACGTATAACCACTCAGGATACCGATCCCAAAACGCTGACAATCCCGGTAAATAGTGCTATAATAAAAAAACTGTCGGCGCTGCCGCTGCCAGCCGGGAACGGCCCTTTGATCGCGCTCCACCCCTGGACCAGCGACCCGGTGAAACAGTGGCCCGCGGAGAGGTTCCAGAGGCTTGCGACAATGCTGGCGGAGCGGGACGGATGCAGGATCGCGGTGGTGGGCAAGGAGGATCCGCGCAAAAGCGAGATGTTCTTTTCCACGCTGGGGAAAAACGCGGTCAACCTTACCGGCAAAACCACGCTTCCCGAACTGGCAGGGCTGCTTTCGCGCTGCCGGATGCTGATCTCGGCGGACAGCGGGCCCGTACATATGGCCTCGGCAGTGGGAACTCCGTCGCTGGTGCTGTTCCGCAACGATCTTCCGGGAAAGACCGCGGTGCGCTGGGGTCCTCTGGCGCCGGGCAGCCTGGTCCTGGAAAAAAGTTCCCTTATGGATATACGCGTCGATGAAGCATATACGGCCGCACGCCGGCTCGCCCGCGGTGAATAGATTCCTGGTCATTAATCCCTTCGGGTTAGGGGACGTGCTCTTTGCCACCCCGCTGATCGCGCAGCTCAAGCGGGAATACCCGGGATGCTCGGTCGGTTTCTGGTGTAATGAGCGGGTACACGCGCTCCTGGAGCACTGCCCGCTGATCGACGATATATACGCCTTTTCCCGGGGTGACTTCATAAAAGCCTGGGGGGTTTCTCACGGGAACGCGCTGCGTACGCTGGCCAAGACCTTCAGCCGGATCAGGAAGGACCGTTATGATACGGCGTTCGACCTTTCCCTGGACCATCGTTACGGCGCAGCGGAGATACTGCTGGGGATCACGCGCAGGATCGGATTCGATTACAAAGGCCGGGGCAGATTCCTGACGCACGCCCTGACGCTGAAAGGATACGAGGGATATCCCATGCCGCTGCAGTACCAGCGGCTGCTGCAGTTCCTTGGGGTGATCCCGGACGATACGATCCCGCTGCAGTTGGCGGTGACCGCCGCCGAGCGCATCCAGGCCAGGATACTGCTGCAGTCCTTCGGGGCGTCGGAAAAGGATACCCTGATCGGGATCGCGCCGGGAGCGGGGGGCAGCTGGGGGAAGCACGCCGCGCATAAGCACTGGCCGGCGCTGAAATTCTCGCAGCTTGCGGCGCAGCTGACCAGGATCCCCGGGACCAAAGTGATACTCCTGGGGGAAGCGTCGGAGCGCCGCATCGCGGAAACGGTAGCCATGGCGGCCGCGGAGCACACCATCGACCTGGTAGGGAAGACCAATATCCCGGAGCTGCTGGGAGTCATCAGCCAGCTCAAGGTGATGGTGGCCAATGACGGCGGTTTGCTGCATATCGCCGCGGCGGTTCGCACCCCGACGGTGTCCCTTTTCGGGCCGGTGAGCGAAAAAGTGTACGGCCCGTATCCGGCCCAGGAGATGCATAAGGTGATGACCGCGGAAGTCCCGTGCCGGCCGTGTTACAGGAATTTCCGGCACGCCACCTGCGAGAGAAATAAGGAATGCCTTAACGCCATTAAAGTGACGGATGTCTATACCCACGTGAGGAGGATGCTTTGAAGATCCCGCCGCTTAATATGCCCAGGCAGATCGCGCCCTTGCGCAGCGAGATCGATGCTGCCATCGGCAGAGTGATCGACCAGTGCAATTTCATCCTGGGAAAGGAAGTTTCCCTTTTCGAAGACGAGGTCTGCGCCTATACCGGCTCCCGTTATGCGGTCGGGGTATCCAACGGGACCGATTCCTTGCGGCTTTCCCTCGCTGCCCTGGGGATAAAGCCGGGGGAGGGGGTGGTCTGCCCGTCCTTCACCTATTACGCCACTGCCGGCGCGGTCAGCGCGATGGGCGCGGTGCCGATCTTCACCGACATCGATCCGCACACCTATACCATCACCGCCGCGCATCTGAAAGAGGCGTTGAAGCGCCACGCGCGCAAGAAGATCACCGCGGTCATCCCGGTGCACCTCTACGGGCTCTGCGCGGATATGGACCCCCTGCGCAAGGTCTGCCGCGAACACGGGCTCAAGATCGTGGAGGATACCGCCCAGGCCTTCGGAGCGAAGTATAAAGGCCGCTACGCCGGAACCCTAGGCGACTGCGGATCGGTCAGCTTTTTCCCGGCCAAGAACCTCGGCGCCTTCGGGGATGCCGGGATGGTGCTTACCTCAAAGGCCGGCACGGCAAAGACCCTGCGTATCCTGCGCAACCAGGGCAACCGGCAGAAGTATTTCCATACCCTGCTGGGGTCGAACAACCGGATGGACACCCTGCAGGCGGCGGTGCTGCGGGTCAAGCTCAAATATCTCGACGGATCGAACCGGGCCCGGCAGGAGAATGCCGCCTTCTTCGATTCCCGGCTCGCCGGCGAAGGGATCGAGGTGCCGGCAGTGCCGGAGTACACCACCCACATCTATCAGCAGTATGTGGTAAAGCTGCCCTGCCGCAACCTTGCGGCGCAGCAGTTCCTTGTCGGAAAAGGTATCGACGCGCGGATATTCTATCCCCTGCCGCTGCACCTGCAGCCCTGCTTCAAATATCTTGGGTACCGCCGGGGGGATTTTCCGGAGGCGGAAAAAGCGTCGAAGCACGTGCTCGCACTGCCGGTCGATCCGACGCTGACCATGGAGGAGAAAGAGTATATCGTTGCCGCGGTGAAGGAATATTTCCATACCATATAAGGGAGGGTTGTGATGAGGATACTGGTCACGGGTGGGGCGGGGATGGTCGGGTCGCACAGCGCGGAATTCTTCGCAAAGGAAAACCCGAAAAACGAGGTGATCGTGCTGGACAACCTCATGCGTTCGAAGATATTCGGGTACGACAAGGCGTCCGTCGAGTTCAACTGGAACTTCCTCAAGCAGTTCAAGAACATCACCCGCATCAAGGGCGACTGCCGCAATGCGCGGGACGTCGTCAAAGCTGTCGGCAAAGGGGTGGACGTGGTCATCCACACCGCGGGCCAGCCGGGAGTGCCGTCGAGCGTGCGCATGCCGCTGGAGGATTTCAGCATCAATGCCTTCGGCACCCTCAACGTGATCGAGCACGCGCGCAAAAAATCCAAGGATACGGTGCTGATCTACTGCTCGACCAATAAGGTCTACGGCGAGAATGTGGACAAGCTGGCCTTATCCGAGCAGGAAAAGCGCTATGTCTTCCGCGACGTCAAGGGCGTGGACGAGCATATGCTTACCGACCTGACCGGGCACACCCCCTACGGGGTCTCCAAGCTGGTAGGGGATCTCTATATCCAGGAGTACAGCCATATTTACAAGATGAAGACCGCGGTCTTCCGCATGTCCTGCACGTACGGCACCCGGCAGTTCGGGTTCGAGGACCAGGGCTGGGTGGCCTGGTTCATCATCGCCACGCTCTTCAACAAACCCGTCACCATCTTTGGCAACGGGAAACAGGTACGGGACATGCTCTACGTCGACGATCTGGTCGGCGCCTTCAACAAATTCATCCACAGCGACCTCGAGCGCGGCCTCTTCAACATCGGAGGGGGCACGGAGAACACCATATCCCTGCTGGAGTTCCTGGATGAGATCGAGCGCCTGGTGGGAAAGCGCCCCAAGGTCGACTTTGCCGACTGGAGGCCTTCCGACCAGAAGGTCTACATCACGGACACGTCAAAGCTGCAGCGCACCCTCAACTGGAAGAACGAGGTCAATGTCAAGGATGGCATCAAAAAGCTCACCGACTGGATCAAAGAGAACAGCCGTTATTTTTCTTGATCGCGACGGCGTGATCAACGAAAGTCCCGGGGAGGGTCTTTATGTCCGCCGGGCCGAAGAGTTCCGGTTCCTTCCGGGTGCGGCAGAGGCGATCTCGCTCCTGCATCGCTCGGGGTTTGCGGTATGCGTCATCTCCAACCAGGCCGGGGTCGCCAAGGGGCTTTATACCCGCGAGGACTTGGCCGGGATCGACCGTATGATGCGCGCGGCCGCTCCGGGTGCGATCGCGGGGATCTATTACTGTACCCACCGCGCTGACGAAGGCTGCGACTGCCGCAAGCCAAGGACCGGGCTGGTGGACAGGGCAGTGCAGGAACTGCGGGATAAAGGAATGGAACCGGACATGGGAAAAAGTTATTTCATCGGCGATTCAGTCAAGGATATCGCCACCGGGAACGCAGCCGGTATTCGCACCGTGCTGGTATTTTCGGGGAAAGAGAAGCCATCCGGCGCGCATACCTGGGACCCGGCGCCCGACGAAACGGCTCCCGATCTGGCGGCGGCAGCAGCGCGTATCGTCTCTGCACGATGAAAGTGCTCATTGCGTATGCCGGCGCCGGGAAAGGGCATCAGAAAGCCGCCGAGGCGCTGCAGGCATATTGTGCGCTGCACCGGCCCGACATCTCCGTCCGGCTGGTGGACGTGCTGCACTACTGTTCCCCGTTCTTCCGCAAGGTGTACTCGCAGGGATATTCCTTCCTGATCACGCAGGTGCCGTTCTTATGGAAGTTCCTGTTCTGGGGCACGGCCTGCCGCGGTATCCGTTCTCTCCTGGTACCCCTGGTATCGAAGTGCAACAACTCCGCATCCAAGCGTTTCGTGGATTTCCTGGTCACGGAAAGGTTCGACGCCGTGATCTCTACGCATTTCCTTACCTCCGAGATCGCGGCGAGCCTGAAAAGGGAGGGCCGGATCACCCCCAGGCTGGCGACCGTCATCACCGATTTCGGAGTGCACCCGCTTTGGATCCAGGAAGGGACGGACCTCTATTGCGTCGCCTCTACCGATACGCGGGATATCCTGGAGAGTAAACACGTCCCAACGCAGGCGATCCTGGTCACCGGGATACCGGTGGACGAACGGTTCTCACGCACCTACGACCAGCAGGCGCTGCGCACGCGAATGGGCCTGGCCCCGGACATGTGCACGGTGCTTTTAAGCACGGGCTCTTTCGGCATAGGCCCGTTCACCAAGATCATCAAAAAATTGCAGGGAAGCTGCCAGTGCATCGCGGTATGCGCCCACAACAAGAAACTCTACCGTCAGCTGCAGCAGGCGGCGTTCCCCCACGTAAAGGTGCTCGGATTCGTGGATACCATGCATGAGCTTCTGGCTGCCAGCGATATCATCGTGGCCAAGCCGGGCGGGCTGACCGTAGCGGAGGCGCTCTGCAGCCGGGTGTACCCGCTTTTCGTGACCGCCATCCCGGGCCAGGAGACCGAGAACCTGCGCATACTCTCTTCGCGCGGAGTGGGAGTGCTGACCCATGCTCCGGAACGGATCGCCTCCCTGATCCTCGAATTCCACACCACACCTGCGCTGCGCTCCAGGTTCATGGCCGCCGCGCTTTCCCTGCGAAAACCCAACGCCGCAAAGGACATCATAGATGCGTTATGCACAAGTGATCCTCGGCCTGCCGCTTGAGGGGCATTTCGATTACTCCATACCCGAAGAGTGGCCGCAGGATATACCTGCGGGATGCCGGGTCAGGGTTAATTTCCGCAACCTTCCTGCGACCGGCTACGTCGTAGGGACCAGCGCCGAGGCGCAGGTCGCCCGCACCAAACCCTTACACAGCCTCATCGACACGTCGCCCATCATCCCCGGGGACATGCTTTCCCTCGCAAAAACCCTTTCGGAGTACTACTGCTGCAGCTGGGGAGAGGCACTCGAGACCATGCTACCCGTCGCTATCCGTAAGGGGAGGAAGGTTGAGAACTTAGGGACGCTCCAAGGGACGCTCCTGAACGGGGATACCCCGCGAAGCGGGGTGTCCCCTGAAGGAGCGTCCCTAAACGTCACCGTCATCCAGGCGCCGTTTGCCTTGCGCTGGAAACGCTATATCGACGAGATACGCCTGGCGCGCACACAAGGGAAGAACTGCCTGGTGCTGGTACCGGAGACCGGCTACGCCTCGCACGCCGCAGCGCTTATCGGCAGGGAACTATCGATAGAACCGATGCTCCTGCTTCGCTCAAGCCGCCAGGAAGCGGATCAATGGATATCCCTGCTAAGCGCGCCTCCGGCAGTCGTAGTCAGCACCCGTTCCGGGGTATTCGCTCCCTTGCCCGGCCTTGGGGTCATCATCCTGGAGGACGAGCACGACAGCGCCTATAAGCAGGACCAGGTGCCGCATTATCATGCCCGGGAAGCGGCGATCCTGCGCTCCGGGCAACTCGGCGCAAAACTGCTGCTTGGCAGTTCCGCGCCCAGCTGCGAGAGCATGTACCTTTCCCGTACCGATGCGCGCCATTACTCGCTGCGAAGCGAGACCGCAGGCAAGCCCGAGGGCAAAGCCGTGATCAAGCCCGAGGTCAGGGTCGTCGACATGGCCAGTTTCATGTCCATGTCCCGGAACAAACGGGCGATCATGTGCAAATTCCTCGAAGACACGGTATTCGCCTCGCTTTTGAACAAGGAAAAGATACTGCTTTTCGTGAACAAAAGCGGATACGGTACGGTCAGGGGATGCACCAAATGCGGAAAACCGGTGCTTTGTCCGGAGTGCGACGTTCCTTTGGTGTACCATTTCCAAAGCAAACTGCTGCGCTGCCACCATTGCGCCCATACCCAGCCGGTACCTACGCTTTGCCCGCACTGCCAGACGGGATATTTGCGTTATTCCGGTGTCGGCACGGATAAGGTCGCCAACGAGGTGGCCAGGATATTCCCTCAGGCGCGGCTGCGGGTGCTCGAGGCTTCCCGTACCATGCCGGCGCAGCAGGAGGATTGGGACATTACGATCGCGACCAGCACGGCGGTCCGCCTCAGCGAACAGACCTCATTCGGACAGGACACTCCCGCTCCCTATGACCTGGTGGGAGTGCTTTCCGTCGACAATTCCCTTAACCGGGAGGATTTCCGCTCCTGCGAGAAAACATACGCGCTCCTGACCGGGCTTAAGGAGCTGGCGGGCAGAAAGATGGTGGTGCAAACCTACCTTCCCCAGCAGCCCTGCTTTACCGCGCTTTCCGGAAAACCGGAAACGTTCTACGACAATGAGCTGCCGGAGCGCGAGCAGCTCGAGCTGCCCCCGTATACCCACCTTTGCCGCATCAGCATACGCAGCAGCTCCCGGGAAAAGGCGGAGGCTGCCGCGGAACAGATGCAGGCCGCCATGGGAACGGGATTACCGGAGGGCGTTACGGTACGCGGCCTTACTCCGGGTTCTCCCGCGAAACTGCGGGGAAAATACTATTTCCAGCTGCTGCTGCAGGGGCGCGACCCGCAGTCCTTGGCCGGATACGTAAAATTACATTTACGGCAGAGGCCGCGTTCGGGTATAATAGTCACCGCTGATATGGACCCGCTATAAAAGGACCTTATTATAATGAGAACGGTGTTTTTCGGAAGTGCCGGTTTCGGATTGCCCAGCCTGAAAGCCCTGCACGAGAGCGGAGCGCGCATCGAGTGCGTCGTCACCCAGCCTGACCGGCCCAAGGGCAGGGGGCTTTCTCTCGGCCAGACGGTGATCAAGGAGTATGCGCTCGCAAAGCACCTGCAGGTCTTCCAGCCGGAGCGCATCAACACCGGTGAATCCTTAGGCTTCCTGAAAAGCCTGAAGGCTGATCTTTTCGTGGTCATCGCCTACGGGCAGCTGCTTTCCCAGGAACTCCTGGATATGCCTTCACTGGGCGCGGTCAACGCCCATGCCTCGCTTTTGCCCCGTTACCGGGGGGCTGCGCCGATCAATTGGGCTATCGCGCAGGGGGAAAAGGAAACCGGGGTCTCCATCATCCGGCTGGTGCGTCAAATGGACGCGGGGCCGGTGATCGCCGCGCAGGCCGTGGCGATCGACCCTGACGATACCTGCGTGAGCCTCGAGTTCAAACTTGCGCAGATGACCCCTGCGCTCCTGCAAAAAGCCGTCGGGATCATAAAAAAAGGGAGCACCGCGGAACTGACCGAACAGGATCCGGGAAAAGTGACCTTCGCCCCCAAGTTACGCAAAGAGCACGGGTTGATCCGCTGGGAGCTGGATGCGGCGCACATCGAACGCCAGATCCGGGCATTCCTGGAATGGCCGGGAGCGTACACCTTCCTTGGGGAACGGATGGTCAAGATCCACAGCGCTGCGGTCTGCCACGCTGCCAACCGTCCGGGAAGCCGGGAACGGGGGATCCCGGGAGAAGTGGTGGAAGTGAAAAAGGAGGGGATCACCATCGCCTGCGGCAAAGATGCGCTTTGTGTCGGGATCCTTCAGCCGGAAGGCAAGAGGATCATGAGCGCCGCGGAGTTCCTCTCGGGCCGCTCCCTCAAGCCCGGAACGGTCCTGCGTATAACCCCCCGCCACTGAACGATCGCGCTTTCGGATAAAAAAAAGTATTTTCAAATCAACATCATGAGTATATAATAATACTTTCCCATAATCCCATACCATTCACAAGGAGGAGAACCATGGCGGTAAAAGTAGGTATCAACGGTTTCGGAAGGATCGGGCGCCTGGTGGCAAGAGCCATCATGGAGCGCAAGAATTCCAGCCTGGAGCTGGTGGCGGTCAACGACCTGACCGACGCAAAATCGAACGCGTACCTGTTCAAATACGACTCGGTGCACGGCCGTTTCCCCGGCGAAGTCAAGGTCGCCGGCGAGGATTCCATCTCGGTCAACGGCAAGATCATCAAGGTCCTCGCGAAAAAGGACCCGGCTGAGCTTCCCTGGAAGGACCTGGGAGTGGATATCGTGGTTGAATCCACCGGTCTTTTCACCGTGAAGAAGGACGGGGTGAACAAAAAGGGCAAAGAAGTTCGCGGAGCCGAGAACCACATCACCAAGGGCGGGGCGAAGAAGGTAATCATCTCGGCGCCTGCCGAGGGCGAGGATATCACCGTGGTCATGGGCGTCAACGAGGATAAATACGACCCCAAGAACCACACCGTGGTCTCCAACGCTTCCTGCACCACCAACTGCCTTGCGCCCATGGCGAAGGTGCTCAACGACAAGTTCGGGATCGTCAAGGGGCTCATGACCACGATCCACTCCTATACCAACGACCAGAGGGTCCAGGACATGGCACACTCCGACCTGCGCCGTTCACGCGCCGCAGCGGTCTCCATGATCCCTACCTCCACGGGCGCGGCCAAGGCGATCTCCCTGGTCATCCCCGAGCTCAAGGGCAAGATGGACGGGTTCGCCATCCGCGTACCCACCCCGAACGTCTCGGTGGTCGACCTTACCTGCACGCTTTCCAAGAAGACCACGGTCGAAGAGGTCAATGCCGTGCTCAAGGCGGCGGCAGAAGGGGCGCTTAAGGGGATCATGGAATACACCGAGGACCCGGTGGTTTCGGTGGATTTCAATCATTACCCCTTGAGCTCGATCGTCGATGCAAAAAGCACCAAGATGATCGGCGATGATTTCCTGAAAGTACTCTCCTGGTACGACAACGAGTGGGGATACTCCAACCGCGTGGTCGACCTGGCCGAGTACATGGTCAAGAAGGGTTTATAAGGTAGGGACGGTTCTGATTTACGGTTAAAAGTGTCCCCAGGGACGCTCCTGAATGGGATATCCCGCGAAGCGGGGTGTCCCCTTTAGGAGCGTCCCTTTTTATATACTCTAACCCGCGAGAAGGGGTGTCCCCTTTAGGGGCGTCCCCTTCAGGGGCGTCCCTAATTTATCTTGTTTTACCGCAGCAAGTTAAGCGCATTTTTCCCTCCAAAATTCCCTTGCTTTGCCGTCGACAGTATGATATTATATTCTCTCTGTTAAAAACCATAAAAAAGGATACTTATGAAAGGCATAATCCTCGCGGGCGGCAAAGCGACCCGGCTCTATCCCATCACCAAAGGTGTCTGCAAACAGCTCCTTCCGGTGTATGACAAACCCATGATCTACTATCCCCTTTCGGCGCTTATGCTGGCCGGAATACGGGAGATCCTGATCATATCCACCCCTAAGGACCTGCCCAGGTTCAAAGAACTCCTGGGATCCGGCAGGGAGATAGGGATGCGTTTCTCCTACGCCGTCCAGCCGCAACCCAAAGGGATTGCCCAGGCGTTCCTGGTAGGGGAGAAGTTCATCGGAAAGGATCCCGTAGCCCTGGTCCTGGGAGATAACATCTTCTACGGGAACAATCTCACCCAGATGGTCAGGGAGGCGGCGGAACAAAAGAGCGGTGCGACGGTATTCGGCTACTATGTCCGGGACCCGCAGCGTTACGGGGTCATCGAATTCGACAAACAGTGCCGGGTGCTTTCCCTGGAAGAGAAGCCCGCGCGCCCGAAATCGAACTGGGTGGTGACCGGGTTGTATTTTTACGACAATGAGATCGTCAAAACCGCAAAGGCCATCCGGCCCTCTCCCCGGGGAGAGCTCGAGATCACCGACGTCAATAAGATGTACCTGAAGCGGGGGACCCTTAAGGTGAAACTATTGGACCGGGGGTATGCCTGGCTTGATACCGGCACCTACAATTCCCTGATCGAAGCCTCGATGTTCATCAAGACCATAGAGGACCGGCAGGGCCTCAAGATCGGCTGCATCGAAGAAGTCGCGTACCGGATGGGCTACATCACCAAAAAACAGCTGCTCACGCTGGCCAAAAGCTTCAACACAAGCTACGGCGAATACCTAAAGGACATCACCATTTATGAGTAACCACACATTGATCTTCGGCAAAGGGTATGTAGGATCACGCATCAAGGAAGAGTTGGGCTTTCCCATGGTCGAGCCGTTCATCCGTACCTATGCCGATGCGGAAAAGATCATCCTGGAGCACAAGCCGAAAGTACTGATCAACGCCGTCGGTTTCACCGGCAGGAACGTCGACGAATGCGAGTCCTTCAAGGACGAGACCCTGCTGGCCAATACCTTCGTTCCCCTGATGCTGGCGGAAGCGTGCCTGCGGCACGGGGTGAAACTGGTGCACATCTCCAGCGGATGCATCTTCCACTATGATTACCGCAAGGACCAGCCCATCACCGAAGACGTCATCCCCGGGTATCTGGAGCTTTTTTACAGCCGCTCCAAGATCTATACGGAAGCCGCGCTGGCCGCCTTGACGCCGAAACTGCCCATGATGGTACTGCGTATCCGCGTACCCCTGGACAACCGGCCTTCCAGCAAGGACCTGCTGAGCAAACTCATCACCTATAAGAAGGTCATCGACGCGCCTAACTCCGTGACGTACATCCCCGATTTCATCCAGGCGCTCGCGCACCTGCTCAAGATCGACGCAACAGGGACGTTCAACATGGTCTGCAAGGACCCGCTGTACTATCCCGACCTGCTGGCCGAGTATAAAAAGGTCATCCCGTCCTTTGAATACGAAGTCATTCCTGTCGGATCCCTCAAAATGGCCCGGACCAACCTCGTGCTTTCCACTGCCAAGCTGGAAGCGACCGGCTTTCCGGTACGTTCCGTCAAAGAGATCATCCCGGAATGCGTGCGGGAATACGCGAAATCGGGGAAATAGAAGATATGCTACGGTTAGCGCAGATCGGCATAGGCACCTGGGGACAGAACCTTTTCCGTAATTTCTCCGCTTTGAAAGAGTGCGAGATGTCCGTGGCCTGCGATTCCAGCAAGAAAGTGCTGGAGCGCATCCAGGGCACGCACCGCGGAACGGTCAAGACCTGCGCCGATCCGCACGAGGTGATGCGCGATAACAGCATCGACGCGGTCATCATCGCCACGCTTCCCGCGACCCACGCGGCGCTGGCGATCGAGGCGCTTGAGGCGGGCAAACACGTATTCGTGGAAAAGCCCATGGCCATGTCCGTCCCCGAGGCGAAGAAGATGCTGGAGGCCGCGCGAAAGGCAGACCGGATCCTCATGGTCGGGCACCTGCTGCTGTACCATCCGGCGGTGCAGACGATCAAGGAACTGGTCAGCGCGGGGACGCTCGGGGACCTGCATTATCTTTACACCACCCGGGTCAACTTAGGGCAGGTCAGGGAGGAGGAGAACGTGCTCTGGAGCCTGACGGCGCACGACATCTCGGTGTCCCTCTACCTGCTGGAAAAACAGCCCGTGCGCGTGCAGGCCAGCGGGCAATCCTATCTGCGCAAAGGCATCCAGGACGTGGTATTCGTCAATATCGATTTTGCGGACGGGACGCTCGCGCACATCCATGCCAGCTGGCTGGACCCGCATAAGATGCGCAAGTTCACCCTGGTCGGTTCCAAGAAAATGGTGGTCTTCGACGATATGGAAAGCGCGGAAAAACTGCGTATTTACGATAAAGGGTTCGACTGGTCCACGCAATCCGGCACCTACGATTCCTTCCTCACCATCCGGGAAGGGGATATCAGCATCCCGCGTGTTGCCATGGTCGAACCCCTCAGGCTGGAATGCCAGCATTTTATCGACTGCATTACCCGCGGCACCACTCCCAGAACGGACGGGCGAAACGGCCTGGCGGTGCTGGAAGTGCTCAACGCCGCGCAACGGTCACTCGAACTCGATGGCGCATACGTCAAAATCGACTCCTGAATTCCCCGGGGTGCACCCTTCGGCGTACGTCGATCATGACGTAGCGATAGGGGAAGGCACCCGGATCTGGCATTTCTCCCATATCCTGCCCGGATCCCGCATCGGAAAGGGATGCTCGATCGGGCAGAACGTGGTCATCGGCCCGGACGTGCGCATCGGCAACCGGGTCAAGATCCAGAACAACGTCTCCGTGTACAAAGGGATCACCATCGAAGACGACGCTTTCTGCGGCCCTTCCTGCGTGTTCACCAACGTCTTCAATCCGCGAAGCGCCGTGCCCCGGATGAACGAACTTAAAGAGACGCTGGTGAAGAGGGGGGCGACCATCGGCGCCAACGCCACAATCGTCTGCGGAAACACCCTGGGGGAATATTGCTTCATCGGCGCCGGCAGCGTGGTGACAAAGGACATCCCGGCCTACGGACTGGCGTACGGCAACCCGGCCCGCCTGCACGGATGGGTGTGCTCCTGCGGAGTCAAGCTTTCCTTCCGGGATGATAAAGCCGTATGCCCTGCGTGCAAAAACGCATATACGGCGTCACACAACGCCATTACCCGCACGTAATGAGCATCCCTATATTCACTCCTCTACGCAAGTATTCCCGTTTCTTCCGCTCGCACACCGTCCGGAACTGGTATGCGCTGCTTGCGGTCATGATACTGGTGGGCCTCACGGAAAGTTTCGGGATATCGCTATTCCTGCCCCTGCTCTCCCAGTTCAGCGCCGCCCAGGCGACTGCTCCGGCCAACGCCATCACCGGCCTCTACCAGAAATTCAGCCACGCGGCAGGGATACCCGACACTCCCGCCTGGATACTCTGTTTCATCGCCGTAGTCTTCATGGTCAAATTCCTCATTCAGGCGGTACAGGCGCTGCTTTCCGCGCACATCAGCCGCCGTTTCAGCTATTCGGTGCGCACCGCGTTGATCGATGCGCTCTCAAAAATGCGCTACGAGCATTATTTACGCTCCAATACCGGAACGCTCACCAGCCTGGCCGGGACGGAATCGATCAAAGTCACGTCATCAATCACCTATTTCTTCGCCGTGCTCACCAGCCTGGTGTACATATTCATTTACCTGGCTTTTTCCTTTATCTTCGACTGGAAGATATCCCTGCTGGCGATAAGCCTGGGAGGGCTGCTTTTCTGGCTGCTGCGCTCCCTGACCGTTTTTGCCCGCGTGCGTTCCAGGGAGATCGCCCAGCTTACCGCCAACCTCCAGCATGATTTCATACAATTCCTGCATCACTATAAATACCTCAAGGGGACCGACCGCGCGGATACGACCGCGCGTTCCCTGGAGCACAAGACTGCCGCCCTCGAGCAAAAGCAGTACGGCATCACCCTGCTGCGTCAGATACAGATACCCCTTCCTGAGACCCTGACCATCCTGCTTACGCTCGGGCTCATCTTCTTCCAGTCCGCGATCCTGCACCGGGACTTGACCGTCGCGCTCATCGTCTTCGCCCTCTTTTACCGCACCGTCGGCAAGATCACCTCTTTTCAATCCGCCTGGCAGAACTTCTGCACTTTTATCGGCAGCATCGATATGCTTAACGACGCCCTCAAAGAGCTCCCCGGGCAGGCCGAACCAAAAGGCTCCATACGCATAGAGGGGCTGCACCAGGAACTGCGCTGCCGCAATGTTTCTTACGAGACCGCGGGGAAACCGATATTGACCGATATCAGCCTGGTCATCCCTAAGAACACCACGGTCGCCCTGGTGGGGGAATCCGGCGCGGGCAAGACCACGCTGCTTAACCTGCTGCTTGGCCTGCTGCATCCGCAACGGGGGGAGCTTTCAGTCGACGGGATACCCTACACCTCCCTGGATTACTCCTCCTTAAGGCGTATCACCGGGTACGTTACCCAGGAGGGTGCGGTATTCAACGACACCATCGCGAACAATGTCTCCATGTACGAATGCGATCTTTCCGACGATACCTGCCGGCAGAGGGTGACCGCCGCCTGCGCCAAAGCCGGGTTCGACGCGACCGTCAGGACGCTGGACAAGGGATATGACACCATGCTGGGAGAGCGCGGCCTCACCATCTCCGGAGGCCAGCGCCAGAGGCTGGCTATCGCGCGCGAATTGTTCCGTGATCCCCAGATCCTCATTTTCGATGAAGCCACCAGCTCCCTGGACCGGGAATCGGAGATATTCATCCAGCAGAACATCCAGTCGCTGCACGGCGGAAAGACCATGATCATCGTCACGCACCAGCTTTCCACCATCAAACACTGCGATTACGTCTATGTGCTGCGCGAGGGAAGGATCGCGGAGGAAGGGAAGTTCGAAGACCTTTCCTCAAGGCCCGATTCCCTGCTGGCGCGCATGTGCCGTATCCAAAACGCCTGATATTTTTCCCGACCATGGAAAAAACCCATAAAGAATTGTATCCTGACGAATTGACGGGTATCCAGCTTGAAAAATACCGTCAAAGGAAGAACAACCATTGGAAGATACGGATAGAGGACTGCCTGCGCCTGCTGCCGGACAAGCCGCACATGCGGGTCCTGGATCTTGACTGCCAGGTGGGAACCTTCGCCCTGGAGACGGCAAAACGCGGGCATACCGCGACGGGGCTCGACCTCGATCCTACCGCCATCGCCTGTGCCTGCCGTTTGGCAAAGGAAGAGGGGGTAGCTGACCGCTGCTCCTTCCTGGTCGGGGACGTGACCGATACCCGGCTGCCGGATAATGCCTTTGACGCGGTCATGGCCATGGATATCATCGAGCATCTTCCCGACGATGCCGTTGTGCGAATGCTGCGCGAGGCGTGGCGGGTGCTCAAACCGGGAGGGGTGTTCGCGGCCCACGTCTTTCCCACAAAATACGATGATTTTTTCGCTTCGGCTAAATTCGTGCCCTTCATGCTGCCTTTATTCCTGCTGCCTGAGCCCGCGCAGTCACGCTACCTGAAAGCCTGTTACTGGTGCTTTGACCGGATATGGTTCCCCCTGAGGCATAAGGGGATTACCTACCGCAGGCATATTGCGCGCACCCCGCACTGCAATCCGCCTGACGCACAGCAGCTGCGCAGGATGATAGGTACGCGCACGGCCTTCGAGATCAGCAGCTACCGGGTCGAAAACCTCTATCCCGGAGATACCGGCACGTGGCACAGAAACGCTTTTAAGGGATGCCTCTACAGCCGAAGGCATGTGTTGTTGACGCTTACCAAAAAAAGATGCTGAAACCGAGACTGATGTTTTTTCTAAGCGAAGGCTCCACCATCGCGCACCTGGACCGCTCCGGCATCCTGCAGCGCGAGCTGGCGCTCTACAAAGGCGTGGCAGCCGCGGGACATTCCGTGCAGGTGGTCAGTTACGGAGGCAGGAGGGATCGTGGATTCCGGCAGGCGGTCGCCCCGCTGCAGCTGTGTGCCGCACCCTGGATCTCCCGGCCCAGCCGTCTGGCCCAGGTTTGGTACCCCTTGAACCTGCTGCGGCTGATGATCCACCTTTCCCCGGCCATTGCACAGGCCGATATCCTCAAGACCAACCAGGTCTCCGGCGCCCGTATCGCGCTCGCCTGCAAATATATTTTCGGGAAGAAACTGCTGGTACGCTGCGGATGGGTCCCTTCGCGCATCCTGGAACTGGCCAGACAGCAGGGATTCATTCCGACGAACCTGGGGGATACCCGGGCGTTATGCGCCCGGGAAAAACGCTGCTTCATTCGCGCGGACGCCGTCGCAGTACCTACGGAGGAGGACAGGGAGTGGGTGCTGGCGCGCTACGCGCTTTCGCCGCGCTCGGTGCACGTGCTTCCCAACAGCGTGGACACGCGCGCCTTCAAGCCCCTGCCCCGGGAAAAAAAGTACGACGTGCTCCTGATCGGGAGGGATTCCCCGGAAAAGAACCTGGACGCGGCGTTCGACGCCGTGGAAAAGACCGCCGCAGCGTTAGGACGGACGATTTCCCTGATCTGCATCGGGGGGTGCGGCCGACATTCCAAAGCCGCGCCGGGCGCGCTTAACGGCGTCACGGTCATGGTCAAAGGAACCGTCCCGCACGAGGAACTTCCGGAGCTGTTCAACCAGTCAAAGGTACTGCTGCAGCCTTCGCTCTACGAAGGGCACCCTAAGACCATCATCGAGGCCATGGCGTGCGGCACCTGCTGCCTGGCCAGCAACGTCCCCAATATCACCTCGGTCATCACCCATGCAAAAACCGGGTTCTTGTGTTCCCCCCGGGCCGGGCACCTCGCGGAGGCGCTGGGAACGCTGCTCATGCAGCAGACATTACGGGAAACTTTGGGCGGGGCCGCCAGTGAAGAAGCGGTGCGGCGGTTCTCCCTGGAGCAGGCGATTTCCCGGGAGACAGAGGTACTGGAAAGGATGCTTCGCCCATGACATCCCTGCCTTCGAAGATATCCGTGATCATGAGCGTATATAATACCGCGCGTTTCCTGCCGGAAGCGATCGAGAGCATCCTGAACCAGACGTACACGCACTTCGAGTTCATCATCGTCAACGACGGATCGACGGACGGGACTTCGCAGATCCTTACACAATATGCGGCCAGGGATCCCCGCATCAAAGTGCTCTCCCATGAACGGTCCCTGGGAGTGGCGAAAGCCTTCAACCTGGGGATATCCCGGGCCGAAGGAGAATTCATCGCCCGCATGGACCCCGATGACTGGGCGCTTCCCCGGCGGTTCGCCAGACAGGTTGACTTTTTACAGAAGAACCCCGAGGTCGGTATCCTGGGCACGTGGATCAGGAGCATGCGCGAAGACGGGACTCCCACCGGTGTGTGGAAGAACCCCCTGCATCACGACGCCATCGGCTGGGAACTCATCTTTTCCAACTGCGTCGCGCATCCCTCGGCCATGATGCGGCATAGCGTGGTAAAGGAGCTTAACGGATATGACGAGCGCTTCGGCACCGGATTGGATTATGACCTCTGGGTGCGCGCGCACTCCCTGACCAGGATCGAGCAGCTGCCGGATCCTTTGCTGCTCTGGAGGAACCACGATCAGGCCATGACCTCCCGGCTTACCGAAACCAGAGCCCAGGTCCACCGGGAGATGATCGAACGCCAGGTGCGGCGCTACCTGGGAGAGGATGCGGCAAAAACCCTTCCTCAGGGGTTTTACCGGCTCGCGTCCAGGAGTGCGCCACTTTCTGCCGCGGATGCGCGGCTTACCGGAGAGGGAATACTACGACTTGCGGCAGCGTATCAGGCCGTTCATCAGCAACTGCCCAAACATATTGCCCGCGCACTGGCCGCGGACAAACTGCTGCTTCTGGCAGCCACCTGTGCGGGTAAGTTCCCCGGCGAGGCGGCACATCTGACTGGCCTGTGCGTTTCCCGGACGCCGAGCCTGCGGGCGCTTTTCCGTCCCCGTTTGGCTAAAACCGCACTCAAACAACTATTAGGGAGATCCTGATCCCATGACCCCGGAACAGACCAAAACCATTAACCGCTGTTTCCATGATATTGAATCCCGGTATTTCTCCCAAAGGCACGGGGAGAGGATACTCCGCGAATCGCTCCTTTACCGCGGTTTTTTCGCCGAACTGCGCCGCACCGTGAACGGCCCCCTCAATGTACTCGATATCGCCAGCGGCACCGGCCTGGTGGAAAAAGCGCTCCGGGATATCCCGGGGCTCACGCTGGTGTGCGCGGATATCTCCTGCGGCATGCTCTCGGCAGGCCGGGCGGATTGCTGCCGATCCCTTCCCCGGCACTACGTCTGCAGCGACGCCGAACACCTTGGTTTCTCCTCGGGATCATTCCAGGCGATCACCTGTAACGCCGCGATGCACCATTTTCCTTCGCTGGAGGAATTCGCCAAAGAGGCGCTGCGAGTGCTCTCCCCGAAGGGCTATCTTCTGGTCGGTTTCGAGCCGAACAGGCGTTTCTGGAGGAATCCCGCGTTGACCCTTCCTTACCGCTGCGTAGAAAAGATCCGCAGCCTTTACAGGAAGAAAGAAGAGACCCCTTACGGGATCATTTGCGCGCAGGCCAAGGCCGAGCTGGTACGCCTTGGCGTCCTGGATAAGGATTTCCCGGCGTCTGACCTGCTGCAGCTGGTGGATGTGCATACCCCCAATGCCGGTGATCATATCGATTACGGGAAAGGGTTCGATCCGGACACCCTGGTGAGATCCGTGTTCCGCGGGTTTTCTGCCCGCGTGCGATACCATTATCATGCCTGGCCGAAAGCCCTGGCCTGGTATAACCGGATGTTGTTCCCCCGGGATGCGGCACAATTCAGCCTCATACTGCAAAAACCATGACGGAGAAGATCAGGATACTTTTCGTGACCGTGCACCTGGATTACGGCGGTGCGGAAAGGGGGCTGTTGACCACTTTGCGCTTCCTGGACCGCTCCCGCTTTCTGGCCGAAGTAGTGAGCATCGAACCTAAGGGCAGGGTAGGGGCGGAGATAGAAGCCCTGGGAGTACCCGTCACCTACCTTAACCGGCGGGCAGGCATCGCGGATATGCGCATCGCATCCGGCATCCTGCGGATCATGCGCCGCTTCAAGCCCGACATCATCCACTCCTCGCTTTTTTACGCCAACCTGCATGCCCGTATTGCAGCCTGCGCCCAACCCCATACCCGGGTCATCACCGAAGAGCGCAGCATGTACACGGAAAAAAGGTTCTACCATGTGGCGCTCGACTGCCTCTTAAGCCTGCGCACCGATGCCGTCATCGTCTGCTCCAGGGCGGTGCTTGAGTTTACGCGCAGGCAGGAGCACCTTCCGGAAAAGATCTTCCGGCTGCTCTATAACGCGGTCGATACCCCCAGGTTCACCCCGGCCATGACACTCTCCGATGCGCGTGCCGCGGCAAAACTTGATCCGGACGCCTTCATCGCGGGAACGGTAGGAACGCTCATCCCCAAGAAAAACCAGAGCGCGCTTCTCTCAGCCGCGGCCGGAGCCAGAGCACATATCCCGAACCTCCAGGTGGTGATCATTGGGGACGGCCCTTTGAAAAATGACCTGGAAAAGCAGGCGACAGCCTTAGGTATCCGGGATATCGTGAAATTCCCCGGTGCGCAGCAGGACCTGGCGCCATGGTATTACTCCATGGACGCGTTCGTGCTGCCTTCCCTGCAGGAGGGATTTCCCCGGACTATCGTTGAGGCCATGTACTGCGGAGTGCCTGTCATCGCTACCCGCATCAGCGGTATCCCGGAGATCATTGAGGAGGGAAAGAACGGGTTTTTGGTTGAAGCCGGCGGGCACAGTGGTATAATAGAAAGCTTGCGGGCGCTTTTCCGTAACCCCAGTTTGCGCAAAGAAATAGGGTTGCGCAACCAAGAGAGGATCCGCGCGGAATTTACGCCCGAACAGTACATCGCTAAACTGCAAGTTATTTATACGCAACTACTTGGATCTAAAGCCAGATGAAAAGAATAATCACGGTGGTAGGCGCCAGGCCGCAGTTCATCAAAATGGCCACGGTTTCCCGTGCCCTCAAGGAATACGGAATCAAGGAAGTAGTGATCCATACCGGCCAGCACTATGACCAACTCCTTTCCGGGATCTTCTTTAAGGAACTGCGCATCCCGACACCCCGCTATGAGCTGGGGGTAGGGTCCGGTCCGCACGGCGCGCAAACCGCCAGGATGCTGGAAGGGATAGAGCAGGTGTTGCTAAAGGAAAAACCGGGGCTGGTCATGGTGTACGGAGATACGAACTCCACCCTGGCAGGTGCGCTGGCAGCGGTCAAACTCGGCATACCCGTGGCCCACGTGGAAGCGGGACTGCGCAGCTTCAACCCCGCCATGCCCGAAGAGATCAACCGGACCGCAACGGATGTCTTAGCGCAGATACTCTTCTGCCCGACACGCACCGCCGTCGAGAACCTGCGCCGCGAAGGCAGGGTCAGGGGAGTGCACCTGGTAGGTGACGTGATGTACGATTCCCTGAAAGCGGTCGAAAAGGACATTCCCTTGCCGCAGGTCGCGCGGCCTTACTTCCTTTGCACCATACACCGGGCAGAGAACACCGATTCCAAGGATACACTCCGGGAGATATTCCGGGCACTGGCAGGCCTGTCGCATCCGATCGTGATGCCTTTACACCCCAGGACCGGGGAGAGGCTCGCCCGCTTCGGGATCACTCCCGCAGGAAACATCCATATAACCGATCCGGTATCCTACTCCGGGATGCTCTCGCTGGAGAAACATGCGCGCTGCATCCTTACCGATTCCGGAGGGGTACAGAAAGAAGCCTTCATCCTGGGCACTCCCTGCGTCACCTTGCGCCGGGAAACGGAGTGGCAGGAAACACTGCGCGGCGGCCATAATATCCTTACCCGCACCGATCCGGAATGCGTCACGCGCGCCGTTCGCAAAGCGCTCTCCCGGGAAAGAAAAGCCGCAGCCGGCTCGCACTACGGCAGCGGTAACGCCCATGCAAGGATCGCGCGCATACTATCCAGGTGGCTGCATGCACATTGAGAACGCACAAAAACGGCTCGAGCGCTTTTACGGGAAGGTCGCCCGGAGTCAGAACCGGGAGATCATCTCCCTGATCACCGGCAGGACCCTGCTCGACGTGGGATGCGGCTGGGGACTGCTGCTTCTGCAGATACTGCAGGAAAGGCCCGGGATTAAAGCCGCAGGGATCGATCCCGACGGCCAGGCCGTAGAATACGCCCGGAGGCACTTCCAGATCGAGGCGGTGCAGGGGGATGCCTTTGCGCTCCCTTACGCAGACGGTTCGTATGATACCGTGATCCTCAGGGAGACCATCCATCACCTCGCAGAACACGGGAAGCTCGCCGACGCGCTCAAGGAGATCGGACGGGTGTGCCGCAAGGAACTGATCATCTTCGACCCCAATCCGACGTGGATCGTGCGCTTCTGCCGCACGCTCATCCGGCACGTCGATCCCGAAGCGCCTCTTACGCTGGTGCTGGAGCAGTTGCCCGCCGCGGGATTCGCGGTGGAAAAGGTGCGTTTCCGCGACGTGCTGGCCTTCCCCTTAAGCGGAGGGTTCGTAGGCAAGGAATTCGTGCCGCCCCTGGCCTGGTGCATGTCACTGGTGCTTTCCCTGGACAGGTTCCTCTGCCGCGCCAGCCATATGCTCGGCATACAAAAACAGGTTTGCTGGAGGTATCTGATCTATGCCCGAAAGATCAACCCGTAAGATACTCGTGACCGGCGTTGCCGGACTGATCGGCTCGCATTTGCTCGACCGCCTGCTTTCCGATGCCAAGACCAGGGTGGTGGGTTTCGACGACCTCTCCGTAGGTACGCGCGCGCACCTGAAGCGCCACCTGCGCGATCCGCGTTTTAAGTTCATCCGCGGTGACGTCTGCGACAAAAAAGCCGTGGCCGCGGCAGCGCGGGGGTGCGGGACCATCGTGCATCTGGCTGCGGCGAAAAAGATAGGGGAGGAGGGCAACGCCCTGCGCACCTTAACCGTCAACTCCGAAGGCACCCGCGCGGTCCTGGAAGCAGCCCGGCCCCTGCGGAAAAAGGTGATATTCGCCTCCACCTCGGATGTGTACGGCGCCTCCCGGGATATCCCCTTCAGCGAAGAGGGTAATTCCCTGATCGGCCCTCCGACGGCGAAGCGCTGGGCGTATGCGGTCTCCAAGATGTATGCCGAACAGCTGGCCCTGGCCTATCACAAGGAACACGAAGTCCCGGTGGTGATACTTCGCTACTTCGGCTCCTTCAGCGCCCGGTCCAGCTTTTCGGGAAGCGGAGGGCATGTGCCGTTGTTCATCAACTCCATACTCAAGAACGCACCCGTGCTCATACACGGTGACGGCACCCAGACCCGCTCCATGGGCTACGTGGACGACATCATCGACGGCACACTCGCCGCCATGGAATCCCCGGACGCGGTCGGAGAGGTGATCAACCTCGGCAATACGGAGGAGATGAGCGTACTCGAATGCGCCCGACTGATACATTCCCTGGCCGGTACGGGCAAAAAACTCAAACTGAAGTTCATCCCCCAGAAAAAGATCTTCGGGACCTACCGGGATATCGCCCGCAGGATACCCGACCTCCGCAAAGCCAAAGCCCTTCTGGGATTCGCTCCTAAGGTGACCATGAAGGAGGCGGTAATACGCACCTTAAAGGAGAGGAGAAAGAGCGGATCATGAAAGAGCCTTCGGTGCTGCTCATCCACCACCGTTCCCCGTACCCGCCCATGGCAGCGCTCTACCTCTGCGATGCGCTGGAGAAAAAAGGGGTCCGCTGCACTTTGCTTCCGGTGAACACCGAGCCCGGCGCTCTCGCCGCGGTCATGGACGCGGAATCTCCCACGGCAGTCGCCATGTCCGTGATCACTTCTCCGCAGATCGCCTCATTCGTCGCGTTATCCCGTTCCCTCAAGCAGGCGTACCCTAAGATCCCGGTACTCTGGGGCGGGGTGCATCCATCCTTGAACAGCGCCCAATGCGCGAAAGAGGAGTATATCGACCATCTGATCACCGGCCAGGCGGAAGAGACCTTTCCGGATACCGTCCTTTCCCTGGCTGCCGGAAAAACTTTACCCCGGATAATCCCTTCGCAGCGCACCCTGCCCCTCGACCACTGGGCCCCGCGCTGGGAGCGCATCGACTTGAGCAAATTCATCTTCCCGGAGGAGTATTCCGTGCACAGTCCGGGGAAGCTGGCGTTCGACGACGTAAAAGCCCACCGGAAGAACAATATCTTCTATTACCTGGTCACGAGCCGGGGATGCGTGTTCAACTGCACCTTCTGCTCCGAGCCTCTGGGAGTGATCAACCACCGCAGCGGGAAAAAAGGATGGGACTGCCATTCCTCGGATTGGGTGCAGCAGCAGGTCGAGACTATCCAGAGGGTCCTGCATTCAAAAAACATCCCCCTGGACGGAGTAGGGCTCTGGGACGACATGTTCTGGGTGGATATGCCCCGCGCCCGAAGGATCCTCTCGATGCTCAAAGCCAAGGGCATCGGATACCTGGTGGAAGCGCGCGCAGACCAGCTGCTGCGAAACGACGCGGCGCTGCTGCAGGAGCTGGCGGATACGGGATGCATACAGGTGTTCGTAGGCGCGGAATCCGCCGACCAGGCGACCCTGGATTACCTGCAGAAAGGGACCCGGTTCAAGGATTACCTGCGCCTGATCGAGCTCGGCCAGGAATACCACATCGCCATCCGCTTCTCCCTGATCGTCGGGTTCCCCGGGGAAAGCGACGAGAGCGTCAACAAGACCCTGGATTTCGCGCAGTGGGTGCGCTCGCACAACAGTTACACCTCGATCAGCGGGCCCAAGATATTCACCCCGTATCCCGGCACCGTGGAATTCGACCGGGCAGTGTCCCGCGGCCTGCACGTGCCTCCGGACACACTGGCCTGGAGCGATATACACAGGAAATCGGAACGTTACCTGACCCTTTACCCGTGGCTGAAGGAGAACCTCAGCGCGCAGACCCTTGCGCGTATCGGCCAGCTCCTCACGGAAGACCTAGGGTCCAAGAACGCATGAAAACCCCGGCCGCACAGGGAAAGATACTCTTCATCATCCCCGCGTACAACGAAGCGGATAACATCGACCGTCTTTTCTCGAACATCGAAAAGAAGATGGGGGCGATGAACGCCCCTTACCGGATATTCCTGGTCAATGACGGCAGCACCGACCGCACCGAGGAAAAAGCGCTGCGGCACGCCGCGCGCATGCCGATCGAAGTGATCTCTCATCCGTGCAACAAGGGGGTAGGGGAGGTGTTCCGCAGCGGATTCGAAGCGGCGCTCTCCCAGGCCCGGCCCCAGGATATCATCGTCACCAAAGAAGCGGACAATACCAGCTGCCTGGAGATACTGCCTGAGATGGTACGCAAGGTCCGGGATGACGAAGCGGACCTGGTGCTGGCTTCCTGCTACGCAAAGGGAGGGGGCATCATCGGCACTACTCCCGACAGGGTGCTCATGAGCTCCGCGGCCAATCTTCTGCTGAAGACCTTTTTCCCCATTCCCCACGTACATACCTACAGCTCGTTTTACCGTGCGTACCGGGCAGATACCTTCCGGCGCGCCTGGAGAGCCCACGAAGGACGCCTTTTCTACGACAACGGGTTTACCTGCGTGGTCGAGATACTGATACACCTGGCGCGCCTTCCGGTGCGCATCGCCGAAGTGCCTATGGTCTTACGCTGCAACTTCCGCTCCGGAAAAAGCAAGATGAAGAAGACCCGCACGATCATGGGGTATTTTTCCCTGATCCGCAGGGAAATGCGCCTGCGCCGCTGCCTCGACCTGGCGGTGCTTAAGGAGCGTTTCCTGGAAGAGACCGTGCCGGAGGGAGGGAAAAGCAGATGAAGCGGGTATATGTACCGGCGATCCTCCTTCTGGCCGCGATCCTGCGGCTCATACACCTGGACAAAGGGATATCCAATGACGAGGGGCTGTTATGGTCCATCTCATCGCTGCCGCTGCGCGAGCTTGTCTCCTCGCTGGCGCGCATCGACGGATATCCGCCGCTCACCTATCTGATCGCCCATTTCTGGAGGATGGCGGTACCGGGCGAAGCGGGAATGAGACTTTACTTCGCGCTCTGCGGTACGGCGACGGTGGCGGCAGCCTACTGTCTGGCCAGAGAATACACCCGGGACCTGGCCGCATCACGGCTGGTAGCGCTGGCCGCGGCGATCTCGCCCCTGCTGATATACACTTCCCAGTATCTGCGCAGTTATGCCGATTCCGGGATGTGGATACTGCTTTCGGTGCTGTTATTCCTTCGCTTGCACGGTCCGCAACCCGGCAGACGGGATCTTTTCGCATACGGGATGTGCGCGCTGGCAGCGATGTATACATTCTATTTCTCCTGGATCGTGATCTTCTGGCAGGGGATAAGCGCGCTGGTCAGCGCCAGAAAAACCCCTTTGCGCGCGCGGCGCATGGCCGGGCTTTATGCACTTATTGGCGCCGGCGCAATCCCCCTGGTGCCGTTGATCCTGCGCCAATCCCAGAACCTCACCGCGACCTTCTTTGACTGGTCGCAGAAGGGCTTTACGGCGGGAGGGCTGCCTTTGGGAGCCTACAGCCGCAGTATCCTCTCATTACTGGGGGCGGATCCCGGTTTCCTGGTATTCCAAAACGGAGTCACCACGCTCTTTCCCAAACCCCTCCTCTGGAGCGCAGGTATCAGCCTGGCAGCGGTGCTCATACTTACGTGCGTGCGGGCGTATCTGGCGCTTCGGCGCATGCATCCGGCAGAGGATCCGCGCTCCTGGTCACTGCCCCTACTGCTGCTTTTACCCCTGGCAACCGCCTTTGCCGGAGGGTTATTTGCCGGAGCTCCCCCGAACGGAAAGTATTTCTCTTCCCTGCACGTGCTATTCCTTATCGGTGTCGCCGCCGCATATCCTTTTCCCCTGCGGCTGACCGCGACCGGAATATTCATTGCCTTCTCATTATCCCGTTATCCCGAAGCCATTGCTCCGGAGATCGAGATCAAGCGCGCAGAAACGTATGTCCGGCTCCACACCCGGCCCGGAGAATGCACCGTGTATACCCGCGATGCCGGAGTCATCCTCTCTTCGGACGGCCGCCGCTATCTTCCGCCTCCCGCGCCGCAGGCAGCGGCGATGCAGGAGCGCTTGCAGAGATGCGCAGGAGTATGGTATTTCAGGATCGCGGGCAATGACGAGATATTCGGCGCGAACGAACTGGTGCGCGGGATGATCTCCGGCACCGGGATGCGCCTTACGGAAAAGAAAACGCTGCGCAACGTCACCCTTGAGCATTATGAACGCCGCTGATATCATCATTTTGATACTCTACGCGCTCTTCGGCCTTTGGGTCGCCTTGTACACGGAGAAGTTCCCGGAGCGAAGGACCATCCTGGTCATGGTCTGGGGGGCGTTGGGGCTTCGTGTCATCTTTAGCATGCTTCACGCCTGGATGTGCGCCCAGCGCAACGTCCCCGACCTCATGCCCGATGCCGGCAACTATTCCGCCTGGGCCATGTATATCGCGGAAACGATCACCGGCAGGCACATGCCGGACTTTGCCGCGGTCGCCCTGCGAAGGCAGGAGATGCAGGGCGCGCTGCCGGCGTTAGGGTCATACCAGGTGAGCCTTTTCACCTACGCGCAGGGAATCCTATACGCGATATTCGGATATTCATCCCTTACCCTTAAGCTCCTCAACGGACTTTTCAGCGTCTGTACCGGATTCCTGATATACGGCTTTGTCCGCGCCTGGTGGACCCCGCGCGCCGCACTGTTCGCCGCAGGAGCAGTGCTTTTTTTCCCCAGTCTTTTCCTTTGGTCGGTATCCGGCCTTAAAGACACATCCCTGCTGCTGGCCTGCGTGCTGCTGGTATGCATCGTGTCGCGCCTCCTCACGCACCCGCTCCCGCTTTGGCACTCCTTAACCTATGCGCTGGCGGCCACCCTGATCACCTTCCTCATCAATACTTTGCGCTACAAACTTTCCCTGCTGATCATGGCGTTCTTCGGGATCTCTCTGCTCAACGCCTTGCTGGTCGCATCCCGTAAAGCCGTGAAAGGCTGGACGGTGATCGGATTCACCGGCATCGTGTTTCTACTGGCCAATCCGCCCATCACCTCTAAACTGCTCAATACGGTCGACAAGATCACGATTCCCTATCAAGTAGGCCAGTATCTGGAAAAAGGGAACACTTCATATCGCATTTATCCACAGCGTTTCTATGAATCGCTTGAACCACTGACAGTCGTTTTGAACGATCCGCAGAAGTTCCCGGAGCGGTTGCGGTCAACTGTTCTCGGCGCGGTCTATTTCCTGTATTCCCCGTTCATCACGCATACTTTGCGCAATCCGCTGCTTTTTCCGGCTTTCCTTCAGGGAGTGTTCCTGCTCGCAGCGACCCCCTTCATGATATCCGGATTATGGAGAGCGCTCAAAAAACATCCCCGGGCATTCACCGCACCGGCGGTATTCCTGCTTATCTTCTGGGTGAGCGGGGGGATGATGTCGGGAAACGTAGGCACCACCTTCCGCCAAAAAGATATCCTGGTGCCCGTTTTCCTGCTTTTTTCCGCAATCGGCGCAGATGGAGCGCTGTCTCGCATCAAGAAAAACAAACAACAATGTCAAAAAAACCGATCCTGATCATATTGGCATGCATCCTTAGCATCCACGCCTGGCTGGCAGTGCAGGGGATAGGGTGGGGGCTTC
>CAZAPM010000010.1:0-84495 GCA_964487475.1 uncultured Planctomycetales bacterium
CGAATGCTCCTGGACGTCGCAGTCTATACCCCTAAGGAGATCCTCTTTGAAGGCAAAGCCAGAAGCGTGCTCTTGCCGGGGGAAGAGGGGGTGTGCGAGATACTTCCATTCCACAAGCGGTTCATTACACGGCTTCTTTCCGGAATGGTGTTCGTTGACCAGCAGGGTTTTTACATCAAGCGCGGCATAGTCAAGGTAAGCCAGAATACCGTGACGATCATCATGGAGGAGGCAAAGGCCGAATGAGCAGGAACCTGGCCATTATCATCGTGTTCTTCCTCTGCATCCTGGGGCCTTCCGCGGTCTTCGCGATCTCCAGTTTCGCCAGCATCAGTGCCCTCGGCAGGAATCCTTCCAGCGCTCCCAAGATCTTTACCGCCATGATCATCTCATTGGTGTTTGCGCAAACCCTGGCGATCATCGCCATGCTGATCGTGTTCCAGCTTTTCACCAGCGGTTGAAAACTCTTGTGCCCGTTGCAATTGCGGCGGATATCTGCTACAATAAAAAAAACGAAATAATGAGGTGAACGTATGCTGATCGTGTCACTGGTGATGTTGCTGTTGGTGTTCTTCGCGGCGATGTTCTTCCTTTTTAAGCGCCTGATGGACCAGAACGTGGTGCAGGCGACGCAGCATCTCGATGAGATGAACCAGGAGTTCGTAGAGAAGGAGAAAACCCTGGAAAAGGAGATGGAGGAGGCGCGCCTGAAAGCGGAGCAGATGATCACCTCCGCCAAGCAGGACGCGGAAAAACTCAAGTTTGAGATCGTCGCCCACGCCGAAAAGGAGGCCGAGGGGATAGTGGCTCAGGCCCGGCATCAGGGCGAGGAGATCGTGCAGCAGGCGGATAAATCGCGGTCCCAGCTTTTATCCGAGATCGACGAACGTATCGCCAAAGGCGCGGTGCTCAAGGCCTGCGAGCTCATCGAAAGCACCCTGCCGGAGGAGTTCAAGAAAGTGGTGCATGTGCACTGGCTCGACGATCTCATCGATAACGGGTTCGGCCGTCTTTCCGGGATGCATGTGCCCCAGGATACCGGGGAGATCAAGGTGACCAGCGCGTACCCCTTGACCGATGCGCAGCGCCAGAAGCTCACCCAGCGCCTGTGCGAGGTGCTGGGCAGGCAGGTGGAGGTCAAGGAGGAGCTTAACCCCCATACCATCGCCGGGGTGGTGATCACCGTCGGTAGTCTGGTACTCGACGGAAGCCTGAAGAACAAGATCCAGGAGAACGCACGTTGATGGGATCCTCCGCTCCTTCCGCCACGTTTGAGGTCCGCGAGGTCGGTGTCGTCCAGGCAGTGCGCAAGTTCATCGTGCTGGCCAAGGGTATGCCTTCGTGTTTCAACGGGCAGGTGGTGGAGTTCGCCAGCGGAGTGCCCGGCCTGGTCATGGGATTCACCGAAGAGCGGGTGCAGATCCTCGTGCTGGGGGATCCCACGGGGATCCGGGCGGGGGACGAAGTGTACAACAAGGGCAAGTCCCTGATGCTTCCCGTGGGAGACGGGTTCGTCGGCCGGGTGGTCAGCGGCATGTGCGAGCCGCAGGACGGATTGGGGCCGATCGAGGCGGCGGCGCAGTATCCGGTCTTTATCGTAGCCCCGGGCGTCATGGACCGCCAGCCGGTCAAAGAGACTCTGGAATCCGGAACCCTCATCATCGATGCGATCATACCTCTGGCCAAGGGGCAGCGGCAGCTTCTGATAGGGGACAGGCTTACGGGTAAGTCCTCCGTGGCGCTGGATGCCATCATCAACCAGAGGGGCAAGAATGTGGTATGCATCTATTGCTGCATCGGCAAACCCTACTCCTCGCTGATGAAGGTCCTGGAGATACTCAAAGAGAAGGACGCGCTGGATTACACCATCATCGTCAGCGGTATCGCCTCGGTTTCCGTCGGGGAGCAGTACCTGGCGCCTTACACCGCCGCCATGCTGGGCGAATATTTCATGGCCCAGGGCCGGGACGTGCTGATGGTGACCGACGATCTGACCAAACATGCCTGGGTCTACCGTCAGATCTCGCTTTTGCTGGAGCGCGCGCCCGGCCGCGAGGCCTACCCCGGGGATATCTTTTACGTGCACTCCCAGCTGATGGAGCGCGCCGGATACCTGCGGCCGGAACTGGGCGGAGGTTCCATGACCTTTCTGCCTATCGTCGAGATCCTGCAGGGCGATCTTACCGGCTATATCCCTACCAACCTGGTCTCCATGACCGACGGCCAGCTTTATTTTTCCACCAGCCTTTTCAATAAGGGGTTCAAGCCGGCGATCGACTTCGGCCTTTCGGTATCCCGTATCGGCAACAAGGCCCAGTGGCCGGCGATGAAGTCCCTTTCCAAGTCCCTGCGCCTCGATTACCTGCAGTATAAGGAACTTCTGCAGATGACGCAGCTGCGCACCACCGGGCTTTCCAAGGAAGCGGAGGCCAGGCTCAAGCGCGGGGAGGCGATCAACCAGCTTATCACGCAGGATAAGAACCGGCCGGTGCCCCTGGAAGAACAGATCGTGTACCTTTACGCGCTTTCCAAGGGCGTGCTGGATTCCCTTTCCATCGCCCAGATCAAACAGTTCCGGCAGGAGATCCTGGCCTTCGTGACGCAGCGTTTCCCGGAGTATGTCGATTCGGTGCGTACGACCAGGGAATTGACCACGGAGCAGAAACAGCGGCTCGAGGAAACCTTGAAAGAGTACGTTTCCAAGCTCATCGCCTAAAAAAGGATGAACAGCCTTTCCGGGATCAAGAAGGACCTGGAGTTCAATAAGGGGCTTTCTTCCCTGATCGAGGTGCTTAAGAACCTGGCGGTGGCCCAGTACCGGACCCTCGAGCATAAGATGAAGACCTTCGAGAAGCTCATTACCAGCATCGAGGGTTTCTTCGAGTATATCGATCTTTCCTACGTACAGAGCCCTTTTGTGGGGGATGTGAAAAAACCCATGGCGGTGGTGGCGGTGACCTCTGATTCCGGCCTCCTGGGAGGCCTCAACATGCAGGTGGTCACCAAGGCGGTCAATGAGCTCGCCGAAAGCCCGGGCAAGCTCATCGTGGTGGGGGAGCGCGGGAAATCCTACGTCCGGGAGAGCACCGCGTCCTTCGTGGCCTTTCCCGGCATCAAGGACGAGGAGCGTTACAGCCAGGCCATGCAGCTTAGGGATTACCTGATCAAGCGCATCAAGGACGGGACGTACGGGCAGCTGAGGATAGTGTATCCCCGGCCGGTCACGTTCACCGTGCAGAAAGTGGATGTGGTGACCTGTCTGCCCTTTACACCTCCGAAGCGCAAGGATGAATCGATCTCCCAGTTCTCCCGGGAGGTGATCCTGGAATCGGACCTGGGGGATATCCTGGAGTATCTGTTGGGCATCTGGATCGGGCAGAAGGTGTACGAGATCTTCGGATTGAGCCGGCTGGCGGAGTTCGCCGCCAGGTACGTGCACCTGGAGGAGAGCCTGCAGAAGCTTAAGGAAATGGACGCCAAGCAGCGGCTGCAGTATTTCCGGGTGCGGCATGAAATGATCGACCGGAACATGCGCGAGCTTTTCAGCGCCCGGTTGCTGTATTCCAACTAAGGGGAGAAGATGGCAGCGGCAAAAGGAAGAGTGACGGCGGTGCAGGGCCCGGTGGTGGACGTGCGTTTCTCCCGCGCCGAGGACGTGCCGAATATCTATACCATGCTTTCCTGCAAGACCCTCGACGGAGTGCCGGTGATCCTGGAGGTGGCGGAGCATCTTCCCGGGCATCTGGCCCGCTGCATCTCCATCAATTCCACCATCAACCTCCAGCGCAACACCGAAGTGGAGATCGCCGGCAGTTCCATCCAGATACCCGCGGGCGAGGTCCTCTACGGCCGCATCATCAACGTGCTGGGAGAGCCCATAGACCAGCAGGGACCGCTGGAAAGTGACGAGAGGGTCTCCATCCGCCGGCCGGATATGGGAAGCCGCGTGCGCATCGACAAGGACCAGAAGGGGGTCACTCATTTCGAGGTCATGGAGACGGGGATCAAGATCATCGACCTGCTCTCGCCCCTGGTCAAAGGCTCCAAGACCGGGATCCTGGGAGGCGCCGGTCTGGGCAAGAGCGTGCTGACCCTCGAGATCATCCAGCATATCGTCAAGAAGTACCAGGGAAGCTGCGTGTTCGTGGGCGTGGGTGAGCGTATCCGCGAAGGAAACGAACTCTATTTCGAGCTCAAGCATCACGAGGTGCTCTCCAAGACCATGATGGTGTTCGGCCAGATGAACGAGCCTCCGGGCGCGCGTTTCGGGGTGGCCATGACCGGGATCACCATCGCGGAGACGATCCAGCGCAAGAACCAGGACGTGCTCATGTTCGTGGACAACATCTTCCGTTTCGTGCAGGCCGGCGCGGAGATCTCGACGCTTTTAGGGCGCGTGCCTTCGGAGACGGGATACCAGCCGACGCTGATGTCGGAGGTGGCGGAGTTCCACGAGCGCATCCGCACCTCGAAGGACACCAGCGGTTCCATCACTTCCATCGAGGCGGTGTACGTGCCGGCGGACGACTTGACCGACCCGGCGGTCGTGGCGCTTTTCAGTTTCATGGATTCGGTGCTGGTGCTCTCCCGCGAGCGCATCCAGCTGGGGTTGTATCCGGCCATCGACCCGCTGCTGTCCTCCTCCTCCAACCTGGATATCGACATCGTGGGCCGCCGGCATTTCGAGACCGCCCAGGAAGCGGTGCGCATCTTCCAGCGTTACGAAGAGCTGCGGCGCATCGTGCTGGTCGTCGGTATCGACGAGCTTTCGCACGCCGACCGCCTGCTCTACGAGCGCGCGCGCAAACTGCAGAACTTTCTGACCCAGCCTTTTTTCGTCGGAGAAGCGTATACCGGGAAAAAGGGAGCGTATGTCACCATCCCGCAGACGATCGAGGGATGCGAGAAGATCATGTCCGGGCGCGTGGATAACCGTCCCGAAGAGGAGTTCTACCTGATCGGAGCACTGGAATAGGATGCAGCGCATACAGAAGAAGCTCGGCGAGATACTCATCTCCAAGGGGCTGATCACCAGCGTGCAGCTGACCATGGCCCTGGCCCAGCAGTCTGTCTCCAAGGAGTATCTGGGCCGGATCCTGATCAAGAACGGGGTGATCACGGAGCATAACCTGATGATGGTGCTCTCCGAGCAGTTCGCGATCCCGATCGTGCAGTTGAAGCCCAAGGACGTGGACTGGGAGTTCGTGAGGACCTTTTCCCCCTCCATGGTGCTTGACCATCGGTGTCTGCCCTTGCGCCGGGACGAATGGACGGTGACGGTGGCCATCACCAATCCGCTGGATATGTGGGTGATGAAGCTGGCGGATGACTGTTGCCGGGGCCTGAAGCTTAAGCTGGTGCTGGTCTCCGAAGCGGAGATGGATAACGCCACGTATGTGTTCAAGCAGTACCTTAAGCAGAGCATCAACGACCTTTTCAAGGAATAACCCATGCCCAAGAAGATCGATATCACGTTAGCCGACGCGGTCGCCGAAAGAGGTTGGGTGGCACGGGAGCAGCTGGCAGGGCTGCTTAAAGAAGCGGATGCTTCCGGTGCGCCCCTGGGACAGGTGCTGGTCAAAGGCGGATTCCTGACCGAAGCGAAGGTCCAGGAGGTGCTGAGCGAGACCTTCAAACTTTCCTGTATCAGCCTGCGCCAGGCCCAGATCGACAAGGAGGCGCTGGAACGGGTGCCGGTCAAGATCGCCACGTATTATAAGTTCATCCCGTTGAAGATGCGGGGAGGGGTGTTGGAAGTGGCGGTGGCGTATCCGCTGGATATCAAGACCATGGACGAGGTACGCACCCAGGTGGGAAGCGATATCGAGGTGTTCCTGGCTTCCGCCTCCGAGATCGCCGACGGGCTGAAACAGTACTACGGCCTGGCGGCGGACACTCTGGAGCGTATCCACTCCGAGTCCGGGGCTCCGGGCGAGCCGCCGGCGCCGAGCAGTTTCGAGAAGGTCGAGGATATCGAGAAGCTGGCGGGGGATGCCTCTGTGATCAAGCTGGTCAACCAGATCATCCTCGACGCGTACCGCAAGCGCGCCACGGACATCCATATCGAGCCCTTCCGGGAGGGCATGGCCCTGCGCTACCGTATCGACGGGGTGTTGTACGACGCCAACGTGGCGACCGATATCTCCCGGTACATGAATGCCATCATCTCCCGGATCAAGATCATGTCCAACTTGAATATCGTGGAGCGGCGGCTGCCCCAGGACGGGCGGGCCATCGTGCGCGTGCAGGAGCAGATGCTGGACTTGAGGATCTCCACCATCCCGACACCGTTCGGGGAAAGCGTCGTGATCCGCATCCTGCCCACGCATATGCTTTTCTCCCTGGAGAAGCTGGGGCTTTCCAGCGGCGACCTGCGCATCTTCGAGGACCTGATCCGCAAGCCCCACGGGATCGTCTTCGTCACCGGCCCGACGGGAAGCGGCAAGACGACTACGCTCTACGCCGCGCTTTCCTGCATCAATACCAAGGACCGCAAGATCATCACTATCGAGGACCCGATCGAATACGAGATGGCGGGGATCACCCAGATCCAGGTGCAGCCGGAGATCGGCCTGGATTTCGCCCGGGGGCTGCGCAGTATCCTGCGCCACGACCCGGACGTGATCATGGTCGGAGAGGTGCGCGACCTGGAGACCGCGGAGATCGCCATCCGCGTGGCGTTGACCGGGCATCTGGTCTTTTCCACCCTGCACACCAACGATGCCGCCAGCGGCGTGACCCGCCTGCTGGATATCGGGGTGGAGCCTTATCTTCTGGCCTCCAGCGTCGAGGCGTTCATCGCGCAGAGGCTTATCCGGACCATTTGTCCCGACTGCAAGTACGAGGATAAAAGCATCCCGCAGGAACTGCGCGAACTGATCCGACAGGAGCTGGGTCTTGATTCCATCTCGGCGGTCAAGGTGTACCGGGGCCGCGGATGCACCGCCTGTAATTTTACCGGGTTCTTCGGCCGTACCGCCATCTATGAGGTGATGCGCATCGAGGATTCGGTGCGGGGGCTGATCTTGAAGAAAGCGCCGGCCGACCAGATCAAGAAAGCGGCGGTGGCTGCCGGAATGCATCTTTTGCGCCAGGACGGATGGGAGAAGGTGCTGCAGGGGGTTACTACTCCGGAGGAGGTCTTCAAGGTGGCTCCTTCGGGCTCCGGCCAGCCGGGTGCGCAGATGCTCTCTTCCGACAGCGCGATCATCTCCGAGCTTCAGGATAACCGCAGGGTGTTCCCGCGCCTGTATTGCGAGGCGACCTTGCGTTACAACAGGTTCGATCCTTCCGGTTCCAAGGGGGGGGCGGCCAGGGAAGAGGAGTTCAGCCGCACGACGAACATCTCCGCCGGCGGCATACTTTTTGTTTCGCAGGAGCAGCTTTCCATCGGTACCTTGCTCGAGCTTTCCATCGTGCTTCCTGACGGGCAGGAACCGGTGGTGTGCTTAAGCCGGGTGGTCAGGGTCGAGAACGCCGGGCAGGAAGGGTTTTACAATATCGCGGTGTGTTTCCTGGATATCACCAGCGGTCAGCGGGCGCGCCTGTCGAAGTACGTCGACGGCCACCTGCAGGGGCCATAACAAGGAGCAGCGCGCATGCCGATGTTCAGATACCGGGCCAAGCAGGGCCCGGAAAAGGTGATCGAAGGGACTCTGGAGGCGCCCAATGAGAAGGACGCCATCGAGCAACTGAGCCGCATGAATGCGGTGCCGCTGCATCTGGAAGCCCTCAATGCGGCGCCGGCCGGCCAGCCCAAAGCTTCCGCCGCGGTCCCGGGACACGAAAGCGCGGGGCATAAGGTCCCATCCCGGGAGGTCACCATTTTCACCCGGCAGCTGGCCAGTCTGATCAAGGCCGGAGTGCCCATCCTTGCGAGCCTGCAGATCATCTCCGAGCAGTCGGAGAACCCGAGGATGCGCCTGATCCTGCGCAAAGTGCATGATGTGGTCAAGGAGGGGGTCACGTTCTCTTCCGCCTTGAGCCGTTTTCCCGAAGTGTTCTCCCCGCTTTACATCGCCATGGTGCGCACGGGAGAGGATAGCGGCGTGCTTCCCGAAGTGCTGCTGCGTATCGCGGAGCACCGGGCGAAACAGGAGGAGTCGCTGGCCAAGATCCGCTCCGCACTGGCCTATCCCATCCTGATGCTGTTGGTGGGGGTGGGCACGATCGTGTTCATGCTGACTTTTGTCATGCCCAGGCTGATGAAGGTGTTCTCCAGCCTGGGTCAGGACCTGCCGTTGCCGACGAGGATTTTGCTCAAGATCAGCGCGCTGGCTTCCACCTGGTGGGTGTGGGTCATCCTGGCGGCGCTGGCGGCGTTCGTATACTCCCGTCTTAAGACCCCCGCCGCGCAGCAGACCGCCGGCAGGCTCGTGCTTTCCGTGCCGGTGATGGGAAAACTGGTGCGCATGGCCGACCTGGGCCGTTTCTGCCGGACCATGGAAGTGCTGATCAAAAGCGGCATACCGATCCTGCGCGCGATCGACGTTTCCCTGCCCGTGGTGGGGAATCCCGTACTGCGCAAAGAGCTGCAGGCGGGACTGAAGTCCCTGGAGCAGGGAGGTTCGTTCGGCAGGATACTCAAGAGCTCTCCCAATATCCCGGCGTTCATGGGTAACCTCCTGGTGGTGGGAGAGGAGTCCGGGAAACTGACCAATGCCTTCAGCGAGATCGCGTACTCCTACGAGCACGATACGGACGAGGCGATCCGCGCGATGACCAGCCTGGTCGAGCCTCTGCTCATCCTGGGGATGGGGCTGGTGGTGGGGTTCATCGTGATGGCCATGCTCCTTCCGGTCTTCGAGATCAATCTCGCGGTACGATGATCCTGCGGATGCGGCGGGTGCGGGCGATGGTGCTGGCCTGGGCAGCGTCCGCGGTATTGGTAACGGGCGCGGCGAATGCCGCCGGCGCTGAAACCGTCAGCTGGAAGCAGGTGGCCGGGGACCATTTCCTCGTCTATTACCTGCAGGATGAGGGGTTCGCCAAAGAGGTCTCTTCGATGGCGGAGCGTTATTATCAGCGCATCGCCTCCGAGCTGGGGTACCCGCGCTACAGCGCATTCTGGACATGGGATAACCGGGTCAAAATATACATCTTTCCCGACCATGCTTCTTTTCTCCGGGCCACCGGGCAGCCGGAGTGGTCGCAGGGGCTGGCGGAATATTCCACCAAGCGGATATTCAGTTATGCCTGGAGCGAAGGGTTCACCGAGTCGCTCCTGCCGCACGAGATCGCGCATCTGATCTTCCGCGATTTCATCGGTTTCAAGGGGCAGGTGCCGTTGTGGCTGGACGAAGGGGTCTCCCAATGGGCGGAGGAGCCGAAGCGCCGCGCGGTCAAAGAAGTGATGCGCCGTTTCCTCTCCGAGGGTAAGCTGCTTTCCCTCTCCGCGATGATGAAACTCGACGTGCGCGAGCTTCCCGCGGGTAAGGGCCATGAGGAACTGATCGATGTGTTCTACGTGCAGTCGGTGTCGCTGGTGGGGTTCCTGATCGAGCGTTACGGTTCGTTAAGTTTTGCGGAGTTCTGCCGGGGGCTGCGGGACGGCAAAGGGGTGGAGGAAGCGCTGCGCGCCGCGTACCCGGACCATGTGCGTTCGCTGGATGAATTCGAAAAGGAATGGCGCGGGTATATCGCCGGAGAAATGTAAGGAGGGGGACATGAGGTTTCGAAGCAGGACGAAAGGGTTCACGCTCATCGAACTGATGCTGGTGGTGATCATCATCGGCGCGCTGGTGGCCATGGTCATGCCGCGTCTGACCGGCAGGAGCGAGCAGGCGAGGGTGGTGGCGGCGCAGGCGGATATCAACGCCAATATCGCGACCGCGCTTAAGCTCTACGAACTGGATAACGGGGGATTTCCGACGACGGAGGAGGGGTTGGCGGCGCTCACGGCCCGTCCGGGAAGCGCATTGTCCTGGAAAGGCCCTTACATCGAGAAGAAGCCCGTGGATCCCTGGGGCCGGGAGTATAAGTTCCGTTCGCCCGGGGAGCACCGCAGCGATTACGATCTCTATTCGGTGGGCAAGGACGGCCAGGATAATACCGCCGACGACGTGAAGAACTGGGAATGATGAGCGCATCGCGCCGCGGTTTCACGCTGGTGGAGGTGCTCGCCGCCGCCTGCATCCTTTCCTTGGGGATCGTGCTGGTGCACCGGTCGTTCCTTTCCTCCCTGGATGCCTTTTCCGAGACCTATGATTATGCCCGGGTCTCGTCGGCGGCGGATGAGCTGCTCTGGGAAGCCGTTTACAGACTTACCTATATCCGTTCCATGCAGGGCGCTCCGGATGCCGGAGTGATCAAGGTGCGTCAGCGTCCGTATGCCTGGACGCGCGTGCACGAGTCCCTGGGCGAAGTACCGGGGGCGCAGCTATGGAAGGTCGAGGTATCGCTGCAGCGTACCGCAGGAAGGAGGCGCGGGGGGGTGACCCGCAGCACGTATGTGCTTTCCCGGCAACCGTAAGGGCGTATCCTTAATCGAGCTTTTAGTGGTCTCTGTCATCGCGGCGATGGTGACCATGGGCGTGTTCTTTTCCATCAACAGCGGGGTGAAGGTCTGGCAGGCGATCAAGCAGCAGATGCCGGAGGAGGACCTGGCGCTTTTCCTCGACCGTTTCGAGGGGGATGTGCGCAATTACCTGCGTTACGGCCCCGAACTCTTCGAAGGCACGGATACGATGATGGAGTTTCCGACGGTGGTCAGGAGCATGATGCTGCGCACCACCTCTCCGGGGAGGGTGCAGTACCGGTATGAGCCCTCCGACGACCGCCTGTACCGTCAGCAGAAGGATTTCTCCCAGATGTATCAGGACCGCCAGCCGTATGTGGAGCATGTGATCGAGGGGGTGCGGGAAGTGCACTGCCGCTACCTTTTGTTCGATGCGCAGACCAAGGAGCTGGGCTGGTATGACGAATATTCCGGGAGCGAGCCTCCCCTGGCGGTATCACTGGAGATCGTCACGGGAGAAGATTCCAGGCCGCAGCGGTTCGTGAAGACCGTACCCGTTGCCATTGCGAGAGTTAAGTAAATACTGCTTCTTCTATGGTGCTTTTTGGATTATAATATGCGTACAAGCCGGGGTTCATTGTTCATAGTCGCTCTTTGGTCGCTTTGTTTCCTGGGCGCGTTGGCGGTGGTAGTGGCCGGGGTGGTCAGGCAGAAGATGACGCTTTCCTCGAGGCTGGATGCCCGCGCGCAGTTACGGCAGACGGCCCGCGCCGCGGTGGAGCTGGGATTGTTCCGTATCGCCGAGCGGGCAGGGGGAACGGGTTATTTCTCCGGAAGGGACCCATTGCTGCAGGCGCATCCGGAGGTGCCTTGCCGCTGGAGCATCTCCGACGAGGAATCCCGGGTGAACCTCAACACTGCCGATATGTTCGTGCTGCGGCGTCTGATGCAGGAGGTGCTGCGCGTCGACGAGATGCAGGCGCAGGAACTGGCGGCGGCGGTGGTGGACTGGCGGGATGCGGACAGCGAATTATCCGTTCCCATCGGCAGCGCGGAAGAGGCGCAGTATCTGAGCCAGCAGTACCCGTATAAGCCCAAGAACGCTCCCTTCGAGTCCTGGGTGGAGCTGGGGCTGGTGAAGGGGTTTACCGACGAGTTTGTGGAAGCGCTTTTTCCGTATGTGACGGTGTTCGGGATGGGGAAGGTCAACGCGAACACCGCGCCGGCTCCGGTGCTGCGGGCGCTGGGCATCCCCGAGGAGCTGGTGGAGGCGATCCTGGAGTATCGCCGGGGGCAGGATGACGCGGAGGGGACCGCGGATGATAATGTTTTTGAAGCGGAAGGGTCGATCGTTCCGAAGTTGAGCCAGTACCGGAGATTGAACGATCAGGAGTTGGCGGAGTTGACCCGGGCCGGCGTGTTCCTGGGAGTGGCCTCGGAATATTTCCGTATCCAGGCTCAGGCCCGGCGAAACGTCAAAGAGACGTACGAGATGTATGCGGTGGCCGATGCGGCGGGCACACCGGTGTATTGGCGCGAACCATAAAAGGATGCCATGGGGATCATCACCTTCGATTTCAACAGGTTGAACGTGCTGAAGCGCAAAAGCGGCGGAGGAGGGGTCTCCCTGACCGTGGTCTTAAGCGGTACGCTGCTCAAGCTTTCCCGGGTAAGGAACACCGGGACCAAGATCGAGGTCCTGGATGTGCAGTGCCACAACGTGGCCGGCTTGACCGACGGCGAGATCTCCGATCTGATCGGAGTGGCCGCGCGGGGTTGGCTCTCGCAGGGCGGGTCATTCGCCGACGCTTGCCTGGTCGTCCCGGCATATCAGGCGATCACCAAGAACATCGAGATCCCCTCCACCTCCCCCCAGGAGATCAAGGAGATCATCAACCTTCAGGCCGGACGGCATACCCCGTATTCCCGCGAGGAGATCATCGTCGATTACGTGAATCTCGGGGTGTACCGGCATAATTACACCAAGGTGCTGCTGGTGATCGTGACCAAGGCGGCGGTGAAGCGGCAGTTCGAGATCATGGAGCGGGCGGGGATCAAGGTCTCCAAAGTGCTTTTTGCGCCAGAGGTCATGGCCGCGGGCGTGGCGCTGACCTTGAAGACCCCGGTGGCGGCCGAATCGGTGGAAGTGCTGGTGCATGTCGACGAGCAGTGTACGGATTTCGTGGTGGTGACCTCCGGCAAGCCCCTCTTCGTGCGCAGCATCCCCGTCGGGTCAAAACATTTCATGGACGATATCCATAAATACGAGGAGAAGTTCGCGCAGGAGATCCGCAACTCCCTGGAGTCCTACCTGAGCGAAGATATCGACAAGCCTCCCGTGGGAATGGTGCTGGCCGGCGCGGTGGAGATGCTCTCGGAAACCCCGGCGGCGCTTTCCAAGGTGCTGGGGATCCCGGTGCGCGTTTCCGCGTACATGGAATCCTTCCTGATGGGAAACGAAGTCTTTAACAAGCTTTCGGTGGCGAAGTATGCATCCTTCCTGGATGCCTGGAGCTATTTTTTCGCCCGGATCCCCTTGCAGACCAGCCTGATCCCCGAGGAGATCAAGCTCAAACAGCAGGTCGAACAGCGGGGAAGGGAGCTCATCAAGACCGGTATCCTCCTGCTGCTGATCTTCGTGCTTTTCTTCTTCACCCTCATCACCAAGATCACTTTTTCCACCCTTTACTTGCAGAAAGTGGATGCGCTTTTCCAGCCCCGTTCGAAAGAAGCGAGGAAGCTGGAGGAGGATTTCGCCAAGGTAAGCCTCATCAAGCAGTATTTGAGCCGGCGGGGCTTTTCCCTGGAGGTGCTCACCGAGCTTTACAATACTTCGACGGACGAGCTGCAGCTTTCCGACATCCGTTTCGACGAGCAGGGGAAGTTCACCGTGCGGGGCACGGCGGAGACCATGTCCGCGGTCTTCTCCTTCGTGGAGAACCTGGAGAAATCGAATTATTTCAAGGACGTCAAGACGAAGTATACCACCAAGCGCAAGGAAGGCCTGCGCGACGTGACCGATTTCGAGATCAACGCGTTCTTGAGCAGAAAGGGTGAGAAGAAGTGAAGGTGCCTAAACAGCTCGAATTCGCGCTGCAGTTCTACTCCAAGCTTTCCGCCAAGGAAAGGACCATTTTTTACGTGGCGGTGTTCTTTCTTGCGGTGATGCTGGTGGACAGGGTGTTCATCGCGCCTATCTTCGGGAAGATCTCCGCGCTGGACGAGGAGATCGCGCAGAAACGCACGGACATGCGCCGGGACAGCAAGGTGGTGGCCCAGAAGGAACGGATCGCCGCGGAAGTGGCGAGGTATTCCTCGTACCTGGGGATCGCCGAGAACGAGCAGGAGTCGATGACCGTGCTCTTGAAGCAGCTGGAGAGCTTTGCCAATAAGAGCAAGCTCTATATCGTGGACATGAAGCCGGTAGGGGTTAAACAGGAGAAGGATAAGACTAAGCGCCTGCAGGTCAATCTTTCCTGCGAAGGGCTGATGGAGCAGGTCATGGAGTTCATGTATACCATCGAGAATTCCCCGGATCTTATGGTCATCGAGAAATACCAGATCAGCCCGAAGTCCCGTGATACGGGGATCGCTTCGTGCGTGATGACCGTATCGAGGATCGCGTTGTAGCGGCAGTAGCACCCGGCCTTATCGGTTAGGCCGGTGTTTCACTTTCTGTGAAAGAGGTGTCTGTATGCGAAAAATATTTGTAATTGTGGCGGTGGTGGCGTTTTGGGCCACGGGGGCATATGCCGAGTCGGATTTCAAGATCCTGGAGCTGCGCAACCGTTTCTTCGAGGAGTCGAAGCAGGTCAAGGACCTGATCCCGCAGTCAAAGGATCCGGCGGTGCTGATGAGCCTGTATAACTCCTGCGTGCTTACCATCACCCAGTTCGACGCCTATTTCGGGATGTTGGGGATCATCCAGACCATGTCGGACAAGGAGCTTTCTTCCCGGGCCCTCGACGTAGTCTCCAACTGGCTTTACGAGATCAAGCGCACCAACGCGCTTAATATCTCGACCCTCGACGGGATGAAGCTCGAGCTGGCGCCGGAGACGAAGAACCATCTGGCCAGGCTTAAAGCGTATTTTGCGGAATCGACCATGCGGGCGGATGCCGAGCTTTCCAAGATCGCGACCCTGAAGAAGGTCAGCAAAAAGGAGCCGCCGCTGATGGCTCCTGCCGCGGCGCCGGCTGCCAAGAAGCCCGCCAAGAAATAATGTTGCGGGCAACGGTGGTCATGGTGGCGTGGTCTGCCGCATGCGTATCCTGCGCCTTTGCCCAGCAGTCCGTCTCCGGCAATCTCACCGATGACCCTACCCTGACCGTCAAGGAGATACGCGGCCACCGTTTCAGCGTGCCTGAGGACCGCGAGGTCCAGAAAAAGCACGGGGTATATATCCTTACTCCCATCGATCAATATGTAGCGCAGAAATTCCAGAAGATGGAGGAGCGCATGGCGTTTCTGGAAGCCCAGGTCGCGCAGCTTACCGAGCAGATCGCGGCGCTGCAGCCGAAGGAGGAGCACGATGTATCGCGTTGAGGTGGCTAATAGCGGCGGATTCTTATTCACCAGCGCCTCCCCGGGGGGGACGGTGGCGATCGATATGCACGGTGTGGCGGGGATCACTCCTCCGGATTGCCTCCTGGCGAGCGTCGCCAGCTGTATCGGGGTGTATCTGCGTAAATATGCGGAAGGCGCCAAGCTGGATATCTCGGGGTTCAAGGTCCGGGCGGAGGGGGAATTGGTCAAAGACGGAGCGCTGGCCTTCAGGCTGATCAAAGTGACGATCGATCTCGGCGGAGCGGTCCTGGAGGAGCGGCGCCGGGCCGCGCTGCTGGAGTTCGTCAGGAACTGTCCGGTGCATAATACCCTGCACGCGAATCCGGCCGTGGAGATCTCCATATCATGATGAAAGGACTTCCCCGCACCGCGCGTACCGGGATCGTGTGCACGATCGGGCCTGCCAGCCGCGACATACGCGTCCTGCGGAGGATGATGCGGGCGGGTATGGATGTGGCCAGGCTCAATTTTTCCCACGGCACTCATGCCGACCATCTTAAGACCGTGCGCCTGATCCGGGAATTGAACCGCACGTACCGTCGGGGCATCCGTATACTGGGGGACCTGGAGGGGTACCGCATCCGGATCGGCACCTGGCCGGGGCACGTCCCCATAGACTTGAAGCGCAGGCAGCAGGTCAGGCTTTCCAATTTTTCTCCGTTGCCGGCGGGTGCGGTCCCTTTTGAGTATGAAGGCTCTCTGCGGGATATCCGCAAAGGCATGACCATTTTCCTGGATGACGGCACGATCGCGCTGACGGTGAAGGGGTCGGGTATGCGCGCCCTGGAGTGCGAAGTGACGGTTCCGGGAACGCTCAAAGAGCATAAGGGGATCAATATCCCGGAAGCGAAGTTGCGGTTTTCCGGGGTCAAGGAGAAGGACCGCCGGGATATCGGGTTCTGCGTGCAGCATCGCGTCGAGTATCTGGCGCAGTCCTTCGTGCGTACGCCCCAGGATATGCGGGTCGTGGCAGGATATGCGCGGGAACACGGGTATCGGGGGCTGCTCTTCGCCAAGATCGAGAACCGGCAGGGGATAGAGAACGTGGAGGGGATCCTGGCGGTGGCGGACGGTATCATGGTGGCGCGCGGGGATATGGGCGTGTCGATCCCGGTCTGGGAGGTGCCGGTGGTGCAGAAACAGATCATCCGTTCCTGCAACCTCGCGCGCAAGCCGGTGATCACCGCGACGCAGATGCTGGAGAGCATGACCGAGCACCTGCGGCCGACCCGGGCCGAGGCGACCGATGTGGCCAACGCCGTGTTTGACGGGACGGATTACGTGATGCTTTCCGCGGAAACCGCCGTGGGCGCGCATCCGGTGGAGACCGTGGATACCATGAACCGGATCATCAAGTTCGCGGAAGCGAACCGGGCGGGGCTTTTTCCGGCGCGCAGATGAAGGTATCGGTCAAGGTCAAGCCGGCAAGCTCGCGGGAAAAAGTTGAGGCGGCGCCTGACGGAAGTCTGCAGGTGTGGGTACGGGCCAAAGCGCACGAAGGCAAGGCGAATGAGGCGGTGATCGCCGCGCTCTCCCGCCACTACGACATCCCCAAAAGCCGCATCACTCTCCTCAAAGGCCACTCCTCTAAACTGAAGGTCATCGAGATACTGTAATCTAAGCAACAAAAAACAGGGACTATCCCTCGCTTAAGGTGCGGCCGCTCGAGTATTTAGAGAATGGCCGCACATGCGCTCGGGACAGTCCCTGTTTTTTGTTGCGCTTAGCCTAAGACTATTTCGATGATGTTCGAGGATCGGGTGGCTTTTTTGAGGAGATCGTTGCGGGGGATGGTGATGCTTTTGGATCCGGCGGCCAGCGGGCTGCCGTTTATGGCTGCGGCGACGATGATGTATTCGCCGTATTCCTTTCCTGCTTTGTTGAGGAAGCGGACGGTGATCTTTTTTCCGGCAAAGGTGAGGCGGACGGATATCTCGTTGCGGGAACCGAACTGTTTCTTTACGAGCTTTGGCTCGATCCGCAGGTCGCCGCGTTCGCCTCTCACGCCGAAGATCTCGGTCAGATAGGTGAGCATCAGCCAGCTGGCGGAGCCGGTAAGGTAGCTGTACATCCCGCGTCCCTCGGCGTTGAAGTATTCGGGCAGGCAGGGGTAGATACGGCTCTCCGCCGTCTCGACGCTCATCCGGCGGAGGGAATCGATCACCTCGAAGCCTTCCTTGACGAATCCCCGGCGGTACAGTCCGTTGGCGAACATCACGGCCATATGGGAGAAGACCGCGCCGTTCTCCTTTTCCCCGTAGACGAAGGAGAATGCGCGGCCCAGGTCGTGCTGTTCCCCGCCGAAATCGGTGTTCAGGCGGAACCCGCCGCGTTTTTTATCCTGCAGGTATTTTTTTGCGGCGGCAAAGATCAAGGGGATCTGTTCGTCCGTGGCCACTCCCGACATCACGGAGAAGGTCTGACCGGTCAAAGTCATGCGTATGCGCGTGCCGGAAGAGGAGCCTTCCACCCGGCAGCCGCGGTTATCGTAGTAGCCGTTATAGAAGCCTTCCTTGAGCCATTCCTTTGCCCGGACGTGCGCGGTTATCCACTCCGCCTTCTTGGTCAGGTCTTTGGCCAGCGCCTCCGGGTCGAGCTCGACCGTTTCGCCGCTGATCCTTTTCCCGGCTATTTCGAAGTAATGGTTGAGCAGGGCGGTTTTTGAGTCCGCCGAGCCGTAGTCTATCGGATTATGCAAAGTGTCGAGCAGCAGGAGGATCTCTTTGGCCACGGTGACGCTTTTTACCCCGAGGCTCTTCAGCAGCCGGCTTAAGGCATGGAGGTTGGAGGCATAGAGGCAGGTAAAGGCGACGCTTTCACCCCGTTCCCTGGCCATGTCCAGCCCGTCGTTCCAGTCCGCGCCTTCCAGCCGGATGTGGTTGTGCTCTCCGACGTTGAAGAACTGCACCAGATGCTGGATCAGGATATGCTCGAGCACGGTGCCTTCGTATACTTCCCCGTGGGAGGTGGTCAGCCAGTGGTCCTGTTGCGGCTCCCATTCCAGGTCGAGGGCGCGGCTGCGGGCAAGCTGACGGTCCTTGAAGTAGGGAATGCGCTCGAAGAGGAGGGATTCGTCCCCGCTTTGGTTAAGGTAGAGCAGCGTGGTGATGAAGGGCCAGATGCCGTGGTCCATCCATACCCGCGAGATGTTGTTGCGGTCGGCGATGAACTCGCCGGGTCTCTGGCCGATGATGGTCGCGTTCGAACCATCGATGCGCACGCCCTTGAAATTGTTCAGGAGCAAAGGCTTGACCTCATCCGGATTGTTCAGGATCAGGGAAAGCGCGTCCTGCCAGAGGTCCCGCCAGCCGCGGCCTCCCCGTCCGTAATCGAAGTCCGGGAGGAAGGAGCAGCCGAAGATCTTGCGCAGGAGCGGCTGGATGCTCACCCAGCGCAGCCAGTTGTCGAATTGGGGGTCGCTGCTGGAGACCGAAATATCCGAGGAAACCCGTCCCCAGTAGGCTTTGGTCTTATCCAGGGCTTCGGCGACCTTCTCCGGAGTGTTCAGTCGTGCGAATATGCGATCGGCGTCCGCGGTATTCTGCGTGATACCCAGAAGCAGGATAAAGGTACAGCTTTTCCCGGGTGCCAGGGTCAGGGGCGCGAAACGCAGCCCTGCCATCGGCTCTTTGCCCTGTCCGGGGAACTCCTTGTCCGGATTTTTTTGCGCGTACACCGCTTCCGGCATGAGCAGGTCCCCGGAAGCGCCGCAAAATTCCTCCTGGGTGGGAAACACCGCCAGGGGAGCGGCGCTCTTCGGGCCGCATCCGTACACGAAATAGGAGGTGGAATTCTTATGGTGCCCCGCTTCGTCGAAGACCAGGGTGGGGGTGACTATGACCCCGTGCGAGCGGATGCGGGAGCGCACCAGCAGCGACGTGACGTGGCGATGGTCGCGCAGGTTATCCGCCGCTCTGGCGTAGAGGGGGATGGCTGCGGTCGGGGTGAAGGATACGGGTTTGGAGGTGATGTTGGTAAGGGTGACCTGCATCACTTCGACCGGAGCGTCGGGAATGAAGGAAAGTATCTGCGCTTCCAGGCCGACGGATTTGTTCTTCCGGATGGTCTTATGCCAGAGCAGTCCTGCTTCCAGCCGGGATCCGTCTTTGAGGTTGCGCGCTTCCCGCGAAACACCGGTCGCGGACCAGACATTGCCGTTCTTGAGGCGTACCCAGAAATTCCGGCTGCTCATCGAGGTGCCGAGGCTGTTGCGGGTAACGGGTTCGAGCAGGAAGAAGCTGTTGCCGGTTTTCAAGTCTCCGTGCAGGTCGGGAGTGACGGAGGCCATGAGGGGTGTCTGGTTGCAAAGGGGGAAATACAGCGTGCGCAGCGAATGCGCATGGTCGCTGTGAAAAGTGCCCATATCGTCCACAAAATTCCAGAGCGGCTTTTTCATGGGAAGTAATCTATCACAGTTGCAACCCGTATGCAAGCAGTATTAGGGACGCCCCTAAAGGGGACGCCCCTGAAGGCGCCCCTAAAGGGGACGCCCCTGAAGGGGACACCCCTTACCCGAAAACAGGGGTGTCCCCTCTGAGAGCGTCCCCTTTGAGGGCGTCCCTAAATGTGGTATAATACGCGGCTATGAAAAGGGGATTCCCGAATAAGGTCAAGGCCGTCATCTTCGATATGGACGGGGTCATCACCAACACCATGCCGTACCACTATGAGGCCTGGCGGATGGCTCTGGCCGAAGCAGGGGTAAAGGTGAACTGTTATGATATTTACCTGCGCGAAGGCCAGGACGGCATCACGAGTGTGAGGGAGATACTGGCAAAATATCGCGTGCCCTTTACCGTGCGCTCCGCGCGTCAACTGCTGGCGCGCAAGGAAACCCTCTTCAAAGGGATGGTCAGGGTGCGGTTCATCAAAGGCAGCCGGCCTTTCCTGCGCAGGCTTTTACGCACCGGGGTGCAACTGGCCTTGGTGACCGGCACTTCCCGCCACGAGATGGAACGCATCCTTCCCCGTCCGCTGCGCGAGCTTTTCTCCGTGACGGTCACCGGAGACGAGGTGGCTCGCGGGAAGCCTTTTCCCGATCCTTTCCGCAAGGCGCTGCGGGGCTTACGCCTTACACCCGGCGAAGCGGTGGTGATCGAGAACGCGCCCTTCGGGATCGAGTCCGCGGTTTCCGCCGGGCTCTTCTGTATCGCCCTGACCACATCCCTTCCCCGCGCGCATCTGCGCCGCGCCCACGCGATCGTGCGGGATTTCGGGGAATTGCAGAAGTATTTGAACAAACAGGCGTTAAGGAGTATAATACACAGCTATGGCAGGTAAATTCAAAGAAAAATTATCCGAGATCCTCGCGCGCGACCGACGGTATAAGGCGGATGCCTATGAGTTCGTCATGCAGGCGCTGTGGTATACCCAGAAGAAGCTTAAACGGCAGGGCCATGTCAGCGGCAAGGAGCTTTTGACCGGGGTGCGGCAGTACGGCCTGGACCAGTTCGGCCCCTTGACCAAGACCGTTTTCGAGCACTGGGGCCTGCACCGGACCAGCGATTTCGGGGAGGTCGTGTTCAATATGATCGAAGGGGGCCTCATGGGCAAGAACGACCAGGATTCCCGGGACGATTTCCGCGACGTCTTCGATTTCGAGAAAGACCTCGACGTCTTCAGCGAGAGCTACAAGAAATGAAGTCGCACACGGAGTACCTCTGGTTCTCCACGGAAAAGCGGCAGGAGTTCCTCAATATCACCCCGCAGGTGGAAGCGGCGGTGGTCAAAAGCGGTATCAGGGAAGGTCTGTGCCTGGTCAACCCCATGCATATCACCGCGAGCGTATTCATCAACGACGACGAGGGCGGCCTGCACCAGGATTTTTCCGCGTGGCTGGAAAAACTGGCGCCGTACGGGGTGGACAAGTACCGGCATAACCTGACCGGCGAGGACAACGCCGACGCGCATTTGAAGCGCACGGTGATGGGCCGGGAAGTGGTGGTGGCGGTGACCAAGGGCAAGCTGGATTTCGGCCCCTGGGAGCAGATATTCTACGGAGAGTTCGACGGCCAGCGCAGGAAGCGGGTGCTGGTCAAGGTGATCGGGGAGTAAGCGGTGCGCACCAGGGTGTATTATCATGATACCGATTGCGGGGGAGTGGTCTATTACTCCAATTACCTTAAATATATAGAAGAGGCGCGCACGGAGTATTTCGAGTCCCGGGGGCTCTCCCTTAAAAAACTGGCTGAAGAAGGGACCCTTTTCGTGGTCGCGCGCCAGGAAGTGGATTATAAGTCTCCCGCGGTGTACGGGGATGTGCTGGATGTGGAGACCGCGTTTACGGAGATCGGTACCGTGAAGATGGTCAGCGAGCACCGGATCACCAATCAGGACGGCAAAGTGGTGGTGCTGGCCAAGACCATCATGGTGTGCGTGGGCCCGGATATCCGGCCCAAGGCAATCCCGGATGCGTTGCGTAGCGTGCTTTCCGGCGCGGCTCGTCAGGGTCCGTCTGCAGGTTAAGGAGGGTTCACCAGATGTTTACTTATCTCGCCATCGGTTTCGCGCTGCTCGGGGTAGCGATCATCCTGTTCGGTCTTTTCCTGTCCAAAGGTTCCAACGTTTCGCGTGCGGCGATGGATGAAAGCACCGGGGTGATGGGGAAATCCGAGCCGGAGGGCGGGCTGGTGACAGTGCTTTCGCAGCGTATCGAAGCGCTGCAGAAGGAGAACGAGGTGGCGCTGCAGAGGCAGCAGGAAGCGCTGCGCTTGCTGGAGCAGGAGCGGGCCAAGAGCGCACAGCTGCAGGAGACCGTTTCCAAAGGCAGCGCGGAGCAGGGGGAGAGGGTATCCAAGTTGCTGGAAGAGGCGAAAGCCGAAGTCGCTTCCTGGAAGGAAAAGGTAGCGAATAAGGAAAAGGCCCTGGAGCGCGCGGCGTCCCTTAATGCCGATCTGAGCCGGGAATTGAGCGAGAAGACCGAGGCGTTCACCACACTGGAAGCCAGGAATAAAGCTCTGGAAGCGCAGGTCACGGAAGTGGAGACCGTGTTAGGGGACGCGAAATCCCAGGCCGCTGAGCTCGATACCGTGCTGCAGGAGATCAAGAAGAGATCCCAGGAGCCGGTCGTCGATACCAAGGCGGTCGAGGCGCTGCAGGCGCAGCTGAAAAAATCCCAGGAAGACGTGAAGCAGCTGGAAGAGGAGAAGAAGTCGCTCGCTACTTCACTTACCGAAATGAAGAAGCGTTTTGAATCCAAAGCGCAGGAGGCGGCAAAGGCCCAGGAGCTCGCCGCCGCGGCAAAGCAGGAAGCCGCCAAGGCCCCGGCCGTCAACTCCGTGCCCGAAGAGGAGTACCTGCGCATCAAGGAGAAGCTGGAAGCCGCAGAAAAGGTGCTGCGCATCATCCACGGCGCAGGGTAATCCCTCCCGCAGAGTCTTTCCGCACAGATTTATCTTGACGAGCCCCTGGTGGCGTGGTATAGTCATCGCAATTTTCTTATCCTAAAGGAGGAAGTGCAAATGGGTAATTTCGATCTGTTGGTGTTGGCGCCGGTAGGGTCTATCGTGGCGCTGGGATTCGCGTTTCTGTACCTGGTGCCTTTTATCATGAGGCAGGACCAGGGAAACGACCGCATGAAAGAGATCGCGGCAGCCGTGAAGGTCGGCGCGATGGCGTACCTGAAGCGCCAGTACATTGGCGTGGCAGCGTATTTCCTGGTGACCTTCCTCATCCTTCTGGCCATGGCCTTCAAGGGGTATCTGGTCATGTTCGTGCCGTTTGCCTTCCTGACCGGCGGTTTCTTCTCCGGCCTGGCTGGTTTCATCGGCATGATGGTGGCGACCTCCTCCTCCAACCGCACCGCGGCCGCGGCGCAGAAAAGCCTGAACGCGGGTCTGCGCGTGGCATTTTCCGGTGGCGCGGTCATGGGGCTGACCGTGGTCGGCCTCGGGCTGCTCGATTTAAGCATCTGGTATTATCTGCTGGACTGGTATTATACGGGACATCCTACCCCGATGGGTATAGATAAGATCGCCGCCATCACCTCGACCATGCTCTGCTTCGGTATGGGCGCGAGCTCGCAGGCGTTGTTCGCCCGCGTCGGCGGAGGCATCTTCACCAAGGCCGCGGACGTCGGCGCTGACCTGGTGGGTAAGGTGGAAGCCGGTATTCCCGAGGATGACCCGAGGAACCCCGCGGTCATCGCGGATAACGTGGGTGATAACGTCGGAGACGTCGCAGGCATGGGAGCCGACCTTTACGAATCGTATGTCGGATCCATCGTCGCCACTTCTGCGCTGGGTGTGGCGGCCGGGCTCGGGGTGAAGGGTGTCACCGTTCCCCTGGTCATGGCGGCAGTAGGCGTGGTGGCTTCCATCATCGGTACCTTCTTCGTGAAGAGCCGGGAAGAGGCCAGCCAGTCCGTGCTGTTGGCGGCGCTGCGCAAGGGCGTGTTCGTCAGCTCATTGATCGTGGCGGTCATCTCCTTCTTCCTGGTCAAATATACCCTGGGGATGGAGCATATCGGCGTGTACTGGTCAGTGATCGCGGGCCTGGTGGCCGGCGTGCTGATAGGTCTGGTGACCGAGTACTACACCTCCAGCGGGTTCAAGCCGACCAAGTTCATCGCCGAGCAGGCGGTGACCGGTCCGGCGACCGTGATCATCGGCGGCCTGGCAGTAGGGATGATGTCTACCGCCCTTCCCGTGATCATCGTCGGTATCGCCATCATGTTGAGCTTCTATCTCTCCGGCGGGGCTACGAATTTCAACGCCGGTCTCTATGGTATCGCCATCTCCGCGGTGGGCATGCTCTCTACGCTGGGTATTACCCTGGCGACGGATGCATACGGCCCGATCGCGGATAACGCCGGCGGAAACGCCGAGATGTCCCATCTTCCTCCGGAAGTGCGCAAGCGCACCGATGCCCTGGATTCCCTGGGCAACACCACTGCCGCGACCGGCAAGGGGTTTGCCATCGGTTCCGCCGCATTGACCGCGCTGGCGCTCATTGCCGCGTATAAGGAGGAGCTGGTGCGTTACGGCGCGGATATGACGGGAAGCATTATGAACCCGACCGTGCTGGTGGGGCTTTTTATCGGCGGAATGCTTCCGTTCCTGTTCTGCTCCATGACCATGAGGGCGGTAGGACGTGCTGCCGGTAAGATCGTGGTTGAGGTCCGCCGTCAGTTCAAAGAGATCGCAGGTTTAATGGAAGGCAAGGCCAAGCCGGACTATGCCCGTGCCGTGGATATCGCTACTTCCGCCGCTCAGATGGAGATGATCGCTCCTTCTTTGCTGGCGATCATGGCTCCTATCGTGATCGGGATCGCGATGGGCGTGGAAGCGGTGGGCGGATTGCTTACCGGTTCCCTGGTTTCCGGCTTCGTGCTGGCGGTGATGATGGCGAATTCAGGCGGCGCCTGGGATAACGCCAAGAAATATATCGAGGAAGGTCACCACGGCGGTAAAGGTTCGCCTGCGCATAAGGCGGGAGTGGTGGGGGATACGGTCGGCGATCCCTTCAAGGATACCTCCGGACCGAGCTTGAACATCCTGATCAAGCTCATGTCCATGGTGTCGATCGTGTTCGCGTCCTTCATCGTCAAGAACGCGTTCATCAAGTAATACCGATATAAGGAAACCGTAACCATAAGAGCGCTCCGGGATCCGTCCCGGGGCGCTCTTTTTTGTGTTTTTCCCCTTTAAAATACGATATAATAACCGGTATGGACGACCTGGAGCTGATCAGGCGGTGCGCACAGGGCGACCAGGAAAGCCGTCAGCTGCTGGTGCGCACTTATTCTCCGGTAGTGGTAAGCGCGATAAGGTATACTTTTTCGCTGTATGCCGCGCAGCTGTGTTCCCGCCAGGATGTGCTGCAGGACCTCTGCCACGAGATATTCCTCAAGCTTTTCGACCAAGGGTGTAAAAGGCTGCTGACCTTTACCGGCGCGTACGGCGCCAGCCTTTCCGGGTGGCTGCGCCATGTGGCGGCGAACCGGGCCGTTGACCATCTGCGCCGCATGCGGCCGCACCTTTCCCTGGACCAGGCGATAGGGGAAGGGTTTACCGTGGCCGATCTGATACCTGATCCGCAGGAATCAGTGCTTACGGCGGCGGAGCGCCTTGAGGAGCGGCAGCAATTGGCCGAGTGTATCGCGCAGCTGGATACTCTTTCCTTGTTCATCATCCGGGCGAACGTATTCGCCGGGGTGTGCGCCAGGGAGCTGGCGCTTCTGCTGGGCATATCCCGCGGCGCGTTCGATATGCGTAAATCGCGGATCATGGAAAAGCTGCGGGAGTGTTTCCGGAAGAAAGGTTTTCTGTGAGCGCAGGCGTTGCGGTGCGTCTTAAGGGTGAGGTGGATCATGGAAGATAAAAAATTCGCGGGGGTGCTGAAAAGGGCGGTTTCCTCCTGGCAGGAGGGGTTGGGTGCGCGCGCAGCGTCGCATCCTCCGGAGGAGCTCGTTGCCGCGTTCGCCGAAGGCAGGCTTCAGGGGAAGGATATGACCGAGGTCATGGCGCATCTTTGCGTGTGCGACCTTTGCCTGGCGGGATATGCCGCAGCCCAGGGGGCCATTCATGAGCCTTTGGTCCAGGTCCCGGAAGCGCTCCGGCAGCGCCTGGATGCGCTGGCGAGGGACCCCTCTGCCGCAGGATTCGTGCCCAAGGCGTTCCATATTGCCATACTGCTCAAGGAAAAAGCCTTCGAGCTCCTTTCTGCGACGGGTGATGTGCTCGTGGGCCAGGAGTATGTGCCCGGTGCGCTGGTGCGCGGCAAGCATCAGGGGGATTTTCCCGATACGCTGGTGGTGGTCAAGGATATGGAGCGGGTACGCATGAGCATTAAGTGCGAGGTGCGGGGCGGCAAAGACCTGGCGTTGACCGTGGAGGTCACCGAAAAAGAGACTGCCAGGCCCTGCGCGCACGCCCGCATCAGCCTGTGGCGTGAAGGGGTCGAGCTGGAGTCTCTGGCCTCGGACCGGGGTGCGGTGTCATTCGAGCATGTGGGCGCGGCACGGTATAATGTGCGTGCTGAGGCTCCTGCGGGTACCCTGGCAGGGGAAGTGTCTTTGGAGATCAGGGAGTGAGCATGCCGGGAAAAGACTCCGTATCCCGTCCGATGGTCTTGGAGGTGCTTTCCCAGGACCCCCGGCTGGCGATGAGCCTTTTCTTCCAGGATGAGTCGGGGCATACCGTGCGTTACTACCACCAGCGGCTGGTCGATCCCCGGCAGATGGAAAGTCTGAGCCGCGAAGTGACCGGCATCCTTTATAAATCCTACCTCGTCGGACCCCGTCAGGAGCACATCCAGAATTCCCTCAAGAAGGTCGGGCAGATGATGTGGGACCATTTCCTTGCCCGGCAGGTGAAAGAGGAGCTGCTCGCGCAATCCGGGGGAGAGCTTTCCCTGGTGATCGACGAATCCCTGGTGCGGGTGCCCTGGGAGCTGATGTATGACGGGCAGGATTTTTTGTGCGTGAAATTCAGCGTAGGCCGGCTGGTGCGGGCTTCCCGCCAGGCCGAAGCGATCCGTTACCGGCAGATGCATACCTCTGCCCGTATGCTGGTGATCGCCAATCCGACCGGAGGGCTTCCCGCCGCGTACCAGGAAGGGGTGTGCATCCGTGATCAGCTCGACGGCAAGCGCCGGGATATTTCCGTGGACCTGCGGGCGGAGGAGGCGGACAGTCTGTACCTGAAAAAGAACCTGCGCGACTATGATATCGTGCATTTTGCCGGGCACTGCGAATACGACACCACCCAGCCGCACCGCGCCGGATGGGCCTTGAAGGACGGACTGCTTAATTTCCAGGATGTGCTGATGATGGGGGAGGGCCGGACGGCGATGCCCTCGATCGTTTTCTCCAACGCCTGCCAGTCCGCGCAGGTGATGGAAACCGGGCCGGCGGCATTCGACCAGCAGCACCGCACCTACAGTTTCGCCTCCAGTTTCCTTTTTGCGGGAGTGCGGCATTATATCGGTACGGTCGGTAAGGTGGATGACCGGGCGAGTCTGAGTTTTGCCCTGGCGTTCTACAAGGCGCTGGCCAAGGGAAAGGCTACCGGTGAATGCGTGCGGCAGGCGCGCATATCACTGATGCGCGAATACGGGACCGCCAATCTTGCCTGGGCCCAGTACCTGATGTACGGCGATCCCGGCCATGTCCTCATCAAGAAGCTTCCTCCCAAAAAGAAACTGGCGCGTCATTTATCCGCTCCTCCGGGCTGGATGAAGAAAGCCGGGGTGGCGGCGGCAGCGGCGGCGGTGTTCGTGGCGGTCGCGGGATCGGTGCTGGCGCTCCGGCCGCAGGAGAGGATCCTTCTGGTAAGGGCGAAGACATACCTTTCCCAGGGGAATAATCAGGAGGCGGTGGCGGCAGCGGAGATGATCACCGCCAGGCGGGCGGGGGCTCTGGCCGCGTATCCGGTGCTCTTCGAAGGGTATGTCCGGCTGGGGAAGAAGGAAAAGGCGCGGCAGGCGCTCATGGCCTATGCGCTGTTAAGCGAAAAACACCGCGCGTACGAGAACCTGGCAGATGCCTATATCTCCCTGGGGTGGTTCCATTACCTGGGAGGAGAGTACGAGAAAGCCATGGCTTTCTATGAAAAAGCGTTATCCGTATCCCGGCAGCAGCAGGACCTCCTGCATGAGGCGGTCGCCCTGCGGCGCATGGCGGTATGGCACATCGATAAGGGGGATAACGGCAGGGCGCTGGAACTGCTTTCCCGAAGTGTGGAGATCCATTCCCGTTTCGCCAATGATCCGGAGCATCAGTATCACATGGCGTGCGCGTATTTCGACATGGGGCTGGTGTTCATCAATAAGAACGAATTCGAGGTCGCCAGGCAGTTCTACCGCAAGAGCGCGGAAGGTTTCCAGAAGTTGAAGCGGGACAACGAGCTCAGCGATTATTACTTCAATCTGGGGGAGATTTTCCTCTTCGAGAAGCAGTACCAAAAGGCGAAGGAGCATTATGCCGAGGGTTTGCGCATCGACCTGCTGCATGATAACCGGGCGAACCTGCCTTCCGATTACGTGATGATCGGGGAGCTGTCCTTTGAGATGGGGGATCTGGTCGAAGCGGAGCGCCATTTCCAGCTTGCGGTGCAGGCAGGCAAGCGGATCGATTCCCCGGCTGACCTGGCGCAGGCGTACCACGGACTGGGACGGATATACGCGAAAAAAAATCATATCTCCAAGGCTAGAGAGCACTTACGACTAGCGCAGGAACTCTATTATTCCCTCGGTTTTCCGGAATATCAGCAGATCAAGGAGGAGTACGCGGGCCTGTCTTCAGCCGGCCGGCCTTGAAATCAGTGCACTTTTGTGGTATATTCTTTTATGTAATTTGACATTTTGACAATTTGGTAGCTTTACCTACTGACAAAGGCAAACCCGCAGTAATGCGGGGGCGCAAAGCGACAGGTCCTGGAGCGATCCAGGACGGCTGCGTTACCAAAGGGGAATTGCACGGTGCCATTGAGCCCCCGGAGCGTAACGTACGCCTTCGGGGGTTTTTTATTGCTCGAAAGGGGGTCGACTATGGAGCATACGGAAAAAGAGCAGAAGGTCCGCACGCATCGCGTGATCACCATGCTTGACCGCAAGGAGGTGGAGTTCCTTGATAAACTGGGCAAGGACGCGCTTTTTTCCACCGGCAGGAAGCTTTCCTATAATGATATCCTGCGCGGGCTGATCGATTTTGCGATGGAGGTGGGGGTCACCGGAGAGAAGGTCGATTCGGAGAAGGCCCTGAAGGACCAGATGCTCAGGCAACTGGGACAGGCAGGAAGCGGGAATCATAATTAACGAGGCAGCAGAACAAGGAGGAAGAGATGAGGAACAAGTTCATGATGGCGGTGTTGGCGTTATGCATGGCGGTACCGGTAATGGCGTGGGCAGGAGAGAACTTCGAGGCGTTCAACCTGGAAGAGATCAATTACGAGAATTCCGCGGTGAACAAGCTGGGACGCGGCCTTATCAATACGGCGACGTTCTGGGTGGAGATCCCCGGCCGGGTGGCGCAGGTCTCTGCCGAGGAGAATCCGCTTTTGGGCGTGACCCTGGGCGGAGCGGAAGGGACGTTCAACGCCCTGGTGCGCGGCGTATCCGGAGTGTTCGATACGGTCACCTGTGCGTTCCCTCCGTATGACCAGCCGGTGGTGCTGCCGGAGTACGCGTTGAAGTCCGCGGATCAGCATCTGACGGAGTGGTTGTGGTAATGCGCATGTGAGAAAGTGCCGCCTCCTGCGTCTTAGGATGCAGGAGGTGGCATATGAAAAAAGGATTATTCGTAGCAGCGGTGTGGATGGTGTGTGCGGGCAGGGCCTGGGCAGGGGAGTATGCCTGGGAGGAACTTTCCGGAGTGCCTTCCTGTTATAGCGTGCAGGAGGATAAGGATTCCAGCCGCAGGGTGCTGGCAGGCGCGGCAGGCGGGGTGTACCTTTCCGAGGATGCGGGTATTGGCTTCCGTCAGGTTTTGCGGATATCCGGTTCCTCGGATAAGGATATCCGCGTACAGCAGGACCCGTTTGATCTGCGGGTGTGGTATGCCGCGACGGGTTCCGGGTTGTACCGGAGCACGGATTCCGGACGGTCTTGGCAGCGTATCTTCAAGGGAGAGGCTGACGGTTCGGGGCGGGTGAATTCGGCGGGGGTCGTCCCCGGTTTTTTGTATGCGGCGACCGATGCCGGCCTGTTTCTAAGCCGCGACGGAGGCAGGCGATGGCAGCGGGAAGCGGGGGCCATCGGCACGCTGCCGGTCATTGCGGTCGCGGGATCGCTGGAGGCAGGGACGGCTATTTTGTGGGCGGTGGCCGCAGGGGAATTATACGTCTGTACCGCTCCCGGAGCAGGATGGTCGTGCGTAAAGCACCGGGAGGAGTCTTCCCCCTGGATCGAGGACCTGGTCCCGGGAAAGGGGCTGGGGGTGTATGCGGCGACTTCCCGCGGAGTATTCCTGGCAGAGGCGGCAGGGGGGATAAAATTTCAGCGGCTGGCGGTGTACGGACTGTTCTCTTTGGAGATGCGCCGGGTGTCATTCGATAAGGCGCAGGATACGCTTTATGCGTGCACCGGCTCGTCCGTATTCGTATATGATCGTGAGCGCTGGAAAGAGATAAGTTTCGAACTGCAGGCGGGGGAGGTACGCGGTATCTCTGCGGCTTCCTCCTTTGCGGTGTATGTCGCGGGGAGCAAGGGGTTGTTCAAGGCGAGCATCGTGCCGGAAACCTTCCGCGGGGAAATATCCGCGCAGGATCCGGTCCCCGGGATCGGTGAAGTGCAGCAGGCGGCGATCGCGTATGCGCAGGTGGATCCGGAGATGGTGGCGCGATGGCGAAGGCAGGCATCGGCCAAAGCCTGGATGCCGCAGTTATCCGTATCCTTTGCGCGCAACACCAGCGACCTTTGGCATTGGGAGAGCGGGTCGACCACCAAAAGCTGCGACGATGCCCTGATGCGGGGTAGGGATTCCCTGGATTGGGACGTGCGCGTAAGCTGGGACCTTGCCGAGGTGGTGTGGAACAAGGACCAGGCTTCCATCGATGCGCGGGCACGGTTGCTCTCGGACTTACGGGAACATCTGCTCGAAGAGGTGACCAGGCTTTATTATGAGCGCAAGAAGCTGCTGCAGGATCCCGGGGGAGCCACCCTGGAGGCCAGGGCGGGAAAGAAGGCGGAGCAGGAGCTTAAGGTCGCTGAACTGACGGCTCTGCTGGACGGATATACCGGAGGATTTTTTTCCGGGCGTTCCGTGCAAAAAGGTATCGAAAGGGATTGATCATGGAATTCGATCTGCTTTCTCTGGTGTTTATGATTACCCAGGCGGTCACTGCCGTGATCGCCATAGTGTGGCTGCTTCTGCATGGCCGCCGCCAGTCCGATCAATCAAAGGTAAGCCAGCTGCAGGAGGCGCTTGCGGCCAAGGAAGCGGAGCTCGCGTGTCTTCTCAGTAATCAGGAGAAGTCCCGTCAGGAGGCATGCCGCCGCGCTTCGTTGCAGCCACAGGCACCGTCGCAACCTTTGCCAAAACGGTCTGCGGTCCCTGACGTTCCTGACGGAGGGAAGGATAAAAAGATCGGGGAGATACTTCTGGAGCATCATTTCATCGTTAAGGACATCCTGGACAGGGCGCTGGAGCATCAAGTGCAGCACGGAGGAACGATCACGCAGTATCTGCTTGCCTACGGGTATATCGATGAAAGCCAGTTGGCCAAGTGCCTTTGCTCCCAGTTTAAGATACCGTACCTGCCCCTTTCTTCATGCGATATCCCGGAGCGGGTGATAAAACTCCTTCCGGTCGATATCGCGGAAAAATACCTGGCCATACCCGTGGACCAGGCCGGGGATTCATTGATGGTGGTGATGGCCGATCCTTTGGACCCCAAAGCGCTGGCTACGATAAAGAAGGTGACCGGGTGTACGTTAAAGCCTTTTGTGGGAATACTTTCCGAGATAGTGGGAGCCCTGGAGACGTATTATCATGTGAATATCCGCGGCGCAGCCTCATCCAAGAGCGCATATCCTTTCGTAGTCGAGTCTCCTAACTTCCGGGGTATCGAGCGTCGGGAGGCGATACGCTTCAAGTGCGAGATGGATGTGCAGGTCCCGATAAAAGGTATCTATCAGAGCCAGAAGACTAAGGACATCAGCCGCGACGGATTTTGCTTCGAATCTGATTGCGCGCCACCCATGGGGTCGATCCTTACCATGGAAGTGTATCTGCCGAAAGAATTTAGCTCACTTCCCATCAGGGCGCTGGTGCAGGTGGTGCGTATCCTGGAACGGGGAGAACACCGATATGAGATAGGCGTTAAGACCGTGGAGATCGCAAAGCATGACCTGGCGGCCATCATTAATTACGCTTCCAGCAAGATGTTGGGAGAAAAAAAGGGATAATATTTATGGCTTGACACTGTAAGTTTTTGATGGTATTATACTTGCGAGTAATAAGGTTGCTGTTGAGGTACTACGAGGGGGTGCCTGATGACCAAGAAAGACATAATCCTGAAAGTAGCTGACGAAACCAACTTAAAACAGATAGACGTAAAACGCGTGGTGCAGCGTACGTTTGACTGTATCGTCGAGGCCTTGCAGCGCGGCGAGAAGATCGAGTTGCGTAACTTCGGCGTTTTCAAGATCAAACAGAGAAAAAGCCGCACCGGGCGTAATCCCCGTACCGGCCAGGTCGTTCCCGTCCCTCCTCGGAAAGTCGTCGTTTTCAAGCCGGGCTTGGAGATGAAGCAGGACGTGAAATAACCCTCTTTCTTCCCCTATAGTCGGGGTCAGAGTTATTTTTCCCATCGTTATCCCGTATGTTTAAAAGGATCCCCGGTACAAAAGATATCCTTCCGGAAGAAGCATACCGCTGGCAGGAACTGGAACGTGTCAGCCGCCGTATTTTCTCCCTCTATAATTATCAGGAGATCAGACTTCCCCTGATCGAGGATGCGGTGCTTTTCAACCGCTCTCTCGGCGATTTTGCGGAAGTGGTCCAGAAGCAGATGTTTATTATTCGCAACAAAGAGGATGTGTATGCCCTCAGGCCCGAGGGGACCGCCTCCGTAGTGCGCGCGTATATCGAGAATTCCCTGGATAAGACCAGGGGGTTCATGAAATTATTCTATCTGGGGCCGATGTTCAGGCTGGAGCGCCCGCAAAAGGGAAGGATGCGCCAGTTCCATCATATCGGGTGCGAGACCATCGGCGCTGCCGGACCGCAGATCGATATCGAGGTGATCTCACTTGCCCACAGGCTGCTGGAAGCGTTCGGGATCTCCGGGCACATCCTCAAGCTTAATACGCTGGGCTGCTCCGATGATAAGATGAAACTCTCCGGAGTGGTGCGGGAGAAGCTTTCCTCCCGCGTGACGGAGCTTTGCGAAGAGTGCCGGGAGAGGCTCGAGCATAATGTCCTAAGGATACTGGACTGCAAGCAGGAAGGGTGCAGGCAGGTGGTCAAGTCTCTGGGTATGGAGGCGGCTCACGTCTGCCCGGAGTGCGCCGCGCATTTTGCCGCGGTGAAACAGGGTCTGACGGACCTGCGCGTGCCTTTTGAGATCGCGCCGCATCTGGTGCGCGGCCTGGATTATTATACCCGCACCGTCTTCGAATTCACCCACGGTAACTTAGGCGCCCAGGATGCCATCGGCGCCGGGGGAAGGTATGACAAGCTGGTGGAGGAGCTCGGCGGCCCGCAGGCCGGCTGCGTCGGTTTTGCCTTCGGTGTCGAGCGCCTCTTGCTCGCGTTAGGGGATGCGTCTTCGCCGCAGGCTCCGTCGGGGCTGGTCTATGTGATCCCCCTGGGGGAGGCCGCGCAGTCTTTCTGCAGGACCCTGGTCTCGGACCTGCGTCAGGCGGATATCCCCTGCGATACCGATTATCTCAATAAGTCCCTCAAGGGCGCCATGCGCCAGGCGAACGATGCCCTGGCGCGTTTCTGCGTGCTGGTAGGGGATAACGAACTGGCAAAATCCACGGTGACCCTCAAGGATATGTCTTCCAAGGAGCAGGAGGAAGTGGCGGTCTCCTCGCTGATCCCTTTGTTAAAGGACCGCTTGTCGAAATGACGTGGTGTTAAGAAAGGATCGTGCAGGAATATGTACCGTACGCATACATGCGGGCAGCTGAACGCCGCAGATAAATCAAAGGAAGTGGTGTTGAGCGGATGGGTCGCTTCCCGCCGCGACCACGGCAAACTTATCTTCATCGACGTCCGCGACCGGACCGGTTTGACCCAGGTGGTGTTCCTGCCTAAGGACGCCCCGGAAGCGCACAAGCTCGCGCAGGATCTGCGCAGCGAGTTCGTGATCACGGTCAAAGGGATCGTCAATTCCCGTCCCGCGAACACCGTCAATCCGAAACTTCCCACCGGAGAGATCGAAGTGCTGGCCAAAGAGCTGGTGATCCTGAATACCAGCCTGACCCCGCCTTTCGAGATCCAGGATGAGATCGACATCACGGAAGAAGTGCGGATGAAATACCGGTATCTCGACCTGCGCCGGTCCAAGATGTTCTCGAACCTCAAGGCGCGCAGCCGGCTTTATTCCATCGCCAGGAGCTGCCTGGACGCGCAGGGGTTCATCGAGTGCGAGACGCCTATCCTGACTAAGTCCACTCCCGAAGGCGCCCGCGATTACCTGGTCCCCTCGAGAGTGAATCCGGGGAATTTTTTCGCCCTGCCGCAGTCCCCGCAGCTTTTCAAGCAGATCCTGATGGTCTCGGGGTTCGAGAAGTATTATCAGATCGCGAAGTGTTTCCGCGACGAGGACCTGCGCGCCGACCGCCAGCCGGAGTTCACCCAGCTGGACCTGGAGATGTCCTTTGTCTCCGAGGAGGATATCTTCTCCCTGATCGAAGGGATGATGCAGCGGATCTTCAAGGAGATCAAGGGGATCGACCTGGAACTTCCTTTCCCCAGGATCAGTTACCGCGAGGCGCAGGAGAAGTATCATTCCGACAAGCCCGATCTGCGCCAGGAGCAGGGGAAAGAGTACGCCTTCACCTGGGTGACGGAGTTCCCTCTTTTCAAGTATAACGACGAGGAGAAGCGTTGGGATTCCGAGCACCATCCCTTTACCTCGCCCCGCCAGGAGGACTTACCCCTGATGGACAGCGCGCCGGATAAGATGCTTTCCCGGGCGTATGACCTGGTGTTGAACGGGATGGAGTTAGGCTCCGGATCGATCAGGATCCATGACCAGAAGCTCCAGGAGAAGGTGTTCAAGCTCCTGGGGATAGAGGAGGAAGAGGCGCGCAAGCGTTTCGGGTTCCTGCTGGAAGCGTTCCAGTACGGGGCGCCTCCGCACGGAGGTTTTGCGTTCGGTATCGACAGATTGATGACCCTCCTGACCGGGGAAGCGAGCATCCGGGAAGTGATACTGTTCCCGAAGACCAGCGCGGCGGTGTGCCCGCTGACCAGCGCGCCTTCCGCAGTGGCGGAGCGTCAGTTGAAGGAATTGGGGATCCAGATCGCCAAGAAAACCTGAGTTTTTGGAGGAGATGATGACGAATAGAATTCTTTGTGCGGCGGCAGTGGCGGCAGTGGCGTTGACCTCGTCGGGATGCGTGGTGCGTACCTACCAGGTGGCCAGGGACAGGGTGGACCAGGACCTGGAAGTTGGCAACCGGGGATACCTCCACGGCGCGGTGCCGGCGACGTTCGGGGAGCAGGAACGCAAGTCGACCCGGGCGACCAGGACGGTGGAGATAGAGCTGCGCAATCCTCTCCGTTTCGAGCGGCGCGCAGGGCCTAAGGCCGCGGCGGTGCAGGACGATTTCCCGGTGCAGGAGGAAGCCATGTTCGTGGAGGATGATCCCGGGCAGGTCCCCGCCGGAGTGACCATGCAGCCGTATACCGTGCAGAAGAACGATACTTTGCAGAAGATCTCCCAGAAGTTTTACGGCACGACCAAGAAGTGGATGCGCATCTTCGAGGCCAACAAGGGCGCGTTGAGCGCTCCGGACAAGATCTATCCCGGCCAGGTGATCCAGGTGCCGGTGGACAACGTCGCGGGCAACGACCCGAAACTGAAGTAAGTCTGACCTTATGGATACGTCGATCCGCCTGGAAAGCGTCCAGGAAGCGCAGTTGATATTCGGGCCGGCCGATGAGCATATGCAGCTTATCGAGCAGGAGTTCAAGGTCCGGGTGACGGTGCGCGGGGAGCATTTGAAGGTCAGCGGATTGGCCAGCAACATCAAAAAAGCCTCCCAGGTGATCGAGCATATCTTGGGATCGGTGCGGCAGGAGGGGGCTTCCCTTTCCAAGGCGGATATCCTCTACCTGGTCAATAATTACAAGAAGGGGACGGCGCAGCAGCAGCTGACGGATGATTTCAAGGTGCTTTCCCCGTCCGGGAGGCACACCGCGGCGATCGGGCCGAAGACCCGGGGTCAGCGGGAGTATGTCGAAGCGATCAAGGCGCATGACATCGTCTTCGGCATCGGGCCTGCGGGCACCGGAAAGACCTATCTGGCCATGGCCTGCGCGGTCGAGGCGCTCAAGAAGCAGGAGGTGCGCCGCATCATCCTGACCCGTCCGGCCATCGAGGCCAGGGGAGAGTCCCTGGGGTTTTTGCCCGGGGATATGTACGAGAAGATCTCCCCGTACCTGCGGCCGCTCTATGACGCCCTCTACGATATGATGGAGGCGGAGCGCATTGAAAAGTATCTCGAAACCGGTATAATAGAGGTAGCGCCGCTGGCATATATGCGGGGGCGTACTTTGAACGAGGCGTTCATCATCCTGGACGAAGCCCAGAACTGTACCGCGGAGCAGATGAAGATGTTCCTGACCCGCCTGGGGTTCGATTCCAAGGCGGTGATCACCGGGGACCTGACGCAAAGCGACCTGCCGGATGCCAGGCCTTCCGGCCTGATGCAGGCCACGTCGATCCTGAAGGATATCCCCGGGATCAAGTTCAACTTTTTCACCGGGGCGGATGTGGTGCGGCATCATCTGGTGCAGCGCATCATCGAGGCGTATGATACAGCCTTTCCTAAAAAATAACTGGCGTTTCCTGCTGGGATCCTGCAGCGCGTTCGCGGTGTCGCTGCTGATCGGGTTTAATCTGGCCATCCCGCTTTTCGTGACGGTGCTTAGCGTGTATCTGCGCTGCCGGGGAGCGCATGCTCCCGTCAAACGGCACTCCCTGCTGTATCTGATCTTCCTCTTTTCCCTGATCATGGCCATCGCCACGTATATGTACGTGCACCATGACCTGTCGGTGTACTGGATCCCCCTGGCCGTGGTCCCGATGCTCTGTACGATCCTTTTTCTGGATGTGGGGATCGCGCTGCTCCTTTCCCTGGTCACGACCGTCGCGGTCGCGGCCATGGCGGGCAACGATTTCCGCTTTTTCCTGGTGGCTTTGACCGGAGGGATCAGTTCGATCTTTTTTGTCCGGCAGGTGCGCCGGCGTATGGCGGTCATCCGCGCCGGGCTGGTGGTCGGGGCGGTGCAGGCGCTCTCCCTGTATTTTCTGACCGGCTACGACCTTTCGATAACCGCGGTGTACGGCGGGCTGATCGCCAACGGCCTGGTGTGCAGTTTCATCGTGCTGGCGGTGCTGCCTATTTTCGAGACCCTTTTTGCGACGGTGACCAATATCAGCCTGCTGGAGCTGGCTGATTTCGACCATCCGCTCCTGCAGCGGCTGATGCAGGACGCCCCGGGTACCTATCATCACAGCCTGATCGTGGGCAATCTCGCGGAAGCCGCCTCGTCTGCGGTAGGCGCCCACGCGCTCCTCGCGCGCATCGGTTCCTATTACCATGACGTGGGCAAACTTGCCAAGCCGGGGTATTTCAGCGAGAACTTAGGCATCAATCCCAGCAAGCACGACGTCTTGTCGCCGACCATGAGCAAGATGGTGATCATGAACCACGTCAAGGAGGGGGTGGAACTGGCGCGCAAGCATCACTTGAGCGAGCGCCTTATCGATTTCATCCAGCGCCATCACGGGTCGAGTCTGGTGTATTATTTCTACCGGCGGGCGCTGGAGGATTCCATCGAGGATGCCCAGGTGAAGGAGGATGTATTCCGTTATCCCGGCCCCAAGCCCCATACGAAAGAGACGGCGATCGTGCTGCTGGCGGATTCCGTGGAAGCTGCCACCCGCACCCTGAAGGACCCCACCCCCGCCAAGATCGAGGAACTGGTGCATAAGATCATCAATAATAAGTTCATCGACGGGCAGCTGGACGAGTGCGACCTTACCCTTAAGGACCTGGAAAAGATCGCGGCCGTGTTCATCCATGTGTTAAGCGGGATCTATCACAGCCGGATCATCTATCCCGACACCCCGAAAAGTTGAGAGCCCCGACGCATACACGTTCGCCGCAGGTGGTTTCTTTGAGCAAAGTCCCTTCCCGCGCGCGGCTGCCTTACGGCGCGATGGGAAACGCGGAGCGGACGGTGCGCGCGGCGCTGGCGGCGCATCGCGTGAGTGCTTTCCGGATCAATGTATGCCTGGCGGATGACGCGACGATCGGGAAGGTGCATGCCCGGCATATGCGCGACCCTTCTCCCACGGATGTCATCTCTTTTCTTATTTCTTCGGGCGGGAGGGTCCTGGAGGGGGAAGTGATCGTTTCCTACGAGACCGCCTGCCGGCAGGCAAAGGAGTACGGCACCTCGGCGCTGTTTGAACTGCTGTTGTATGTCGCGCACGGCACATTACATCTTCTGGGGATGGATGACCGCACGCCGTCGGAGCGTCTGCGCATGAACGCTGCGGCGTCGAGGATCGTCAGAAAAGTAATTATGGGTAAGATTAAGTAATAATTTATTATAAAAAGTAATATTAATTAAAACTAGGTAAATTAGAGTAAAATGGCGATACTCAAGGCAGATACGATCATCCTGAAACGCCAGGATTTCCGTGAGACCTCCCTGATCGTTACTTTCTTTTCCCGGGAGCACGGCAAGATGCAGGGGCTGCTCAAAGGCGTGCGCAAGGACCCCCGCAAATTCGCCAGTACCATCGAGATCTATTCGCGCAACGAGATCGTCTTCTACCGTTCCCGGACCTCCACGCTGCATCTGGTCAGCCACTGCGATTCCAAGGATTACTATCCGGGGATCAGGGCGGATATGTCCAAGGCCGGGACGGCCGGGGTGATGGCGGAGCTGGTGCACGCGGTGATGGCGCAGGAGGACCGCAACGAAGAGGTGTTCGACCTGCTGGTGATGGCGCTTAAAGAGCTGGAGACCGCGCCGAACCCGGAGAAGCTGCTGACGCTGTTCAAGATCAAGGTGCTCACCCTTTCCGGGTACGAGCCGCATTTCGATTCCTGCCTTTCCTGCGGAGTGCGCATCACCGGGGATACGAAATTCTCCCTGGCGCGGGGCGGGCTGCTTTGTCCGCGCTGCCTGGCCAGGGATACCAGCGCCCGGAGCGTGTTCAAGGGGACGGTGGCCTCCATGCTGTACGTGCAGCGCAACGAGTTCAGGAATGCGCTCACCCTGGGGCTTAATCCCGAGATCAAGCGCGAGCTTAACCTGATCATCAACGGGTTCATCAATTTCCATCTGGAAAAGGATCTTAAGTCGCAGCGTGTGGCAACGGCGCTAGGAGGGTAGTACTATGAAGATCGCGGTGATCGGCCCGGGTGCGATGGGAAGCCTTTTTTCTGCGGCGTTCGCCAGAGGCGGGAAGCACGAGGTCTGGCTTCTGGATAAACGCAGGGACCGCGCCGCGGCCCTGGCCAAAAGCGGAGTGAGCGTCGAGGGTGTCTCCGGCCAGTGGGAAGCGAAGATGAAGGTGACCGCCGATCCCCGGGAGATCGGGCCGGCGGATATGGTCATGGTGTGCGTGAAATCCTATGATACCAAGGAGGCGGTTGCCTCGGCCAAGCCTTTGCTCGGTCCGGCGACCAGCATCCTTACGCTGCAAAACGGTTTGGGCAATATCGAGACGATCGCGGAGACCGCGGGGATGGACCGGGTGATCGCGGGGGTGACCAATGACGGCGCGACCCTGATCCGGACGGGGCAGGTGCGCCATGCCGGGAAGGGCGAGACCGTGATCGGCCGCATCGACGGCAAGATGCCGGTGGAGATGCGCGCGATCCGCGAGGCGTTCAACAAGGCCGGCTTTCAGACCAGGGTGAGCCAGGATATCAAGGGGCTGATCTGGTCGAAACTGGTGATCAATACCGGGATCAACGCGCTGACCGCGCTGACGCGGCTTCCCAACGGGAAGCTTCCCGAACATGAGGGCACGCGCGCCATCCTCCGTCAGGCGGTGACCGAAGCGGTCAAGGTCGCCAAGCGCAAGCGGGTGAAGCTGCAGTATGACGATCCGCTGGCGAAGGTGGAGGCGGTGTGCGAGGCGACCGCCGGCAACATCTCATCCATGCTGCAGGACGTGTTGCGGGGGAAACGCACGGAGATCGAATACATCAACGGCGCGATCGTGCGCCAGGCGCAGGAACTTTCCATCCCCGCGCCGGTCAATACGCTGCTTCTGGAACTGATCAAGACCATCGAATCGAGCTATCCCGACGCCGTATCCGCGTTATGAGCGTGAACGCGCAGGTGGCGTCCCTTTTCCGGGAGATCGCCCAGATCCTCGAGATCAAAGGGGAGAACGTCTTCCGTATCCGGGCCTATGAGCGGGCCGCATCCCAGATCGAATCCCTTTCCCAGGACCTTACCGAACTTGCGCGTCTTGATACGCTGACTTCCATCCCCGGCATCGGCAAAGACCTTTCCGAACGCATCAAGGAGTATCTTTCGACCGGCAGGATCAATATCTTCGAAGAGCTCAAGCAGAGTATCCCCGAAGGGGTGCTGGCGCTTTTGAGGATCCCGGGGGTCGGGCCCAAGACCGCCAAGCTTTTGTACGAGCGGCTCTCGATCACCGGCATCGACGATCTGGAGCAGGCGATTGTGCGGGGCAGGCTGCGGGGGATCGAAGGGATCAAGGAGAAGACCATCCAAAACCTGGTGCAGGGGATCGCGCTGGTGCGCCGGGGCATGGAGCGGATGACCTTAGGGGAAGCCTGGGAGGTGGCGGGGGAGTTTGTGCGGGCGCTGGAGAAGCTTCCCGAGGTAAAGCGGCTTTCCGTGGCGGGAAGCCTGCGGCGGCAGAAGGAGACGGTGCGGGATATCGACGTGCTGGTGGAATCCGCGGCGCCGGATAAGGTGATGCAGGTCTTCACTTCTCTGCCGGCTGTGGAGCAGGTGCAGTCGCACGGGGAGACGAAAAGCTCGGTCCGTACGGGAACCGGGGTGCAGGTGGATTGCCGGGTGGTGGAGAAAAGTTCTTTTGGCGCGGCGCTGGTGTATTTCACCGGTTCCAAGGATTTCAACATCAAGCTCAGGCAGTTGGCGATCAAAAAAGGTTTGAAGGTCAATGAGTACGGGGTGTTCAAGGGGGAGCGCAGCGTTGCCGGTGTCACGGAGGAAGAGGTGTTCAAGGCGCTGGGGATGGAGTATGTGGAGCCGGAGCTGCGGGAGGATTCCGGGGAGGTGGAGCTGGCGCTTAAGGGTGCGCTGCCCGAACTTATTTCCCTGGAGGATATCAAAGGCGACCTGCATGTGCACTCCTCCTGGTCGGACGGGCAGGAAACGATCCAGACCATGGCGCTGGCGGCGAAGAAGCGAGGGTATTCGTATGTGGCGATCACCGACCATTCCCAGAGTTTGCGGATAGCGGGGGGGCTGGACTTGGCGGCGCTGAAAAAGAAAAAGAAGGAGATCGAGAAGGTCAACGCCGGGCTCACCGGGATCCGGGTGCTTTTCGGCACGGAGGCGGATATCGATAGCGAGGGCGGGATCGATTATCCCGATGCGGTGCTCAAGGATTTCGACATCGTGGTGGCGGCGTTGCATACGGGGTTCAGGCAGTCTGCGGGGCAGATCACGAAGCGCCTGGTGGCGGCATGCCGCAACCCGCACGTGCATGTGATCGCGCATCCGACCGGAAGGCTTTGGGGGGAGCGCGAGGCGTATGCGCTGGATATGGAGGAGGTGTTCAAGGTTGCGGCGGAAAGCGGCACGTGCCTGGAGATCAATTCATATCCGAAGCGGCTGGATTTGAACGATGTGCATGTGCGCCGGGCTAAAGAGGCGGGGGTGCGCATCGTGATCAACACGGATTCCCATGTGGCCGGCCAGCTGGAGCATATGCGGCTGGGGGTGGCGGTGGCCCGCCGCGGCTGGCTTACCAAAAAGGACGTTCTTAACACGCTTCCTCTCGATAATCTTCTAAAATCTTTAAAGTAGGGACGGTTCTCATTCACGGTTAAAACTGTCCCCTCTCGTCGGGAAAAAACAGATGAAAAGGATGATTGCTTCGATCTTTTGTTCCCTATGTCGCTCTGGGTTCGACGGGAGATTAGGGTTTCGCTTTCTGCGAAAGGGACACTTTGTACCGTATTTGAGAACCGTCCCGGTTTTGTTGCTGGTGGGGTGTGCGCCGGTGCATAAGAGCTCGTACCTGGTGATGGGGACGTACCTCGAGGTGACCTCGGATGACCCCCGGGCAGGAGCGATCGTCCGCGACGAGTTCCGGCGCGTGGAAAAGCTCATGAGCGCGTATGACCCGGAAAGCGATGTCGGCCGCCTTAATCGCAACGGCCGCGCCGAGGTGCGCCCCGATACTCTGCAAGTGATGGCGGCGGCACAGGAGGTATGGCGCCAAAGTCACGGTGCGTTCGACGTCACCGTGGGGCCGCTCCTGGACCTCTGGGGCTTTACCGATAAACAGTTCCGCGAGCCTTCCGCCGCGCAGGTCGCCTCGGCTAAACGCCTGGTGGGCATGGACAAAATCATTGTGCACCCCCAAGAATCCGTGATAGAATTAACCGTTCCCGGGATGAGGATCGACCTGGGAGGTATCGCCAAAGGGTATGCCCTGGATACTTCGGTCAGGCTGCTTTCTCAGGCGGGGATCAGGAACTGCCTGATCAATGCCGGAGGCCAGGTGTACGCGCTGGGGTATAAACACCGCCGGCCGTGGGTGATCGCATTGCGCCATCCCCGCGATCCGAAAAGAGCGTATCCCGCGCAGCAGCTCATGCCGGGTAATTCGTTCTCCACCTCAGGTGATTACGAGCAGTATTTTACGGCGCAGGGCAGGCGTTTCAGCCACATCCTCGATCCGCGCACCGGCTCGCCTGCGCAGGCAGGTATCATGTCGGTGACCGTATCCTCGCCCAGCGCCATGTACGCGGATGCGCTCTCGACCGCCATATTCGTCCTGGGAGAGAAGGAAGGCCGCGCCCTGGCAGCGCGTTGTAACGTGCAGATCGTTTCATTGATCCGTTCAGACGATGAATAAAGTGCTTTTCAAGGAACTTATCGCTCCTCAGGTCACGAAACTGGTGATCGAGTGCCCGGATGCCGCACGCCGCGCCGCCGCCGGCCAGTTCGTGGCCGTGGTCATCGACGAGCAGGGGGAGCGTATCCCGCTGACCATCGCGGACGCGGACAAGGATAAAGGCACGATCACGCTTATTTTTCAGCAGGTCGGCTATACCACACAGCGGCTGGCAGCCCTGCAGCCGGGGCAGGAGATCGCCCATATCCTCGGCCCGCTCGGTCATCCCACCAAGACCGAAGGCATTAAGAGCGTCGTGACGATCGGGGGAGGAGTGGGGATCGCCGAAGTGTATCCGGTGTCCCGGGCTTTCAAACAGGCAGGCAGCCGTGTCATCGGGATCATCGGCAGCCGCACCAAGGAGTTGGTGATCCTGGAAAAGGAGATGTCCGCGGTCTGCGACGAGCTTTTCGTCACCACCGACGACGGCAGCTACGGCCGCAAAGGCCTGGTGCTGGATGTGCTCAAGGACCTTTTTACCGCGATAGAGCGTTCCACCCATACCGTGTTCCCCGACTTAGTGTATGTTATCGGCCCGGTGCGCATGATGCAGGCGGTCTCCGAGTTCACCAAGGGGTTCGGGGTGCGCACCATCGTGAGCCTCAATCCGCTGATGGTCGACGCCACGGGGATGTGCGGCGCGTGCCGCTGCACGGTGGCGGGCAAGACCGTGTTCGGGTGCGTGGACGGCCCGGAGTTCGACGGCCATCAGGTGGATTTCAACGAGCTCGCTTCCCGCCTGAGGTTCTTCGGGGATGAGGAGGAGCGCATGCGCCGGGAGCCTCGCACATGAGACATAAGGTCCCCCAGCAGGATCCGGCAGCGCGCCGCAGCAATTTTTCCGAAGTGGCCGCGGGATTCTCCGAAGCGCAGGCAAAGGAGGAGGCCTCCCGCTGTCTGCAGTGCAAGAATCCCCTGTGCGTGAAAGGGTGTCCCGTCGGGATCGATATCCCCTCGTTCATCGGCCTGATCAAGGAGGGCAAGCGCAAGGAAGCGTTGGCCAAGATCAAGGAAGTGAATAACCTTCCGGCGGTATGCGGCCGCGTCTGTCCTCAGGAGGACCAGTGCGAGAAGGCCTGCATCCTGCAGGCGAAGAAGGCGCCCATAAATATCGGAGGTCTGGAGCGGTTTGCCGCGGACTGGGAGCTGCTGCATCTGGAGGTGCGCGCGCCCTCGCCGGCAGTCCCTTCCCGGGGTAAAAAAGTCGCGGTGGTAGGCAGCGGCCCGGCGGGCTTGACCTGCGCCGCCGACCTGGCGAAGATGGGGTATGCGGTGACGTTGTTCGAATCCCTGCATGTCCCCGGCGGGGTCCTGGTCTACGGGATCCCGGAGTTCCGCCTTCCGAAAAAGATCGTGCATGACGAGGTGGAGTATATCCGCAGCCTCGGGGTCACCGTGCGTACGGACGTGCTCATCGGGAATACTCTGACACTGGAGGACCTTTTCGGGCAGGGGTATCAGGCGGTGTTCGTGGCCGCGGGCGCCGGTTTGCCGCAGTTCTTAGGCATCCCGGGAGAGAACCAGGCAGGGGTGTATTCCGCCAACGAGTTCCTCACCCGCGTCAATCTGATGAAAGCGTACGAATTCGGCAAGTACGCCACGCCCGTCAGGATAGGCAAGAAGACCTGTACCGTAGGCGGCGGCAACGTGGCATTCGACTGCGCGAGGGTGGCCTTGCGCTTGGGCAGCGAATCTACCCTGGTGTACCGCCGCACCGAAGCGGAGATGCCGGCGAGGATCGAAGAGATCGAGAACGCCAAGGAAGAGGGAGTGAGTTTTCAGCTGCTTACCCAGCCGGTGCGGGTGCTGGGGGACGAAAAAGGATTCGTGCGCGGACTGGAGTGTATCCGGATGGAACTCGGCGAGCCGGATGCTTCGGGCAGGCGCAGGCCGGTGCCGGTGAAGGGGTCGAATTTCGTGGTGGAAGCCGATACCCTCATCATTGCCATCGGACAGAACCCCAATCCGCTGCTTGCCAAGGCCACTGCCGGCCTTGAGGTGACGGAGGAGGGGACGCTTAAGGTCGACGAGCATCAGATGACTTCCCTCCCCGGGGTGTTCGCCGGAGGGGATATCGCTTCCGGCGCCGCGACGGTTATTTCCGCCATGGGCGCGGGAAAGAAGGCGGCCCGGGAGATCGACGCATACTTGACACGATGAACGCTACAGAGATCAGATCCTTAAAAGGGAAACGCAAGGTGACCATGCTCACTGCCTATGATTATCCTACGGCAGCGCTGGTCGACCGCGCCGGAATAGATATGGTGCTGGTGGGGGATTCCCTGGCCAACGTGGTCCTGGGGCTCGAGTCCACTACCGAAATTGGCATGCCGGAGATGCTCCATCATGCCAAGGCGGTGACCAGGGCGGTCAAGCAGGCGCTGGTGATAGGGGATATGCCTTTTGACGCGTATCAGCGTGATCCCTCTGTCGCCCTTTCCAATGCCCGCAGATTCATCGAAGAGGCGCATTGCGCAGGGGTAAAAGTGGAGTGGTTTGACCACTGTATTGAGGTTACCGGGTGTCTGGTGGAGGCGGGGATCCCTGTGATGGGTCATATCGGCCTTACGCCCCAGACCGCAGATAAACTCGGCGGGTTCAAGGTGCAGGGAAAAGACGCGCAGGCGGGAAAGCTTCTGATCAGCCAGGCTCAGGCTTTGGAAAAAGCGGGGTGTTTTTCCCTGGTCCTGGAATGCGTGCCGGATAAACTGGCCGGATTGATCACCCGCAAGGTGTCCATCCCAACTATCGGTATCGGCGCGGGAGCGGCCTGCGACGGCCAGGTGCTGGTGATCAACGATCTGCTGGGGCTCTTCGAGAGGTATACCCCTAAGTTCGTCAAGCAGTACGTCAACCTTTCTCCGCTGATCTTAGAGGCTTTGCAGCGTTATAAGAAGGACGTGGAGGAGGGGACGTTCCCCGGCCCGGAGCACAGTTTCACCATCAAAGAAGAAGAGTTCAGGAAACTCGAAGAATGAAGCATAAGATCCGCAAGTTTTTCCTGCTTACCGTCCTGCTCTCCCTTGCCGTGGTGTACATCGCCAGGTTCGGCGGGCCGCAGCTGCTTAAATTCTACATCAAGACCGGCATGGGAAGCTGCCATGACCAGAAGATCTTCTGCGCCCTTCCGGAGCGGTCCTATCGTGACCCTGCCGTCGATGAATCGTTCCTGGCGGAGCTTAAGACGTACACTTTTCCGGAGATGCAGATCGGGCTGCCGAAGGAGGTCAAGGTGGTCATGGGGGATCAGACCAGGAGTTATTACAAGAAGCGGCCCTGGAAGACCCGCGGGTCGGTGGCGTACCTGTTGTACCGCGCCCCCGGCTTCTTCATCGGATTGTTCCCGCAGCTGCGCAAGTCCGGGATCAACGACGATTATGCCTTCGTTGCCCGCATGATGCAGGCCAGGGTCGAGGATATCAGCGGGATCGACGATTCCTTTTTCGTGATCATCAAAAGCCTGTTCACCCCTGACTTAGGCTCGCAGGACGAGATGAGCATCATCTCCTTCACCCTGGGGGAAAAGAGGGGGTTCATCACCTTTAACCTGGAGCCGCAGACGCGCTATTTCGACTGCAATTTTTTTGACGCAAAGGACAACTATTTCAAGGTATATATAAAGGATAAGCAGGCTGCCCTTGACCTGCCCAAGGTATTCGCCATCATTTCTACGGTCAGGAAGCCGGGATAACGCAACGCTTCGAGCTTTTCCCCTTGACATTCCCGGGAAAATACGCTACAAATAGAGACTCTATTCCCAAAACCCTATGGAAATCTCCCTGATGGAAAAGATCATTTCCCTGTGTAAACGCAGGGGTTTCATTTTTCAGTCCTCCGAGATATACGGCGGCCTGAGCAACACCTGGGATTACGGGCCCTTCGGCGTTGAGCTGAAGAACAACCTGAAGAAAGCCTGGTGGAAGTCCGTGGTCTACGAGCGCAACGATGTCTTCGGTATGGACGCGGCGATCCTCATGCACCCTAAGGTCTGGGAAGCTTCCGGCCACGTGGCCAATTTCTTCGACTTGAAGAGCGACTGCAAGGGGTGCAAGAAACGTTTCAAATCCGCGGACTTGAAGGATCCGCTCAAGTGCCCGGAGTGCGGAGGGGAGCTTACCGAAGGCCGTCCTTTCAACCTGATGTTCAAGACCCATCAGGGGCCGGTGGAGGAGTCTTCCGCCGTGGTGTACCTGCGTCCGGAGACCGCGCAGGGCATGTTCGTCAACTTCGCCAATATCCTCGACGCCCGCCACCCGAAGCTTCCCTTCGGCCTGGCGCAGGTCGGCAAGTCATTCCGCAACGAGATCACCCCCGGCAATTTCACCTTCCGTACCCGCGAATTCGAGCAGATGGAGGTGGAGTATTTCGTCAAGCCCGACGAAGCGGACGCCAAGCTGGCGGAGTGGATCGAGTACCGGTTCAACTGGTACCTGGGGCTGGGCCTGAAAAAAGAGAACTTGCGTCTGCGCCATCACGGGGCGGATGAGCTGGCGCATTATGCCCGGGCCTGCGTGGATGTGGAGTACCGTTTCCCCTTCACTTCCCGCGGCGGGGCGAGCACGGAAGAGGGGTCCTGGAGCGAGCTGGAGGGGATCGCCAACCGTACCGATTTCGACTTAAAACAGCACCAGCAGCACAGCGGCAAGGACCTTACCTATTTTGACGAATCCACCAAGGAGAGATTCCATCCTTTCATCATCGAGCCTTCGGGCGGGGTGGACCGCGGGGTACTGGCGTTCCTGGTGGATTCATACTCCGAGGAGAAGGTCAAGGACGAGAAGCGCATCTGTTTGAAGCTGCATAAGGACCTGGCGCCGGTCAAGATCGCGGTGCTGCCGCTTCTGCGCAACCGGCCGGAGATCGTGGAGCTGGCGCACCGGATCGCGCAGGACCTCAAGAAACGCTTCGTGACCGTGTATGACGATACCGGCTCCATCGGGAAACTGTACCGCCGTCAGGACGAGGTGGGTACGTTGTATTGTTTGACGGTCGACGTGCAGTCCCTGGAGGATCACCAGGTGACGGTGCGCGACCGGGATACCATGCTTCAGGACCGGGTCTCCATCGACCGGCTGAGGGAATATTTCGACGGGAAATTATCGGATTAGTGCAGGTTAGATTTTATTAACCGTAAAAAGAAAGGAACCACGGAAATGGCAAAGAAGTATGTGTACAGTTTTGGCGGCGGAAAAGCTGACGGCAACGAGAGCATGAAGAACCTGCTCGGCGGCAAGGGAGCGAACCTGGCCGAGATGGCGGGACATCCCAACCTGCGCCTGCCCGTTCCTCCGGGATTCACGCTTTCCACCGAGGTCTGCACCTACTACTATCAGAATAAAAAGAAATACCCGAAAGAGCTCGACGGCCAGGTGATGAAGGCCCTGGGCCAGGTGGAGAAGCTTATGGGCCGCACGTTCGGCGACCCGTCGAATCCGCTCCTGGTCTCGGTGCGCTCCGGCGCCCGCAAGTCCATGCCCGGGATGATGGAGACCGTGCTTAACGTCGGGTTGACCGAGAAGACCATTCCCGGCCTGGTCAGACAGTCCGGCGGCAACGAGCGTTTCGTGTATGACGCCTACCGCCGTCTGATCATGATGTACTCCGACGTGGTGATGGAGAAGGCTGCCGGCATCGAGCCCAAGGACGAGATGGGTATCCGCAAGCAGCTCGAGCGCATCATGGACGTGCTGAAGAAATCCAAAGGCTATAAGGGCGATACGGACATGACCGCCGCGGACCTGAAGGTCCTCGTGGGTCAGTTCAAGGCCAAGATCAAGGAAGTGCTGGGTAAGGAATTCCCGGACGATCCCCTGCAGCAGATGTGGGGAGGTATCGGCGCGGTGTTCGCCAGCTGGAACGGAAAGCGCGCGATCTCCTATCGCCGCATCGAAGGGATACCGGATGAGTGGGGCACGGCGGTCAACGTCCAGACCATGGTCTTCGGGAACATGGGAGAGGATTCCGCGACTGGTGTGGCTTTCACCCGCAACCCGGGCAACGGCGATCCGCGTTTTTACGGCGAGTTCCTGATCAACGCCCAGGGCGAGGACGTGGTGGCGGGTATCCGCACCCCGGCGCCCATCAACGAGGCGTCCCAGTCGGATAACAACAAGAACCTGACCACCCTCGAGCAGGCGATGCCCAAGCTTTACCAGGAGCTTTTCGCCATTCAGAAGCGCCTGGAGAAGCATTACCGGGATATGCAGGACCTCGAGTTCACCATCGAAAAAGGCCGCCTGTTCATGCTGCAGTGCCGCGTGGGAAAACGCAACGGCCCGGCCGCAGTGCGCATGGCAGTCGATATGCTCAACGAGAAGCTCATCACCAAGGAAGACCTGGTCAAGCGCGTCACGCCTGCCCAGCTCGATGAGCTTTTGCATCCTATCATCGAACCGAAGTACGAAGCGACCAGGAAACCGCTGGCCAAGGGGCTTCCCGCGGGACCGGGCGGAGCCAACGGCCAGATCGTCTTCAACGCTAATGACGCGGTAGCCTGGGCGAAGGACGGCAAGAAGGTGATCCTGGTGCGCGAGGAGACCAATCCCGAGGATGTCGAGGGTATGCGCGCGGCGCAGGCGATCTTGACCGCCCGCGGCGGCATGACCTCGCACGCGGCGCTGGTCGCCCGCGGCTGGGGCAAATGCTGCATCGTCGGATGCGGCGGTATCCACGTGGAAGCGCACAAAAAGGAGATGGTCGTCGAGGGCGGCAAGGTGCTCAAAGAGGGTGACTGGATCACCTTGAACGGCACCAAAGGCAACGTCTACGAAGGGCAGCTGCCCATGATGGACGCGTCCGCCGAGAACGAGCTCCTGAACAGCTTCCTGAAGGTGTGCAATTCCGTCAGGGATATGGGTATCCGCACCAACGCCGATACGCCGGAAGATGCCAGGAAGGCCCGCCAGTTCGGCGCCGAAGGCATCGGGCTCTTCCGCACCGAGCACATGTTCTACGGGAAAGGTTCCGATCAGCCGCTGTTCCTCCTGCGCAAGATGATCGTCTCCAAGACGGTCGAGGAGAGGCAGAAGGCGCTGGATGAGCTCTTCCCGTTCGTGAAGAAGGATATCAAGGGCACCATGGAAGCCATGGACGGTTTCCCGGTGGTGGTCCGTCTGCTGGACCCGCCCCTGCACGAGTTCGTTCCCCGCGAGGCCGCCAAGCTCGAAGAGCTGGCCAAGAACCTCAACATCTCCATGGAGGAGCTTGCCAAGCGCGCCGAGGGGCTGCATGAGTCCAACCCGATGATGGGGCACCGCGGCGTGCGCTTAGGGGTCACGTACCCCGAGGTCAGCGCCATGCAGATCCGCGCCATCCTCGAGGCGGCTGCCGAGCTCATCAAGGAAGGCAAAAAGCCGTACCCGGAGATCATGATCCCGGTGGTCTGCACCGAGAAAGAGCTCAATAATCAGCTCGATATCGCCAAGCAGATCTACGGCGAGGTGCTCAAGAAGTACGGTTTGAAATCCATGAAGCATATGTTCGGTACCATGATCGAGATCCCCCGCGCGGCGCTGATCGCCGATAAGCTGGCGGAGACCGCGATGTTCTTCTCGTATGGCACCAATGACCTGACGCAGATGAGCTTCGGGTTCTCCCGCGACGATATCGGCGGATTCCTGCCGGATTATATCAACAAGGGGATCCTGCCCGAAGACCCGTTCCAGTCCATCGACCAGACGGGTGTCGGCGAGCTCATCAAGATCGGCATCGAGCGCGGCCGCAAGACCCGCAAGGACCTGGAAGTGGGTATCTGCGGCGAGCACGGCGGCGATCCCAGGACGGTGGAGTTCTGCTATAATGTCGGCATGAACTACGTCTCCTGCTCGCCTTTCCGCGTGCCGATCGCCAATCTGGCGGCAGCGCAGGCGGCGTTGAAAGCGAAGGCAGTTTCCAAGCCCAAAGCAAAAGCCAAGGGCAAAAAAAAGAAATAAACCTTGGGACGGTTCTGAGCGGCCGGGACCGTTTCGAGCGCATGGAGGTCCATTCTCTGAATACTCGAGCGGACCGACCTTAAGCGAGAAATGGTCCCGAACGCTCAGAACCGGCTCTAGAGGAACCTATGGAATCATTAAAAGCGTACCTGAAGGAAGTCCGTACCATTCCGCTGCTGACCGCCGAGCAGGAGGTCGAACTGGCCAAGCGTATCGGCAAGGGCGATGAGCTGGCGCGCAAGGAGATGATCCGTTCCAACCTGCGCCTGGTCATCAACATCGCCAAGAAGTACATGTACCTGGGGATCCCTTTCCTCGACCTGATCGAAGAGGGCAATCTCGGGCTGATGAAAGCGGTGGACAAGTTCGACCACAGGAAAGGGTTCCGCTTCTCGACCTATGCCGCCTGGTGGATCAAGCAAAGCATCACCCGCGCCGTCCCCGAGCAGGGCAAGATGATCCGCGTGCCGGTGTACATGAACGAGCTGATCACCAAGTGGAAGAAGACCAAGGAGCAGATGACGCAGAAGCTGCACCGTTCGCCTACCGACGAAGAGATCGCTAAAAAGATGAAGATCTCCGTGTCCCGGCGGGACCAGATCTCCTTCTGGCTTTCCACCACCACTTCGTCCCTGGATGCTCCCATCGACGACGAGGGGGAGAGCCAGGTCTCCGACCTGATCGAGGACCAGGCGGCCATACAGCCTGATTCCGACATCGAGCACCTGCTGGACAAGGAACGGGTGGATAATCTCCTGGAACTGATGAATGACCGCGAACGCCAGGTGTTGGACATGCGCTTCGGCCTGGAAGAGGAAAAGCCGCATACGCTGGCCGAGGTCGCCGACAAACTGGGTATTTCGCGCGAGCGGGTCCGCCAGATCGAGGAGGCGGCGCTCAATAAGCTCAGGAAATTCGTCAAAGAACAGGAGAAGGAGTTATGGCGCAGAAATTAGACCTCGCTTCTTACGTCCGCAACATCCCCGATTTCCCCAAACCCGGAATACTCTTTCGAGACATCACCACCCTGATCGCCCACAAGAAAGCCTTCAAGGAAGCCATCCGGCTCCTCGTCGCGAAGTTCAAGGATAAACGGATCGGATACGTGGTAGGCGTCGAGGCCAGGGGATTCATCTTAGGCGGCGCGATCGCGGAAAAACTGGGGGTCGGGTTCATCCCGGTGCGCAAGAAAGGCAAGCTCCCCTGGAAGACGCGCTCGGTCACCTATGAGCTGGAGTACGGCACCGATACCCTGGAGATCCACGAGGACGCGCTGCCCGCGGGCCGCCGCGTGCTGATCGTCGATGACCTTCTGGCGACGGGCGGGACGGTGGGCGCGGTGTGCAAACTGGTGGAGCAGCAGGGGGCGAAGATCGTAGCCACCGCGTTCGTGATCGAACTGGTCGACCTGAAGGGCAAAGAAAAGCTCAAGCCTCATTCCGTGGTCTCGCTGATCAAATTCAAGGGGGAGTAGCCGGTCATGCACTATTCGCTGCTTTGTGCGGTAACTTTTCTCGCGGCATTTTTGCTTTTCCAGATCGAGTTGATCGTCTCCAAAGTGCTGCTGCCGCATTACGGGGGCAGTTTCGTGGTGTGGGGCGCGTGCCTGGTCTTCTTTCAGTTCACTCTGCTGCTGGGATACGTGTTCGCGCACCGGGTGGTCCGGCGCATCGGGGTGGCGCGTTACCGCTGGGCGCATCTGGGGCTGCTTCTGCTTCCCCTGGTGTCTTTTCCGGGCCGCAATCTTTCTCTGGGCAGCGCCTCTTCCGGCATTCCCCTGGTGGCGGATATCTTCATGGTGCTGGCCTGGTCCATCGGGCTGGTCTTTTTCGCGCTTTCCACCATCAGTGTCTTCTCGCAGGCATATGTGGCGGCATCGCGTCTTCCGCAGCGCTCCAATCCGTACCTTCTTTACGCCGTATCGAACCTCGCCTCGTTCCTCGCGCTTTTCACGTACCCGTTACTATGGGAAGTATATTTTGACCTCGGACAGCAGCTGTTGATCTGGCGGCTGGGATACGTCGCGTTCGTGCTCTGTTACTGGGCGGTGGCGGCCAAAGTGCCCCTGGAGCCAATGTCCGCTCCGGCTGTGCCTGCCGCTGCGGGAGAGGGGGAAGTGCCCTGGTGGAAGAGGCAGTTCGATCTTTCAATGATCCCCCACAAAAAGGTCTACTGGCTGGTGTTAAGCGCCGCAGGATCGATCCTTTTCCTTTCCGTGAACAATATCATCACCTATGAGATCGTGCCCGGCCCGTTCCTCTGGATCATCCCACTGTGTCTTTTCCTTTTTTCCTTCACCGCGGCGTTCAGGGAGAAGCCGATCGCCTGTCCCCTCTGGGTATTCGAGAAACCGTACCTGGTGTTCGCCTGCAGCGTGGCGGTCTTCGTGCTCTACACCACCAGTTTTCTTCCCCTGATCGTCGAAGTGGGGCTTTTCTTTTACCTCCTTTGGATCAGCAGCATGCTTTGCAACCGCTGGCTGTATGAGTCCAGGCCGGAGGATGTCCGCCAGATGACCTCGTTCTACCTGTGCCTGGCCGTGGGCGGTTTCCTGGGCAGTTTCTTCGTGACCTGGATCGTTCCTGTATTCTTCAGGGAAGTGGTGGAGTACGCCTTCGGGTTCTGGTTCCTGGCCGCCGCCTACATTTACCGGCAGGCGTCCCGGGAAAGGTTCTCCTGGAAGCAGGCGAGGTTTGCCGCGTATATGGGCGTCTTCCTGTTCCTCTGGCTTAAGGTGTATAACGTGAATTATAACGTTTTCGGCGCGGCGCTCCTGATCTGGGTGCTTTTCAGGGCGTTCCGGCTGTGCAGGGACAACGCCCGGCTGCTGCTTCTGGCCTTGGTGGTATCTTTTTCAACCGTGTATCTGGTCCAGATCACCAACTCTCAGATCGTGTTCGTGGCCAGGAATTATTACGGGATATACAAGGTGCTTTCCCCTAAGGGATTCGTAACGCTTAACCACGGTTCGATCATCCACGGCGCACAGTCGCTTCAGCCCGAGTACCGTAAGGAGCCGCTGCTGTATTTCTCCCGGCCGACCCCGGTGGGCATGGTGCTGGATTCATCTTTAGGCGCGTCATTGCGGCGTATCGCCGTGGTCGGGCTGGGAACGGGTACTTTGGCCGCGTACGGCAGGCCGGGCCAGCAGATGGATTTCTATGAGCTTGATCCCAAGGTGCACGAGATCGCCAAGACCTTTTTCAGCTATCTGGATGATTCTTCCGCCACGATCCGGCATATATTCGGGGATGCCAGGCTCTCTTTGGATAAAGCGCCGGATGCCTCCTACGACGTCCTTTTGCTGGACGCCTTCAGCGGGGATTCCATCCCGGTGCATCTGATCACCGTGGAGGCCCTCGCGCAGTACCGCCGGATACTTTCGCCCGGGGGGTTCATCATGGTGCACATAAGCAACCGTTACCTGGACCTGGCGCCCGTGCTTTTCAGCAATGCCGGGGCTGTGGGAGCGAAAGCATCCTTCCACCGCAACACCATCACCGAAAAGTCGCCTCCCATGTCCCGCAGCATCTCGGATTGGGTGGTGATAACCTGGGATGAGGGGAGGTTTGCCGAACTTGGGAGGCTGCTCGACCCTGACGGCAATGCGTACAAGCGCCCGGTCAAAGCGGTGAGGCCCTGGACCGATACCTATTCCAACCTTCTGGCAGTGTTCAAAGCCCGGGATATGGTCTATCCGCTGAAGAAGTTCGCCCCGTTCTCCTGGTAGCCGGGATTCCTCTTTACAGCGCCCGCCTAATCGGATATAATTTTGGGTGTTGTCCCTTGCGTAAACAGAGGTGTGCCGTCCCAGTCGTAAGCAGGCCAAAATTTTAAGAAGCAAAATTTCGGCCTACTCCTGGGACTCCATTAGATAAAAGCATAAGGTGTGTCGCCCCTGTAGCTCATAAGGATAGAGCAGCGGTTTCCTAAACCGCGTGCGGCAGGTTCGATTCCTGCCAGGGGCATTAAAATCATGTATCCCTACAACCTGCATTGCCATACGCTGTTAAGTGACGGATGCCTGGTGGCCTCGGAGGTCGCGGTCAGGTACGCGGCCGCCGGCTATAAGGCGATCGCCATTACCGACCATGCGGATTACAGCAACATCAAAATGGTCCTCCCGGCGGTGTGCGAGTTCGTCAAACAATGGCGCAAGTACGCGCACGTCATCTCCGTGCTTCCGGGGGTGGAGCTCACCCACGTGCCTCCGCTGCAGTTCAAGCCCCTGGCCGCCTGGGCCAGGAAGAACGGCGCCCAGGTGATCATCGGCCACGGCCAAACCCCGGTCGAGCCGGTGTTTGCCGGCACCAACCGTGCCGCGCTCATGGCGGATATCGATATCCTGGCGCACCCCGGGCATATCACCGAGGAGGATGCGCTCCTGGCAACGCAGAGGGGGATCTTCCTGGAGATCACCAGCCGCCGGGGCCACGGGAACACCAACGCGCATGTGGCATCCATCGCGCAGCGGGTCGGCGCGAAAGTGTGCATCAACACCGACGGGCATGCTCCGGAGGATATCATCTCTCCCCGGGAACTGGAACAGGTCGGCCGCAAGGCGGGCCTGCGGACGGATACCCTCAAACTCAGCCGGCAGCACGTGCTTGAGTTCATCCAGGGCAGGTGCGCGCAGCGATGAGGCCCTTCCTCCGGAAGGGGTTCGCGCTCATCCTGCTCTTCCTGTTCGCCGACCTGATATTGCGGCTGGGTTTCTGGGCCGTCGACAAATATCTCTATCCCTCCACGATCGTGCAGCACCTTCCCAAGAAGATGGAACGCAATTTCCTGCGCATCGCCCGGACCCCCGAAGAGAGAACTTTCATTTCTGCTTTGTGCCGCGAAGTGGACCTGGCATCTGCCGGGCACTATCATCCGTATTTCGGTTGGCAGACCACGCCTTTCCGCGGAAAATATGTGAATATCGGCGAGCACGGCATCCGGGCCACCTGGGTTTCCCCGGAAGCGAAGGAGGATGCGTACACCATCTATTGTTTCGGCGGCTCGACCATGCTGGGGCCCTGCCGGGACGAATACACGATACCCTCGCTCCTGGCTAAAACATTATATGCGGCAGGGTACCGGAATGTCAGGGTGAAGAACTTCGGTTCCGGAGGGTATACGTTCGGCCAGGAGGTGATGCAGCTGGTCCAGGTGCTTAAAGCCGGAGAGGTGCCCGACTATGTCATCTTCTATGACGGGAACAACGACCTGGTGAGCATCTCTGTCCCGGGCGCCGAGCCCGGATCGGTGATGTTCCTGGGGCTGCTGCGCGAGAAGTATGCCCGCAAGGAAGGGGACTGGATGGCGTACGGCCGTCAGTTCGCTCACGAGCTGTTCATCCGGCAAAGCGGCTGGCGCAGGTTCTTCTCGCTGGCGAGGGTCGCGGTGAGTAATATCCGGGGCAGGAACCGGGACCCGGTCGATTTCCGCAGGGCAGAAGAGATGGCCTCCGCAGTGACGGATATGTACGTCCAAAACGCCCGGCTGGTGGAAAAGCTCTCCCAGGCGTACGGGTTCAAGTATACACTTTTCTGGCAGCCTGTCGCGCCCTTCCAGAAACCGCTTACCGAGAGGGAGCGTGCCAATATCGGGGATATGCCCAGGTTCATGGCGGCGATTTTCGAGTCGGGGTATCTTCAGGCTGCGGCGCTCTCCGGCAAGGTGCGGAATTTCCGGGACATTTCCGGGACCTTCCGGGACACGAGAGATGACCGGTATATTGACGTATGCCACGTGAACGAAGAGGGGAACCGGCAGATCGCCGAAACGATGTTCGCGCACATCCGGGGTGATCTTGAGTCCGGGATGGTTCCCGCACCGCTGCAGTGAGCTCCTTCCGGAACACCGTCTACCGTTATTACCTCGCTCATGGCCGGCATACCCTTCCCTGGCGGCTGACCAGGGATCCCTACCGTATCCTGGTCTCCGAGATCATGCTGCAGCAAACCCAGGTGACCCGGGTGATGACGAAATATCCCGCGTTCTTAAGCGCATTTCCCGATATCCCCGGTCTGGCAGAGGCATCCCTCGCTGATGTGCTGGGGCAGTGGCAGGGGCTGGGATATAACCGCCGTGCGCTGGCGCTGCACGCTCTGGCAAAGCAGGTGCAGGAAAGGTACGGGGGAAGGATCCCCAGGCAAAGGGAGGCGCTGCGCACCCTTCCCGGCATCGGAGAGGCGACCGCAGGTTCGTTGATGGCCTTTGCCTTCAATAAGCCGGTGGTGTTCATCGAAACCAATATCCGCAGCGTCTTCTTGCATCACTTTTTCCGCGGCCGTTCAGGGGTAGAGGACGGGGAGATCCTTCCGCTGATAGATAAGCATCTCGACCGCAGCGCACCCCGGAAATGGTACTGGGCGCTCATGGATTACGGGGTATATCTGAAGGGCAGCATCCCTAATCCCAGCCGTAGCAGCGCGCATTACCGCAGGCAATCCCCCTTTTCCGGATCTGACCGCCAGGTGCGCGGCAGGATTATCCGGGAGCTGCTGGCCTCCAACGGGCTAACACCCCGGGCTTTGTGGGCTAGGCTTAAGGTGGACAAGGAGCGGGGAAAACGCATACTGGCATCGATGGCAGGAGAGGGGCTGGTGACGGCAAAGGAGGGGAAATGGAGGATAGCCTGAGGGTTAAAAAGATCATCGCTTTGCTGGACCGCGCGTATCCCGAGGCGAAGATAGAACTGCGTTACGGCAACTCTCTGGAGCTGCTGATCGCGACCATGCTTTCGGCGCAGTGCACGGATAAGATGGTCAACAAGGTGACGGAAAGGCTCTTTAAGGAGTACCGTACCGTGAAGGAGTACGCTGGGGCAGATATAGTAAAACTTGAGCAATCCGTGCGCTCCACGGGGTTCTACCATAACAAGGCGAGGAACGTCAAGGCCATGGCGGCAATGCTTCTGGAGCGCTTCGGAGGACGAGTCCCGGAGCGGATGGAGGACCTGGTGCAGCTGCCCGGGGTGGCCAGGAAAACCGCGAATATCGTTCTTTTTAACGCCTTCGGCAAGCAGGAAGGGATCGCAGTGGATACCCACGTAAAGAGATTAAGCCAGCGCCTTGGCCTGACCACCCAGGAAGATACTGACAAAATAGAGCAGGAGTTGATGCGATTGGTCGAAAAAAGGCTTTGGGGGCACTTTACGTACCTATTAATAGAGCATGGAAGGGCGATTTGCATCGCCAGGCAGCCAAAATGCCCGGAGTGTGTGATCGGTGAGTGGTGCCCCTCCAAACGGGTATTTTTGCAAAAAGTGCAAAAACCACAAAAAGGCGCAAAAAATTCTTGACAGATAAGGGGTTGTGTGTAAAATGAAAACGTAGCCTAACCTCCGGCTATACCATTGGAGCTGACTTTAAATCTAGGAAGAAAGGGGGTGACAAAAACCCAGATCCTGAAGTCAGGAAAATCTCCGATGATATACATATCTGATAAATCCTAGGTTCGTTTAATACCCTAGTTTAGCTTTATAGAATACGTCTTACAACAGGAGGAATACCCAAATGAGTAAACGCTTGATTTTAGCTGTAGCCTTCGCGTTTGTGGCTGGCGCTGCCATGTCCGCATACGCAGAGGTTCAGAACGTCAAGGTAAGCGGAGACATCACGGCATTTGGCGTGATGCGCGAGCTTGGTTTTGACAACGATAACAATGACGCCACCAGCAGCCAGGACAAGCATCAGTTCATGGCCACCACCACCCGCGTGAAGGTGGATGCTGACCTGACCGACAATGTCATGACCACGGTGCGTCTGATCAACGAGAGATTCTGGGGCTCCACCTCCACGTCTTCCCAGATCGACCTCGACCTGGCATATGTCACGTTGAAAGAGTTCCTTTATTCACCCGCAACCCTGACCGTCGGCCGCCAGGAACTGCAGTTCGGCAACCAGATGATCGTGGGTGATGGGGATGCGAACAGCGATTATGGGATTGAAGGCGACCTGAGCAGCCGCTTGGCGTTTGACGCGGTCCGCTTGACCCTCGCGTACGATCCGATGATCGTGGACGTGATCGCAGCAAAGGTAGTCGAAGGTACCAATAACATCGCTGATGACCAGAACCTTTACGGCATCAACGCGAATTATCGTTTGAACGACAAGACCATGCTCGAAGGGTACTGGTTCGAGAAGTACACCGCACCGAAGACCGCAACCCTGTCCAACAACAAGACCGACAGAGTCGATACCTTCGGCGTTCGCAGCATGTTGAGCTTGACCGATGCCCTCACCTTGCACGGCGAAGGCGCGGTTCAGGTGGGTAAGGCTGTGGCTTCCGGCAACACCGCCAAGCGCAGAGCGTATGCGTTTGAAGGCGCCGCACAGTTCGCGCCCAAGGATATGAAATACACGCCCGCATTCACGGCGTTGTATTCATATTTCTCCGGTTCCAAGGGCAACGGTGACAAGACCGCCCGTGCATGGGATCCGATGTTCGAGAACCAGGTCTTCGGCGATATCGCTGATGCCCAGTTCCCGCAGTCGAACGTGCACTTGGCCGGTTTCATCGCCACGGCAAAACCGATGGACGATGTCACCCTCAAGGGCGAGTATTACCTCTATTGGTGGGATAAGCGGTATGGTTCACTCCAGTCCGTGACCACCCTGAGAGGCGATACCGTCATCATGAAGGACAACAAGTTCGCGGGACAGGAACTCGACATGACCGCGACCTATGACTACACCGAGGATGTGCAGTTCTCGCTCATGAGCGGGCTGTTCTTCCCCGGGACGTCCTTCTCCGAGAGAACGGACAATGTCGCATCTGAGTTGATCGGTACGATGAAGGTGACCTTCTAAGTACTGATGAATTGAAACACACCCCCCGGAGAGGCGACTCTCCGGGGGGATTTTTTTAACCGATTTTCATCCCGCGCCGGCGATAACGCATATATGCTCTACCTTTCATTCATATTCCATCAGCACCAGCCGTACTACAAAAACCTCCTGACCAACGAGACCGAGCTTCCCTGGGTGCGTCTGCACGGCACCAAGGATTATCTCGACATGGTTTTGATGCTCGAGAGGTTCCCCAAGATCAAACAGGTGTTCAACCTTGTGCCGTCCCTCCTGGAGCAGGTGGAGGATTATCACCGTCATACGGTCAAGGATAAATGGCTTGAGCTTTCCTATAAACCTGCCAAGCAGCTCAACAGCCAGGACCACCATATCATCCTCGAAAGGTTCTTCAGCATCAACCGCGAACGGGTGATCTCCACCCATCCGCGTTACTACGAGCTGTACTTCAAGAAGGAATCCGGCCAGCATTTCACGGACCAGGACTTCCTGGACCTGCAGGTATGGTTCAATTTGGCCTGGATCGACCCGATGTTCCGCCAGAGCAACCCCGTGTTAAAGGCTCTGGTGGAGAAGGACCGGGGCTTTACGGAAGAGGAGAAGAAGCAGCTGCTGGACGAGAGCCTCAAGATCCTCGAAGGGATAATTCCGGCTTACAGGAAGTTCCAGGAGCAGGGGCAGATCGAGGTGATCGTCAACCCCTACTACCATCCCATACTGCCGCTTTTGTACAATACCATGATCGCCAAAGAGGCCAATCTGCATTCCCTGCTTCCCGAGGAGGGTAAGCACTTTGCGTATCCCCAGGACGCGCAGGCCCAGATCAACGATGCCATTTCCTTCTACCGGGAGCGCTTCGGCATAGCGCCGGCCGGGATGTGGCCTTCCGAGCAGTCGGTGTGCGAGCATATCATCCCGTTTTTCCTGCAGGCGGGGCTCAAATGGATCGTGACGGACGAGGGGATGCTCTTCAAATCCCTGAAGCACAAGAAGCGCTCCACCGACCTCTTGTACCAGCCGCACCTGCTCAAACGCAAGGACGGGGAGATGGCGGTGATCTTCCGGGACCGCAACTTATCCGATATGATCGGGTTTCAGTACGCGCAGTGGCAGCCGAAATCCGCGGTGGACGATTTCATGCATCATCTGGAGAATATCGCCGCCACCTATAAAGGCAAGGATATCCTGGTGGCCGTGGCCATGGACGGGGAGAACGCCTGGGAGTATTTTGCCAATGACGGGCATGATTTCCTGGAGTACCTCTATGAGCGGCTTTCGGACGCTTCCTTCCTCCAGTGCACGACGATCAGCGAATACTTGAAGAAGTTCCCGCCTGTCCATGAGATCCCGCACATGGCTGCCGGTTCCTGGATCTTCTCCGATTTCGGGAAGTGGATGGGCAAGCCCCAGAAGGTGAAGGCCTGGGAGTGCCTGGCGCAGGCGCGCAACAAGCTCGCGGAGATCGAGCGCGATCCGGTGCGTAAGGGAGCGCTCAAGGATGCGTGGCCGCTTATCTGGAAGCAGATGTTCGTGTGCGAGGGCAGCGACTGGTACTGGTGGTACGGTGACGATCAGCCTGATTTCGACCTCCTTTTCCGGAAACACCTGATCAATTTTTATTCACTTTTGGGCGAAGAAGTCCCGCATTATCTGCATTATCCGCTGTAAATCCGCCTTTTTCGCAAAAGGAGCCCCTACTCAATATCTAGTGCCTGGAGCCTCAAAAAACCACTAAGTATGGTTATTTTTTGCTCTAAAGTTATTGACATGAAAATGTTTTTATGTTATATAAACAATAGGCATCATACTCCACTGGCGCATTCATCTTACCTTTTTGCGAGACAATATCTTTATGCAGGCAACCATGGATAAAAAGGATATTTACGAGCATCTGGCAAAGATATATCTTGATGCTTCCCTCAAAGGTTCCTCCCGGATCAAGGCACGTAAACCATTCTTTACACCCGCAGTGATCGGTATCTCCGTTGCGTCAGCGGTGGTGCTGATCCTGTTGTCGCTGTTCTTCTTTTTCCCCAAGTCCCCGCGTAACCTGCAGACGGTACTGGAGATCAACCAGAACCTGATGCGCATCAATTATAACTTCGATCCCGCCAAGAAGGAGACCATCTCCTTTGCCTTCAACAAGATGGACATGTCCAAATTCAAAGCGGTGGAGTTCAGGGCCAAGCGGCAGAATTACGCCGACGAAGCGTCTCTGCGTGTGGAGATCTCCAACGGTTTCAAGGAGCGCTCGGAAGTGTACGTGAAGAGCATTCCCCATGTATGGACGGCGTACCGGTTCCCGCTGCAGGATTTCAAGAGGATCAGCGACTGGTCCGATATGCGCGAGCTGGCGTTTTCCGTCGAGGAATGGAACAGCAAAGAGAAAAACGGACTTGTGTTGATCGAGAATGTGAGATTTGTGAGGTAGGATGTGTTCTGCGGACACCCGCCCTTATCGGATGGGGCGGTGTTCGCCTACTGCGAAGGAGGGTTTACGTATGCGCATTATTTCGGTCACGAACCAAAAGGGGGGATGCGGCAAAACTACGACCGCGGTGAACCTGGCGGCATGCCTGGCGGTCAACGAACGAAAGGTGCTGCTCATTGACCTTGACCCTCAAGCGCATGCGACCCTGGGACTGAACATCAAGCATGACCTCTCCATGTATAACGTGCTCTCGAAGCTCACCAGCCGCAAGGTGCGCCTGCAGGAGATCATCAAGAACGTGGGGGCGAATTTCGACATCGCGCCCTCCAGCATGATCTTAAGCACCATGGAGCAGGAGCTCGCCGGAGAGATCAGCCGCGAATCCCGCCTCTGGGAAGTGCTGCAGTCCTTCGAAGCGAAGTACGATTATGTCATCATCGACTGCCCTCCGAACTTAGGCATCCTTACCATCAATGCCATCCGCGCCTCCTCCGAGGTCATTATTCCCGTCGAGGCGAGCCGTTTCTCCCTGGAGGGCTTGAGCCAGCTCAACGAGATCATCGGTCTCATCACCGAGCGCCTCAACCATAAAGTGACCACGAACGTGCTGGTGACCAATTTCGATTCCCGGCTGCGTCATTCCTTCAAGGTGCTGGACCATATCCGCGCCACCTTCAAGAACAAGCTTTTCAGCACCATGGTGCATGTCAACGTCAAGCTCAAGGAAGCCCAGTCCGAAGGCACGCACGTGCTCAACTACGACAAGTATTGCCGCGGCGCCAAGGATTACTTCAGCCTTTCCCGCGAGATCATCACGGCCGAATCCGGGCCTAAGGCGGAGAAAGCAGCCGCGGTCAAGCCGGCGAAAGCGCCTGCGGCCAAGCAGGACAAGATGGCGGCGCTCTCCGACAAGATGAACGAGCTGCTCAAGGAGAACCTGCCGGGCCTGAACGAGATCGTGCTTTCGATCTATTCTCCCGACGCCAAGGAAGTGCACGTGGCCGGGGATTTCAACAACTGGGCGGTGGACAGCTCCAGCCTGATGGAGAAGAAGGACGGCACCTGGACCAAGCGGCTGGCCTTAAACGGCGGAAAATACCATTACCGTTTCGTGGTGGACGGAGCCTGGGTGGATGATCCTTCGAACCCGCAAAAGGAATTGAATCCTTTTGGGCAGACCGATTCTTTGCTTGAGGTCTCTGCGTAAGCGTACCGGCTCAGATGACTGAAACGGATACCGAGGTCCGCGAAGGCAGGTTCTTCGCGATAGTGGCCTATATCAGTTTTTTCTGCATGCTGACGTTCCTGCTGAAGAAAGAGAACAAGTTCGCTCTTTTTCACGCCAAGCAGGGGCTGGTGCTTTTCGTGCTGGAATCCGCAGCGCTCATACTTTCCATCATCCCGCTCCTGGAATTCCTCCTGCGTACCGTAGGGGCCGCGCTCTTCATCGGGTTTTCGGTGTGGGGCATGGTGCAGGCGTGGCGGGGGGCGTATGCCAAAATGCCGCTGGTCTCGAAAGTGGCGGAGGAGATCATACTCTGATGCAGGCGCTTGAGTCGATGAAATCACGGCGCAGCGTGCGCGCGTTCAGCGGGAAGGAAGTGCCCTGGGAGAAGATCGAGGCGCTTCTGGAGTGCGCCAGGTACGCGCCCACTGCCCGCAACGTCCAGCCCTGGGAGTTCGTGGTGGTGACCGCGGTTCCTACCCTCAAGAAGCTGGGGGCGATCGCCCAGAACGGGTTCTTCATCGCCGAGGCGCCGTGCTGCATCGCGGTCTTCTGTGCGGACACCAAATACTATCTCGAGGACGGATGCGCGGCGACGGTCAATATCCTGACCGCGGCGCACGCTTTGGGGCTGGCTGCCTGCTGGGTTGCGGGGGATAAGAAGGAGTATTGCGAGCAGGTGCGGGAGATACTGGCTGCGCCTGCGGGAGTAAAGCTGGTAAGCCTGATCCCGCTGGGGTATGCGCAGGAGCATCCCGGAGCGCCGGTAAAGCGCCCGCTTAAAGAGATGATACACCAGGAGAAGTGGTAACATGCCTAAAGCCAAGCCGAAGGCGAAGGCCATTCGTAAAAAAAAGGTCGCGCCGAAGTCCCTGAAGAAGGCAAAGCCCCTGAAATCCCCGAAGGGGACGAAGAGGACGAAGGAGGCGAAGGCCAAGGAGATCGGGGTCATCGCTCATTACTTCCCCAAGGTCATGGCAGCGGTAGTCAAGCTTAAAGGCCCTTTATCCGTGGGGGATACGGTGGCTATCAAGGGCCATACCACGGATTTTACGCAGCAGATCATCTCTATTCAGCTCGACCATGCCTCGTTGCAGTCGGCAAAGAAGGGGCAGGAGATTGGTTTTCAGGTGGTTTCCCGGGTCCGCCGGGGCGATTCCGTGACCAAGAAGTAACGCGCTGGTCAGGCGCGCAGTCATTACACAGGAGGAAGTCATGCGTCTTTCAGAGATAGAGCAGAAAGCCCGTTCGATAGGTATCAAGGATACCTGGAAATTCTCCAGAAAAGAGCTTATCCGCGAGATCCAGCGCAAGGAGGGCAACCCCGTTTGTTTCTCTTCAAACTTGAGTTTTTGCGACCAGTTCGCCTGCAGCTGGCGTGAAGACTGCCTGCACTCGTAACACGACCTAACCCATTAGCGAGCAAGAAGTTATCCTTGAATAGGCCGGGGTTTGTGATATACTACCCCTTATGAAACCCGGGCTTATAATGAAGCGTTTTATCGCATTGGCGGCGGCAGTCTGTATCCTGCTGCCCCATCCCGTTTTTTCCTATTCGATCGGGGATGTCGACGTCTCCCTGATCGGTTCGCTTTTCGAGCAGTATACGGATAACATCACTTCGGCCTCAACGAACGAAAAAGCGGATTTCATCACCGGCACCCGGGTCGGATTGCTCGCCCGCTTTGAGGGCAAGCTGCAGTCCCTTTCCGTAGCCGGTAACCTCACGTACCAGGCCTTCGCGAAGCATCATTCCTTCAACAACCTTTCCCAGGACGCCAACGCTTCCTATACCCGGGAATTGAGCCGTTTCGACCGCATCGATATTTCGGATTCTTTTGTGCGCTCCGAGGAGCCGACGAGCTTCGAGGACGAGTTCGGCCGCACCAGCGGCCGTTACCGCTATACCCGCAACCGGGCAACCCTCGGATATACCCGGGATATCACCAGGCAGTTCTCTCTGCGTTCTTCCTATTCGAACGAGGTCTATTCTTACTCGAGGCAGGACCTTGCGGACACGCAGCAGCACCGTTTCGGGGTGGAGGGGACGTATGCGCTCAGTTCGCAGGATACCGCGCTGGCCGCGTACGATTATCAGCGTAAAAGTTATGACGGGGGAAGCCGTTTCAATACGCACCGTGTCTCCGGAGGATGGCGGCATTATTTCAGCGGCACCTTCTTTGCGGAGGGCAGGCTGGGGCAGGACTATATCTCCTCATCCTTTGACAAGAAGACTTCCCGCCAGAACTATATCTTCGCCTCTTTAAGCAAGGAGATCGATGAGCTCACCCGGGCGGTGATCTCGTTCGTCCGGGAAAGCGGAGCTACTTCCTCGACGCAGGCGGTGCGAAAATCATGGCAGGCGACCTGCTCGCTGGCCCGGCAGTTGTGGGACAGGGTGGGGGTCAGCGCGTCCGGGTTCTACGGTGAAGGCAAATATTCCTCCCTTAATATCAAGGACAAGTACCGGGGAGCTTCGGCAGGACTTTCCTATGACCTGACCCAGGATATCCAGGCTTCGCTGAACTATTCCCATTCGAACCTTTCGTCGAACTCCTCATCCCGGGATTATACGGTCAATACCGTGACCCTGGGGATGCGGTTCACCTTTTAGGCCCCGGGAATGCTCAAGGAATATACCGCGATACTGCGCAGGTTCCTGATCGGCAGCGACTGGATCATCATCGTTGCGGCGTTCGCCGTATGCTACTATCTGCGGGGGTATCTGCCGGGAGAGGATCTGCCTTTTGCCCAGTACCTCTGGGTGCTGGGTTTCGTGTCGCTGGCCTGGGTCGGGTTGATGTATTATTTCGGGATGTACCGCTCCTTCCGGACCAAGGACGTCTCGGAGGTGCTCTATGTCATATTCAAGGCGGGGTTCTTTACCCTGCTTCCTTTAAGCGGCCTGATCTATTTTTCCAGGGAAGTCCACGTCAGCCGCGCGTTCATCTCGCTGTATTTCATCACCGGGACCTTTCTGTTGAGCCTGGAAAAGCTGGTGGTGATCGCCCTCTTCAGGCAGGTGCGGCGTAAAGGATACAATTACCGCAACATCATCATCGTCGGCACCAATGCCCGCGCCCTGGAGCTGCTTTCCCTGGTGCGTACCCACGGGGAATGGGGATTCCGCGTGCTGGGGTTCGTGGATGAGGATGTTTCCAGGGTGGGATCGCAGATCGCAGGGGTGGGGGTGATCGGTTCCTTCAACGATATTCCCCGCCTGCTCCAGGAAAACGTCGTCGACGAGGTGCTTTTCGTGGTGCCGCGCTCCTGGCTGGACAGGATCGAGGGACTGATCCTTTACTGCGAGACGCAGGGGGTGCGGGCGAGCCTGGCGGTGAATTTTTTCGATCTTCGGATCGCGCGCGCGCGGCAGACCGACCTGCACGGATTTCCGCTGTTGACCTTTGAAAGCGCGCCGAGCAAGGTGTGGCAGCTTTTGATCAAGCGGGGCATCGATATCGCGGGCGCGCTGCTCGGGCTGGCGGTGTTAATCCCGTTCGGGGTGCTGACCGCGGTGCTGGTCAAGCTGACCTCTCCTGGCCCGGTGTTCTTCAGGCAGACGCGCAGCGGATTGAACGGCCGCACGTTCACCCTGCTTAAATACCGCACCATGTACCGGGATGCGGAAGCGCGGCTTAAAGAGCTTAAGGATAAGAACGAGATGCAGGGGCCGGTCTTCAAGATGGAGAACGACCCGCGGGTCACCCCGCTGGGCCGGCTGCTGCGGAAATTCAGCATCGATGAGTTTCCCCAGCTTTGGAACGTGCTGGTGGGGGATATGAGCTTAGTCGGCCCGCGGCCGCCCATCCCCAGCGAGGTCGATCAGTACGATCCCTGGCACCGCCGGCGGCTTTCCATGCGGCCGGGTATCACCTGCATCTGGCAGGTCAGGGGAAGGAACAAGATCACGGATTTCGACGAATGGATGCGCCTGGACCTGGAGTATATCGATACCTGGTCCTTGTGGCTGGACATAGAGATACTGATGAAGACCATACCGGTGGTAGTCTTCGGCGTGGGAGCAAAATAGGAGGTTGTATGAACGTGCGTACGGTCATTGTCATTCTGGCGATTGTCGTGATGGCGCAGGGAGCGGCTGCCTGGGCGCAGGATAAGCCTGCGGTAGAGCCGGTTTCGGCAGAGACTGCCGTCGTGGAAAAGCCCGTTGCCGCGGCGGAGCCGGTTGCGGCGGTCCAGGAAGCGGTCAGGAACGAGTATACCGTGGGAGTGGAGGACGTGCTGGATATAAGCGTCCTGCAGCCGGAGAAGCTTCTGGTGACGGTGACCGTGACCCCGGACGGATCGATCAGCTTCCCGTACATCGGCAATGTCGCGGTCAAGGGGCAGACTTTGACCAAGATACAGGATGCGATCCAGAGCCGTCTTGCCGACGGGTATATGAAATATCCGGTGGTCAACGTGACGCTTCGCGAGACCCGCAGCAAGAAGTATTTCGTCTACGGTGAGGTGGTCAGGCCGGGAACCTATTTGCTGGATGAGGGGGCGACCGTGCTTAAGGCGATCACCATGGCCGGGGGTTTTAACAAATACGGTTCCGCCAGCCGGGTGAAAGTGATGCGCGAGAAGAAGGGCGCGCCCGGATACGAAACGTTCAAAGTGAACATGAAATCAGTGATGGACGGCGCCTCGAATGAGGATCTCGTCCTGCAGCCGGGAGACATCGTGGTCGTCTCCGAAGGCGTTTTCTAAAAGGAGGATCCCCATGGAAAATCAGTACCCGGAGTTGACGCTGCGCGATTACATGCGCGTGCTCTTCAGGCAGAAGGCGGTGGTGTTGACTGCCTTCTTTACGGTCATGATCACGGTCATCGTGGGCGTGCAGTTCAAGACGCCGGTCTACGAGGCCCAGGTCAAGATGCTCATCTCCGCCGAGAAGCTGGTGGAATCACCCTTTTACCAGGCGCTGGGCGGCAACGTGCGCGCGGAGGCGGCATTGACGCAAAGCGAGATCGTCAATTCGACGCCGGTGATCGACCGGACGGTGGCGGTGGCGTTCAACCCCCGCTATATGGACCTGCTGCGGTATGAGCTGCATTTTGCCTCGGAACTCAAGAAGCCTTTCATCAAGCTTTCGGCCAAAATGATGACGCAGCAGCTGGCTGCGGCGAGCGACGAGCAGCGCATGCAGGCGTTCCGCCGTTTTGCCATCGAGGACCTGCGCCGCAATATCAAGGTCGAGCCGGTGCGCGACACCAATCTTTTTACCATCACGGTGCGGGATTACAGCCCGCTGATCGCGGCGGCCCTGGCGAACACCATCAGCCGTTCCTACCTGATCTTCGACCTGGAACAGCAGGTGGCGGATCTGCAGATGAAGTACGGGGAGAAGCACCTTTCCGTCATGCAGCTGCGGGATACCATCGAGAAGATGACCAAGGAGCTTAACGGCCGGCAGCTGCCGGTGATCGACGCGATCGGTCCGGCGAGCGTCAAGATCATCGAGCAGGCGGATGTGCCGCTTCGGCCGGTGGGCCCTTCCAAGCCCCTGATCGTGGTGCTGGCGTTCTTCATGAGCATTTTCTTAGGGGTGATGCTGGCGTTCACCTTCGAATATATGGACCAGACGTTCAAGTCCCCTCAGGATATCGAGCAGTACCTGGGGGTGCCGTATCTGGGAGCGATCCCTAAGAAACCCACGCCGAAAGCGTACCATGTGGTGGCGGACCAGCTTTACCTGCTGATGTCTGATAAGAAGTTCAAGGCGCTGCTGGTTTCTACCGCGCTGCGCGAGGCGGATGTGGCCACTATCGTGGTCAACGTGGGGGCGTACCTGGCCAAGACCGCCGGGCATAAAGTGCTGCTGATGGATACTAATTTCCGGCAGCCTTCCCTGCACGGGAAGTTCGACCTGGTGGGTGCGCACGGCCTTTCGGATGTGCTGGAGGGAAAGGCTACGTTCGATAAGATGGTCAAGGATATGGGCTCGCAGCTTTTCGTGTTGCCGGCGGGAAAGACCAGCCTTAATCCCATCACCTTGCTCGGTTCCCATGCCATGCAGGAACTCCTGCGTCAGGTGAAGAACGACTTTGACCTGGTGATCCTGGTGTCGACCGAGTTCATCGATGTGAAGGATGCGGTGCTGCTGGCGGCGCAGGTGGATGCGGTGGCGCTGGTGGTCAATGAGGGGCGGACCCGCCGTCAGGCAGTGCATGCGGCGGTGGCGCCTTTGAAGGAGAAGAAGGTCAACGTGATCGGCGCGATCCTGAACGAGCGCACCTACGCGATCCCGAAGCTCATCTACGACCGCGTCTAACCCTTAGGGACGCCCCTAAAGGGGACGCCCTTGAGGGGGACACCCCTGTAGCTGATTTGAGGCAATAGGCTCGGATTATATTTGGTTTATAGTTAATTGTGAGAAGATCAATACTTATATTATGGTAATTTCAACTAAGGGGTGTCCCCTGCAGGGGCGTCCCCTTTGGAGGCGTCCCTAAGAATGAAAGTTGCATTAATTCTGGCAGGCGGGAAGGGGACCAGGCTTTGGCCGCTTTCCCGGGAGAATCATCCCAAGCAGTTCGTGGAATTCAAAGACGGCATGTCCCTCTTCCAGCTTTCCCTGAAGCGGGCGCTGGCGTGTTTTGATCACCGTTCGATCTTCGTCATCACCTCCGAGCATTACCGATTCACGCTCATCAATCAGATCGAGTTCATGCCCGGACTGACCGCTGCCCAAAGGACTTCCCTCAAAGAGCAGTTGATCTACGAGCCCATGGCCCGAAGTACGCTTCCCTCGATCCTGCTGGCGATGAAATTCATCGAGGAGAAACGCGCGCTGGGGCCGGATGACCTGCTTTACGTGTATCCTTCCGACCATATGATCTCCCCGCTGTCGGCATTCATGCGCTGCATGTCCGCGGCCGCGACGCTGGCAGCCAAGGAAAAGATCGTGGTCTTCGGGGTCAAGCCCACTTCTCCCAAGGACGGATATGGCTATGTATTGGCGAAGAAGCGCCTCGCGCCCGGGTTCCTGGTGGACCGTTTCGTGGAAAAGCCGGATGCCGCAAAAGCCAAGGCGCTCATTCGCAGCGGGGCCTACTGGAACGCCGGCATATTCTGTTTCAGCCGGAAGGTATTCTACGAGGACCTGGCGGAGTTCCGCCCGAAGATCGCCGCATTCGCCGCCATGAAATATGCGCAAATGGCCAAGGCGTTTTCGCGTATCCCGGTCGATTCCATCGACTACGGCATCCTGCAGAACAGCCGCCGGGTGGCATTGGTCGAGTTCAATCTGGAGTGGTCGGACTTAGGCAGCTGGGACAGTTTCCTGGATTTCCACTGCAAGTCGGAGGGGTGCAACTTCAACATCGGCAACGCCGAGTTCATGGACGCGAATAATTGTTTCGTCTATTCCCGCAACCGGCTGGTCTCGGTGCTGGGGGTGGATAACCTTATCGCCATCGATGCTCCCGATGCGCTGCTGCTGGTAAAGAAAGGCTCGTCCAATAAGGTCAAGGATATGGTAGCGCACATCGCGCATAAGGGATGGGGCCACACCAAGGACGGCACCACCGTATACCGTCCGTGGGGATATTACACCATCCTGCACGAAGGCCCGGGGTATAAGGTCAAGGAGATCGGTATCTACCCTAAGAAGTCGGTGGCGCTGCAAAAGCACAGACACCGCAGCGAGCACTGGAACGTGGTGGAGGGTTCCGTGCAGGTGACGGTCGACGGGAAGAACTCGCGCGCCGCCAAGAACGAAAGCATTTACGTTGCCCGCGGCAAGAAGCATCGCATCCATAATCCGACGCAAAAGACCGCGAAGATCATCGAAGTCCAGATCGGCAATTACCTCGGCGAAGACGACATCATCCGCTACGACTCGTATTAGGCCGGAGGCGTTTGACTCTAACCTCACGTGACAGGGAGGGTTATTTGAGGGGTTTTCGCAGGAACGCAGTCAGGTGTGCAGTAGCGCTCGTGGGGGCGGCAACCGTATCTTTGGTGATGCCCCAGGCATCCGCCCAGGCTCAGTCATCCTCGGTCAAAATTCCTGATCCGGGGATCCCTTCGCAGCGAAAATATCTTCGTATCAATCAGCCCTATTCCTTCATTTCCCCGCAAGCGTTCGTCCTCGCCGGCACCAAGGCTCCCGGCAGCGCTATCATCATCGGCAGCGCCGTCGCGATCCCGGCCAATCCGTACACTACTTGGTACTATGAGTACACTCCCGCATCGAGCGATGAGAAGATCCGGGTGATCATGCTGCCGCCAAAAAACCTCTGGAAATATTTCAAGCCGGAGGTAACGTTGATGGATGCTTCCGGCACCGTCAGGAAGATGAACAGCCAGGCGCCGTATATCAGCGCGATCCGCGTGGATCCTGCCACGCGCGATATCATCCTCACCTTCCGGGATCCCCCGGGAGTGCTTTCCTACAATATTTATTACGCCAACTCATTGACCAGCGCTCCGGGAGTAAGCCCGTTCATCCTGGCTCAGCGGGATGTGCCGGTTTCCGGAAGCGGATCGACGGTGTGGAGGGATAACGGCACGTATACCCGCGCGCATCCGTCCCAGGTCGCGATGCGTTTCTACAAGCTCGAAGTGTGCCGCGCGGATCCCGGCGCCATGACCATCACGATCGACTCTCTGCAGGACGGGGAGGTGATCAGTGAATAAACGGATGATGCGTACCGGAGCATTCCTGGTGATGGTCTGCTCGGTTTTTGCGGTCTCTCCGCCGGCGCTTTTTGCCGCAGCGGACGCCTCCGGGAAATGGTCGATGGATATCGATCATCAGCCGTCGGTGATCACCATCGAGACGGTCGCAGACGGAAGTACGACCAGGGTCACGCAAACCGGTAAGGTGGGGATCCCCGACCCGCGCAGTTTTCTCGTCCAGCAGTCATCCGACGGCACGATACGCGGTTCGGGAGGGAGCACTTTTTCGGGTCAAGGGATCACGCAGGAGATCAGCTACTCCCTCGAGGGGAAAGTGACCGAGGATAACAATCCCAATGACTCCGTTGCGGGAAGAGTGTCGTATACGATCACCGGATACCGGATCGACCGCATCCCGCCGCACGTGCCTTACATGAGGGCGGATTTTTCGGAAACCTGCGATTCCGCGGTCCTGGGGACGGACGGGAAGATCACCGGGACGGTCAGGGGGACGTTCCATGAATATTCGGATACCTTCACTCCGGCGGGCAGGGCGGCGAAAGTAACATCCGACGCGGTGTATACCGGTCCGGTCGCGGTCACCGTTAAGAAAAAACCTGCGCGCGCGTCTGAATCCAGTTTGGGGAAACCTGCGCCGCACCAGCCTGCCCAGGGAGATCCGGTCAATACTGCCAACGGGAACATGTATGTGATCGCGACAGATCTCGCTATCCCCGGGAAGGGCCCTGCCCTGGCGTTCATCCGGACCTATAACAGCCAGTCTTCCCGCAGTAGTGCGCTCGGATACGGTTGGGTTCATACGTATTCCGCAGGGATCGAATACAATTCGACGATCAAGCGCGCCAATGTGTGGGATGCGCAAGGCCGCAGGTTGCGCTTCGACGATAATCTCGACGGGACATTCAATGCGCAGTACGGCGAGTTTTCGACTTTGACGAAAAACGCGCAGGGCTATGTGTGGACACAGAAGGACGGAAGCACACATCATTTCGATCCTCAGGGACTGCTCCTGGCGATCAAAGACCGTTACGGGAACGCGCTTACCCTTGCGTATGATGCGCAGAAGCGCCTGTCGCAGGTGACTGATACGGGAGGAAGGAAGCTGGTTTTCGCGTATGATGCCGCAGGGAATCTGGCGCGCCTGAGTGATCCTGCGGGAAACGCGTATGTGTTCGAGCATGATGCAAAGGGCGATCTTACGGCTGTGTCAAATCCCGCCGGGGAGCGTGTGCGCTACGAGTATGATGCCGCGCATAATATGCTGCGCAAGTTTAACCCTTTGGGCGCAACGGTCACTTTTGCGTATGATGCGAAGGACCGCTGTGTTTCATCAAGCGGGGAAGGCGGATATGCGTGTGTGCGATTCACGTATGATGATGCCGCTTTGACGGTGACTGCCACGGATTCCCGGAGTGCCGCCACCAAATATTTTTACGACACCGCAGGTGCGGTCCAGAAAACAGTCCATCCGCTCGGCGGGATGGAAGAGTTCACCTGGGATCCCGATTTTAATCTTGTTTCCCGCATTGACCAGCGAGGCGGGAAGTGGGGTTTTACGTATGACGGAAAAGGCAATCTGTTGCGCGCCTGTGATCCGTCGGGCAACGCCGCAGTGATGAGGTATGAGCCGGGTTTTAATCAGGTTTCCTCGCTCGAGAATGCACTGGGAAATAAGTTGGTGAATACGTATGATGCGCAGGGGAATCTGATCGAGACGGTCGATCCGCTGGGCGCAAAGACGGGATTCGCGTACGATGCGCGGGGCCAATTGCTCTCCGTCGTCGATGCGCGCGGTGCAAAGACGGAATTCGGGTATGACGCATATGGCAATTTGGTTTCAGTCAAGGATGCGAATGGAGGGGTGCGGTCATTTTCCTATGATGTTTTGGGCCGGTTGCTTGAGTCGAGGGATCCGCTTGATGCGGTGACCAGGAATGCGTATGTTTCCGGCTTGGCCAGGGTGTCATCGATCACTTTACCGGATTCTAATTCGATGCGTTTCGAGTATGATGCTGCCGGAAGGCGCACAGGGGTAACCGCGCCGGATGGTGCGAAGACCCTATTCAAGTATGATGTGCACGGTAACGTGCTTTCCGTGACAGATCCCGCAGGGGGGAAGGTATCGTCCGCGTATGATTCCGAGGGTAATGTCGTGTCCGTATGCGACGAGAACGGCAAATACACCCGGTTTGAATATGACCTTGAAGGCAGGAAGACGGCCGAGACCGATCCTTTGGGACGCAGGAAGCAGTTCCGTTATGACAGCGCCGGCAACCTGATCGAAATGACGGACAAAAAAGGCCGGAAGATAACGTATGAGTATGATGCATGCGGCAGGATGACCAGGATCGTGTACCCGTCGGCGACGGTGGCGTTCACGTATGACGCGGCGGGCCGGCGGAGTTCGATGACCGACATCAACGGCAAGACCATATATTCATATGATGCGGCGGGACGATTGACCGGGGTGGACGGGCCTTTGGCGGATGATGTGATAGAATATAAGTATGATGCCGCGGGTGCGCGGGCTCAGTTGCTGCTTCCCGGGGGAAAGACGGTAGCGTATGGGTATGATCCGGTCGGCCGCCTGGCTGCGATCACCGATTGGCAGCAGAAAAAGTCGGTCGAATTCGCGTATGACGCAGCGGGACGGGTGGAAAATGCCGTCTATGCGAATGGAATGAAGGCGGAGTATGAATATGACGAGATGGGCCGGATCATCGGGCTGGAAGTGTATAAGGCCGCTCTTCCCGCACAGAAGGCCGCGGAGTTCGCGTACCAGTATGATAAGGCGGGACGGCGTATCAGGGCAGAGTCTCCCGGGGTCGTAACGAACTATCAATACGATGCGAAGGGGCAGTTGCTTCGGGAGACGCGCGTTGGTGCCGGCGCGTTCCAGGCCGCGTATACGTATGATCCGGCGAAAAACAGGCTGACGTATACGGACGGTAGTGTGAGCCGCAGGTATGTGTATAATGATATGAATCAGATGGTCGATGAGCAGGTACAGTATCTGAAGCCGGGAAAAAAGGTAGTGCCTGTCACTGGCGCGGTGGATGTCGCTTCCGGAAGAGTGGTTTCGGTGACTGTTAATGGCGCTGCGGCGGCGCTGGAGGGGAGCCGGTTCCGGGCGGATGTGGCGCTGGCGGAAGGCAAGAACACAATTACGGTGACGGCGCGCAACGATGCCGGAAAAACAGCAACGAAAACGATCTCGGTAACGTATGCTCCGGCGGTGAAGGTGTCGTATGCGTATGATGATAACGGCAACCTGGTGCGGAAGCAGGCCGGGTCTGCGGTGACGGCGTATGTGTATAACTCTGAGAACCGTTTGACGCAGGTGGATAAGGACGGCCGGCGGACAGAGATGCGGTACGACGGGGAAGGGCGCAGGATCGCGCTGACGAAGGAGGGGAAGACAAAGCGGTATTTGTATGACGGGACGGAGGCAGTGGCGGAGTATGCGGGCGAGGGAGCGGGTGCGCCGCTGGCGGCTTTGTATGTGCGGGAGCCCGGAGCGCCAGGGGGAGTGGGCGGGCTGGTGATGGAGCATCGGCCGGGTGCGGGCGGGGCGTTGGGGCCGGCGGGGGCAGCCGCGACGGCATATTATCATTACGATGCGGGCGGCAATGTGGCTGCGGTGACGGATGCGGCGGCTGTGCTGCTGGGAAAGGTGGAGTATGACGCGTTCGGGAACGAGTTGACGGTGCCGCAGGCGGCGGGGATCGCGATGCGGACGCACCGTTTCGCGACCAAGGCGGTGGATACGACGGGGTTGATATATTTCGGGGCGAGGTATTACGACCCGCGCGCCGGGCGGTTCATTACCGCGGATCCGCTGGGGATGATCGACGGGCCGAACCTGTATGCGTATTGCCATAACGATCCGGTGAACTTTGTCGACCCGTGGGGGTTGTTGGGAGAGGATATAATTAAAAAGCAATTACAAGAGAATTACAAGGATGATTTTACCGAAAGCGAAATGGTTGTCATAGCAACTTACATTGGAAAACATGTTGGTGTTATAGGAGGGACAATATTACTGAAAGATCCAACAAATAAAAAAGAATTGGATGCTCTCAATAAGAGAGTCCGGAAAAGTTTATTAAAAGAAAAGGACGAGTCAGTGATTAATTTGTTTAATAAACTCGATGAGTTAATTAATAAGTTGTGTCAAAAAAAGGCAGAAGGTTGTTAATGCGGAGGGTTCTATGCACTATATAGCTCTTGGTTGTGCCGCTATATTAACGATTATTGCATTATTGCTTCCAGGAAACTATTGTGTTTATTTTTCGGGAGCGTCATTACTAATTTCATTTCATTTTTTGGGCGGGGCGGTCTGGACTACCATATTAGTATTAGCACTGTATAATATTTTATTCTGCTATTTGTTAGTGCTTGTAAGTAGGTGTAATCTACGGATAGTGATATGGATAATTCTGGTTGTATTGTATTTTGCTTTAAATAAGATTTCAGAGAGATTTATTGATATGAGTGGGGTTGATTTCTTGCAGATTTTCAGGCATTCATAAGGATGGCAATAGATTCTCCAAAGCGTTCAATTTGCGCTAAGGGGTGTCCCCTCCAGGGGCGTCCCCAATAAGAGCGTCCCCTTTAGGGGCGTCCCTAAAAAGTTGGTGGATAAAGTTCGGGTCTCGTCGTATAATAATCACCTATGAATAATTTCTCTGTTCTGCTGCTTCCGTTTCTGGTTTTCGTTCTGGTCGTGCTTTGCGGCTACCTGCTGCGCCAGGTGCTCTTCCGCCGCCTGCAAAAGCTCACCTCGAAAACCAAGACCCAGATCGACGATCTGATCATCGACGGCACCAAAGGCCCGTTCATGATCTGGTGCGTCATGGCCGGCCTTTACTTCGCACTCGACGTCTCCCGGCTTCCGGACAATGCGGTGCAGACCGTCGGCAAGCTCCTGCTGGTCCTGGGGATCATCTCGGTCACGTTCGTCATCGCGCATATCGGCTCCGGCCTGATCAAATATTTCTCTTCCAAAAGCTCCTCCGGCCTTCCGGTCAGCTCCATCACCCAGAATATCGTCAGGGTGGTGGTCTTTACCGTCGGTACCCTGGTGCTTCTTAACAGCCTGGGGATCTCGATCACTCCTATCCTCGCCACGTTGGGCGTCGGCGGCCTGGCGGTTGCCCTCGCCCTGCAGGATACCCTGGCGAATTTCTTCGCGGGTTTTAACATTATCCTCATGCGCCAGATCAGGGTGGGGGATTATATCAAGCTCGATTCCGGGGAGGAGGGATACGTTGCCGATATCAACTGGCGTATCACCAAGATCCTGATGCGTTCCAACAACCTGGTGATCGTCCCCAACGAGAAGCTCTCCAAAGCCATCATTACCAACTTCAGCCTCCCCAGCCAGGACCTCGCCGTACTGCAGGAGGTAAGCGTGCATTATAAGAGCGACTTGCGGCAGGTGGAGCGCATCGCCGCGGAAGTCGGCGCGCAGGTGATGAAAGAGGTCACCGGAGGAGTGCCGCAGTTCGAACCGTTCGTCCGTTTTACCGAGTTCGGGGATTCGGGGATCAAGTTTATGATGATTCTGCGGGCCCAGGAAAGCGGGGACCAGCCTTTGATCAAACATGAGTTCATCAAGCGGCTGCACGATCGTTTCAACAGGGAGGGTATCATCATTCCTTTCCCGATCGTCGCCGTCAATTACGACCAGGAGAAAGCAGGCCAGCAATGAAAAAGAAACTCATCATCACCGGCGCTGCCGGGTTCATCGGTAGCGAGTTCGCCCGTCAGGCGGTCGCCAAGGGGTACAAGGTCACCGTCATCGATAACTTAAGCTACGCCGGGGATATGGCCCGGCTCTTGCCCCTCAAACACAAGATCACGTTCTGCAAAGCGGACATCTGCGACCGCAAAAAAGTCGCCGCCTGCTTCGCCAAGGAAAAACCTTCGCTCGTCGCGCACTTCGCCGCGGAAAGCCACGTCGACCGCAGCATCTTAGGCAGCGATGAGTTCATCGAGTCCAACGTCAAAGGCACCATGGTCATGCTCGACTGCAGCCGCCAGGCGGGCGTGGAGCGGTTCGTGCACGTCTCGACAGACGAGGTCTACGGCGATATCGAAAAAGGCCAGTTCTTCGAAACGACGCCTTTCAATCCCAGCTCCCCGTACTCCGCCAGCAAGGCCGCGGCGGATCTCCTGGTCAAGTCCTATGTGCGCACCTTCAAATTCCCCGCGCTGACCGTGCGGCCGTCGAATAACTACGGCCCCTGGCAGTATCCGGAGAAGTTCGTCCCGGTGATCATCTACAAGGCGCTGCATGACGAGAAGATCCCGGTATACGGCCGCGGCATCAACGTGCGCGAGTGGCTTTACGTGTCGGATTGCGCCAGCGCCGTGCTGCGGGTAATGGAGCGGGGAAGGATCGGGGAGGCGTACAACATCGGTTCCGGCAACGAGCGCCGCAACATCGACGTGGCCAAGACGATCCTCGACATCCTGGGCAAGCCCCATTCCCTGATCGAGTTCGTGCAGGATAGGCCCGGCCACGACATCCGCTACAGCCTCAACTTCAACAAGATCAAAAAAGAGCTTTCCTGGAAGCCGGCCATGCCCTTTGAGAAGGGGATGCGCGAGACCGTCGCCTGGTACGAGAAAAACGCCCGCTGGATGACGCAAAAGCGCGAATTCCTCACCCGCTACTGGAAGCAGGTGTATAAGAAATAATCGTTGACATTTCCTGCCGTGCGCAGGATAATGCTTTTGTATGTTTTTCTATTAATAGGTAAGGAGGAATATCGCAATGAAAAGATTTTTCTTCGTGCTTTTGACCGCACTTTTCGTGGCTGCTTCCGGCACTGCGTTTGCCCAGGAAGCCGCGTTCTCGACCGCCCTTAAGGACGGTGCATCCTGGATCGACCAGGATGTCTTTACCCTTGCCCAGAAGCCCTGGCTGCATATCTCGGTTCCGGAAACGGATTTTTACCAGGATTGGACCATGTCCTTCTGGAATTATCCCGCGCCGGGAGCATCCACGTTCCTGAGCAATAATTTCAGCGCATACGCGGAGTACGAAAAGGTGGGGGATAGCGATATCTATCTTTCCTTCAATGATGATGTGTGGGGTGCCTTGACGAAGGTAGGGGAGTGGAATATCAGCGCCTCGACCACGCTCTTTACCTCCAGCGGGTCGCCTTATTACTGGACCACCCTTAAGGCGTATTCCGGGGATGTCGATTTCACCGTGACGAATACCCCCGAGCCGATCAGCTCTGCGCTTTTCCTGCTCGGCGCCGGCGCGTTGGGTTTAAAAACGTACAGAAGCAGAAACAAAAAGAAGTAAATTAATTATATTTAAAGTAATACTAAGTAAGTTTGAGTAAGTAAGTTTAAGTAATAATAAGTAAGTTAGTCCGTCGAGAAATACGTCTTCCTGGCCGGGGATCACCCTCGGCCTTTTTTTTGTCTTACAGGGTCGCGCTGTTCAGCGCTTCAGATGAGGGGAAGAAGATCACCTGCCGAAGAGGTATTCGGAGTCTTCCGTGGAGAGTTTCGGTGCCAGGTCGCTGATGAAGGTCTGTGCCAGTTCGGCGGCGCGGGGGATCTGTTCCTTGCGGCAGGGGATATCGAAGCGGACGAGCAATCCCACTTTTTCCTTGTTGAATATCGATGAGACGAGCTGCAGTAATTTCTGCTGGTTCCAGTCCACGAGCTTCTTGTTGATGCTGATCCAGTAGATCACCAGGTATCCTTCCCCGGGTTTTTCAAAGTAGACCGTGGTAGCCTTGAACGTCTTGTTGCCCGCCTTAAACTCCGTCTCCGGCAGGTCGCGGCTGGTGAATCCCGATCCCCCGAGGCACACCTTGGGATTATGGAAATTCCCGGCGTCGAGGATGGTGAATACCACCGGTTCTCCCAAAGAGTTAACATACCTGCGGGAGAATATCCTGCTGATGAAGTTATACCGTTCGTCCGTCAGCTGGCCGGACATATCCAGGGTCTTTCCCTGCCAGCCGATCATACGGTAGGGGATATCTAATTTGGAGATCACGTCCGGGCTTTTGTATTTTGCCCGGGGCATCCCGTAGGTCAAGCCCGCTGCTACGGCCACCACCCCCAGAATTATCCAGAGCTTTTTCTTTTCCATGAGAGTTTGGTAAGCAGCGCCTCGATCCCCATGAGCCCTGCGATCAGCACCAGGAATATCCCGTATCCGCTGATATCGTGGAATTTTTCCCCAGCTTCAGGGCTGAAATGATAAGTAGCCAGGCACACGCCGATGATGCGCAGGAGGTTCCCGGTCAGGGCCAAAGGCACGATCGAGGCTACCAGGATGAGCTTGTGGGTGCGGGAGAGCTTGCTTATATAGGTATAGGCCAGGCCAAGGGAAAGCATGGTGATCAGGGAGCGGAATCCGCTGCAGGGAGCGCCCATGTAGATCTCATGGCCTTTGACCGTGAACAGCAGCCCGTCCCGGGTGATGGGATAGTGAAAAAGCCGCAGTACGCCTTCGGTCGCGGCGGATACGCCGTGGCGCATGGGAAGGGTGATGCTGTCAAGCACTCCCAAAGGCGGAGGCACCAGCAATAAAAGATAGAGCACGGGAAAGAGCAGAATCCGGTTTACTGAGCTTCCGTATAGATACGCCGCAGTGCCGAAGAGCACGGGGAGCATGGAAAGAGTGGAAACGGAAAGGTAATCCTGGCGCCAGCCGAAGATAAGCATCAGCGCGCCGAATCCGGCCATCCCTGCCCAGCGTAATCCGGAAGGGGCGCGGGAGGCCGCAGCCTGGGCAAGCTTCGCCCGATCCCTCCAGGCTAGCCACAGGGATACCGGCAGGATGAAGTACGCGTGCGTATAATCGATGTTCTCCCAGCGGGAGGTATAAAGCTGATAAAGGATGGGGGAATAGAGCGCGGCTATGCCGGCCCATACAGCCAGGTGCGTTTTATTGCGGAAAATTCCGGTCACGCTATTGTTTTTTGTGTTTGCGGTACGAACGCAGGGCAAATGCACCTGCGCCAAGCATGAACAACGCCGAGCTTAAAGGTTCGGGCGCCAGTACTTCGGGACCTCCGCCTCCGGGGATCTCCACGGCAAGGGCGGGAGTGTACGCTGCGGCAACCAGGATGAGTGTAACGATACGTGTGATCATGATTTTTCAAGTATATACCATGCCAGTGGCGATGTCAAGGTTGGGAGGAGGCGATTTCGGGAGTGAGAAATGCTCTCCCTGTCCGTCTAGGATGGTGAAAGCATGCTCCGGGGCTGAAGAAAGGAGGAGGTATGAGAAGGATCGTACAAGTGGTATCGTGGGCAGGCGCCATATCTTTGGTGTGCCTGCGCTGTGCCATGGCCCAGGAGACGTATACGTTCTATCCTGCGCAGGATACATGGCTCAATGAGGCGAATCCCGCAGCCGGATACGGCAGCAATTCGTACCTGACGGTCAAGGATACGTCCGGAGGCGCGGATGCGCTGTTTAAGTTCGGCGTGGCTGATCTGGCAAAGCTTGCCGGAAAGAGGATATCCTCGGCAAGCCTCAGCGCCTACCAGTACCTGGGAACGTTCACTCCGGGGGACTGGCTTACCTTGTATAAGGTGGAATCAGGGTGGGATGAGGCAAGTGCGTCCTGGCAGGAGAAGCCGGCGTATGGAGGGATCCCGGTGAGCACTCTGGAGGCGAAAGATGGGGTGAACACCTGGAGGAAGTGGGCAGGGCTGGAGGGCCTGGTAAGCTCGTGGGTGAGCAATCCTCAGGCTAACTTCGGCCTAGCGCTTTCCAATGCGCTGGACGGGCAAAAGGAGGAGCTTTACAGCCGTTTCTACAGCTCACAGGCTTCAGACCTGCTGAAGCGTCCTTACCTTGAAGTGACCACCAGTGCCGCTCCTGAACCTATTTCTTCGACTCTGTTCATGCTTGGGGCAGGCGCTTTGGTAGCGAGGAGGGTAAAGAGGCAGTAAAAAAACAGGTTTGATAATGGTTTTTCAGCTCCGGAACATGCTTTCGAATAAAGACAATGTTTACACAAATAAACACCATTTTAATCCATTGTGCCACAGTATATTATGGAATTGAGTATTGATATCATCCACAACCATGTTTGTTTACGCCGCAGCACAAATCCACGAATTGAAAAATTCACGAGTTATGCACCAAGTTAACCAGTCTCATGTATAAACGCTTAACGTCATAAAATACAATACTTTATCTATTATTAAAATAGTTTATTAATTAACATGTTTTGGCATGAATAATGCTAGTATTAACTATATGTACCAGTTATTTCCAAGACAAAATCAGACATGTATGGACATAGATGGACATATATATACAAACATGGACAACCTTGACAGATGTGTTATACTTATGACATATTTTCGTGAAATCAGGAGGAGTCTAAGTGAGTAACGGATGGATGACAATTACCGACGTGGCAGACAGGATCGGCGTGACCACCAAGACGATCATGCGCTGGGAAAAGGCCGGGAAGATCGGCCCTTCCAAGAGGGACTGGCGCGGATGGCGGGTTTACGACCGTAATGATCTGAAGAAACTGAAGGAATTCAAGGAGACCATTGTTGAGGTTTCCAGGGAGACGGTCAATGCGTAATATTGTGCTTACCTTATTAATAGGGCTGCTCTTTGCCTGCTTTGTGGCGTTCGCCTTTGCGGCTGATGCTGCGCCGGCTGTTCAGGGAAAAGAAGAGGTCAAAGATTATACCGCCGAGATGTCCGGTTCTGCTCCTAAAGAGCTTGCTATAACCGAAGTCAAGCCCCTGCCGGCCGGGACGACTCCTGCGGAGGCAGTAGCTGCGAGTGAGACCTCCGGGTCATCCGCTTTCGACCCGGTCAAGTACACTCTGGGCGCCGATGACGTCATCGAGATCAATGTCATGCGCCATCCCGAGTTCAGCGGTGATTTTATTGTGAACCAGGAGAGCAAGATCCAGTTCAAGTTCATCGGCGACTTGGACGTCAACGGCCTTACCAAGAAACAGGTGGAGGAGAAGATCGTCAACGCTCTTTCCGGTTTCATCAAGAACCCCGAGGTCAACGTCACCATCAAGGAGTACAAGAGCAAGTATATCCTGGTGATCGGGGAGGTAGGCACCCCCGGCCGTTATTACATCCGTGCCGAGGAGATCCCGGTGCGCGATGCGATCGTGGCCGCCGGGTTGCCTTTGCAGTCCGCCGCCATGCGCAAAGCGCAGATCATCACCCCCGGCCCGCGCGGCAGGAAACAGGTCAAGAAGGTCAATCTTTACGAGCTTTTGTACGCCGGTGACTTGAGCGAGAACGTCAAAATGCGGCCGGGCGAGATCCTCTATGTCCCTTCGACCATCATGGCGAAGGTGGTCAGGGTGATCAATCCCGTTGCTTCGACCATCGGTGTTGCGTCTTCCGGGCCGACCCAGGCCGGCAGCGCCAAGACCGCGGTGGATACCATTGCGCGATAACCAGACTACTAACGAAGAGGGCTTCATGAGCGAACAGGAAACACCGATCACAAGGAACCCGGCGGACTACCTGAAGATGTTCTTCCGCCGCAAGTGGCTTTTTGCGGGCGCGGGGTACGTCGGCCTGATGGCGGGGATTTTCGCCGCGTTGCTGCTTCCGCCCAAGTACCAGTCCTCGACCGTGATCCTGGTCGAAGAGGAGAAGGTGATCAACCCCCTGATCGAGGGGCTGGCGGTCTCCACCAACCTGGCGCAGAGGATGCGCAACATCCGCGAGCAGATATTGAGCTGGACGAGCCTGCTGGAGTTGACCAAAAAGCTGAATCTGGCGCGTAGCGTGCAGAACCAGCAGCAGTTCGAAGACCTGATCATGGGGCTGCGCAAGAACATAGACGTCAAAGTGAGAGGCACGAACCTGGTGCAGATCGTATATACGGGATCGAACCCCAAGGAAACCCAGCTCATCGCGCAGACCATCACCGACGTGTTGATCGAAGAGAACATCAAATCCCAGTCCCGCGAAACGGACGTAGCCATCAATTTCATCCAGGACCAGCTCGCGGTGTACAAGCGTAAGATCAAGGAATCCGAGATCGCGGAGATCGAGGATAAGCTTAATACCCTGTTGGCTGATTCCACGGAAGCGCACCCGCTGGTCAAAGACCTGCGCACGCAGCTTAACATCAAGAAGAAGGAGCTGGAGACCGGGCAGTATGAGGTGAAGATCGCGGGCACCGAGATCAAGGGTGAGGTGTATGACGAGCTGCGCAAGGAGCTCGATCAGATCACGGTTACGGGCAAGGCTCCCACCACCGGCCCGCTCTCTTATGCGTACGGGGATAAGGATGCGGCCAAGGGGGAGAAGGACCCGACCGCCACCATGTACAAGCTCATGGTACTGGATAAGCTCGATGCTTCCATGGCGCGGGATATGAAGGTCAACGAGAACATCTATAACCTCCTCCTGCAGAAGTTGGAGACCGCCAAGATCACCCAGCGGCTGGAAGTGTCCAAGGAAGGCACCCGTTACCGGATCATCGATCCCGCGCGTTTGCCACTTAAGGCGGCCAAGCCGGACAAGCTGTTGATCACGCTGATGGGCCTGTTCGGCGGTTTGGCGATCGGGGTAGGGTTGATCTTCATTCGGGAGTTCATGGACCAGTCGGTGCTGGATATCGAGGATGCCAAGCGCACTTTCGATCTGCCTATCCTGGGCGCGATCTC